>QFZU02000118.1 GCA_003260025.2 Microbispora triticiradicis | reverse complement strand
CGGCCGGGAAGGCGACGACCCGCGCGGCCGCCGCACCGCGCAGGCGCGGCGGCGGAGCGTCGCGGTGGAACCCGGCCGTCAGCGCCAGCGCCGTCACCAGGGCCGGCAGCGCCGTCAGGAGCCCCGCGACCCGGGCCGGACCGCCGCCCGTCGCGGGTTCCAGCGCGTACGGCAGGACCAGGGCCGCCCACGCCGACGCCTTGGCCGTGCCCGCCCGGCCGGCGGCGAGCCCTCCGAGGCTCGCGGCCCACAACAGCGGCGCGAGGCCGGACAGCACCTGACGCAGCCGCTCCGGCGACTCGGGGTCGCCGATGCCCATGAGCCCGTCGGGGAGCACGCCGGCGACGACGCCGTACGTGAGCACCGTCTGCGCGGCGAACAGCGTGCCGGTCATCGTCCAGAAGACCAGGCCGAGGATCGCGGCCCCCCGGACCGCCTCTCCCGTGGCGTACTCCCCCGGCGGCGAGCCGGGGCCGCCGAGCCGCACCCGCAGCGCGAGCGCGGCCACGCCGGCGATCTCCGCCCACCGCACCCGCTGGTCGTCGAGTCCCGTCTCCGCGCGCCGGGCACCGTCGAGGAAGGCGGAGACCATCTCCTCCTCGCGCCGCGCCCGGTAGGACGCGGGCAGCAACCGGAGAACCCGCCGGTAGCGTTCCTCCAGCACGCTCATGCCAGGCCTCCCGCCTGGCGGAGGCGCAGCCGCTCGACGGCGCGGTGGGCGTTGTCGGCCAGCCGGACGGCCTCCTCCTCCAGCGCCCGCGCCCCCTCGTCGGTCAGGCGGTAGTAGCGGCGCAGCCGTCCCTGCCGAACCTCCTCCCGGTCGGGCTCCACCAGGGCGTCGGCCGCGAGCCGGTCGAGCACGCCGTACAGGGTGCCGATCTTGAGCTGGACGCGCCCTCCGGAGAGCCGCTCCACCTCCTGCGCGATGCCGTAGCCGTGCCGCGGCTCGTCGACCAGTGCGGTGAGGACGAGAAAGGCGGGTTCGGTGATCGGCCGTGGTGTCATGTGCTCATCATATATCGAGAGACATGATATTCAAGGCCGGACGGCATGGACGCGCCGTCAGGAAGTGATGCGGAAGGTGGCGTCCTGCCGGTCGACGGAGCTGGACGACGCGCTGAGCGGGTCGATGCGGAGCAGGTAGTCGTAGTGCCTGATGTAGCGGTCGGGGTAGTTGTAGGAGCGGAACGACGTCCACGCCGAGTCGGCCAGGCCGGCGGTGCGGTAGAAGGTGGCGTCGGCGCGGTACGTCGCGGTGCTCTCGGCGGCGGCGAGCCGCAACTCGTAGTTGTAGTGCCGCAGGTAGCTGCCGGGGTAGTTCACCGACTCGAACGACACGCCGGCCGAGTCGGCGAGGCCGGGGACCATCCGCCACATCTGGTCGCGGTACGGATCGAAGGGATAGGCGTCGATGCGCGCGACGTTGTTCTGGTGCCGTACGAACCGGTCGGGGTAGTTGGAGGACTTCAGCCGCACCCAGTTGGGCGTCCCCCACCGGCTGACCAGGGCGTTGTACTCGGCGTCGGTGATCTGGGCGATCGAGCCGTGCTTGGAGTTCAGCGGCGGGGTGTAGTCACGCTGGTTCAGCACGCTCCAGGAGTTGGCGCCGACGTTGGCCGACCCCCAGGCGTAGTAGTCGTTGTTGACCGGGCTGTACGAGTCGCCCCACAGCCGCCACCCGCCCTCGTTGGTCCGGTGCAGCAGCGGCGCCTCGATGCCGCTCCCCTGGATCAGGCCGCTGGTGTAGGTGGTGAAGCTGTTGGGGGCGCCCGTGGACGACCGCGCCCCGTAGAGACGGCCGTCACCGAGGTTCTTGTAGTAGAGGTAGGTGGTTCCACCGTCCACGACGATGTCGCCGTCGAGGACGCCGAAGCCCGGGCTGAAGAAGGTCTGGGCGGCGCCGACGGTGACGAAGTCCGTCGTGTAGTTCACCCTGAGGATCTCGGCCGCGGAGTAGACGATGCCGTACTGCCCGCGCGAGGCGTCCCAGAAGACCGTCGGCGCCCAGGTGTGGTCGTTGGTGGTCTGCATCCGCACCCGGCGGTATCCCGTGAAGTTCGTCAGGTTCACCGAGTCCCAGACGTGCAGATACTGACTGTTCGAGTTCCAGTCGGTGCCCTTGAGGTCGGTGGCGATCACGACGAACGTGCCGTCGTTCTTCCGGAACACCTGCGGGTCGCGCAGGCCCAGCTGACCGGCCGTAGGGGTGACGACCGGGTTGTTCTGGTTCAGCGGCGTCCAGTTCAGACCGTCCCGGCTGACCGCCAGGTGCAGGCCGTAGTCCGCACCCTGGCCCGACGGCGACTCGGTGAAGTACGCGAAGACGTAGGCGGCGTACGTCGCCGCCCGCGCCGCCCGCGGGAAGCCCGCCGCGCCCGCGGTGACGAGCGCGGCGGAACCGAGGGCCGCCTTGGTGAAGTCTCTCCGGGACAGGGTCACGAGGAGCCTTCCTTTCTCGATCTCAGAAGCGAGCTCAGGGACGATCTCAGGGGACGGACCCGCGGAGCGGAGGTCAGACGGGCGGTTCAGCGGTAGCCGGCGGCGACCACGTCGGCCTGGACCGCGTTCTCGGTCGCGTCGGACGGGTAGCCCGAGACGATGGCGCCCTCGTAGAAGGTGCCGGCGCTGAGGTTGGTGTTGGTGGCGCAGCAGTCGCCGCCGCTGCCGAGGATGATCGCGCCCTGCTTCCGCATCGGGCTGTAGCCGGGGGGCAGCGAGCCGTCGTAGAGGGTGTACAGGCTGCCGGACTGGGCGTTGCTGCCCTTGATCGCGAACCGGGACGTGCCGTTGTTCTTGAGCGTCGCGGTGACGAACTTGCTGGTGAAGGCCCGCTGGTTCGGGTTCCAGGAGCTGCTCCCACCGGGGTAGAGGCCGTATTCGAGGTCGGCCTGCACCCACGGACCGCTTCCGGAGCAGCCGCCGAACCAGCAGCTCGTGCCGAAGTAGATCGCGTCCATGGCCCCGGCGCCGTCGGCCCTCCGGGTCGTCTCGCTGTTGCCGTAGTCGAAGCAGCAGCCGCTGTTGACGTGCGTGCCGCTGGTCACCATGTAGACGCCCTCGGGAGCGCTGCCGGTCGGCACGCCGGTCGTGTGGCCGTCGCGCCAGTAGCTGTTGCCGGGGTTGATGTACAGCGAGTACGCCTTGCTGCCGCCGACCGTCAGCGACTCGGTCGTCGCCTTCGCGGGGGTGGCCCTGCCGCCGGCCCCGCCCGATCCCTGGTACCAGACGTCGTTGCCCCGCCCGGACTGGTCGTACACGACGGTGATGACGCAGGTGGTGCCGGAGCAGAACGAGTCCTGGGCGGCGGCGTTGGCGACGCCGCCCGCGCTCAGCACGCCGATGTTCCTGGTCGCGTTGTCGGACGACCGCCTGACCTGGTACAGGTTGCCGTTGTAGGCGCGGTAGAGCGCGCGGGTCGTGCTGTGCGCGGCCACGCAGGGCGTGCCGCCCGCCGCGTAGATGTCACAGGGCTTGGAAGACGCCTGCGGGGTGGACGACGGACTGGCCGAGGGACTCGCGGAAGGGCTGGCCGAGGGGCTCCTCGACGGAGTGCTCGAAGGCGTGCCGGAAGGGCCCGTCGAACCGGTGCAGGCCGTGCCGTTGAGGGCGAAGCCCGACGGGGCGGAGGTGGCGCCGTCTCCGTTGCCGTTGAAGCCGAAGCTCGTGCTGCCTCCGCTCGGGATGCCGCCGTTGTAGGAGACGTTGGTCACCGTCACCTGGGAGCCGGACTGGGTGTAGGTGCCGTTCCAGAGCTGGCTGATCGTCTGCCCGCCGGGGAACGACCACGTCAGCCGCCACCCGTTGACCGGGTCGCCGAGGTTGTTGACGGTCACGTTCGCCCCGAAGCCGCCGGGCCACTGGCTGCTGACCGAGTAGTCCACCCGGCATCCGGTGGCGGCGTGGGCGGTGGTCGTGGTCAGCGCACCGGCCGCGCCGATCACGGCGGCGACCCCGGCGGCGATCCAGAGCCGCAGACGAGGAATCTTCATGAGCGCTCCCGGACGGGCTGCGAGGAGAAGGGTTGTTAGCGCTAACACAGGGGGGCCTGAAGTGTTAGCGCTAACAAGTCTTCGAATAGGACAGGCCGTTCTTCTGTCGGGTCGTGGCGGTGGTGGTGCAGCGGAGCAAACACGAGGCGGTGACACCCCGTCAAGGTCCGTGCGCCGCCTCCCCCTCCGGCCGAGACGCCGGGAACGCGCCCCATCTGCCGGTTCGAGGACGGGACCCGGACCGTCGATGGGAAGCGGAGGGTGAAATTTACAGCGGGGCGTTCCGGTGCCGGACCGCCCCGGCCTGACATCGCCCCTGGTGCGTTACACGACATAAATGCTGTTACGGTTAGCCGCGGTGTGCCGGGAAGTCTGGTCGGCGACGTCCCGCCGTTTCCGGACAGGGGAGGTTTCCGGGTGGTAGCGAGCACGGCGGGCCGCCGATGAGCGCGCCGCTGCCGGCATGAGCCTGTTCTGGGCGGTGCTGGGGCGCTTCATCCAGCCGGCGCAGGTGATCACGACGGTGTTCGGCGCGGCCGTGCTCCTGGGGACCGCCCTGCTGTCAAGTCCGCTCGCGACGACCTCGGGCAGGCCCTCCGACTGGATCACCGCCCTGTTCACCGCCACCTCCGCGGTGTGCGTGAACGGGCTGACCATCGTGGACACGTCCGCGCACTGGTCGCCGTTCGGCGAGGTGGTCATCGCCGCCCTGATCCAGGTGGGCGGCCTCGGCATCATGACCCTCGCCACCGTCTTCACCCTGCTCGTCTCCCGCAGGCTGGGCCTGCGCGCCCGGTTGTCCGCCCAGGCGGAGACCCGGGTGCTCAACGGAGGCGACCTGCGGCGGGTGGTGGGCAAGGTCGTGGTGTTCAACCTGTCCTGCGAGGCCGTGATCGCGACCGTCCTCACGCTCAGGTTCGTCGTCGGGTACGGCGAGTCCCCTGGCCGCGGCCTCTACCTGGGCGTGTTCCACGCGGTCTCGGCGTTCAACAACGCCGGTTTCGCGCTGTGGCCCGACAGCCTGGTCCGGTTCGCCGCCGATCCGTGGATCTGCCTGACCGTCGCGGTGGCGGTGATCGTGGGCGGGCTCGGTTATCCCGTGGTGTTCGAGCTGCGCCGCTCTTGGCGCCGCCCGAAGCGCTGGTCGCTGCTGACCCGCATCACGCTCGCGGTCACCGCCGTCCTGCTGGCCGGCGGCACGCTGGTCTTCCTCGTCACCGAGTGGGCCAACCCCCGCACCCTCGGCCCGCTGGACGGGGAGGCCAAGCTGCTGACGGCCTTCTTCACCGCCGTCATGCCGCGCAGCGCCGGCTTCAACAGCGTCGACATCGCGCAGATGCACCCGTCCAGCTGGCTGGTCACCGAACTGCTGATGTTCGTCGGCGGCGGCAGCGCGGGCACCGCCGGCGGCATCAAGGTCACCACGCTGGGCCTGCTCACGTTCATCGTGTGGGCGGAGCTGCGCGGCGAGAGCCAGGTGAACATCGGCCACCGCCGCCTCACCGAGGCGGCGCAGCGGCAGGCGGTCTCGCTCACCGTGCTGAGTGCGGGCCTGGTCGCGCTCTTCAGCTACATCCTGCTGGTGCTGACGCCGCACGCCCCGGACAAGGTGCTCTTCGAGGTGGTCTCCGCCTTCGGCACGGCCGGGCTGTCGGTCGGCGTCGTCTCCGCCGTCTCCCCCGCCGCGCAGACGCTGCTCACGCTGCTGATGTTCGTCGGCCGGATCGGCCCGCTCACGCTGGGCTCCGCGCTGGCGCTCAAGGAACGCACCCGCCGCTATGAATTACCGGAGGAGGACGTCATCGTTGGCTGACAAGAGAAACGACCCCGTGGCGGTGATCGGTCTCGGCCGTTTCGGCACCTCGCTCGCCCTCGAACTGGTGCGGCGCGGCACCGAGGTGCTGGCCATCGACCACCGGCCCAAGGTGGTGCAGAGCCTCGCGGGCCAGATCACCCACATCGCCAGGGCGGACGCCACCGACCCCGAGGCGCTGCGTCAGCTCGGGCTGCCGGACTTCTACCGCGCGGTCTGCGCCATCGGCAGCGACCTGGAGGCGAGCATCCTCACCTCGTCGCTGCTGGTGGAGATGGAGATCGACGACATCTGGGCCAAGGCGGTCAGCAGCCAGCACGGCCGCATTCTCAGCCGGATCGGCGTCCAGCACGTCGTCTTCCCCGAGCACGACATGGGCGAGCGCGTGGCCCACATGGTGAGCGGGCGGATGCTGGACTACATGGAGGTCGACGAGAACTTCGCGCTGGCCAAGACCCTCCCGCCCAAGGAGTACGTCGGCATTCCCCTCGGCGAGTCCAGCCTGCGCCGCAAGTACGGTGTGACGGTCGTGGCCGTGAAGCGGCCGGACGAGGAGTTCACCTACGCCACCGCCGAGACGGAGCTCGGCTACGGCGATGTGATCATCGTGTCCGGCCGTACGGACCGGGTCGAACGGTTCGCCGAGCTGCCCTGAGTCCATGGCCCGGCCGATGGCGCGAATGTCCGTCTTTACCACCCGCCACATCACGAATTCGAGTAACGTCATCACTCGTAGTGATCGAACGTCTCGCGTGACCACCTGGGTGGGATGATCCCAAAAAGCCGTCATACGCCGCGGAAGATCGGGAGTGTCCGCTTCGGAGCCGGGAAGGAGTAAAGCCATCACTGAAGGTGTCTCGTAATGGCGCGGGGGCCGGCATTGGAGTCGCGATGAGTTCTCAGAGCCTCCTGCGCGCGTTGCCGTTCATCGCGATCTCCCTGGTCGTCGTCGTCGACCTGATCAGCGGGCCCGGTGTGGGCTTCCTGCCGCTCCTCACCCTGGGACCGACCTTCGCCTCGGTGGCGGGCGGCGTCCGCCGTACGGCCCTGGTGGGCGCGCTCGCCCTGGCCATCTGCCTCCCCCTCGCCGTCTACGACGGCCTGTTCGGCCGGACGCAGAACAACCTCACGATCGCGGCGATCGTCGGCGTCACCGCCGCGAGCATGCTGGCCAGCAGGCTGCGGAACCGGCGGGAGCGGGAGCTCGCCAACGTCCGCCTGGTCGCCGAGGCCGCCCAGAGAGTGCTGCTGCGCCCGGTCCCCCGCCGGGCCGGCGACCTGCGGGTGGCGCTCTCCTACACCTCGGCCGCGGCGGAGGCCCAGATCGGCGGCGACCTGTACGAGGTGGTCACCACGCCCGAGGGCGTCCGGATCCTCATCGGCGACGTGCAGGGCAAGGGCCTGGAGGCGGTCGAGACCGCGGCGTGGGTGCTCGGCGCCTTCCGGGAGGCCGCCTACGACCAGTCCGAGCTTTCCGGGGTGGCCGAGCGCGTGGAGGCCAGCCTGGGCCGCCATCTGAGCGGGGAGAAGTTCGTCACCGCGATCCTCGCCGAGGTCCACGAGGGAGAGATCTCGCTGCTCAACTGCGGCCACCCGGCCCCGCTCGTGCTGCGGGCCGACGGCACGGCCTACTTCGCCGAACCCCAGGAGGAGGCGCTCCCGCTCGGGCTCGGCGCGCTGGGCTCGCCGCGGCCCAAACCGCACCGGCTGCCCTTCGGGGAGGGCGACCAGATCCTCTTCTACACCGACGGCGTGATCGAGGCGCGAGACCGGGCGGGACGCTTCTATCCTCTCGCCGAGCGGGCGCACCTGGCCCAGGGCGCCGACCCCCAGGCGGCGCTGGACGACCTGCGGGCCGATCTGCTGCGCCATGTCGGCGGCCCGGTCCCCGACGACGCCGCGATGCTGCTGCTGCGCCGCCATCCCGGCTGACCGGCCGGACCGAGAACTCCCGTGTTCCGCCCAGGAGGGGCGGGGCGCACGGGCGAACCCGCCGTTTACGTGGGCGAACGGCGGGAAGGGCATCCCGGCACACGGGCACGGGCACCCCCGGGAACACCGCGAAGGGCACCGCCGACTGGAGCCGACCATGGAATCCCTGAACACCGCCATCAAGAACCTGGGCGACACGGTGGTGTCGGCGGCCGGGAGCGTCGCGGGCGCCGTCGCCGACCCGAAGGGCGGCCTGAAGCAGTTGAAGTCCGCGATGTCGTCGCCGAAGGCGCTCGCCGCCGCGGCGGGGCTCGTCGCCGGCTACGCGCTCGGCTGGTGGTGCGGCCACCGCGCGGCCACCCGCTGACCACCGCTACCCGCTGACCACCGGCACCCGCCCCTGCCACCCGCCAGGGGCAACCGGCCACGGGCCGCCACCACCAGCCGCCACCGCGAGCCGCCACCATGGGGGCGGCTCGGTCACCGGCGGGCGGCACAATCGTTCAAGACCACCGCCTCGGCGTGCGCTACAACGGTCTCCGGCGCCGGCCATGGCGGTCGGCGCGGGCATCTGCGCGCGGAGGCGGACGATGGACGTGGGCTTCGTCGGGCTCGGGATCATGGGACAGCCCATGGCGCTCAACCTGGCCCGGGCGGGGACGCCGCTGGTGGTGTGGAACCGCACGCCCGCCAGGAGCGAGCCGCTTCGGGCCGCGGGCGCGGTGGTCGCGGACGACGTGGCCGGCGTGTTCCGGCGGGCGTCCACGGTGCTCCTCATGCTGGCCGACGAGGCCGCCGTCGACGCCGTCCTGGAGCGCGGCACGCCGCGCTTCGCCGGGCTCGTCGCGGGCCGTACGGTGGTCCACATGGGCACCACCTCCCCCGCCTACTCGGCCGGGCTGGAGGCCGACGTGCTCGCGGCCGGGGGCCGCTACGCCGAGGCGCCGATCTCGGGTTCCCGGGTGCCCGCCGAGGAGGGGCGGCTGGTGGCGATGCTGGCCGGGCGGCCGGAGACGGTGACGGAGGTCCGCCCGCTGCTGGCGCCGATGTGCGGCAAGACGGTGGTGTGCGGCCCGGCGCCGAGGGCGCTGCTGACGAAGCTCGCGGTGAACATCTTCCTCATCACCACGGTCACCGGCCTGGCGGAGTCGCTGCACTTCGGCGAGCGCCAGGGTCTGGACCTCGGGCTGCTCGTGGACGTGCTGAACTCGGGCCAGATGGCGAGTGACGTCTCCCGCGTCAAGGCGGTGAAGCTGGCCGGGCGCGACTTCGCCGCCCAGGCCGCCATCGCCGACGTGCTGAAGAACAACCGCCTCATCGCCGAGGCGGCGCGGCAGGCCGGCATCGCCTCGCCGCTGCTGGACGTCTGCCACACCCTGTTCGGCGAGACCCTCGGGCTGGGCCACGGCGCGCTCGACATGGCGGCCGTCGTCCACGCGATCGAGGCGAGGACGCGGGAGGCGCAGGGGGCGCAGGAGACAGGCGGAACACTCGGAGAAGGAGCATGCGCATGACCTCTCGCCCGGTCGTCGTCGTCACCGGCGGCACCCGCGGCATCGGCCGCGGCATCGTCGAACTCCTGTGCGCGGACGGGTACGGGGTCGTGTTCACGCACTCCGGCTCCGACGCCGACGCCAAGGCGCTGGAGGACGACCTCGGCGGCCGCGGCGCCCTGGTCCGGGGCGTACGCCTGGACGTGACCGAGGAGGACGCGCCGGCCCGGCTGTTCGACCTGGCCGAGTCGGCCGGCGAGGTCACGGGCCTGGTGAACAACGCCGGGGTCACCGGCAGGCTCGGCCCCTTCGCCGAACTGACCGACGCCGACCTGCGGCGGGTCGTCGAGGTGAACCTCGTGGCGCCGGTGCGGCTGTGCCGGGAGGCCGCGCGCCGCTGGTCCGGCCGTACGCCCGCGACCGCCGCGACGACCGGCGCAGCGACCGGCCCGGCCACTGGTGGGACGATCGGCCGGGTGATCGTCAACGTCACCTCGGTCGCGGCCCGCACCGGCTCCCCGGGCGAGTACGTCGCCTACGCCGCGACCAAGGCGGCGGCCGAGACGCTGACCGTGGGCCTGGCCAGGGAGCTCGGCCCGGCGGGCATCCGGGTCAACGCCGTCTCGCCGGGGACGATCGACACGACGATCCACGCCCGGGCCGGAGAGCCGGGCCGGGCGGCACGGGTCGCGGCGCGGGTGCCACTGGGCCGCCCCGGAAAGGCGGAGGAGATCGCCGAGGCGGTCCGCTGGCTGCTGTCGGACCGCGCGTCCTACGTCAACGGCGCCGTCCTGGAGGTCGCCGGAGGGCTCTGACCCGCTCCCGGCCAGTGGCGAGGACCGGAGCGAGGACCGGAGCGCCGCGACGATCCCGATGCCCGCGTGCCCGAACCAGGCGAACGCCGATCAGGTGAGTACGGACCAGGCGAACGCCGATCAGGCGAGCATGGTCAGGCGAGCGCGGCGGTCCACCGGGCGGGCGTGAGGCCGTAGGTGCGCTTGAACATGCGCGTCAGATGGGCCTGGTCGGCGAAACCGGCGAGTTGGGCCGTCTCGGACAGCGGCACGCCGTCGCGCAGCAGGCGCCGCGCCCGGTCCAGTTGCCGCATGGTGCGGAAGCGGGTCGGGCTGGTGCCGAAGGCCGTGCGGAACTGCCGCGCGATCGTCCATCGGTCCAGGCCCGAGACCGCCTCGAACTCGGCGAGGGAGTGCCGCACCGCCGGATCCTCCGTGATGAGGTCCCGTACGCGGGCCAGCGCCTCAAGCGCCAGCGGAGCCGGCCTGCCCGGGCGGCGCACGGCCGCGTGCCTGACCAGTGTCCGGGCGGCGAGCAGCGTCGTCGTGAGGCGGCCGAAGCCGTCCAGGGGCTCGTCGATGTCCCGCAGGCACGCGGCGAGCGCGGGGTCGACGTCGCGCCGCCCGATCACGGGGTCGGCGACGAAGGGCAGCGGGCCCCCGCCCAGCGCCTCCTGCACGAGGAACGGGTCGAGGTAGATGATCCGATAACCGAACCCCTCGTCGGTGCCGGCCGTACCGTCGTGCACCTCGTCGGGGTGCAGCACGTGCAGTTCCCCCGGCAGGCAGTGCCGCGCCTCGCCCCGGTAACGGAACGTCTGCACCCCGTGGAACGTCATGCCGATCGCGTAGGTGTCGTGGCGGTGCGGAGCGAACCCCTCCCCGGTCAGCGAGGCCTCCAGACGCTCGATGCCGGCCGCGCCGGACCCGAACCTCAGGCGGTGGCCGGGCAGGGTCCCACCGGCCGGCAGATGCCGGCGCGGGTCCACCCCGCCGCCCGGCATGTCCCCGCCGCCCCGTGAGTTCGTGCCGCCCCGTGAGTCGTTCCGCACGAGGCGAGACTACAAGTGGGCGCGGACGCGCTCGCGAGCACGGCGAAGGCCCGGTGCAGGCCCGGCGCAGGGGCCACCGCGCCGGCAGAGTGACGGCGCAGCAATACGGCACGGGGGCGGCACAGCGCTCGGAGGCGGGCACTGCACGGGGTTCGGGGCGGGCGCGGGACAGTAGGCGGGACAGGGACAGCGGATCTTGGCGGGGAGGGCCCGGCCCCGCTAGCGTCGCCTCGTGTCCGCGCTCACCGATGATCTCCCGACCGCCGCCGGAGCGGGCTGATGGACGGTCCGGCCCGGGTCTACGTCGTGTGCTCGGAGGTGCCGCCCGGCGTCGTCGGCGGGCTGGGCCGGTACGCCGAGCGGATCATGGCCGCCCTCCGGGACCTCGGCGTGCCGATCGAGGTCTTCGGGGCCGCCCGCCGCGGCGCGGCTCCCCCGGCCGAACGTCGTGGAGACGTGACGCTCCGGCGGCTTCCCACCCCCGGTTACGGCATCGACGCCGGCTCCCGCGTCCCGGCCGCGCTGCGGCGGCCGGCCAGGGTCGCCGGGCTGCTGGTGTTCAACGTCCGCGCCGCCGCCCGCATCCTGCGCGCCGAGGCGGCCCGCCGACGGCCGGGACCACGCGGAGAAAGGCGGTCCGGGGAGGGATGTGCGGTGGTCGCCGTGCACGACTGGATGGGCTGCGTGGCCGGGATCCTGTGCGGCGCGCTCGGACGGCTGCCGGTCGTGTTCCACGTGCACACCCGCGAGCTGAACGCGCCCGGAGCGCGCCGCTCGGCGTACGCCGTCCTGCTCGACCTGCTGGAGACGGCGCAGGCACGGACGGCGCGGGTGATCGTGGTGCCGAGCGCCCGCATGCGCGACGACCTCGCCGCCCAGGGGTGGCCCGGCAACCGGCTGGTCGTCGTGCCGCACGGCTACGAGGACCCCGACCTGCTGCGGCTCGCCGCGCTGCCGGACGACGAGCGCGAACGGACCCGCGCGGAGATACGCCGCCGCTACCTGCCCGGCGGACGGGGGCGGCTCGTCGTTTTCGCCGGGCGCCCGTCGCCGCACAAGGGGGTCGGGACGCTGATCCGGGCGGTGCCGAGGGTCGTCTCCGAGCACGGTGACACGCGGTTCGTGCTCGTCGGCGCGGGGCTACCGCAGACCGCCGACGCCGCCGAGGTCGCCCGGCTGATCGAGCGGACGGGGACCGGCGGGCACGTCGTCGCCGGCAACCGGTTCCTCCCGTCCCCCGAGGTGTTCGCGCACTTCCTCGCCGCCGACGTGTGCTCTTCCCGTCCGTGTACGAGCCGTTCGGCCTGGTCGCCGTCGAGGCGATGGCGCTCGCCCGCCCGGTGGTCGTCGGGCCCGGCTACTCGCCCGAGGTCGTCGGCGACGGCGCGCTCCGCTGCGCGGACGACGACCCCGGCGAGCTGGCCGCCGCACTGCTGCGCTGCCTGGACGACCCCGATGAGGCGGAACGGCTCGCGCTGCGGGGCGCGGCGTACGTGCGCGAGCGTTACGGCTGGGCACGCACCGCCGAGCGGACCCTGGCGGTGTACGCCGCCGCGGCCGGGACCGGGGAACGGCCCTGATGACGGTCCCGGGTACCGCCTCCGTGAGGACGCCCGGGTCCGCGGCCACGGCGGGGCGCCGCCCGCGCCCCGCGCGGCAGGACATGACCGTCAGGCACCGCCCAGGCGCAGCGGCAGTGTGCGGGGGCCCCGCACCTGACCGGCGGCCCACGTCACCGCCGCGGGGTCGGCGAGGCCGAACACCGGGATACGCTCCAACCAGACCTCCAGGGCGACCCGCAGCTCCATCCGGGCGAGGTGCGACCCCACGCACCGGTGGATGCCGAGGCCGAAGGCGACGTGCCGGTTGACCTCTCGGTCGATGACGACCTCGCCGGCCCGCTCGAACTGCTCGGGGTCGCGGTTGGCGGCCGGGAACGACAGCAGGACCCAGTCGTCGGCCCGCATGTCGGCGCCGCGCCAGCTCATGTCCTCCTTCACCAGCCGGGCCATCGTGACCGGGGCGTACGCCCGGAGGAGCTCCTCCATGGCCGTGGGCAGCAGGTCTGGCTCGGCGACCAGCCGCTCGCGGTCGGCCGGGGTCTTCGCCAGGTGCCACAGGGACGCGCCGATGGCGCTCCACGTCGTGTCGATGCCCGCGATGAGCAGCAGGGCGATCGTGCCGGCGACGTGGTTGGGCTGCAGCTTGTGACCGTACAGCTCGGCTTCGACCAGGTAGGTGGTGAGGTCGTCGCGCGGGTTGTCCACGTGGTCGCGGATTTGGTCGTACAGGTAGTCGAACAGCTCGTCCATGCGCGCCATCCGCTCCTCCGGCGGCAGGTTGACGCCCTCCAGGGCGCTTTCGACGAACCTGCTGAAGCGCGGCCCGTCCTCGGGCGGGAAGCCGAGCATGTCGGCGATCACCCGGATCGGGATGTGCTGCGCGTAGTCGCGGGCGGCGTCCACGACGTCGGCGCCCTCCAGCGCGTCGACGAGCGAGTGGCAGAACGCCCGCGTCGCCTCCTCCCGCCTCGCCACCGCCTTCTTCGTGAACGCCGGGAGCAGCAGTTTCCGCGCGTCGTGGTGGAACGGCGGGTCGGAGGAGATCGGCGGAGTGGCCCCCACGGGCGCGGTCTCCGCGGGCGGCCGGTAGTTGCTCATGATGATCGACCGCGAGGAGAAGCGCTCGGTGTCGTAGGCGATCGCGGCCACGTCCTCGTACCGGGTCGGCAGCCACCCGCCGCCGAACCTCCCGGTGTGCGCGATCGGGCAGCGAGCCCGCAGGTCGTCCTGGATCGGGTACGGGTCGGCGGCCCACTCGGGCTCCAGGTGGGAGAAGTCGGTGGCCCAGTCCGACACCGGCCCGGTGACGATCTCGTTGCGCGTGCCCGCGGGCGGCCCCTGCTTCCGGAAACCACCGGTGAAGCGGTCGTCGACGGTCATGTCACGCCTCCTCGGTGAGGACGACCGCTCTTTCCGGGCAGTTCGCCGCGGCCAGCCGCGCCGCCTGCTCCTGCCCGGGCGGTACGGCGCCGTCGCCGGGCACCCGGCCGTACCCCTCGTCGTCCTCCTCGAACAGGCCGGGGGCGAGGTCGTAGCAGCGGCCGTGCCCCTGGCACCGGCCAGGGTCGATCTGCACCTTCATGGTGTCGCTCCCGTGCTTTCCGATTCTGGTCGTTGATTGGGTCCGGCCGGGGCGATAGCGGCGACGAGACGGGTGAGCAGGGCGCTCCACTCCTCGTCGCCGACCCCGTGCAGGTCCGGCGTGACGATCACGCTGCCCATCGCGAGCAGGAGGCAGAGATGGGCGAGCGCGCCGGCCGACAGCGCGGGGTCGATCGCGCCGTCGTCCTGGGCGGCCCGCACCAGGCCGGTGAGCCATCCGGCCCGCTCCCCGACGTACTCACGCATGGGCCGGGCGACGTCCTCGTCGCGGCGGGCCGCGACCAGCGCCTCGGCGATCAGCGAACTACGCGCGTCCTGCCGGTGCGGGAGCCTGCGGCCCACGGCGACGAGCAGGTCCGCGACCGGCCGCGCCGGATCGGCGGCGAGCAGCTCGGCGAGCAGGCCCGGCCCGTGGGCGTGCAGCGCGGCGGCGATCAGCTCGGCCTTCGAGCCGAAGTGCGCGTACAGCGCGCCGTTGCTCACCCCGGCCACGGCGGCGATGTCGGCGACGCGTGTGCCGTCGTACCCGCGCCGGGCGAACACCTCGGCGGCCGCGCGCAGCAGGCGCTCGCGCGTCTCGGCCGCGGTGACTCCCGCGATCCGCCCCATAACGGAATTAAAAGACCGTTCATTTGAATCCGTCAAGACCGGGAGGCACCGAACGGCCGACGTTACTGGGAGGGGTGACGGCAATCACCAAACAGAGCAAACTAGCACCATGCGGGATAAAGCGGGCATGGTTCCAGCGAATCACGAGCCGGTCGTCGACGCGCTGCTCGCCTGCGCCGTGCTGGCGTTCACCATCCCGACGTCGGTCAGCGGTTACACCTTCGCCCTGTGGGGCACGGCGCCGTTCTGGATCGAGGTCCTGGCGGGGGCGGTGACGGCGGCGACGATGCTCGTGCGGCGCCGCACGCCGTGGCCCGCCGTCGCCGCCTCCGCCGTCTGCGCCTGCGTCACCGGGCAGACCGTGCCGATGATCCTCGCCGTCTTCTCGATGACAGCCGAGCACCGTCCGCGCCGGTGGCAGTACGTCGCCCTGGCCCTCGTGGTGGTCTACGGCGCCGTCGACTACGTGAACCCGCACACCGACCGTTCCGTCTACCTCAACGTCGTGCGCGCGCTGACCCTCATCTACCTGCCCGCCCTGGTCGGCACCTGGGTGTACGCCTACCGGCGGCTGGTCCAGGACCTGCGGCACGGCGTGCGCGAACGCGAGGAGATCGCCGCGGCGGAGGAACGCCGGAAGATCGCCAGGGAGATGCACGACACCGTCACGCACGCGGTCACCGCGATGGTGCTCAACGCCGGGATGGCGCGCGACGCCACCGAGCCCGGCGAGGTGCGCGAGCTGACGGCCGTCATCGAGGACAAGGGGGTGCAGGCGCTCAGCGAGCTGCGTGAGCTGCTCACCGTGCTCCGCCACGAGGAGGGCGACCTCGCCGGGGGCGTCGACGCCATCGCGCGGCTGGTCGGCGAGGCGAAGGCGAGCGGCCTCCAGGTCGACCTCCGCCTCGACGTCCCCGCGGAGGGGCTGCCGAGGCAGGTCTCGCACGCGTGTTACCGGCTGGTGCAGGAGGGGCTCAGCAACATCCGCAAGCACGCGCCCGGCGCCCGGGTGCTGGTCATCTGCGAGACCGTCGGCGACCAGGTCGCCGTCTCCGTGACCGACACCCCCGGCAGGGCGCGGCCCGGCCGGACCGACGTCCGCGCCGCGCCCTCCCTCGGCGGGGGGTTCGGGCTGGCCGGCATCCGTGAGCGCGTGTGCCTCGCCCACGGCCGGTTCTCCGCCGGGCCGACCCCCGAGGGCGGCTTCACGATCGCCGCTCGGATCCCCCTCAAGTGAGGCGACCACGGCCGGCGAAGGCCGGGCGTACCGCCGTTTTTCGCACGTCCGGCGGGGGTACGCCTTCCTTGCCGGCGTATCGCCGGCGCGCGGGCCGACAGTGCCCGCCCGGCGTGCGGCGTACGGAGGCGGCGCACCGCCCGCACGCCGTCCGGCGCAACGATCGCGTTCGAGGGCAGCCATGAAAGCCGTGGTCTACGAAGGTCCCCGCAAGGTCCGTGTCGCCACCGTGCCGGACGCCCGGCTGGAGCGGCACACCGACGTGCTCGTCCGCGTGACCGCGGCCAACATCTGCGGCTCCGACCTGCACATGTACGAGGGCCGCACCGACTTCGAGCCGGGCCGGATCCTCGGTCACGAGAACCTCGGCGAGGTGGTCGAGGTCGGTGCGGCCGTCGACCGGGTCAGGGTCGGCGACATGGTCTGCATGCCGTTCAACGTCTCGTGCGGCTTCTGCGCCAACTGCGAGAACGGCCTGACGGCCTTCTGCCTGACCACCAACCCCGAGCCGGGCCGGGCCGGCGCCGCCTACGGCTACGCCGACATGGGCCCCTACGAGGGCGGCCAGGCCGAACTGCTGCGCGTGCCGTACGGCGACTTCAACTGCCTGGTGCTGCCCGAGGACGCGCGGGAGAGGCAGGACGACTACGTGATGCTCGCCGACGTCTGGCCCACCGGCTGGCATGCGACCGTGCTCGCCAGAGTGCAGCCGGGCGACACCGTCGTGATCTACGGCGCGGGACCGGTCGGCCTGATGGCCGCCTACTCGGCCCTCCTCAGGAACGCGAGCGGCGTGATGGTGATCGACCACCATCCGGACCGGCTGGCCAAGGCCGAGGAGATCGGCGCGATCGCGATCGACGACTCCGTGTCCTCCCCAGTGGAGCAGGTCCTGGAGCTCACCGAAGGGGCGGGCGCCGACCGGGGCTGCGAGTGCGTGGGCTTCCAGGCCCACGACCCGGAGGGCGACGAGCATCCCAGCATGACCCTCAACAACCTGGTCAAATCGGTAAAGTTTACCGGCTGCATCGCGGTCGTGGGCCTGTTCGTCCCGACCGACCCCTGCGGCGGCGACTCCCTCTACCGGCGGGGAGCGGTGGCGATCGACTACGGGACCTTCTGGTCGAAGGGGCAGACGATGAGCACCGGCCAGTGCAACGTGAAGAACTACAACCGCCAGTTGTGCGCCCTCATCCACGAGGTCGGCGCCCGGCCGTCCTGGATCGTCTCCCACGACCTGGACATCGACGACGCGCCCGAGGCGTACGCGCGCTTCGACGCGCGGGACCGGGGCTGGACCAAGGTGGTCCTGCACCCCGGCAAGCCCGGCTGACGACGGCGCCGGCGGTCGCGGGTCGCGTTCCCGGGCCGCCGTTCGCAGGTCGTGTTCGCGGGCCGGCGTTGGCGATCAGTGCGAGTCGCGCGGCACCGGGTGACCGCTGGAGCCGGTGAGGAAGCCCAGATCGGCGCCGGTGTTCGCCTGGCCGACCGTCTCGACGTACAGGCGCTCCCAGCCGCGGCTCGGGGCAGCGAAGGCCCGCGTCATCGCCGGGGACGGCTCGCGGGCAGCCCACTCCTCCGCCGGGACCTCGACGTCGAGCCTGCGGGCGTCGACGTCGAGGACGATCATGTCGCCGTCGCGGACGAGGCCGAGCGGGCCGCCCGCGGCCGCCTCGGGCGCGACGTGCAGCACGACCGTGCCGTAGGCGGTGCCGCTCATCCGCCCGTCGCACACGCGGACCATGTCGCGTACGCCCTGGGCGAGCAGCTTGGCGGGCAGCGGCATGTTGGCGACCTCCGGCATGCCGGGGTAGCCCCGGGGCCCGCACCCGCGCAGGACGAGCACCGAGTCGGGCGTGACGTCGAGGTCCGGATCGTCGATCCTCGCGTGGAAGTCCTCGACGGAGTCGAACACGACGGCCGGCCCGCGATGCCGCAGCAGGTGCGGCGAGGCCGCGGCCGGCTTGATCACCGCGCCGCCGGGGGCGAGGTCGCCGTACAGCACGGCGATTCCGGCGTTCTCCAGCAGGGGCGTCTCGCGGGGCCGGATGACCTCGGGGTCGTGGATGCGCGCGGCGCCGAGCCAGTCGACCAGCGGGCGGCCGGTGACGGTGATCGCCTCCGGGTCGAGCAGGTCGCGGACCTCGCGCAGGACGGCGTGCAGGCCTCCGGCGCGGTGCAGGTCGTCCATCAGGAACCGCCCGGCGGGCAGCAGATCCACCAGCAGCGGCACACCCGACCCCGTACGGTCGAAGTCGTCCTGGGTCAGCTCCACCCCGAGGCGCCCGGCGATGGCGAGCAGGTGGACGACGGCGTTCGTGGACCCGCCGAGCGCGGCGAGCGCGACGACGGCGTTGAGGAAGGACCCGCGGGTCAGCACCGTGCTGGGGCGGCGGTCCTCGGCGACCATCTCGACGGCGAGCGAGCCGCTGGCGTGGGCGGCCTCCAGGAGCCTGCTGTCGGCGGCCGGCGTGCCGGCGACGCCGGGCAGGGTCATGCCGAGCACCTCGGCGAGCAGCCCCATCGTGGAGGCCGTGCCCATCGTGTTGCAGTGACCCCTGCTGCGGATCATCGACGACTCCGACCGCATGAACTCGGCCTCGGTCAGCGTCCCGGCCCGGACCTCCTCGCTGAGCTTCCACACGTCCGTGCCGCAGCCGAGCGGGACGCCGCGGAAGTGGCCGGTGAGCATGGGCCCGCCCGGAACGACGATTGCGGGCAGGTCCACCGACGCCGCGGCCATCAGCAGCGCGGGGATCGTCTTGTCGCACCCGCCGAGCAGCACGACCCCGTCGACCGGGTTGGCCCGCAGCAGCTCCTCCGCGGCCATCGCGGCCATGTTGCGCCACAGCATGGCCGTGGGGCGCACCTGCGTCTCCCCCAGCGACACCACCGGCAGGTTCAGCGGGACGCCGCCCGCCTCCCACACGCCGCGCTTGACGTGCTCGGCGACCTCGTCGAGGTGCGCGTTGCAGGGGGTGAGGTCCGACGCCGTGTTGGCGATCGCGATGTGCGGGCGCCCGTCGAAGGCATGGGCCGGCAGCCCGCGCCGCATCCACGCGCGATGGATGTAGGAGTTGCGGCCGGCTCCGCCGTACCACTCGGCGCTTCGCGTCCCCATGCGGCACCCAGGTTCCTCGGGAGGTCAAAGACAGATGTCAGAGACAGAGGTCAACGACTCTGCGAGGCTAACCCACGCCTCACTTGTCCCGAAAGAGCCAAGTGATCCACTTTTCTCCCAGTCGCAATCGTGGTGGCAAACGACCTAATATCCGGAAATATGACCAGGCGGTTCACCGCGACGCAGGCCGGCCGGGACGTGTACGCACTCGGCGAGGGTCCCGTGTGGGATCCCGCCCGGGAGCGCCTGCTGTGGGTGGACATCGACGCGGGCGCCGTACACGAGGGACGGCTCGACCCGGCGAGCGGCGCGATCGAGGCCGCCACGCTGCACACCTTCGGCGGCACCGTGGGCGCGGTCGCCGTCTCCGCCGAGGGCGACCTCGTCGTCGCCGAACAGGCGGTCCTCACCAGGGTCGGCGTCACCGGACGGCGCGCCGAACTCGCCCGGGTGATCCCCCCGGGCGTACGGAGCAGGCTGAACGACGGCGCCGTCGACCCGGCCGGGCGCTTCCTGATCGGCAGCATGGCCCTCGACGACCGGAAGGGCCGGGAGGTGCTGGCCCGGCTCGACGGCACGGCCCTCGTCCACCTCGACGAGGACCTGACCCTGTCGAACGGGCTCGCCTGGAGCCCTTCCGGCGACCGCCTCTACAACGTCGACAGCGTGCCCGGGGTGGTGTGGGCGCGCGACTACGACCCGGCCACCGGCCGGACCGGGCCGCGGCGGGAGCTGTTCACGCTGGACGACGGGCCGCCCGGCACCCTGCCCGACGGGATGTGCGCCGACGCCGAGGGCAACCTCTGGATCGCCGTCTTCGGCGGCGGGCGGGTCGAGTGCCGCGATCCGGCGGGCCGCCTGCTCGCCGTGGTCGAGGTCGGCGCCCCGAAGCCCACCTGCCCGGCCTTCGCCGGTCCGGATCTCGACGTCCTCGTGATCACCACGGCGACCGAGAACATGTCCCCCCGGGAGCTGGCCGAGCACCCCGGTTCGGGGCACCTGTTCACCGCCAGGGTCGGCGTACGCGGCCTTCCGGCACCCTACTGGGAGCCGCCGGTCACCCCTTCCGTATCGTGAGGCTCCGCCCGTGAGCAGATCGTGAGCGGGCGGCGGACACCTATCCGCGGCACGGAGAACCACAGCACGGAGAACCACTTGCACCACCACTCCCCCGCCGGCGCAGCCGCATCCGTCCTCCCGCCCGTCCGTACCGTCCGGCCGCACCGGTAAGGGGCGGGCGCATGCGGGCACTGGTCATCACGGGACCCGGCGCGGCCGAGGTCCTCGACGTCGAACCGCCGGTCGCCGCGCCCGGGCAGGTGGTCGTCGACGTCGAGCGGGCCGGTGTCTGCGGCACCGACCTGGAACTGTTCAGCGGCGCGATGAGCTATCTCCACACCGGCCAGGCGTGGTATCCGCTGCGCCCGGGGCACGAGTGGTGCGGGGTCGTCACGGCGCTCGGGGAGGGCGTCGACCCCGGCTGGCTGGGCCGCCGCGTCACCGGCGACACGATGCTCGGCTGCGGCCGCTGCCGCTTCTGCCTCGCCGGCCTGCGCCATGTCTGCCCGGACCGGGCCGAGATCGGGATCCGCATGGGCTTCCCCGGAGCGCTGGCCGAGCGGCTCGCCGTACCGGCGTCGGCCCTGCACGCGCTGCCGGAGACGATCGACGCGACGCTCGGCGCGCTCGTCGAGCCGGGCGCCAACTCCCTGCGCGCCGTACGGGCGGCCGCCGCGGGGCCCGGCGACCGGCTGCTGGTGCTGGGCACCGGCACGATCGGGCTGCTCGTCGCGCTGCTCGCGCGGGCGCGGGGGGCCGAGGTGCACCTGCTGGGCCGCGACGAGCCCGCGCTGCGGCTGCCCCGCGACCTCGGTTTCGACGACGTGTGGACCCGCCCGTCACTCCCGTCGCACCCGTGGGACGCGGTGGTCGACGCGTCCAACGCGGCGGACCTCCCGGCGCTCGCGCTCGACCTGGTCAGGCCCGCGGGCCGGGTAGTGTATATCGGAATCGCGGCCTCCCCCAGCCGCGTCGACACCCGCGACCTCGTGTTCAAGGACGTCACCGCCGTCGGCGTGCTCAGTGGCTCGGGCGGCCTGGCCGGAACCATCGAGGCGTACGCGGACGGATCGGTCGACGCCCATCCACTCGTGGCGGCCACCGTCGGGCTCGGCGACGCCGCCGAGGTGCTGGCGGGACGACGCCCGGCGGGCGCCGGGCCGGGCCCCAAGATCCACATCGATCCGCGGCGATAGCGGAGGCGCTCGCCCGCCTCTGAGGGAAAGCGATGAGATCATGAGCCATACCGATGCCGGAGCGCGCCGGCTGACCCAGCCGGACCCCGCCGCCATCGCGGCGGTGGAGGCGGCCGTCCCGGGGATCACCCGTGCGCGGGCGAGCGACCGGCTCGGCATGGCGCACGACGCCTCGCACTACCTGCTGACCCCGCAGGCGGTGCTGGTGCCCGAGAACGCCGAGCAGGTCGCGGCGCTGCTGCGGACCGGCCTGCCGCTGACCTTCCGGTCCGGCGGCACCAGCCTGAGCGGGCAGGGCGTGAGCGAGCACCTGCTCGTCGACACCCGCAGGCACTTCCGGGACATCGAGGTGCTGGACGACGGCGCCCGTGTCCGGGTGCAGCCCGGCGCCGTGCTGCGGCAGGTCAACGCCAGGCTCGCGGCGTACGGCCGCCGGCTCGGGCCCGACCCGGCCAGCGAGGCGGCGTGCACGATCGGCGGGGTCGTCGCCAACAACTCCAGCGGGATGACCTGCGGCACCCACGCCAACACCTACCGGACGCTGGAGTCGATGGTCCTCGTGCTGCCGGGCGGGACCGTCGTCGACACCGGCGCGCCCGACGCCGACGCGCGGCTGCGCGCCCTGGAGCCCGCGCTGGCCGAGGGCCTGCAACGGCTGCGCGACCGCGTCCGCGGCAACCCCGAGTCGGTGCGGCGGCTCAAGGCGCAGTTCGCCCTCAAGAACACCATGGGCTACGGCCTCAACAGCTTCCTCGACCACGACTCCCCCGCCCAGATCCTCGCCCGCCTCGTCGTGGGCAGCGAGGGCACGCTCGCGTTCGTCGCCCGGGCCGTCCTGCGTACGGTGCCGGCGCACCGGCTCGCCGCGACCGGCCTGGTCGTCTTCCCGACCCTGCGGGCGGCGATGGCGGCGGTGCCGGAGATCGTCGCCGCGGGTCCCGCCGCCGTCGAACTGCTCGACGCCGAGTCGCTGCGGGTCGCGCGGACCGACCCGGGCGCCGACGGCGTCCTGCGCGCGCTGGAGGTGCGCGACCACGCGGCGCTGCTGGTCGAGTGGCAGGAGTCCGCGCCCGAGGTGCTCGCCGCCCGCGAGCGGGACGCCGCGGAGGTCTTCGCCCGCCTCAACCTCGCCGCCCCGGCCCGGCTGAGCGGGGACGCGGCCGGCCGGGCGGCCCTGTGGCGCATCCGCAAGGGCCTGTACGCCGCGGTCGCAGGGGCCCGGCCCAGCGGCACGACGGCGCTGCTGGAGGACGTGGCCGTCCCGGTGCCCGCCCTCGCCGACCTCTGCGACGACCTCGCCGGGCTGTTCGCCCGGCACCGCTACGAGCGCAGCGTGATCTTCGGCCACGCCAAGGACGGCAACCTCCACTTCATGCTGAACGAGCGCTTCGGCGACGATCCGGAGCGGTACGCCGGCTTCACCGAGGAGATGGTCGACGCCGTGCTCGGCCGCGGCGGCACGCTCAAGGCGGAGCACGGCACCGGGCGGGTCATGGCCCCCTTCGTCCGCCGCCAGTACGGCGACGAGCTGTACGAGGTCATGCGGGAGGTCAAGCGGTTGTGCGACCCCGGCGGCACGCTCAACCCCGGCGTCGTGCTCACCGACGACCCGCGGGCGCACCTGCGCGACCTCAAGCCCGTCGTCACCGTCGAGCCCGAGGTGGACCGCTGCGTGGAGTGCGGCTACTGCGAGCCGGTGTGCCCGAGCCGCGACCTCACCACGACCCCGCGTCAGCGGATCGTGCTGCGCCGCGAGATCGCCGCGGCCCGGGCGGCGGGCGACGAGGCGCTCGCGCGGCGGCTGGAGCGGGAGTACGACTACGACGCCGTCGACACCTGCGCCGTGGACGGCATGTGCGCCACCGCGTGTCCCGTACTGATCAACACGGGCGACCTCACCAAGCGGCTGCGCGCCGAGCGCCACGGACGCGCGGCGCGGGCGGGCTGGACGTCCGCCGCCCGGCACTGGGGAGCGGTGACCCGGGCCATGGACCTCGCCATGGACGCCGCCGCGGCGGCCCCGGCCGGGCTCGCCGAGCGGGCGAGCCGGGCGGCCCGCGCGACCGGTGACCC
>QFZU02000117.1 GCA_003260025.2 Microbispora triticiradicis | reverse complement strand
CACCCTTGGACAGCCACCCGCCACCGGCGACGACCCCTCCCCCGACCAGGACGACACCACGACGACCGCCGCGACGACGACCGTCACCACGACGACTGCGGGCACCTCGACGGAGGAGGGCGTGCCGTTCGTCCTGTCGGCGAAGACGGAGACCGCGCTGCGCGCGCAGGCGGGCCTCCTGCACGACGTCCTCGCAGGCGGGTCCGCCGCGCCGAAGGACGTCGCGTTCACCCTCACTCGCCGGTCGCGGCTGGAGCGCCGG
Source organism: Microbispora triticiradicis (assembly GCA_003260025.2). Lineage (GTDB taxonomy): Bacteria > Actinomycetota > Actinomycetes > Streptosporangiales > Streptosporangiaceae > Microbispora > Microbispora triticiradicis. Next base: position 19,755 of record QFZU02000117.1, on the reverse strand, counting down.
GCCGTGGTGGACACCGCGCTCGGGGACCCGGTGCGGGCTCTGGCCGCCCTCCGCGACGGCGTGCGCCACCCGGCCGTCGTCACCGGACGCGCCCTGCCGGACCAGCGGCTCGCGTTCCTGTTCTCCGGGCAGGGCGCGCAGCGGGCCGGGATGGGCGCGGGCCTGCTGGAGACCTCCACGGTGTACGCCGCCGCCTTCGACGAGATCTCCACGTTGCTGGAGCCCCACATCGGCACGGGACTGCGCGACCTGATCGCCGACCCGGAGCGCCTGGGACAGACTCTTTACGCTCAGCCGGCGCTGTTCGCCGTGGAGGTCGCGCTCTACCGGCTCGCCGAGTCGTACGGCCTGCGGCCCGACTTCCTGATCGGCCACTCGGTCGGGGAGCTCGCCGCCGCGCACGTGGCGGGCGTGCTCGACCTCCCTTCCGCCTGCGCGCTGGTCGCGGCCCGGGGCCGCCTGATGCAGGCCGCCCGGGACGACGGCGCGATGGCCGCGTTCGCCGCCACCCCGGAGGAGGCGGCCGGGCTGGCCGCTTCGGCGGGCGGGACAGTCGAGGTGGCCGCGGTCAACGGCCCGGCGTCGGTGGTGCTGTCGGGCGACGCGGACGAGATCGACCGGCTCGTCGCCCGATGGAAGGGCGAGGGCCGCAAGGCCACCCGGCTGAAGGTGAGTCACGCCTTCCACTCCGCGCACATGGACGGCGTGCTGGAGGAGTTCCGCCAGGTGGTGGCCGGGCTGACGTTCGCACCGGCCCGGCTGCCCATCGTCTCGACGGCGACCGGGGCGCTCGCGGGCGAGCGTGAGATGTCCGGCCCGGACTACTGGGTGGCGCAGTTGCGCGGCACCGTGCGGTTCGCCGACGCGGTCCGCGCGGCACGGGAGGCGGGCGCGACCCGCTTCGCCGAGCTGGGCCCCGACGGGTCGCTCGCCGCGCACGCCCAGGAGACGTGCACCGCGCAGAGGGACGCCGCGCAGAGAGACACCGCGAGAGGCGGCACGGCGGGGAGAGACGCCCCGAAGGGAGAGGGTGCGCAGGGAGACACCGCGAGTGGCGACACGGCGGGGGAAGACGCGGCGAGAGGCGGCACAGCGGGGGGAGACGCTGCGAAGGGCGAAGCCGGGGAGGTCGTCGCAGCGAAGGTGGTCACCGCTGAGGTGGTCGCCGTGCCGCTGCTCCGGACGGGCCGCCCGGATGCGGCGGCGGTGCGGGCCGCGCTCGCCCGGCTGCACGTGGCCGGCGTGCCGGTCGACTTCGGGCCGCTCGTCGCGGGCGGCCGGCTCACGGACCTGCCGACGTACCCCTTCGAGACCAGGCGCTACTGGCTGCTGCCCGCCGCGGACGACGGCCCTCCGGCGGCGTTCGGGCTGGACGCCCCGCCGCATCCGCTGCTGGCCGGGACGGCCGAGCTGCCCGGGGGGAGCCGGCTGTTCACCGGCGTGCTGTCCACCCGCCGCCAGCCGTGGCTGGCCGACCACCGGATCGGCGGCCGCGTGCTGGTCCCGGCCATGGCCCTGGCCGACCTGGCATTGGCGGTGGGCGGAGAGGCCGGCCTGCCGACGCTGGGCGAGTTCGTGATGCGCGCGCCGCTCGAACTGGACGGCCGGGGGGAGGTCCGCCTCCAGGCGGCCCTGTCCCCGGACGGTGAGCTCACCGTGCGCAGCCGGGCGCTAGAGGCGGCGGAGTGGACCGTCAACGCCACCGCCACGCTCACGCGGGAGGAGGTCGCGCCCGGTGCCCCCGTCGGGTCCGGTCCCGGCCATCGCGTCGACCCCGGAACGCCCGAGGCCACCTACCGTCTGCTCGCCGAGCACGGGTACGAGTACGGCCCGGCGTTCCAGGGGCTGCTGTCCGCCTGGCGGGACGGCGACGACCTGTACGCCGAGGTGGCGTCGCCGCCGTCGCCCCGCGGCGACGCCGCGCGTCACGCGGCCCGGCCCGCCCTGCTGGACGCGGCCCTGCACGCCCTGTCGCTGGACGGCATCGACGGCCCGCGTCGCGTGCCGTACGCGCTGAGCGGCGTCCGGGCGCCCGCGGCGCCCGCGTCCGGAGGACGGCCGCCGCATCCCACCCGGATCCGCGCCCGGTTCACCCCGCTCGCTCCCGACGCCTACCGGGCCGACCTCATCGGCGACGACGGCCGGGAGGTCCTGACCGTGGAGCGGCTGCGGCTGCGGCCGCTCCCGTCCGCCGCCGCCGTGTACGGCCTGCACTGGGAGGCGAGGCCCCGGCCCGAGCCGGCGGCGGGCGCCGTCCTCGCCGGCGTCGCCGCCGTGGCGGACCTTCTCGAACGGCCTCCGTCGCTCGCGCTGCTGCACGGGCTCGACCGCGACGACGACCCGTACACCGCGCTGGACGAGGCCCGCGAGGTCCTGCGGCGATGGGCGGCCGGTGACGGCGGGCGCCTGGTGGTGCTGACCCGGGGTCTCGCGGTGGACGACGCCGAGGCCGCCCGGCCGTCCACGGCCGCCCTGTGGGGCCTGGTCAGGGCGGCCCGGGCCGAGCACCCTGGCCGGTTCGCCCTGCTCGACATCGGCCCGGAGGACGGGCCGGAGGATCCGGAGCTGCTCGCGGCTGCGGGTGCGGCGTTCCCCGAGGCCGCGATCCGGTCGGGAGCGCCGCTGGTGCCGCGTCTCGGCCCCGCACCCGCGGCGCCGTCGTCCTCCGGACCGTTGTGGCCGCGCAGCGCCGCGGGCGGCACGGTGCTCGTCACCGGCGGGCTCGGCGCACTCGGCCGGCGGATCGCCGCCCATCTCGTCACCCGTCACGGCGTACGGAACCTGCTGCTGGTGAGCCGCCGGGGCGAGCGCCATCCAGATTCCAGCGCGGCCCAGGCGGAGCTGGCCGCCCTCGGCGCCGCGGTCGCCGTGCGGGCCTGCGACCCGGCGGACGCGGAGGCCCTCACCGCCCTGCTCGGCGGCCTGGACGCTCCGCTGACGGGCGTCGTCCACGCGGCGGGCGTCGCCGAGGACGCCACCCTGGAACGGCTCACCGGGGCGGCCCTGCGGCGGGCGCTCGACGCGAAGCTCACCGGCGCCCGCAACCTCGACGAGGCCACCCGCGACGCGGACCTCGACGCGTTCGCGCTGTTCGGTTCCGTGGCGGGCGTCCTCGGCACCGCCGGGCAGGGCGCGTACGCCGCCGCGAACGCCGCCCTCGACGCGGTGGCGCGGCGACGGCGGCGGGCCGGCCGGCCCGCCGTGACCGTTCACTGGGGCCTGTGGGACCTCGGCGAAGGCATGAGCGGTGCCCTGGGAGACGTGGACGTCGCCCGGCTCGGACGGGCGGGCATCCGCCCCATGGCCCCGGCCGACGGACTCGGCCTGTTCGACGACGCCCTACGGTCGGACGCCCCGGTCGTGGTGGCCGGCAACCTCGACCTCGCCGTCGCGGCGGCCCGGCACCGCCCGCGGGCCGCGGCGCCCGCCTCGGCCGCCTCGGCCACCACTCCGGCGGCTGCTCTGGCCGCTGTCCCGATCGTCGCGGGGCCCGGCCGCCGGGACACCGCCCGGCTGGTCCTCGACGCGGTCGCCGCGGTCCTGGGCCACGCCGACGGCGCGGAGATCGACCCGGACCGGCCGTTCACCGACCTCGGGGTCGACTCGCTGACCGCCCTGGAGCTGCGCAACCGGCTGGGCGACGACCTCGGTGTGCGACTGCCCGCCACCGTCGTCTTCGACCACCCCACCCCGGCCGCCCTGATCGGGCTCCTCGACGCCCTGGCCGGCGGTCCGGACCTGCCGGGAGCGCCGGACGGCGACGCCCACCCCGGAGCGGGCGCGCGGGAGCGGGAGCCGTACGACCCGGACGGCGACGCCGTCGCGATCGTGGGCATGGCGTGCCGGTTCCCCGGCGGCGCGCGCACCCCGGCCGAGCTGTGGGAGCTGCTCGTCTCGGGCACGGACGCGATCACCGAGTTCCCAACGGACCGCGGCTGGGACCCCGACCTGTTCGATCCCGATCCGGAGCACCCGGGTACGTCGATCACCCGGCACGGCGGCTTCCTGCACGACGCGGCCGAGTTCGACCCCGAGTTCTTCGGGATCAGCCCCCGCGAGGCGCTGGCCGTCGACCCCCAGCAGAGGCTGCTGCTGCAGACCGCGTGGGAGGCGGTCGAGGACGCCGGGATCGACCCGGCGACGCTCCGCGGATCCCAGAGCGGGGTGTTCGTCGGCGTCATGTACTCCGACTACGGCGCGCGGGTCCACCAGCGGCGCGGCGCGGCCCGCGATCTGGAGGGCTACCTGGTGAGCGGCAGCGCGGGAAGCGTCGCCTCCGGCCGCATCTCCTACACCCTCGGCCTGGAGGGCCCGGCCGTGACGGTGGACACCGCCTGCTCCTCCTCCCTGGTCGCCGTCCACCAGGCGGTGCAGGCGCTGCGGCTGGGCGAGTGCGGGCTGGCCCTCGCCGGGGGCTCGACCGTGATGGCGAGCCCGGCCACGTTCGTCGAGTTCAGCCGCCAGCGCGGGCTGGCCCCCGACGGCCGCTGCAAGCCCTTCTCGGCGGACGCGGATGGCACGGCCTGGGGCGAGGGGGTGGGGCTGCTCGTGCTGGAGCGCCTGGCCGACGCGCGCCGCAACGGGCACCGCGTGCTCGCCGTGGTCCGCGGGTCCGCCGTCAACCAGGACGGCGCGAGCAACGGCCTCACCGCGCCGAACGGCCCCGCCCAGGAGCGGGTCATCCGGGCCGCCCTGCGCAGCGCGGGGCTGCGCCCGGCCGACGTCGACGTGCTGGAGGCCCACGGCACCGGCACCCGGCTGGGCGACCCGATCGAGGCGGGCGCGGTGCTCGGCACGTACGGACAGGACCGGGACGGGCGCGCACCGCTGCTGATGGGCTCGCTCAAGTCGAACATCGGGCACACCCAGGCCGCCGCCGGAGTCGCCGGGATCATGAAGATGGTGCTCGCCATGCGGCACGGGCGGGTGCCCGCGACCCTGCACCTGAGCCGGCCGACCGAGCACGTGGACTGGTCCGGCGGCGCGGTGGCCGTGCCCGCCGAGGCGGTGCCCTGGCCCGGCACTCCCGGCCCGCGCCGGGCGGCGGTCTCGTCGTTCGGGATCAGCGGCACCAACGCGCACGTCATCCTGGAGATGGGTGACGAGCCCCGGGCGGAGGGCCCGGCACCGGACGAGGCGACGCCGGTCGTGCCGTGGGTGCTGAGCGCGCGCACCGACGAAGGGCTGCGCGAGCAGGCGGCACGCCTGAGGCGGCACGTGGCGGCCGACCCCGGCCTGCGGATCGCCGACGTCGCCCTGTCGCTCGGCGTCACCCGGACCGCGTTCGACCGGCGGGCCGTCGTCCTCGGCCGGGACCGCGCCGAGCTGATCGCCGGGCTCGACCACCTGATCGCGGGTTCCACGCCGCCGCCCGGCGCCTTCCCCGCCGTCGTGACCGGTACGGCGGTGCGCGGCCGGACCGCCGTCCTGTTCGCCGGGCAGGGCGGCCAGCGGACCGGCATGGGCACGGAGCTGTACCGGACGTTCCCGGCCTACGCGAGGGCGTTCGACGAGGTGTGCGAGCAGCTGCGCCGCGCCGACGGCGTCGACGTGGCGGCCGTGGTCGCGGGGGAGGGCGAGCCGGGGCTCATCCACCGGACCCGCTACACCCAGGCGTCGCTGTTCGCCCTGGAGGTGGCCCTCTTCCGGCTGCTGGAGTCGTGGGGCCTGCCGGTCGACGCCCTCGCCGGGCACTCGGTCGGCGAGATCGCCGCCGCGCACGTCGCCGGAGCGCTGACCCTCCCCGACGCGGCGGCGCTCGTCGCGGCGCGCGGGCGGCTCATGCAGGAGCTGCCCGAGGGCGGGCTGATGGCGGCGGTGCAGGCCGACCGGGCGACCGTGGAGCTGCTGGCGCGTGAGACGGGCGTGCGGGTGGACGTGGCCGCGGTCAACGCCCCCGGTTCGGTGGTGATCTCCGGCGAAGCCGGCCCCGTGGAGCGGCTGACCGCCCATCTCGCCGGGCTCGGGCACCGGGTGAAGCGGCTCACCGTGAGCCACGCCTTCCACTCCGCGCTGATGGAGCCGATGCTGGCGCCGTTCCGCGCGGAGATCGCCGGTCTGTCCGCGGCGCCCCCGCGGCGCACGCTCGTGTCGACGCTCACCGCCGAGGAGGCCGACGCCGATGTCCTGGGATCCGCGGAGCACTGGGCGGACCAGGTCAGGGGAACCGTCCTGTTCGCGGACGCGGTCGCGCGGCTGCGCGGGCTCGGCGCCGTCCGCTTCCTGGAGATCGGCCCCGACGCGGCGCTGACCGCGATGGTCCGGCAGTGCGACCTGGGTGAGGACGCCGTCGCGGCGGCGGCGCTCGGCCGCGGGGACGACGAGGCGGCCGCGCTGTGGTCGTTCGTGGCCCGCGCCTTCGTGGCCGGGGTCGCCTGGGACTGGCGGGCACTGCTCGGCGGCGGGACCGTCGTGCCGCTCCCCACCTACCCGTTCCGCCGCGAGCGCCTGTGGCTCGCGGCACCGGGCGAGGACGGGTCCGCGGCCGGTGTCGGCGCGGAGAAACCCGATCACCCGCTGCTCATGGCCGCCGTCGCCGTCCCGGACGGCGGGCAGACCGTCTACACCGGGGTGCTTTCGGCCGCGCGGCAGCCCTGGCTGGCCGACCACCTCCTGGCCGGCGTCCCGGTGCTCCCGGCGGCCGCACTCCTCGACGTGACCTCCTGGCTCGCCGACCGGCACGGCGGCCACGCGGTCCGGGAACTGGAGCTGCGCTCCCCGGTGACGATCCCGGCGGAGCGGGAGGTCCACCTGAGGATCACGGTCGACGGCGCCCGGGTCCGCGTGCACGGCCGTCCCGCGGGGACCGAGGAGTGGATCCAGCACGCCGAGGCGGCGCTTGACGGCGACGCCGCCGCGCCCGTCTGGTCCGGCCGCCGGCCCCCGGCGGCCGAGCCCGTGGACGTGACGGGGGCGTACGAGCTCTTCGCCGCCCGCGGCTACGGCTACGGCCCGGCCTTCCAGGGGCTGCGGGCCCTGTGGCGGGCCGGGGACGAGCTGTACGCGGAGGTCGAGACCGGCGCCGGCCTGACGCCGGGGCTGCTCGACGCCGCCTTCCACCCCTGGATCGCCACCGCGCAGGACCCTCCCGAGGGGCACATCCCCGTCCCGTACGCCTTCCGGGGCGTGCGGCTGCACGCCGTGCCCGCCGGACGGCTGCTGGTACGGATCCGGCACACCGGCGAGGAGACGTTCGCGCTCGACGCGGTGGACGCCCAGGGGAGCCCGGTGCTGTCCGTGGCGGAGGCCCGGGTGCGCCCGGTCGAGGAGCGCGCGCTGCTGGGCGCGGCCGGGGCGGCCACGCGGCCGTACGAGGTGGTGTGGGTCTCCGCGCCGCCGGATGAGCCGGCGGCCGCGCGGCCGGACGCGCTCTCGGACCCGGCCGCGGGCTCCGGGGACCTGGTTGTCCTGGCCCCCGACGGGCTACTCGCCGACGGGTCCTTCCCGGTGCTGGCATACCCGGCCGGGACGGGCGGCGCCCCCAGCGAAGCGGACGCCGACGGATCGGACGCCGGTCGAGCGGACGCCGGTGAAGTGGACGATGTGGCGGGCGCGGTCCGGGAGGCGCTGCGCCGGGCGCGCGAGGCCATCCTCGGGCTGCCCGCCGACGGCCGTCTCGTGGTGGTGACCCAGGGAGCGGTGACCCGGGAATTGGTGACCGAGGGAGCGATCGCCGGTGACCCGGCCGCTCGCACCGACCACACCGATCACCACAACAGCGACCGTGGCGACCACACGGACCAGCATCGCATCGACTACCAGCACAGCGACCACAGCCACCGGGCCGGCGACCGCATCGACCGCGCTGACCGTGCGGACCTTGCTGGCCACACCGACCGTGCCGGGCTGGTGGGGGCGGCGCTGTGGGGGCTGGTCCGCACGGCCCGGCTGGAGTTCCCCGGCCGGATCGGCGTGGTCGACGTCGACGCCCACCCCGAGTCCCTGGCACTCCTGCCCCGCGTGCTGGCGGCCGAGCCCGGCCAGCTCGCCCTCCGCCACGGCGAGACGCTGCGCCCCCGCCTGCGCCCAGTGACCGGCGCCCCTGACGCCCCGCCGGACCTCGGCGCGGGCACCGTCCTGGTCACCGGCGCGGGCGGCGCGCTCGGCGCGGAGGTGACCCGCCACCTGGTCACCCGGCACGGCGCCCGCAGTCTCCTGCTCGTCAGCCGGCGCGGCGACGCCGACCCGGCCCTGCGCGCCCTGGCCGGCGAACTGGCCGCCCGGGACGGCGTCGAGGTCCGTACGGCCGCCTGCGACGTGGCCGATCCCGCCGCGGCCGGCGCCCTGGTCGGCGAGGTGGCCGGCTCCCTGACCGCGGTGTTCCACGTCGCGGGCGCCCTGGACGACGCGGTGCTGGAGAACGCGACCCCCGAGCGGATCGACCGGGTGCTGCGTCCCAAGGTCGACGGCGCCTGGAACCTCCACAGGCTCACCGCGAGGCTGCCGCTGCGGGCCTTCGTGCTGTTCTCGTCGGTCGCGGGCGTGCTGGGCAACGCTGGGCAGGCGGGCTACGCCGCGGCCAACGCGTTCCTGGACGCGCTCGCCGAACGGCGGCGGGCGGCCGGGCTGGCGGGCCTGTCCCTCGCCTGGGGCCTGTGGGACACGGGGCCGGGCCGGGGCATGGCCGGGGAGCTGAGCGAGGCCGCCCAGAGCAGGCTCGCCCGGATGGGCGTGCGCGCCCTGACCACCGACGAGGCGCTCGGGCTGCTCGACGACGCGCTGGGGGCCGGCCAGGCGGTGCTGGTGCCGGCCAGGTTCGACCGCGGAGCACTCGCCCGGCGGCCCGGTGACCTGCCCGAGGTGCTCGCCGACCTGGCACCGGCCAGGCCCGCCGTACGGGCCCTGCCGCTGTCGCGGCGATTGGACGGGCTGTCGGAGGACGCGGCGCGGGCCCTGGTGCGGGACGTCGTCGCCGGCCGGGTCGCGGAGGTGCTGGGCCTCGCCGGCGGGGCGCGCGTGCCGGACGACCGCGGGCTGTTCGACCTCGGTCTCGACTCGCTCACGGCCATCGAGCTGCGCAACCGGCTGGGCGAGGAGATCGGGGACCGGCTCCCCGCGACCGTGCTGTTCGACCACCCGACCGTGCGGGAGCTGACCGCGCATCTGCTGGAGCGGCTGCGCCCTGAGCGGGAGGTGTTCGACCCGGCGGCGCTGGACGGGTGGGTGTCGGCGGCCGCGGACCTCATGGCGGACGACGGCCGGCGGGCCGGGCTCGTGCGCGCGCTGCGAGGCGCGCTGACCGCCCTCGGCGCGACGCGGGGCGCGTACGGCGGCAACGCAGGCAACGGCGCGAACGGCGGCAACGGCGGGAACGGCCACGACCCCGTGGGATCCCTGGACGGCTCCCTCGACGGGGTCGAGGCGGCCTCGGACGACGAGCTGTTCGGGCTGCTCGACCGGGAGCTGAGCGAGTGACCGCACAAGTGACCGCATGAGTGACCGCACAGTCGCGGACGGATCACGAACGGCCCTTTCAGGATGACAACGGAGAGCGGTTCATCGATGGCGAATGAAGACAGGCTGCGCGACTACCTCCGGCGGACCACGGCCGACCTGCTGCGCGCCCGGGCGGAGCTGGAACGGCTGGAACAGGCCGCGCGCGAGCCGCTGGCGATCGTCGCAATGGCCTGCCGCTACCCCGGCGGGGTGCGCACCCCGGAGGATCTGTGGCGGCTGGTCGAGTCCGGAACCGACGCGATCACCCCGTTCCCGCGCGACCGCGGCTGGCCCCTCGACGAGCTGTACGACCCCGACCCGGACCGGGAGGGCACCAGCTACGCCACGGAGGGCGGGTTCCTGCACGACGCCGCCGGGTTCGACCCCGAGCTGTTCGGCATCAGCCCCCGTGAGGCGCCGGCCGTCGACCCCCAGCAGCGGCTGCTTCTGCAGGCCACCTGGGAGGTGTTCGAACGGGCCGGGCTGAACCCGCGCGGGCTGACGGGCGAGCGGGTCGGGGTGTTCGTCGGGGTCATGTACTCCGACTACGCGTCCCGGCACGCCCGCGCCCCCGAGGGCCTCGAAGGGTTCGTCGGCACCGGCAGCGCCGGGAGCGTCGCCTCCGGCCGCATCGCGTACACCTTCGGCCTGCAGGGACCGGCGGTCACGCTGGACACGGCGTGCTCGTCGTCGCTCGTCGCCCTGCACTACGCGGCGCAGGCCGTACGGCGGGGCGACTGCGAGATGGCCGTCGCGGGCGGCGCCACGGTCATGGCGACGCCGGCGACCTTCGTCGAGTTCAGCCGCCAGCGGGGGCTGTCCCCGGACGGCCGGTGCAAGGCGTACGCCGCGGCGGCCGACGGCACCGGCTGGGCGGAGGGCGTCGGCCTGGTGCTCGTGGAACGGCTGTCGGAGGCGCGGCGGAAGGGCCATCCGGTCGTCGCGGTGCTGCGCGGCAGTGCGGTCAACTCGGACGGCGCGAGCAGCCGCCTGTCCGCCCCGAACGGCGCGGCCCAGCAGCGGGTCGTCCGGGCGGCGCTCGCCGACGCCGGCCTCGACCCCGGCGAGGTGGACGCCGTGGAGGGGCACGGCACCGGCACCGGCCTCGGCGACCCGATCGAGGCGAACGCGCTGATGGAGGTGTACGGCGGCGCGCGTCCCGCCGGCGACCCGGTGTGGCTGGGCTCGCTCAAGTCGAACATCGGGCACACGCAGGCCGCCGCGGGCGTCGGCGGGGTCATCAAGATGGTCCTGGCCATGCGGCACGGCGTGCTCCCGGCGAGCCTGCACATCGACGCCCCCACTCCGCACGTCGACTGGGCCGCGGGCGGCCTCGCCCCGCTCACCGCCGCCCGCCCCTGGCCCGAGCGGGACCGCGCCCGCCGCGCCGCGGTCTCCTCGTTCGGCATCAGCGGCACCAACGCCCACGTCGTCATCGAACAGCCCCCCGCGGACGCGGTGGACCCGGTGGACCCGGACCAGGAGGGCGGGGAACATCCGGAAGGCCAGGAGCACCCGGACGGGCGGCCGGTGGTCTGGACGGTGTCGGGCCACACGGAGCGGGCCCTGCGTGACCAGCTCACCCGGCTGCGCGAGTGGGTGAGCGGTCATCCGGACGTCCGCCCGGCCGACGTGGCGCACACGCTCCGCACCGGCCGCGCCGATCTCCTCCACCGCGCGGTCGCGGTCGGGACGGACCTGCCGGGACTCACCGGGGCGCTGGCGGCGCTGGAGGAGGGACTCCCGTCCCCCTACGCGGCGTCGGGGGAGGCGGGAGCCCCGGCGCGGCCGGTGTTCGTCTTCCCGGGCCAGGGGTCGCAGTGGGCCGGCATGGCGCGCGAGCTCTTCGCCTCCTGGGAGCCGTTCCGCGAGGAGATGCTCAAGTGCGCCGCCGCCCTCGCCCCACACGTCGAATGGGACCTGGTCGAGGTGGTGACCGCGCCCGCCGGCGGCACGACCGGCGCACTGCTGGACCGGGTCGACGTGGTGCAGCCCGCACTGTTCGCCGTGATGGCGTCGCTGACCGCCGCGTGGCGCTCCCTCGGCGTCGAACCGGCCGCCGTCGTGGGGCACTCCCAGGGGGAGATCGCGGCGGCGTACGCCGCGGGCATCCTGGACCTGGCCGACGCGGCCGCCCTGGTGGCCCGGCGCAGCCGCGCGATCGCGGACATCGCGGGCGGCGGGGCCATGGCGTCGGTCGAGCTGGCCGCCGCCGAGCTGCGCCGCCGGTTCGGCGACGTGGACGGCATCGCCGTGGCGGCGGTGAACGGGCCCGCCGCGACCGTTGTCTCGGGAGAGGCGGGCGCGGTGCGAGAGCTCGTCAGCCGGTGTGAGGCGGAGGGCGTACGGGCGCGGCTCGTGCCCGTGGACTACGCGTCCCACTCACCGGCCGTGGAGCCGCTGCGCGAACCGCTGCTCGCCCGGCTGGCGGGGATCCGGCCCAGGCCGGGGCACGTCCCCTTCCACTCGACCGTACTGGCCGGCGAGGTGGACGGCGCCGCGCTCGACGCCGCGTACTGGTACGACAACCTGCGCGAGCCGGTGCGCCTCCGCGAGACCGTCGCCGCCCTGGTCGAGGCGGGACACCGGTGTTTCCTGGAGGTGAGCCCGCATCCCGTGCTGACGGCGCCGCTGCGCGACACGGCCGAGGAGGCGGGGGCCGCCGCGCACGTCGTGGGCACGCTCCGCCGCGACGATGGTGGGCTCGACCGGCTGCTCGCCTCCGCCGGGGCGCTGTTCGCCGCCGGTGTTCCCGTGGAGTGGGGCCCGTTCACCGCCGGAAGCAGGGTCGACCTTCCCACCTACGCCTTCCAGGAGCGGCGGTTCTGGCTGGACACCGTCACCGCCGCGCCGCCCGCCGCCGCCCCCGGCCCGTCCGGGCTCCCGTCGGCGGGCCATCCCGTGCTCGGCGTCGCCGTCGAGGACACCGGTGGCCGGCGGGTGCTGTTCTCCGGCGTCCTGCCGGCGGAGGGGTGGTCGCGGCAGCACCGGCTGGGGGAGCGCCGGCTGCTCCCCGGGAGCGGGCTGGCCGAGCTGGCGCTGGCGGCGGGGGAGCGCGTCGGCCTGTCCCGGATCGAGGACGTGACGCTCCTGGCCCCCGTGGAGGTGGCGGAGGCCGCCGTCCGTCTGCAGGTCGAGGTGGAGGCCGCGCCGGGCGGCGCGACGTTCGCGATTCACGCCAGGACGGGGGAGGGGGACGCCGCCGGTCCGTGGCGGTTGCACGCGTCCGGCTCCCTGGCCCCGGGCGAACTTCCGGGCGACGGTACCAACGACGTTCCCGGCGACGTTCCCGGAGACCTTTCCGGTGTTCTTCCCGGCGACGGCGACGGCGACGCGGCCGGACCCCCGGGCGAATGGCCGCCGGAGGGCGCGGAGTCCCTCGACGTCGAGGCCGGGTACGGACGGCTGGCCGAGGCGGGGGCCCACTACGGCCCGGCCCTGCGCGCGGTGCGTGCCGCGTGGGCCCGGGACGGCGAGGTGTTCGCCGAGGTGGTCGCCGACGCGGCCACGAATCCGGTCACGAATCCGGTCACAGATCCGGCCGCTGATCCGGTCACCGATCCGGCCGCCCGGGTGGCCGGGCCGGGCGGGCACGCGACGGGCCCGGCAACGGAGGGGGACGGGTACGCGATCCACCCCGCCGCGCTGGACGGCGCAGTCCAGGCCGCCTTTCTCGACCGCGTGCTGCGGGCGGGGGTCGACGGCCCGCCCGAGCCGGTCGTCCCCTTCGCCTGGAGCGGCGTGCGGGCGCACACGCCCGCGGCCGGGCCCCTGCGGGCCCGGGTGACCCGGACCGGTCCCGACACCTACGCCCTGCTCCTCACCACGCCGGACGGCCGGGTCGTGCTGACGGCCGACGAGGTCCGCGTACGGCCGGTGCCCGCGCCGGAGGCCGGGCGGCCGGAGCGGCCGGAAGCCCCGGACGCGTACGAGAACAGGCCGCACCCGCACCTGCACGCGCACCTGGGCCCGGCCCTGCGCCTGCGGCCGCTCCGGAAGCGCGCGCTCGCGCTCGCCGGGCACCACCCGGGGGAGGCGGGCGGACCGGCCGCCACACTCGCGGCCGCCGACGGCGGTCACGCCGGGGCCCACGCCGAACTGAAGGGGCTGACCGCGCGGGAACGGGAGGAACGCCTCCTCGACCTGGTGTCCCGGGGGATCGCCGGCCTCCTCGGGTACGACTCCGCGGGGGACGTCCGGCCCGATCGGCCCTTCCGGGACCTGGGGCTCGACTCCCTGACCGGCGTGCAACTGCGCGACCACCTGGGGCGCGCGCTCGGCCTGCGCCTGCCCAGCACGCTGGTGTTCGACCACCCGACCCCGCGGGCCCTGGCCCGCCACCTGTCCGAGTCCGTGGCGGGCTCCGAGACGGGGGCTGAGACGGGCGCCGCCCCGGCCGTCCCGCAGGCGCGCGACGACGCGGAGGACCCCGTCGTGATCGTGTCCATGGCCTGCCGCTACCCCGGGGGCGTCACCACCCCCGAGGAGCTGTGGGAGTTGCTGGAGGCGGGCGGCGACGCGATCGGGGAGTTCCCGGCCGACCGCGGCTGGGACCTCGCGACGCTGTTCGACGACGACCCGGACACGCCCGGCACGTCCTACGCACGCCACGGAGGCTTCATCCACGACGCCGCCGACTTCGACGCGGACTTCTTCGAGATGAACCCCCGGGAGGCACGGGCGGCCGACCCGCAGCAGCGGCTGCTGCTGGAGACGTCGTGGGAGGCGTTCCAGCGCGCCGGGATCGACCCCACACGGCTGCGCGGCTCGCGCACCGGCGTCTACGTCGGCCTCATCTACACCGAGTACGGCGCGCGGGCCCAGGACGACCCCCGCGAGCACGGCGGTTACCTCGGCACCGGCAGCGCCGGGAGCGTGGCGTCCGGCCGGATCGCCTACACCTTCGGCCTGGAGGGGCCGGCCATCACGGTCGACACCGCGTGCTCGTCCTCGCTCGTCGCCCTCCACCTCGCCGTACGGGCGCTGCGGGCCGGGGAGTGCGACCTGGCCCTGGTCGGCGGGGCGACGCTGATGGCCACACCCGCGACGTTCGTGGAGTTCAGCCGCCAGCGGGGGCTGTCGCCCGACGGCAGGTGCCGCGCGTTCGCCGACGCGGCCGACGGGACGGGCTTCAGCGAGGGCGTCGGCCTGCTGCTGGTGGAGCGGCTGTCGGACGCCCGCCGCGAGGGCCACCCGGTGCTGGCCGTCGTGAAGGGGACGGCGGTCAACCAGGACGGCGCGAGCAACGGCCTCACCGCCCCGAACGGCCCGGCCCAGGAGCGGGTGATCGCCGAAGCGCTGCGTGCCGCCGGCCTCGCCCCCGCCGACGTGGACGCGGTCGAGGCCCACGGCACGGGCACGACCCTCGGCGACCCGGTGGAGGCGCGGGCCCTGCTCCGCACGTACGGCGCGGCCAGGGGCGACCGGCCGCCGCTGCGGCTGGGCTCGCTCAAGTCGAACATCGGCCACACCCAGGCGGCGGCCGGGGCCGGCGGTCTCATCAAGATGATCCTGGCGCTGCGGCACGAGACGCTGCCGCGCACGCTGCACGTCGACGAACCCTCCCGCCATGTGGACTGGGACGGCGGCGGGCTCGAACTGGTCACCGAGGCCGTGCCCTGGCCGTCCGGGGATCGGCCGCGGCGGTTCGGCGTCTCGGCGTTCGGGATGAGCGGCACCAACGCCCACGTGATCGTCGAGGAGCCGCCCGCGGCGGACGCCGCGGCGGACCTCGACCCGGACCCCGATTCGGGCGTCCAGCCGGAGCCGGCCGTCGCGGTTCCGCTGGTCCTTTCCGCCAAGTCGGCCGGGGCGCTGCGCGGTGAGGCGCGACGGCTCGGCGAGTACCTGGAACGGCACCCCGGCGTCCCGATCGCCGACGTCGCGGCGGAGCTGGTGCGCACCAGGGCCGAGTTCGGGCACCGCGCGGTCGTGGTGGCCGCCGGCAGGGAGGAGGCGATCGAAGGGCTCGCCGCCGTCGCCGGCGGGACGCCCTCCGCGACCGTCGTCACCGGACACGCGCGGCAGGCACGCCGGCCGGTCTTCGTCTACCCGGGGCAGGGGACGCAGTGGGACGGCATGGCCCGCGCGCTGCTGGAGGAGTCGCCCGCCTTCGCCGCGCGGATCGCCGAGTGCGCCGCCGCCCTGGACCCGGTCACCGGCCGGTCCCTGCGGGAGGCCCTGCTCGGCGGCGCCGACCTGGGGAGGGTCGACGTCGTGCAGCCCGTCCTGTGGGCCACGATGGCCGGCCTGACCGCCGTCTGGGAGTCCTTCGGCGTACGGCCTGCCGCGGTCGTCGGGCACTCCCAGGGCGAGATCGCCGCCGCGCTGGCGGCCGGCGCGCTGTCGCTGGAGGAGTCGGCGGCGGTGGTGGCGCTGCGCAGCCGGGCGCTGCTGGCGTTGTCCGGACAGGGCGCGATGCTCTCGGTCGCCGCCTCGGCGGACATGGTCCGCGCGGCCGTCGAGGCGACGGGCGACGGGACGAGGATCGCGGTCGCCGCGATCAACGGGCCGGCCGCCACCGTCGTCGCGGGAGAGGCCGGAGCGGTGCACCGGCTGGAGCGGGCGCTGCGTGAGAGGGGAGTGCGCGTCCGGCTCGTCGAGGTGGACTACGCGTCCCACTCCCCGCAGGTGGAGCCGCTTGAAGCCGAACTGCTGGAGGTGCTGCCCGAGCCCGCGCCGCTGCCGGAGTACACGGCCGACGTGTTCTCCACGGTGACCGGGGGGCGGGTCGAGCCCGGCGGGGAGACGGGGTTCGGGCGGCCCGCGTACTGGTACCGCAACCTGCGCAGCCCCGTGTTGCTGCAGTCCGCCGTGGAGGCCGCCCTCGCGGCCGGGCACGAGGTCTTCATCGAGGTCAGCCCGCATCCGGTGCTCGGCATGGGCGTCCAGGAGATCCTGGAGGCGGCCGCGGAGGACCGCTCGACGGCCGTCGTCGGAACCCTGCGGCGGGAGGACGGCGGTCTCGGCCGGGTGCTCGTCTCGGTCGCCGAGGCGTGGGTGAACGGCGTGCCGGTCGACTGGGCCGCGCATCCGCTCATCGCGCGGCGCGGCCGGACGCCCCGGCGGATCCCCACCCTGCCGACCTACGCGTTCGACCGCCGCCGCCACTGGCTGGAGCCCGCGAGACCGGCCGCGGCGCCGAGGGCCCGCGGGACCGGCCATCCGCTGCTGGACACCGTGGTCCGGCCGGCGGGCGAGGACCGCGTGCTGCTTCTCGGCAGGGTCGGCCTCGACGACCACCCCTGGCTGGCCGGCCACGCCGTGGACGGCGCCGTTCTGGTGCCCGGCGCGGTGCTCGCCGAGCTGGCCGCCTTCGCGGGAGAGTCGGCCGGGGTGCCACGCGTGGACGAGCTGACGCTGACCCGGCCGCTCGTCCTGGAGCCGTCCGGCGCGGCGGAGATCCAGGTGACGGTCGGGCCGGCCGAGCCGGACGGCCGCCGCGAGATCGCTCTGCACGCCCGGCCCGCGCCCGGCACGGCCGCCGCCGCGTCCGATCCCGTGGCCGATTTCGCGGCCGATCCCCTCGGTCCTCCCTGGACCGCCCATGCGACCGGCTTCCTCGCCCCCGCCGTCCCCGCGCGGGTGAACGGGTCCCACAGTCCGGCGCCGGACGACCGGGCCGGCCCGGTCGGCGAACGGCCCGGCGGCGCGTGGCCGCCGGCCGGCGCCGTCCCGCTGCCGGTGGCCGGGCTGTACGAGGACCTGGCGGCCAGGGGGTACCACTACGGACCGTCCTTCCGCGGTCTGCGGTCGGCCTGGCGGTCGGGGGACGACGTCGTCGCGGAGGTGTCCCTGGAGGTCCCGGCGGGTTTCCGCGTCGCCCCGACGCTGCTGGACGCCGCGCTGCACGCACTCGGCCCCGCCGGGCTGTTCCCCGACGACGGCGCCGTACGACTGCCCTTCACCTGGAGAGGGTTCACCCTGCACGGCCGGGCGCCGGGAACCGTACGGGTGCGCCTCGGCCGGGCGGGCGACGACGCGGTGGCGGTCGAACTGGCCACCGCCGAGGGCGTGCCGGTCGCGTCCGTCGAGGCGGTGACGCTCCGCGCGGCCGACCCGGCCGACCTCGCCGCGGCCTCCGTCGGCGACGCGTTGCACGAGCTCGTCTGGGAGCCTGTGTCACCCGGCTCGGGGGTGCCCCGCGAGCGCGCGTGGGTGCTCGGCACGGACGCCGAGGCCGACCACCCGGACCTGGACGCGGCGCTCGCGGCGCTGGACGCCGGGAGACCCGCTCCGGACGTGCTGGTTCTCGACGTCCCCTCTGCCCTAGGGGAGGGCGACGTGCCGGAGGCGGTCAGGGCGGCCCTGCTGGAGGTGCTCGGCACGCTCCGGCGCGGTCTCGCCGACCCCCGGCTGGGCGGGACGCTGTTCGCCGTCCGCACCCGGGACGCCGTGGCGGCGGCCCCGGGCGACGCGGTGGACGCGCTCGACGGCTCCGCCGTCTGGGGCCTCGTCCGCAGCGCCCAGAGTGAGGAGCCCGGCCGGATCGCCCTGGTGGACGCCGGCTCCGCTCCGCTCGCCCAGGTGCTCGACGCCGTGGCCACCGGAGAGCCGCAGACGGCCGTCCGGAACGGCCTCCCGCTGGCGCCGCGGCTCACCACCCGCCGTCCCGACCTCGTACGGCCCCGCGGCGCCTGGCGTCTGGAGGCGGGGGAGGGCGGCGTCGCCGAGGACCTGGTGTGCCGGCCGGTGGAGGAACGGCCGCTGGGACCCGGCGAGGTGCGGGTGGCCGTACGGGCCTCGGGGCTCAACTTCCGCGACGCGATGCTGGTGCTCGGCATGTATCCGGGCTCCGCCGACCTCGGCACCGAGGGCGCCGGGGTCGTCGCCGAGGTCGGCGACGGCGTCACCGGCCTCGCCCCCGGGGACCGCGTGATGGGGCTCGTCCCCGGCGGCGTCGGCCCTTCGGCCGTCACCGATCACCGCCTGCTCGCGCCGATCCCGCCCGGGCTCACGTTCGCCCAGGCGGCCACCGTGCCCGCCGTGTTCCTCACCGCCTACTACGCGCTGAGGGATCTGGCCGGCGCGCGGCCCGGGGAACGGCTGCTCGTGCACTCGGCGGCGGGAGGCGTCGGCGGGGCGGCGATCCAGCTCGCCCGCCACTGGGGACTGACGGTCTTCGGCACCGCGAGTCCCGCCAAGTGGCCGCACCTGGAACGGGCGGGCCTGCCGCGTGAGCACGTCGCGAACTCGCGCGACCTGTCCTTCACGGAGGCCGTCCGGGCCGTGACCGGCGGCCGCGGCGTGGACATCGTGCTCAACTCGCTGGCCCGGGAGTTCGTCGACGCCTCGCTCGGGCTGCTCGCGCCGGGCGGCCGGTTCGTCGAGATGGGCAAGACCGACGTGCGCGACCCCGGCGAGATCGACGACCGGCACGGCGTGCTCTACCGGGCCTTCGACCTGGCCGAGGCCGGGCCGGACCGGATCGCCGCCATGCTCGCCGAGATCGCCGCGCTTCTCGCCGAAGGGGTGCTCACGCCGCTTCCCGTCACGGCCTGGCAGACCGGCCGGGCCCCCGAGGCCGTACGGCACCTCGGCCTCGCCCGCCACGTCGGCAAGGTGGCGCTGCGCGTCCCCCGCCCGCTCGATCCGGAGGGGACGGTCCTGGTCACCGGCGGCACGGGAGGCCTGGGACGCCTCGTCGCGGCCCATCTGGCCCGCGCCCACGGCATCCGGCACCTGCTCCTGGTGAGCAGGCAGGGCGAGCGGGCGCCGGGGGTGGAGGCGTTGCGTGCCGAACTCGGCGCGCTTGGGGCGCACCTGACCGTCGTCGCCGCCGACGTCGCCGACCGCGCCGCGCTGGCGGGAGCGCTCGGCGCGGTGCCCGCCGGGCATCCGCTCACCGGGGTCGTGCACGCGGCCGGCGTCCTCGACGACGCCACGCTCGCCACCCTCACCCCCGAACGGCTCGACGCGGTGCTGCGGCCCAAGGCCGACGGCGCCTGGCACCTGCACGAGCTCACCCGGGAACTCGACCTGGCCGCGTTCGTGCTGTTCTCCAGCGCGGCCGGGATCGTCGGCAGCCCTGGGCAGGCGGCCTACGCGGCGGCCAACGTCTTCCTCGACGCGCTCGCCGCCGCGCGGGCCCGGCAGGGGCTCCCCGCGACCTCCGTCGCCTGGGGGCTGTGGCGTTCCGACAGCGCCATGACGGGCGCGCTCACGGCCGCCGACCGGGCGAGGATGGCGCGCTCCGGCCTGCTGCCGCTGGCCCCCGAGCACGCCCTGTCCCTGCTCGACGCGGCGCTGGACGCCGCCGCGCCCGCCCTGGCCGCCGTACGGCTCGACCCGGCGCGGCTCGCGGCGATCCCCGACCTCGCC
>QFZU02000116.1 GCA_003260025.2 Microbispora triticiradicis | reverse complement strand
CCCGCGGCGCGGCCGGCGAGGCGGCCCCGGCGGGGGACGTCACGACCGGCGGCGGGCCGCGGACGGCTAACGGCGCGCCCGCGATGGGCTCACCGATGGGTGCGCCGATGGGTTCACCGGCGGGGACGGGGGCGCCGATGGGCGCCGCGCCGTACGAGCAGGTCGCCCTGGCCTGGCTGGCCGAGGAGATGCGCGCCGCCGGGCTGATCGGTGGTTGACCGGTGGTTGCCCGTGGCTGGCCTGCGGCTGACCGGTGGTTGTCCGTGGCTGACCTGTGGCTGCCCCGTGGCTGATCCGCGGCCGACCCCGTGGCTGATCGGTGGATGATCGGTGGCGAAACCTGGCGGACCCCGGCCCGGCACGGGGCCGGGGCGCCACGGGTGAATCACCTCAGCAGGACCTCAGCAGGACCCAGCGGCGGGTACTCGGTATCAGTAGGACTCGTACGCGGGCCCGGCCAGCTGGGCCACGTCCTCGGCTCCGTCGCCGATCAGCTTCGACCCCAGGTCGGCCAGCGCGCGACCGGCCGCCAGCTCGTCGCCGATCTCCGGCACCGGCCTGTCGGCCGGGTTGCGGCGGGCCCGGCCGACGCTCTCGTGCCGCCGCCCCGAAGGCGTGTAGAGCACGGCGGTCGCCGTGGTGATGTCGTCCTTGTCGTCCTCGTTCACAAAGATCTCGACGGTCCAGCGCTTCGACTCCATGCGGACCACCTCCCAGGAGTCCAGCATCCCTCCGTGCCGTACGGCCCCGGCACCCACCCCGCCATGAGGACCGACGAGGACCGGCGCGACCCGAAACGACGCCCCTGGGCGGTGGCGCCACGAAGGGGGCCGGCCAAGGAAGGAGCGCCCATGCCCGGCGAGATCGTCGTCGGCACCGACGGCTCGCCCGCCGCGACGGCCGCCGTGCGGTGGGCCGCGGACGACGCCGCCCGCCGCGGCTGCCCGCTCCGCCTCGTCTCGGTCGTGGACCACTGGGCGTACGGGATACCGAAGTTCCCCACCTCGGGCGGTGACCCGCTGACCCGGCACGCCGAGCGGGCGCTCGCAGCCGCCGAGGCCGTGGTGCGCGAACACCGGCCGGACGTGCGGATCAGCGCGGAGATCGTCGAAGGCGTCCCCGCCCGCGCGCTGCGGGACAAGGGGGAGGAGGCCGTCGAGATCGTCCTCGGCAGCAGGGGGCTCGGCGGCTTCGCCGGCATCGTCGTCGGGTCGGTCAGCTTCCACGTCGCCGGGCACACTCCCTGCCCGGTCGTCGTCGTACGGCCCGGGTGGTCCGGAGGCCGCGGCGAGATCGTCGTGGGGGTGGACGACTCGCCCGAGTGCGATCCGGCGCTGGCGTACGCCTTCGAGCAGGCGAGGCTGCACGGCTGCGGCCTGCGGGCGGTGCACGCGTGGCGGCTTCCCGCCCACCCGCTCGCCCCCGAGATCACCTATGACGTCGAGGAGGTGCGCGAGGCCCGCAGGCGCGTGGCGGCGGAGAAACTGGCGGGCCCGCGCCGCGGGTATCCGGAGGTGGCGGTGCACGAGGAGGTCGTCTACGGCCACCCCGTCGACGCGCTCATCCAGGCGTCACGCGTCGCCGACCTGCTCGTGGTCGGCTCACGCGGGCGGGGAGCGCTGGGGTCGGTGATGCTCGGCTCGGTCAGCCGGGGCGTCCTGAACCACGCCGGCTGTCCCGTCGCCGTCGTTCGGCCGGCCTGCTGAGCCGTCTCCCTTCCGTTCCGGATGCGCGGGTGACGGTCCGGGCGTGTGACGGAAAGGCCCGGCATGTGACGGCCTGGCAGGTGGCCTGACGGCCTGGGCAGGTGGCCAGGCCGGTCGGCCCGCCCGGTCGGGCGGGCCGTGGTGCGAGCCGTGGTGGGCCCTGCCCGGCTCTGGCGGGCCCTGGCAGGCTTCTGGGGGCGGCGCCGGTACTCCCGGGCGCGTCAGTCCTGCTGCCGCTGTCCCTCCGGCCGCTCGATCGGGATGCGCCTGCGCTCCTCCCGCTCCTCGGCGAGCCGGACGCTCACCTCCAGGATGCCCTGGTCATAGGTGGCCTTCACGTCGTTCTCGTCCACGTTCGGGGGCAGCACGACGGACCGGGTGAAGGTCCCGTACCGGAACTCGGTGCGGTGCCCCTGCCGCTCCTCGTGGCGCCGTTCGGCGTGGATGGTCAGGACCCCGTTCGACACACTGATCTCGACGTCCTTCTCCGGGTCGATGCCGGGCAGTTCCGCCCGCAGCACGTACCGGCCGTTCCTGACGTAGTCCTCCAGCCGCATCTGCTGGCCGGCCATCGGCCTCATCGCGGCCAGCGGCGCCTCCAGCAGGTCGAACAGGTCGGGCACGAGGCCCCGGGACTCCCGCCGCATCGGAACGCTCATGGCTGTCACCTCCGTCCGGCAGAACTCATCAGAAGAGGCGTACCCGGCATAAACCGGGCAAATCGCCATAGCTGGGCCGCCGCCGCGTGATGCAGGATGCGGAGACGGGTGCGGGCGGCGCCGGAACGACCCGACCGGCCCGCGGTGAAGGGAGTGCGCGATGAGGTTCGTACGCGAGAGTGACATGAAGGCCACCCGGCCAGGGCCGGACAGGTTCACCGACGGCGTGTGGGAGGCGGAGGCGCTGGAGGGGGTGCGGCCGGACGGCCTGCGTGCCCAGCGTTTCTCCTACGAACCGCAGGCCCGCTCGGGCTGGCACACCCACGAGGGGGAGCAGGCGCTGTACGTGGTGTCGGGACGCGGGGTGGTGGTGCGCTGGGGCGAGACCGGGGGCACGCCCATCGGGCCGGGCGACTGGGTCCACGTGGAGCCGGGCGAGAAGCACTGGCACGGCGCCGCCGCCGACGACACGCTGGTGCACCTCGCCGTCACGGCGAGCGGTAAGACCCACTGGCACGGGCCGGTCAGCGACGAGGAGTACCGCGCCGGCCTGGGCTGATCGGCGGCGCCTCAGCCGGTGAGGACGACGAGGCCGGCCCGCGAACGCACGTCGTGGCGGGCGTAGTACCGCTCCTCCTGTTCGGCCCAGCGCCGCCAGTGGGGCGCGTACGTCTCGCCGTCACGGGCGAGCGCCCGGGCCCGGCGGACCTCCTCGCCGGCCTCCAGCCACACCAGCCCGCCGAGGTACGGCCCGGCCTCGCGGGCGCCGCAGCCCACGCCCTCGATCACAAGGGTGTCCGCCCCGGCGATCTCGTGCCATTCCGCGTACTCGCCACGTGCCCAGTCATAGCGCCGCCAGCGTGCCGGGCGGCCGAGGCCGAGCGGTCTCAGCACCCACTCCATCAGGGCGTCCACCCCGGCCTGCAGGCCGTCCCAGCCGTCGTACAGGTCGTCCATGCGGACGACCGGCGCGACGAGCGCCGCGGCTACGGCGGCGGCCAGCGTCGACTTGCCCGCACCCGAGCGTCCCTCGACGGCCAGGACGCGGGTGCCGCCCGCGCGGGCGGGTCGCATGCGCAGCCAGCGCGCGACGGCGGCGGGGTCCGGTGTCACGCGCGCCGAGCCTGGCGAAGCCGCCGGAGTCCGGGCGGCACTCCCTCCGCTCACCGCCGGCTGGGGCTGACTCCCGCCACGGCCAGGCCGAGCAGCCGGTCCGCCTCGGCGGCGGCGTCCGGACGGTGCTCCGTGGCCAGGGCGATGCCGGTGATCAGGGTGAGCAGGTCGGCGATGGTCACGCCCGGCGCCAGCGCGCCGTCGTCCGCGGCGCGGCGCACCAGTGGCTCGCCCGCCTCCGTGAGCTGCGCCGAGCAGCAGTACTCGTGCGCCGCGCCGGCGTCGATCGCGGGGTCGAGGGTCAGCGCGGTGGCCAGCCCCCGGATGGTCGCGGCGTCCGCGACGACGGCGCTCAGCCACTCCAGCAGCGCGGCCCGGGTGTCGGACCCGCCGGTCAGCTCGCGGGCGCGGGCGCACAGGGTCTCGACCCGTTCGCGGAAGACCGCCTCCAGCAGGGCGTGACGGCTGGGAAAGTGCCGGCGCAACGTGGCGGACCCGACCCCCGCGACGCGCGCGATCTGCTCCAGGGAGGCGTCGGGACCGTGCGCGGCGATCTCCTCCTTGGCCACGGCGAGCAGGAGGCCGTAGTTGCGCCGGGCGTCCGCACGCTGGGCGGGCATCGCGTCACCTCACGGTTGCTAACTGGCGGGGTCCGCCGTATCTTACCGAAGCATAAACGGCGGGGCCCGCCGTTTAGCGACCGCCCACCTGTAGGAGGGGTCTCATGTCCACCGATTCCGCACCCGTTCTGGTCACCGGCGCCACCGGACGGCAGGGCGGCGCCACCGCCCGCGCCCTGCTCGCGAACGGCGTCCCCGTCCGGGCGCTGGTCCGCGACCCCACGTCCGCCCGGGCGAGGGCGGTCGAGGAGCTCGGCGCCGAACTGGTCACCGGCGACCTCAATGACCGCGACTCCGTGGTCAGGGCCGCGAGGGGGGCCCGGGGCGTCTTCTCGGTGCAGATGCCCCCGATCAAGGGAGACGCCTACGACTTCGAGGGCGAGGTGGCCCAGGCCGTCAACCTGGTCGAGGGCGCCCTGGCCGCGGGCGTGCCGCAGTTCGTGCACACATCCGTCACGGGCGCGGGGCGGCACACCGAGGCCCTCGGCTGGGCCGAAGGCCGCTGGGCGTCGATAGAGCCCGCCCTCACCGCCAAGGCCGAGGCCCAGGACCGGGTACGGAAGGCGGGCTTCACGCGCTGGACGATCATCAAGCCGGGGTTCTTCATGGAGAACTTCCTGCCGTCGACGGCCTACCTGCTTCCCCGCGGTGTCGAGGGCGGGATCGTGACCGTGCTGCGGCCCGGCACCCGGCTCTCCCTCGTCGCGGCCGGCGACATCGGGGCGGCGGCCGCCGCGGCCTTCGCCGAGCCGGACCGGTTCCACGAGGTCGAGCTGGAGCTGGCCGGCGATTACCTCTCGATGACGGAGATCGCCGAGGTCCTCTCCCGCGTCCTGGGCAGGGAGCTGGCCGCGCCCGACATGACCATGGAGGAGGCGATCGCCGCGGGAATGCCGGGAGCCGGCGTCACCTCACACGAGTACATCGACACGGTCGGCCAGCCCGCCCGCCCGGAGTACGCACGGGCATTCGGCATCCCGCTCACGACCTTCGAGGAATGGGCGCGGGCGCACTTCCGGGCCGAGGCCTGACGGGCCCTTCGCCGGACACGGCCCGGGGCAGGCGCGTGGTGAGCACGGGCGAGGCGGCCCGGAGGGGCCGTCCGGTCCCTCCGGGCCGCACGCGGAGCGCCAGCTAGACGCCCGCGCGGGTGGGGCGGCGGATGTCGCTGCTCTGCTCCTGCCACTCGGGGGTCTCGCGCCCCTTCTCCTCGGACATCTCCTCAAGCTGCAGGGCGATGCCCATCGCGAAGAAGGTCGGGGCCCACTCGCCGACGAACAGCGCCCAGCGGTCCGCGCGTTCGATGCCCGCCTGCTCGTATTTGTTCGAGATGATCCAGGAGGCGATCGACATGCCGATCGACCCGAACGCCGCGCCGTACATCATGTTGGAGCGGAGCCCTATTTTGTGAAGCGTCTTGATCATGGTGTCCCCCTTGTGGTGATTTGCCCCCATTTGTGGGCTACCCGGCCTCTTCTGACGTAACCCGCCGCGCCCGTGAAGGCGTGCGATACTCGCGACCGCGCATGAGGAGAGGCCTGCGGGGTAGCCGTGAAGCCGGACCGGGAGGGAAGTCATGGAAGTTCTGGGCATCGACATCGGCGGCTCGGGGATCAAGGGCGCCACCGTGGACACGCTCACCGGGACGCTTACCCGTGAGCGCCTGCGCGTCCCGACGCCGCGTCCCTCCTCGCCGGGGGCCGTCGCCGCGGCCGTGCAGGCGATCGTGGACCACTTCTCCTGGACCGGCCCGATCGGCGTCACCTTCCCCGGAGTGGTCCTCGACGGCGTCATCCGTACAGCCGCCAACGTCGACAAGTCGTGGATCGGAGTGAAGGGCGCCGACCTGTTCGGCGACCAGTCGGTCGTCCTCAACGACGCCGACGCGGCCGGGGTCGCCGAGATGACGTTCGGCGCGGGGCGGGGCAGGCCCGGGGTGGTCCTGATGCTGACCTTCGGCACCGGCATCGGCAGCGCGCTGTTCGTGGACGGACATCTGGTGCCCAACACCGAGTTCGGCCATGTCGAGATCCGCGGCAAGGAGGCCGAGCACCGCGCCTCCGACCGGGTACGCGAGGAGGAGGACCTGGACTGGGACGACTGGGCCGAGCGCGTCGAGGAGTACCTCGCGCACATGCGCGACCTGCTGTCTCCCACCCTGATCGTCGTCGGCGGAGGCGTGAGCAAGAAGGCGGAGAAGTTCCTGCCGCACGTCCACCTGGGGGACACCCCCGTGGTGCCGGCGGAGCTGCGGAACGAGGCCGGGATCATAGGCGCCGCGATGGCCGCGGCGGGCGCCGCGCGCCTGCCCTGAGTCCGCCTGCCCTGTACTGGCGTGCCCTCGGTACGCCAGTGCTGCGCTGGCGTGTCCTGGGTCTGCCTGCACCGAGCTGCCTGCGCGGTGCAGGCCTGTGGTGTGCTGGCCTGCCCTGGGTCCGCCTGCCTCGGGCGATAGATCTCCCTTATTCCTACCTGGACAGCGGGTAATTTCGCTGTCATGATTGACTCATGAACTCCTCGGGCGGGCTGACCCAACGCCGGCACATCGACCTGCTGCGCGTCTGCGCCGCCGCCTGTTGACCACCTGTCGACGACCCGCCGGCGACCGTGGTCACCACCATTCCGTAAGACAGGCATCCCGTACGCGACAGGTGCACGACAGGCCCTCTTGCGACAGGCGAGGAGAAGCGACATGTCCCACCAGAATGTGATCGATTCCGGCGTACGGGGGTACGAGCACGGCCACGAGCCCCCGGACCCCGGGCAGGGATCGGTGCTCGGCGTGCTTCCCGTGCCGGGTACCGGGGCCGCGCTGATGATCGTGGGCTATCTCGTGCCCGCCGACACGTCCCTGGACGTACCGGCCCGGACGCCCCGTCCGGCCGCCGGGGAGGCGAGCGACGCGGTGGGCAGGACGGCCAGGGCGGCCGTCGAGTTCGCCGGGTCCGCCATCGCGGGCGGACCGCCGTCCGCCGCCACCGCCGAGACGCCGGCCACTCGGGAGCGGGCGCCAGGACCGGCGTGGCACGAGTTCTCCGCCGTGTCCCTCCCGGAGGAGGACCTGGTTCTGGACCGGACCGCGCGGGTGGTCCGCAGCGGCGCCGAGGAGATCGAGCTCACCTACCGGGAGTTCGAGCTTCTCGACTACCTCACCTCGGCGCCGGGCCGGGTCTACAACCGCCGCCAGCTCATGGCGGCCGTCTGGGACCGGTACGACGAGGAGGGCGGGCGCACGGTCGACGTGCACGTGCTCAGGCTGCGCCGCAAGCTCGGCAGGCACGCCGGACGTATCGTCACCGTCCGGAACGTGGGATACAAGTACCAGCCCCCGCGCCGCCACTGAATCCCCCGCATCACCGAGGCCCCCCGTCACCGGCGCCGCGACGACCGGGCGCGGGCCCTGACCGGCCCGTGAGCCCACTATGGACTCAGCGTGAGCCCGCTGTGAATCCACCGTGGCCGGCCGTGGCGGGGGTGCCCGGCCGGCCCTCGGCGGTCTCCTCCGGCGGGCCGCCCGCCGCGCGGTTCGAAAACGGCTGGCAGATCGGCCGGGTGCGTTGCCTATCCTTGAGCCTGGAATGAACACGCTCGCCGATCTCCAGGGCCGTATCCCCGATCTGATGCTGCGCGACCAGCGCAGGCTGCGCCGCCGTATCGACGGCATGCGCCGGGTCCGCGACCGCGCCTCCCGCCAGTCCGTCGTCCAGGAGATCGCGGGGGACGTGGAGGCCGCCGAACGCCGCGTGGCCGAGCGCCGCGCGGCCGTGCCGGCCATCAGCTATCCCCCCGATCTCCCGGTCAGCCGGCACAAGGACGACCTGCTCGCGGCCATCAGGGACCACCAGGTCGTGATCGTGGCCGGGGAGACCGGCTCGGGCAAGACCACCCAGATCCCCAAGATCTGCCTGGAGCTGGGCCGGGGCGTCCACGGGGTCATCGGGCACACCCAGCCCCGCCGCATCGCCGCCCGCACGGTCGCCGAGCGCATCGCCGAGGAGCTGTCGATCGACCTCGGATCGGCGGTCGGCTACAAGGTCCGCTTCACCGACCACTCCAGCGACGGAACGCTCGTCAAGCTGATGACCGACGGCATCCTGCTCGCGGAGATGCAGACCGACCCGCTCCTGCTGCAGTACGACACGCTGATCATCGACGAGGCGCACGAACGCAGCCTCAACATCGACTTCATCCTCGGCTATATCCGCCAGCTCCTTCCCCGGCGGCCCGATCTCAAGGTCGTCATCACCTCCGCGACCATCGACCCCGAGCGGTTCGCCCGGCACTTCGCCGCCCCGGGCGGCGACCCGGCGCCGATCGTCGAGGTGTCCGGCCGGACCTACCCCGTCGAGGTGCGCTACCGCCCGATCGACGAGGACGACGACCAGACCCAGGCCATCGTGGACGCGGTGGACGAGCTGTGCGCCGAGGGGCCGGGCGACATCCTGGTCTTCCTCAGCGGCGAGCGGGAGATCCGCGACACCGCCGACGCGCTCAAGGGACGCCCGGAGGAGGTCCTCCCGCTGTACGCGCGGCTGACGGCCGCCGAGCAGCACCGGGTGTTCCAGTCCCATCGCGGCCGCCGGATCGTGCTGGCCACCAACGTGGCCGAGACGTCGCTGACCGTGCCGGGCATCAAGTACGTGGTGGACCCCGGCACGGCGCGGATCTCCCGGTACAGCCACCGGCTGAAGGTGCAGCGGCTGCCGATCGAGCCGGTCTCGCAGGCCTCGGCCAACCAGCGCAAGGGCCGCTGCGGCCGTACGTCCGACGGCGTCTGCATCCGCCTCTACTCGGAGGAGGACTTCCTCTCCCGCCCCGAGTTCACCGACCCGGAGATCCTCCGTACGAACCTGGCGAGCGTCATCCTGCAGATGACCTCGCTGGGCCTGGGCGACATCGCGGCGTTCCCGTTCGTGGAGCCGCCGGACAGCCGCCAGATCAGGGACGGCGTCAACCTGCTGGTCGAGCTCGGCGCCCTCGCCGACCGGAGCGCCGACCGAAGCGCGGACCGGAGCGCCGAGCAGGACGGCGACCGGAGCGCCGAGCGAAGTGGAGACCGGGGCGCCGAGAGGGCCGGAGGCCGGGGCGGACGGGGTCCGGGGCGGGAGACGCGGCAGGGGCCGCAGCTCACTCCGGTGGGACGCAGGCTCGCCCAGCTGCCGGTCGACCCCCGGCTCGCCCGGATGGTGCTGGAGGCGGAGAAGAACGGCTGCGCCCGCGAAGTGATGATCATCGCGGCCGCGCTGTCCATCCAGGACCCGCGCGAACGCCCGGCCGACAAGCAGCAGGCGGCCGACGAGAAGCACCGCCGCTTCGCGGACAAGGAATCCGACTTCCTGACCTACCTGAACCTCTGGAACTACCTGCGCGAGCGGCAGAAGGAGCTGTCGTCGGGCGCCTTCCGGCGGTTGTGCAAGGCCGAGTTCCTCAACTACCTGCGCGTACGGGAGTGGCAGGACATCGACAGCCAGCTCCGCCAGGTGGCGCGGACGCTGAACGTCGTGCCCAACAGCGCGCCCGCCGATCCCCGGCGCGTGCACGAGTCGCTGCTGGCCGGTCTGCTGTCGCACATCGGCGTCAAGGACGTCGAGGCCAAGCGCAGGCAGGACGGCCCGCGCCGTCCGCTCACCGAGTACATCGGCGCCCGCAACGCCCGTTTCGCCATCTTCCCCGGCTCGGCCCTGGCCAAGACGCAGCCGCAGTGGGTCATGTCGGCCGAGCTGGTCGAGACCTCCCGGCTGTGGGCCCGGGTCAACGCCAAGATCGAGCCCGAGTGGATCGAGCCGCTCGCCCAGCACCTCGTCAAGCGCACCTACAGCGAGCCGCACTGGGAGAAGGACCAGGCCGCCGTCGTCGCGCTGGAGAAGGTCACCCTGTACGGCGTGCCGATCGTGACCGAGCGGAAGGTCAACTACGGCCGCATCGACCCCGAGCTCAGCCGTGAGCTGTTCATCCGGCACGCGCTGGTCGAGGGCGACTGGCGGACCCACCACAGGTTCTTCCACGACAACCGCAAGCTGCTCGACGAGGTCGGGCAACTGGAGGAGAAGGCCCGCCGCCGCGACATCCTCGTCGACGACGAGACGCTGTTCGACTTCTACGACCAGCGGATCCCCGCCGAGGTGGTCTCGGGCCGGCACTTCGACAGCTGGTGGAAGAAGGCGTCCCGCGAGACGCCCGACCTGCTGACGTTCACCCAGGAGATGCTGGTCAACGACAGCGCCGGGGTCAGCGCCCGCGACTACCCCGACGCCTGGCGGCAGAACGGCCAGCGGATGCGGCTCACCTACCGGTTCGAGCCCGGCGCGCCGGAGACGGGGGAGGCGGACGGCGTGACCGTCCACATCCCGCTCGCCGTGCTCAACCAGGTGGAGCCGGAGGGCTTCGACTGGCAGATCCCGGGTCTGCGGGAGGACCTCGTCACCGCCCTCATCAGGTCGCTGCCGAAGCACCTGCGCCGCAACTTCGTGCCCGCCCCCAACTACGCCAAGGCCGTGCTGGAACGCGTACGGGCGGGCGGCGAGCCCATCCTCGGCGCGCTGGAGCGCGAGCTGCACGCGATGACCGGGGTGGCGATCCCGCGCGACGCCTGGGCGCTCGACCAGCTCCCCGCGCACCTGCGGATCACCTACCGGGTGATCGACGACCGCAGGCGCACGGTGGACGAGGACAAGGACCTGGAGGCCCTCAAGCGGCGGCTCGCCTCCAAGCTGCGCGCCACCCTGTCGAGGGCCGCCGACGACCTGGAGCGCGACGGGCTGCGGAGCTGGACGATCGGCACCCTGCCGAAGGTGTTCGAGCAGGGCAGGATGCGCGCGTACCCGGCCCTGGTGGACGAGGGCGGCAGCGTCGCGGTCCGGATGTTCGACACCGAGGCCGAGCGCGACCGGGCGATGTGGGCGGGCACCCGGCGGCTGGTGCTGCTCACCGTGGTCAGCCCGGCCAAGGCCATCCTGCGCGGGCTGACCACCGCGCAGAAGCTCGCCCTCAGCCGCAGCCCGCACGGCGGCGCCGCCGCCCTGTTCGACGACTGCACGGAGTGCGCGGCCGACCGGCTGATCGCCGAGGCGGGCGGGCCCGCGTGGGACGAGGCCGCCTTCGAGCGGCTGCGCGACCACGTGCGCGCCTCCCTGTTCGAGACGACGGAGGAGGTCGTCACCCGGGTGGAGCGCGTCCTCGCGGTGTGGCACACCGCGCAGACGCGGCTCGACGCGCTGGGCGGCGCCGTCGCCGACCTCGCCGCCGACGTCCGCGACCAGCTCGACGCGCTGGTCCACGCCGGGTTCGTCACCGAGACGGGGTACGACCGGCTGCCGGACGTGCTCCGCTACCTGCGCGCGGTCGAGCGGCGGCTGGACAAGCTCCCCGACGACCCCGGCCGCGACCGCGAGTGGATGCACCGGGTGCACGACGTCGAGGACGACTACCGCGACCTGCTCGACCGGCTGAAGCCCGCCGAGCGGGACGCCAAGGCCGTGCGGGACATCCGGTGGATGATCGAGGAACTGCGGGTGAGCTTCTTCGCCCAGCAGATCGGCACCCCGACACCGGTCTCGGAGAAGCGCATCCGCAAGGCCGTCGAGCAGGCCGAGTCCGCCGCCCGGGCCGGGTGACCCCGGATTCGGCCCCAGCGTCGGCGGCCCCGGCGGCGGATCTCGCGGCTCGGCTGCGGGGAGACGGGCCCGGTGGCGGGTTCTCCGTTGCGGGCTCTCAGCGGCCGAGCGCGGCGCCGATGAGGGCGCGGGGGTCGGCCGCCCCGGCGAGCGAGCCCGACGGGAGCAGGTCGATCAGGTGGGCGTGCCCGAAGTCCGTGCCGTACGCGGCCGTCCCGACCGGATGGCCGCGCTCGCGCAGGCCGTCCGCCCACGGCGCCCCCTCCTCGACCTCGACCCCCTGATCGGACCGCCAGGTGTCGAAGCCGGTGTCGCCGCCGCTCAGCCGCCACCGGGGGGCGCCGACGGCCTCTCCCGGCGTCTGCCCGTGCAGGAGGAGGCGGGTGACGATCTGCAGCAGGATCTGCGGCTGGGCGTCCCCGCCCATCGTGCCGAGGACCGCGCGCAGGGTCCCGTCCGGGCGGGTGACCAGCGCCGGGCACAGGGTGTGGGGCGGCCGGCGGCCCGGGCCGTACTCCGCGGGATGACCGGGCGTGAGCGAGAAGCCGATGCCGCGGTTGTGCAGGTTGATGCCGGTGCCCGGCTCGAAGAGCAGGCTGCCGAAGCCCGACGCGTTCGACTGGATCAGCGAGACGCCCATGCCGTCGCCGTCCACCGCGCACAGGTACGTCGTGTCACCGGACGCGGAGGGGGCGGCCGGCAGCGGCGAGCGGCGCGCCGGATCGACCAGGGCCCGCCGGGCGGTCGCCGTGTCCAGGGGCGCGACGGCCGTCTCGTGCAGCACGCCGAGGCGGTCGTGCCCGGCCGCCCTGGCCGACTCCACCAGCAGGTGCGCCCAGCGCGGCTCGGCCGGATCGGCGGGCGGGCCGAGCCCGGCGAGGATCTCCAGAGCGAGCAGCAGCAGGTAGCCCTGCGAGTTCGGCGGCGTCGTCCAGACGCGGTGCCCGAACACCTCGATCTCCAGCGGCTCCACCCAGTCGGCGTTCGGCCGGGCCAGGTCGTCCCCGGTGTACTCGCCGCCGCCCAGCGCCAGCAGCCCTTCGCCGAACTCGCCCTGGTAGAACGCTTCCCGGCCGCCTTCGGCGAGGGCGGCGAGCGCTCTGGCGACCCCGGGACGCCGGATCACGTCTCCGGGGCGCCGTACGGCCGCGAAGTCGCCCGCCCCGGCGAGCGTGCCGACGAAGTCGGCCGTCGGCCCCAGCAGCGGCGAGGCGGGGAAGCCGCCGGCCGCGTGGCGGATCGCCGGGGCCAGCAGGTCGGCGAGCGGCAGGTGGGCGTACCGCTCGTGCAGCGCCAGCCATCCGTCCGCGCAGCCCGGCACCGGGACCGACCGGATGTCGAACAGGTGCGGCATGCGGTCCCGGCCCTCCGCCCGCAGCCGGCCGGGGTCCGCGCCCGATCCCGCCCGTCCGGACGCGTTGAGCGCGGACACGGCGCCGTCGTGGACGAGCGCGAACAGGTCGCCGCCGAGACCGCACAGATGCGGGGCGGTGACCGCCAGCACGGCATTGGCGGCGATGGCGGCGTCCACCGCGTTGCCGCCCCGGTCGAGCATCGCGACACCGGCCGCCGAGGCCAGGTGGTCGGCCGTGCACACCATGCCGTTCAGGGCGTACCGCGTCTCACTCACGACCGGTGATCGTACGGCACGCCGTAGAGTGGCTGCCGTCAATCAGGACGTAAGGGATGGGATGGTCATGGTCCGGGCGCTCGTGTTCGACGTGGGGGAGACGCTCATCGACGAGACCCGGATCTGGTCGCGGTGGGCCGACCGGCTGGGCGTGCCGCGCCTGGCCTTCATGGGCGTCCTCGGCGGCATGGCGGCTCTCGACCGGAGCCACCGGGAGGCGTTCGAGCTGGTCAGGCCGGGCATCGACGTCGAGGCCGAGATCGAGGCCTGGCGGCGCGAGGACCCGGCCGGGCTGCGCGAGAACTTCGACGCCGACGACCTGTACCCCGACGTCCGGCCCGGCCTCGCGGCGCTGCGCGCGGCGGGCTACGACCTGGTCGTCGCGGGCAACCAGCCGCCCCAGGCCTACGACGCGCTGGTCGCGATGGACCTGCCGGTCGACGGTGTCCACACCTCCGCCGCCTGGAACGTGGAGAAGCCCGACCCGGCGTTCTTCGCCAAGGTCGCGGCCGTGTGCGGGCACGAGCCGGAGGAGATCCTCTACGTGGGCGACCGCCTCGACAACGACGTCCTCCCGGCCGCGGCGGCGGGGATGCGGACGGCCCTGCTGCGCCGGGGCCCCTGGGGCCACCTGCACGCCGCCCGCGCCGAGTCCGCCCGCGCCGACCTGGTCGTCGACGCCCTCACCGACCTCGTCCACCTGGTCCCCGCCCTCCGCTGAGCCGGAGCTTCCCGGCGCCCGGCCGGACGGAGGCCACGCCGGGACCGGTGGTCGTTCCGGCCTTCCCCGGCACAGCGAGCGCGGGAGGACATCGTCACTGGGGGCGTAGCCGGCGGGAGAGCAGGTCGCTCAGGGCGCCGGTCTCCCGGGCGAGCCGGCCGAGCGACGCCAGGAACTCCTCCGGGGCGTCGAGGAGGCCGAGCATTCCGGCGGACACCTCGGCGCGGGCGGTGCGGCCCGCCTCGATCGCGGCCCGGCCGTACGGCGTGAGCTCGATCATCCGCGCCCGCTGGTCGCCGGGGTCGGTCCGGCGCGCGACGTAACCCGCGCGTTCCATCTCGGCCGCCACCTTGGACGCGCCCTGGGGGGTCATGCCGAGCAGCCCGGCCAGGTCGGAGACCCGTACGGGCCCCTGGAGCAGGTGCTGGAACACGTACCCGTGCACCGTGCGCACCCGGTCGTGCCCGGCCGCGGCCATCCGGGCGCGCACCTCGGCGTCACAGGCCGCGCTGAGGGCGGCGAACAGCAGGGTCAGGTCGCTTGACACCACAGGAGGATGCTCTGATACTCAACCATGGTTTCGCAACCAAGGTTGAGTATCTGGAGGACGTATGTGGTGTGATCCCGCGTTCCGGCCCGTCGCCGAGGCGTTCCGGCAGGTGTGCGAGGGACGGCCGGGCGGCGCGGCCGTGGCCGTGTACGCGGACGGGCGGCTGGTGGTGGACCTCTGGCACGGCACGGCCGACCGGGACGGCGGCCGTGCCTGGGAGCGCGACACGGTCGTCAACGTGTTCTCCGCGTCCAAGGGGGTGCTCGCGACGCTCGCGCACCTGTACGTCCAGCGCGGGCTGCTCGACCTCGACGCCCCGGTGGCCCGTTACTGGCCCGGGTTCGCCACCGCGACCACCATCGCCGACCTGCTGGCGCACCGGTCGGGGCTGCCCGCCGTCCGCCGCACCCTGCCGCCGGGCTCGCTGTTCGACTGGGACGCCATGACCGGCGCGCTCGCCGCGGAGAGCCCGTGGTGGCCGCCCGGCGAGCGGCACGGGTACCACGCGGTGACCTTCGGCTGGCTCGTCGGAGAGGTCCTGCGCCGGATCGGAGGGCGGCCGGTGCGTGACCTGGTCCGCGACGAGTTGCGCGTACCCGGCCTGTCGATCGGCCTGCCCGCCGCCCAGGCGGGCAGAGCGGCCTACCTGGCGCCCCCGGAGGCGGCAATTCAGGAAGCCCGGGAGGAGGCCGGGCAGGACGCCGCCCCGCCGGCGTTGGCGTCGGCCATGGCGGATCCCGGCTCGATCACCATGAAGGCCTTCTGCAACCCGCCGGAGCAGCTCACGCCCGGCCTGGTCAACACCGCGCGCTGGCGCTCCGCCGAGATACCCGCGTCCAACGGGCACGCCAACGCCCGGGCCCTGGCCACCCTGTACGGCAGGCTCGTGTGCGGTGAACTGCTCCATCCCGACGTGCTCGGACGCGCCGTCGAGCCGCGCAGCGAGGGGCGCGACGAGGTGCTGCTCGCCGGGACCAGGTTCGCCCTCGGCTACATGCTGCCCGGTGAGATCCGGCCGTTCGCGCCGGACCCGCGCGCCTTCGGCCACAGCGGCACGGGCGGGGCGCTGGCCTTCGCCGACCCGGCGGCGGGCGTGGCCCTGGCCTACACCCCGAGCCGCCTCCTCGTCAGTCCCGCCGGGCCGGACCCGAGGTGGCGGCCCATGGTCGCGGCGCTGTACGGCTGCCTCTGACCGGCGGGGCACGCGTCGCCGCAGTGCGACGTCCGGCGTGCCCGCCTCGGCTGCCCGCCCGTACGATGCCCGCCGTACGGCGCCGCGGCCCCGGGTCAGCCCTGCTGTTTCTTCTGCCTGATCGCGGCGACGAGCTCGTCCTTGGTCATCCCGGACGCTCCCTCGAGCTCCAGCTCCTTGGCCTGGTGCAGCAGCTCCTCCTTGGTGCGCGAGCGCGGCTTGATCGGCTTGGCCAGCACCTCGGCCTTCCGCCTGCTGAAGGCCTTGCCCGCCCGCACCCGCTCCTCCAGCGAGACGGCCTGCTCCAGGACGGGGAGGATGTCGGTCTCCTCCTCCTCGACGTGGTGGGACACCGCCGCCACCAGCTCCCGCAGCAGGGTGTCGAACTCCGTGCTCTCCGGGTCGCTCTCCAGCAGCCGCGAGAGCATCTCCTCGGCCTCGTGGTGCTCCTCGGCGCCGTGGTGGACCTCTTCCTTCTCCTCCGGCCGCCGCCTGGCGAGCAGGGGGTAGACCACGTCCTCCTCGCCCTCGCTGTGGGCGATGAACTTCGCCGCCAGCTCCGCGAGCAGAGCCGGACGGTTCTCCGGCATCTTCTGGAGCCGCTCGAACAGCGACTCCACATCGCGGTGATCTTCCTTGATCAGGCCGATGACGTCGGTTGCCATTGATTTCCTCCCGTGCGTGGACGCCCTCGCGACTACCCCGCGTCCCGCCGCTCACACCGGTCACGGCCGGTAGGAGCCCCCGCTTGTCGAAACCCCTCGCCGGCGCTCCGCTCACGGCCGTGGGCGAATCGGCCCGAATCGGCTCACACCGGAAAGGCGGCGAGTAGTGTCGCGCCGTGGACAACACGGGCGACGGCGGCGACGCCGCGAGTTCGGCGGCCCGCAGACGCCGCGCCAC
Source organism: Microbispora triticiradicis (assembly GCA_003260025.2). Lineage (GTDB taxonomy): Bacteria > Actinomycetota > Actinomycetes > Streptosporangiales > Streptosporangiaceae > Microbispora > Microbispora triticiradicis. The sequence continues at coordinate 18,085 of QFZU02000116.1, read as the reverse complement.
CCTCTTTCTGGTCCTGTTCGGCCTGTTCATCATGGCGATGAGCGCCCGAGGGATAACCTCGGCGTACCAGGCGGCCCACGGCGGCGGGATGGTCGGCACCCTCACCCTCGCCTCCCGCACCTGCGGCAAGGCAGGGTGCGGCTACACCGGCTCCTTCGTCTCCGACGACGGACGCACCCGCGTGACGACGGTGGAGACGGACGACATCGGGAGCGATCCGCGGATTGGAGACCGCGTGAAGGCGCGCTACGCCGGCGGCAGGGCCTACGCCCCGGAGGACTCCCACGCGTGGCAGGACGCAGTCGTCTTCATCCTCGCCGGCGCGGCCGTCGTCGTGTACGCCCTGTGGAGGCATTTCGCCCACAGGCGGCGTCCCACCTGACGCCGATCAAGCACGGGGCAAGTAAACGGTAAGCGGCGTGAAAGAAGGAGCTGGTTGAGTTCGGGTCGTGAAGGCGGGCGCGCCCATCGTGCCCGTTCGGCTGGGAGGCCCATCTGAGGGTCCGGCCGGGCACCGGAAACGGTGTGACCGCACGACGACAGACTCGATCGGAAGAAAACCATGCCATTCGCTGAGAAATCATTCGGCGCCGCCAGGAGAGCCCTTGTCGCGGCGGCCGCGACCCTGGCCGCGGTCACCGCCGTCGTGGCCTCGCCCGGCACGGCGCAGGCGTCCAGTGCCTGGGCCTGCACGTATCACTACATCGGCCATGACTTGTACGCGAACGTCTGCGCCGAGGGGCACACCGAAGGCGCCAGCGGCGCCATCTACATCTACAACTACAGCCCGACGAACGCGAGATACGTCAAGAAACTCAGGGTCGAATTCCAGAACGGCCTCTACGGCGTGTGGGAATGCTCCCTGATGCAATGGGTGGAGAAGGGGGGAAGTCGATACTGCCACGCCGTCTCCACGTACATAAATCTGCCGCCCAACACGGCCCAGCCGCAGACGCTGACGGGCAAAGTGGAGTATTACACGGGAAGTATCTACACCACCGTCGCCAAGACGACCTTTTATCAGGTGGACGGATACTAGTGATTCCTGGTGAGGTCGCCGGTGTAGGTGAACAGCTTGGCGTCGTCGCTGTGGCGGTAGGCGAGGGCGTCACCCTTCCGGGTGAGCACCACGTCGCCCGGAACGCATCCGTCCACGTCCTCCAGGCGGAAGGTGAGCGCGGGGCCGGAGCCCCCCGTAAGCCCTCCCGTCAGGCGCAGTGTGCCCTCGCAGGAGTTCGCCGGCTCCTTCCACCTGCCCGTCTTCTCGCCCCGCCGCAGTTCGATCTCGATGTCGTACTCGCCCATCAGCGGGGTGTCGGGCGCGATGTGACCCTGCCACTTGCCCGCGAACGCGGCCGGAATCGCGGCCACCGTCGTGGTCGTCGCAAGGGAGGAGGACGGCGTGGAGCCGCCTCCGGACGAGGCGGTCGCCTCCGCGCCGGTGCCGTACGTCCCGGTGGCGGACGTGTCCGGGGCGGACGTGGCGGTCGTGCCGCTCGTCGGCGGCGGGTCCGCGGACGCGGAGGGGGAGGTGCCGTCAGGCGCGGCGTTGAGGCGCGGCACCAGCACCGCCGCGGTGATCCCGAGCGCCGCCACGACCGTGGCCGCCCCCGCGAGGACGCGGGCGCGCGAGCCTCCGCGGGCCGCGCCGCCGGGCGAGGTGACCGCCGCCCCGGACCCGGCCACTCCGGACCCGGCCACTCCGGACCCGGCCGCCCCGGGTTCCGGCGCGCCGTACGGCGGGCGCGGGAGCGTTCCGTACGAGTCGCCGCCGGCGGCGGCCGGGGCGGCTCCGGCGGCGGCACCCGCGCGCAGCGGGTCGGGCGCGCTCCCGACCAGAGTGAGCAGCAGATCGCGGGCGGTCGGCCGGGCCGCCGGATCCTTCGCCAGGCACCGCTCGACCAGGGCCCGCAGCGACGGCGGCAACGCCGTCAGGTCGGGGAAGGCCGTCAGGATCCGGTGCAGCACGGCGGCGACGTTGTCGGCGCCGAAGGCCGCGCGGCCGGTGGCGGCGAAGACGATCGTGGCTCCCCACGCGAACACGTCGGACGCGGGCGTGGCCGGCTGCCCGGCGATCTGCTCGGGCGCCAGGTAGGCCGGGGTGCCCACCGGCCCCGCCGTGATCGTCTGGCTCTCGCCCTGGCGGGCGATGCCGAAGTCGACCACCCGCGGGCCGTCCGGCCCCAGCAGCACGTTGCCGGGCTTGAAGTCGCGGTGCACGATCCCCGCGGCGTGGATCGCCGCGAGGGCGGTCGCCGTGCCCACCGCGAGCCGGTCGAGGTCGCCGCCGCGCAGCGGGCCCGAGGCGGCCACCCGCTGCTGGAGCGAGGGGCCGTCGACGAACTCGCTCACGACGTACGGACGGCTCCCCTCGACGACCGCCGCGATCACTCTCGCCGTGCAGAAGGGGGCGACACCGCGCATGGCGTCGAGTTCGCGGGCCAGCCGTTCGCGCACGACGGGGTCGAGCCCGGTCTTGAGCACCTTGACCGCGACCGGGTCGCCGTCCGGCCCGTGGCCCAGGTAGACGACGCCCTGGCCGCCCTCGCCGAGCCGGCCGCCGAGGCGGTAACCGCCGAGCGTGCGCGGGTCATCTGCCTCAAGGGGGGCAATCATGGTCAAACCGTAGCGACCCTGGGGCCGATCCGGGTCAAAGGGCGCCGAGGCTCACCGTGTAGGCGAGCTTGCGCCGGCCGGCGTCGCTCAGGTGCAGATGGTCGCCCGAGTCGTACGGCACGGCGAGTTGCTCGGGGAACTCGGGGTCGCGCACGGCCTTGTCGAAGTCGAGGACGCCGTCGAACGCCTTGCTCGTGCGGATCCACTGGTTGAGCCGCAGCCTGAGGTCCTCGCGTTCCGGCGTCCAGGTGCCGAATCCGTAGAACGGGGTGAGGGTGGCGCCCAGCACCTTGATCTTGCGGGCGTGCGCCAGGCGGATCAGCCGCTTGTACCCGTACGCGAGGGGTTTGATCGAGGTGTACTCGCCCCGGGAGATGTCGTTGATGCCCATGAACACCACGACGGTCCGTACGCCGGGCTGGGTGAGCGCGTCGCGGTAGAACCGGCTGAGACCGCTCGGGCCGACCCCGGAGTGCAGCAGCCGGTTCCCGGCGATGCCCGCGTTGAGCACCGCCATCCTGCGTGACGGCGAGAGCCGGGCCATGCGCTGCCGCAGGTAGTCGGTCCAGCGGCGGTTGGCGTCGGTGTTCTGGCCCGCGCCGTCGGTGATCGAGTCGCCGAAGGCGACGACCGAGCCCGCCTTCGACGTGGTCTCGACCGCGATGCGGTCCAGGAAGTACCACTGCGTGCTGGTGTAGGTGAAGCCGTCGGCGGTCTCCTCCGCCGCGTGGTCGCCGGGGTCGGACAGGAACGTCGTGGCGTAGGCGCGCTCGTGCCCGGTGATGCCGCTGACCGTGCCCGGCAGATAGAGGCTGACGACCAGGGCGGAGCCGGTGACGATCCGGCCCGGGATCGGATCGCTCCAGACCGCCCGCCCGGTCGGCACCCGCACCGACTTCCGGCCGCCGAAGGTGACCTGACGGTTGGTGCCGGTGAGGATCTCCGCGCCGTACGCCTGGACGCCCACATGGACGTGGGCGAAGGTCACCGGCGCCGTCCCGAACACGTTGGAAAGGCGGAGGCGCGTTCCGCCGCCGCCGGCGCTCACCCGCACGACCATCCGCACGGTCTGCCCGCCGAGAGCCGCCACCACGCGGTCGGTCGAGGTGGTCCAGGCGCCCACCAGGTGCGGCCGGGCGGGCGTGTCTCCCTTCCGTCCGGCCGGTGAGGCAGCCGCGCGAGCCGCGGCTGTGACGTTCGCCGTGGCGTTCGCGGTCGCCGGGGACTCCGCGTGGACCGGTGCCGTGGGGAGCGCGACGGTCGCGCCGGTTACGGCGAGGGCAAGAGCGGCCATGGTCAACCGGTGAGCCGGCCGTGCCATCCGGGTCCTCCAAGTGGGTCGGGCTGCCTGGGCGGGTCGACGGCGGCGGCGCGATCGGGCCGCCGGAACCGTTGATCGTAGAGCATGCGCGACGCCCTACATTACGGCTGTTTGCCGAACACTGGGTGAGAACTTGACGGGTGCGTGTGATCGCCGGTGCCGTCCCGGATGCCGAAGGGGTTTCGGACCTTCACTCTGCCCACATTCTTCCGTCGCAGAGGGGCGGATAGGCTCGGAATGATGAATGCACACAAGCGTTGGATCGTTCTCGAAGGCGCGGCGAACGTGCGCGACCTCGGCGGGCTCCCCACCGAGGACGGGGGGACCACGGCGTCCGGGCGGATCCTGCGGGCCGACAACCTGCAGGGCCTCACCACCCGTGACATCGGGCTGCTCGTCGGCGACCTCAAGCTGCGGCACGTCGTCGACCTGCGGTCGGGGACCGAGGTGCGCCTGGAGGGGCCCGGCCCCCTGACCCGCCTGCCGGAGGTCGCCGTACACCATCACAGCCTGTTCGCGGAGGGCGGGCGCTTCACCGACGTCGAGGCCGACACCATCGACGACAGGGCGCTGCCGTGGCAGGACGAGCGGAGCGAGGAGGACCTCGCCGAACTCCGGGTGACCGGCTACTACTACGGCTACCTGCGCGACCGGCCCGACTCGGTGGTGGCCGCGCTGCGGGTGCTCGCCCGCGACGACGGCGCGGCCGTGGTGCACTGCGCGGCGGGCAAGGACCGCACCGGGGTGGTCTGCGCGCTGGCCCTCGCCGTCGCCGGGGCCACCCGGGAGGCGATCATCGGCGACTACGTCGCGACCGGGGAGCGGCTGGCGGGCATCCTCGCCCGACTGCGGGCCAGCCCCACCTACCGCGCCGACCTCGACGGCAAGCCGGTCGACAGCCACCTGCCGCGGCCCGAGTACATGGCCCAGTTCCTGGCCACCCTGGACGACCGGTTCGGCGGCCCCCTCGGCTGGCTGCACGCCCACGGCTGGACCGGCGCCGACACCGAGGCGTTGTACGGCCGCCTCCGCGGCTGACCCGGCCGGGACCGGAGTCGTGGGCGGGCTTGCTCACTCCCCGTGCGCGGGGAGGGGCACCACCTGGCCGAGGGACGCGGAGAGCCGGGCCGCCTCCAGGACGGCGATCGCCGCGACTGCCTCCTCCGCCGGCACCGGCGGCGGCGCGCCGTCGCGCAGGCAGGCCACCACGCCCTCGTAGAACCGCTGGTAGGCGCCCGGCTCCGTCCGGACCGGGCGGACGTCGCCCTCGACCCCGAGGGTGCCCCAGCGCTCTGGCGGCTCCGTGCCCCAGCTGTCGCGCTGCTCCGTGCCCCAGCCGTCGTGTCGCTCGGTGTCCCGGGGGTCAAGTGGCTCAACGTCCCAGCCGTCGCGCGGGTCCTCGCCGTGGCCGAAGTCGGCGGGCCCCGGGCGCTCGCCCGCGCGCAGGCGTTCCTCCTGCGGGTCGAGGCCCCACTTGACGTAGGCGGCGCGGGAGCCGAGCACCCGCAGCCTCGGGCCCGGCAGCCCGGCCACCGCGCTCATCCACAGGTGCGACCGCGTCCCGCTCCGATGGGTCAGCGCGACGAACGCGTCGTCGTCGTTGCGGATGCCGGCCCGCCTGACGTCGGCCTCCGCGTACACGTGGGTGACCGGGCCGAACAACGTCAGGGCCTGGTCGACCAGATGGCTGCCGAGGTCGAAGAGCGTGCCGCCCACGTCCTCGGGACCGCCCGCCTCGCGCCAGCCGCCCTTGGGCACCGGCCGCCACCGCTCGAACCGCGACTCGAAGCGGCGGACCTCGCCCAGCTCGGGCAGCAGGCGGCGCAGCGTGAGGAAGTCGCCGTCCCAGCGCCTGTTCTGGAAGACGGTCAGCATGAGGCCGCGGTCCCGGGCCAGCCGTACGAGGTCGCGGGCCTCGTCCGCGGCGCCGGCGAGCGGTTTGTCGACGACCACGGGAAGACCGGCCTTGAGCGCCTCGGCCGCCAGCGGCACATGGGTGCGGTTCGGCGTCGCGATCACCACGAGGTCGCAGGCGTCCCAGAGGTCCTCCGCCGCCGCGACGACCTCGGCACCGGGGTGGTCCGCGCGTACCCGCCCGGCTCTGCCGGGGTCGCGGGTGACGACGGCGGACAGGCGCAACCCGGGGGTGGCGGCGATCAGCGGCGCGTGGAAGAAGGACCCGGCCGGGCCGAAGCCCGCGAGCCCGACCCGGATGTCGGAGGTGTCGCCGGAAGACGGCGTGAGCGGGGAAGGCATCAGTGGTGCGTTCTAGCCGTCGTGGTCGTCGCGTTCGGCGAGGAACGCCTCGAACTGGGCGGCGAGCTCCTCACCCGTGGGCATCGGCGTGTCCTCCGCCAGGAGGCTCTCCCGCGTGGCGCCCGACTGGAACGCGTCGTACTGCTGCTCCAGGCCGTGGATGGCGCCGGCGAGCTCGTCGGAGGCTGCGATCTGCTCCTCGATCTCGGCGGTGGTCTTCTCGGCGGCGTCCCGCAGGGCCTCGGTGGGGAACACCAGCCCGGTGCCGCGGGTGATCGCCTCCAGGGCCGCGACGGCGGCCTGCGGATACTCCGCCTGGGCGAGGTAGTGCGGCACATGGATCGCGTAACCGAGCGCGTCGTGTCCCTTGGCCCCGAGACGCAGCTCGATCAGCCCGGCGAGGCTGCCCGGCACCCGGACCTTCCCGAACGGGCTGTTCTGCCCGTGGACGAGGTCGGGGCGGCTGGCGTGGGCCGTCAGGCCGAGCGGCCGGGTGTGCGGGACGCCCATCGGGATGCCGTGCACGGTCACCAGCGTGCGGATGCCGAGCCGGGTCACCAGCATGCCGACGGCCTCGGTGACCAGCTCCCACTCCCGGTCCGGCTCCGGCCCGCTCATGATGAGGAACGGGGTGCCGGTGACGTCACGGGTCAGGTAGACGGCCAGCTCCGGGGTCTCGTAGTCGGTCCAGCGGTCGGTGTCGAACGTCATCACCGGCCGGCGGGACCGGTAGTCGAGCAGCCGGTCGACGTCGAACGTCGCGATTACCCGGTGCTCCAGCTCGGCGAGGAGGTGCCCCAGGGCGAGCCGCCCCGCTGCGCCGGCGTCGACGAACCCCTCGAAGTGGTAGAGCAGCACCGGATCGGTCAGCTCGGGAAGGTCCCCGTCGAGCCGATAGAGATCCGTGGGGTCGGACACGTGTCCCAGCCTTTCTCAGGAAGCCTTTACCTACTGAACCTACGGGGTGCCCGGTCGATTCCGCGGTGGTTGCGGCGACCTTATCGGTGGACGGTGTCCAACGGGCACCCGGACCCGGAGCCGGACCGGCCGGGCGCCGGGCACCCGGGCCGGTCCGAACCGGCCGCGCTGAATCGCTGACCGATGTGTCCGTAATCAGGGCAAGGGTGGCCCCTGTCTCCCCAGCGGGATCATTCTTGTCGGATGGCTACTGCGAAAGCGGATTCCCTCAGTGGACACCCCCTCCGCATCCCCCCGCTCGCCTGCCCTTTCCCCCGTGCGGTCAACCCCCACGTGGACGAGGTGGACCGGGACACGCTGGCCTGGCTGGCCGCCTCCGGCATGATCGCCGGCGACCAGTTCGAGCGTTTCCGGATCGCCCGGTACGGATGGCTCGGCGCCCGCACCTACCCGTACGCCTCACGGGAGCTGTGCCAGCTCGTCACCGACTGGTGTGTATGGCTGTTCGCGTTCGACGACGCCTACTGCGAGTCGGACCGGAGGGCGGCCGAGATCGCCCGGGCGCTGCCCCAGCTCTACACCGTCGTGGAGGACGCCGGGGGAGGTGATGCGGTCGAAGACGTCTTCGCCCGGGCGCTGCTCGGCATCAAGACCCGCATCGCCGCCCACGCCACCCCCGACCAGCTCGACCGCTGGCGCACGACGACCAAGGACTACCTGTTCGCCCAGGTGTGGGAGGCCGCCAACCGGGAGGACGACGTGCTCCCCACCATCGACGACTACGTCTTCATGCGCCGCAGGACCGGCGCGATGCTCACCGTCTTCGCGCTGATCGACGTGGCCGCCGGGGTACGCCTCACGGTGGACGAGTGGCTCAACCCGGCCGTCCACGAGATGACCGGGCACGCCAACGACGTGGTCGTCTGGGACAACGACCTGATCTCCTACGCCAAGGAGCGGGGGCAGGCGAACATCCGCAACAACCTCGTCAGCGTGCTCGCCGGGCACACCGGCTGCGGCGTCCAGGAGGCGATGAACCGCATCGGCGTCATGCGCGACGAGGCGGTCGCCGCCATGGTGGAGCTCACCCCCGCCACCGAGGCGCTCGGCTCGCCCGCGGTCGACGCGTACGTGCGGGGCCTGAAGTTCTGGGTCAGCGGCAGCGTGGACTACTCGCTGACCAGCTCCCGGTACGCCGGCGCCTGGCAGTGACCCGACCGGCCCGGAACAGCCCCGAGAAGCCCGGCCGGTCCGGTCAGTCCTCGGGGAGGTCGTCGAGACCGTCGAGGTCGTCCAGCGCGTACTCGACGAGATCGCCCAGGCTGAACCGGGCCCCGGCGGCGTACGCCTCGTCGTAGGCGGCGTCGCCGACCAGCTTCTTGCACTCCTTGACGCACTGCTCGTGCTCGGTCGTGAAGAACGGCGACCCGAACTGGGGCAGCCCGAACGTCCGCCAGTTGGCCTGGGCCGCCCCGAGGAGGGTCGCCGTCCGTTCCGGCTCACCGGCCTCCAGGCCCAGCCTGGCGAGGTTGTCCACGCACAGGACGATGCCGAGCACGTCGTGGAAGCGCCGCTTGATGCGCAGCGCCTCCTTGCACGCCACCAGGGCCTCGTCCCGCCGCCCGGTCTCCCGGTGGACGAGGGAGGTGACGTACCAGGCGTAGGAGCGCAGCCACAGCTCGCCGCGTTCCCGGCAGACCTGCAGGCAGTCGGCCAGCAGCGTCTCCGCCTCCTCGAACTCGCCCTGCGCGAGCAGCACCATGGACAGCTCGACGATCGCCGGGAGCAGGCCCGGGTTCAGCTCCCGGCCGCCCCGGTGGAACTCGATCGCGACGCCGAGCAGCGCCGTCGCCTTCTTCGCGTCGCCCTGCAGCATGGCGGCGGTGCCCTGCATCTTCGTCGCGAGCAGCACGGCGCCCGAGTCGCCCACCCGCACCGCGTCGGTGCTGCACTGCTCGGCCGCGGCCAGCGCGCCTGCCATGTCTCCCTGGGCGCTGCGGATGTAGGCCAGCACCCACAGCGCCTTGCAGCGTTCCCTGCTCGGCGCCGGGCTCGCCTTGAGGGCGCGCTCCAGGTAGACCACCCCCTCGCGGGCGAAGCCGCAGGCCACCCAGAGGAACCACAGGGCCGACAGCAGTTCCAGGCCGACGCGTTCCTCTCCCGGCGCTGACAGGCAGTAGTCGAGGGCGACCCGGATGTTGTCGTGCTCCTGGCGCATCCGGTTGAACCAGTGCACCTGACGGGGCCCCGACCAGGAGTGCTCGCTGAGCTCGGCGAGCCGGAGGTAGTGATCGCGGTGGCGCCGCCGCAGGTCCTGCGTCTCGCGGAGCTTGTCCAGCCACTCGCCGCCGTACTGCCGCAGCGTGTCGATCAGCCGGTACCGCTGCCCGGCCGGGGTGGCGAAGCTCAGCAGGACCGACTTGTCGACCAGACCGGTGATCACGTCGAGGATCCGGTCGGCGGGCAGGGCGTCGCCCGCGCAGACCTGCCGGGCCGCGTCGAGGTCGAAGTCGCCGGCGAACACCGACAGCCGGGCCCACAGCAGCCGCTCGGCGGGCTCGCACAGCTCGTGGCTCCACCCGATCGCCGCGCGCAGCGTCTGGTGCCGCGGCAGAGCCGTGCGACTGGCCCCCGCCAGCAGGCTGAACCGGTCGGCGAGCAGGGCGAGGATCTGCTCGACCGACAGCGTGCGCAGGCGTACGGCCGCCAGTTCGATCGCCAGCGGGATGCCGTCGAGGCGGCGGCACAGCTCGGCGACGGCCGCGATGTTGTCCTCGTCCACCGTGAAGTCGGGCACCACGGCGGAGGCCCGCGTGCCGAACAGTTCGACCGCCTCGTTGGTGAAGGGATCGTCCGACAGGTCCTCGCCGGGTACCGTGAGCGGCGGCACGGCCACCGTGTGCTCTCCCGCCGCGTTCAGCGAGCGCCGGCTGGTCGCGAGGATCCGCAGGTGCGGCGAGGTGCCGAGGAGGTCCTCCGTGAGCCGGGCGCACGCGTCGACCAGATGCTCGCAGGTGTCCAGGATGAGCAGGATCTCCCGCTCGGCCAGCCATTCGGCGAGCGTGTCCGACCCCTCGCGCGGGGACTGGTCCGCGATGCCGAGCGCGGCCGTGATCGTGTGGTACACCATCGCCGGGTCCTGCAGGCGGGCCAGGTCGACGTACCAGACGCCGTCCCTGAACCGCCGCCGCACCTGGTGCGCCAGGCGCAGCGCCATGCGGGACTTGCCGACGCCGCCGATGCCGGTGACCGTGATGAGCCGGGACTCCTGCAACCTCTGCCTGAGCGACGCGAGTAACCGTGTCCGCCCGACGAAGCCGGTGAGCTCCACGGGCAGGTTGCCCTCTTGCCGCCATCCTGCTGGCGCTGCCATGCCGCCTCACGGGGGGATTTGTCCGGCGTGCTCCCTGCTCCCGCATCGTACCCGCGCCGCCGCCGGCTGTCCGGTCGTACGGGCGTGAGGCCGGTACGCCGGCGAGGCTGTTGTTTCTCCCCTCACCGGAAGGAGTCCCAGGGGGCGACAGGCGTCTCCACGGGCCCCTGCAGGAGCCGATAGCATTGGGATCGTGAGTATGCGGCATCCGGATGACATGCGTCCGGTGGACCTCTTCGACGAGGGGCTGCCGGTGCTGCCAGACCAGACGAGCGACGACACCGACCTCGGGTGGGGCGAGTGGCGCTCCGACTCCGACGTCTCCCACCTGCTGGAGGAGCGCCCGCCCCACTGGGACTAGGCGTTCATGGGGAGCTCGAACCAGACGGCCTTGCCCCTGCGGGTGGGGAGCACGCCCCAGGCGCGGGACAGCGTGTCGACGATCAGCAGTCCCCGCCCGCCCTCCTCCTCGCGCTGGGCGGCGTCGTCGCGCGATGCCGTGCCGCGTGCCCGGACCGGGACGCGGGCCTCGTCCTCGACCTCGCACCGGAGGGTGTCGTCCCGCAGCAGCAGGAGGGTGAGGAGGGGTGATCCCCGCCCGTGCCGCATGGCGTTGGCGACGAGCTCGCTGACGAGGAGTTCGGCCACCTCCGCCGCCTCCCGGTCTCCGTCGCCGCACCAGTCGCGCAGTGCGGCGCGGACGAACCGGCGTGCCAGGCACGTGGACGACGCGTCGAGGGGCAGGGTCCAGCAGGAGCGATGGACGGCCGGCACGTCGTCTTCCGGCCGCCGGCTCAACGGGACGAGCGAGCACATCATGTCCATATCCCTCATCACGCGGCCCGCGCGCAGCGGGCCCGGTGCGTGGGAAGGCTCCGGCCGTCGGGCAGCAGTTCGCCGGTGTCCTCGAACACCACGACGCCGTTGCAGAGCAGGCCCCACCCCTGCTCGGGATGGAACGCCACCAGTCGGGCCGCCTCGTGGTCGTGCGCGTACGCGGGCGGACACGGCGGAGTGTGCGGGCAGGTGGGGCACATGCGTGTCACCTCGATCCTTCAGATGAGGAGGACGGTTCGCGGGGCGCCGGCCCGGGCCGGGTAGCCCGGCTCGGGGAGCGCAGGAGTGCGGTGCCGACGCCGGAAGGCCGCATCGGGCCACGGCCGTCGATCCCGTCGGCCCACGCGTCGTGACGGTCGGTCAGCATCGCCGCCCTCTTCCTGTCCCGTGACCTCGCCGGCTTCGCGGTCGCTCGCTCACCCCCCTACGATCGCTCGTGGAGAGCGCGGCGTCTGCGCGGGCAGCCCCCATCTCGCACGGGTGTCCACCGGCATGCCAAGATGCCAGCTACCTGCAATGACGCGGACGCGAGCCGGTGTAAGCCTGGTGTTGTGCCTCTGCGGTGTCTCATCGTCGACGACAGCGATCACTTCAAGGACGCCGCCCGCCCGTTGCTGGAGGCGGACGGCATCTCCGTCGTGGGCGCGGCGTCCACCACGGCCGAGGCTCTCCGGAACTGTCAGGAGCTCCAGCCGGATGTCGTGCTGGTCGACATCGACCTGGGCGAGGAGAGCGGCTTCGACCTGGTGCCGCGGCTCTGCGCGGAGACGGGGGAGCGCCCGCCCCGGGTCATCCTGATCTCGACGTACGACGAGCAGGACTTCGCCGAGATGATCGCGTCCAGCCCGGCGCTCGCCTTCCTGTCCAAGCCGAGACTGTCGGGCCGGGCCATCGACGAGATCCTGCGGAGAGCGGACGCCTGAAGCGGCCGCTTCGGTCCCGGCCGAGGCGCCGCCGATGTTCCCGTGCTGGGTCCGGGCGCCGCCGTACGGCGTCAGCGGGCGTCGAGGAAGGCGAGTACGGCGAGCACGCGGCGGTGGTCGTCCTCGGTCTCCGGCAGCCGCATCCTCGACATGATGCTGCGGACGTGCTTCTCGACGGTGCCCTCGGTGATCCACAGTTTGTGCGCGATCCCCGCGTTCGAGCGGCCCTCCGCCATCAGGGCGAGCACCTCGCGCTCACGCTGGGTGAGCTCCTCCAGCGGATCGTGCCGGCGGCGGGCGTTGATCAGCTCGGCGACGAGGCTGGGATCGACGACCGAGCCGCCGTGGACGATGCGTTCGAGCGTCTCGACGAAGTCGGACACCGCGGTCACCCGGCTCTTGAGCAGGTAGCCGACCCGCTGGCCCGCCGCGAGCAGCTCCATCGCCTGGTCGACCTCGATGTGCGCGGACAGCAGCAGGATGCCCACGTCGGGAAGTTCCGCGCGGATGACCTTGGCCGCCTCGACGCCCTCCGTGGTGTGTCCCGGGGGCATCCGGATGTCGATGACGGCGAGGTCGGGGTGGTGCTCCCGGACCAGGGCGAGCAACTCGGACGCGTCCCCCGCCTGCCCCGCCACTTCGAATCCCGCGCGCTCCAGCAGGCTCGCGAGCCCCTCCCGCAGCAGGACGTCGTCGTCCGCCAGGATCACCCGGCTCGGGGTCTCGTCCACCGCTCCGCCGCCTTCCGCGTGCGCAGGTCACGCCGGATCGAGGGTCGTGCCTCGATCGCGCCGGCGATCGGGGCGGCCGTGCCAGCCGTGGTCGTCCGATCTGCGTCGACGTGGTGCGAACAGCCGCGTAACGTGGGCTTATGCGCGCGCGAATGCTGTTGTCGCTGCTCCGCGTGACGCGCCCGCCCCTCTTGGTGGGCGTCATCGTCGGCGTCGCATGCGTGACGGCGGAGACTTTTCTGACCTTCCTGCTGGAGCGGGTGGCCCCCTCGAACGCCCTGAACGTAGTCTATCTGGTCGGCGTTCTCGTGGTCTCCTACCTGTGGGGCCTGCCGCTCGGCATGCTCACCGCCGTGGCGAGCGGCTTCGTCTACGACTACTTCCTGGTCGTTCCCCGCCACGCGGTCACCGTCTTCAGCGGCTGGTCGTGGATGCCGCTGCTGATCTTCCTGGTCGTCGGGCTACTGGTCAGCGCCGCCGCCGCGCTGATGCGGACGCTGCTGATGGAGGCGGAGGAACGCCGCGGCGAGGCCGATCTGGAGGCCGCCACGGCCCGCCTCCTCCTGCGCGCCGAGCACCTGCGCGCCGCGCTGCCGGTCGTGGCCCGTCGTCTGGCGCAGGGCCTCGGCCTGCCGTTCCTGGCCGTGGAGCTCGGAGCGGCCGGCGCGGGGGACCCGGACAAGATCGCACTGCCGCTGAGCGACGACGACGTACGGCTCGGCACGCTCGTCGCGCCCGCGGATCTGCCGGCGCCGGTGCTGCGCCGCCTCCGGGAGCGCGTGGTGCCCTCACTGGAGGCGGTGCTGGCGGCGGCGTGTGACCGTGAGGCCATCGGGAACGCACTGGCCGCGAGCCGGGACGAGCTCGAGAGGGTCGCCGACGAGCAGGCCGCCCTGCGCCGGGTCGCGACGCTGGTCGCGCGTGGCGTCCGCCCGGCGGAGATCTTCGGCGCGGTCGCCCGCGAGATGGGTCTGATCGTGAACGCGGACCACACGGCGGTCGAGCGATACGAGCCCGACCGGACGGTCGCCCTGATGAGCTTCTGGAGCGCCTCGGACGGCGGCCCGGGGCCGCCGATCGGCTCACACCGGCCGCTCCGGGGGGACAGCCTGTCCGCCCTGATCCTGCGTACGGGACAGCCGGCCAGGATGGCCGCGGCCGAAGGGACGGCCGAGGGCGCGGCGGGAGAGCTGGACACCTGGGTCAGGGACGACAAGGTCGTCTCCGCGATCGCCAGCCCGATCGTCGTCGAGGCTCGCCTGTGGGGCGTGATGATCGCCTTCTTCCGCGGCCTTGATCCGCAGCCCGAGGGCATCGAGGAACGCATCCGGGACTTCACCGAACTCGTCGCCACCGCGGTCTCCAACGCCCAGGCCCGCGACGAGCTCGCCGCCTCACGCGCCCGCGTGGTCGCGGCCTCGGACGAGACCCGGCACCGCATCGAACGCGACCTGCACGACGGTGCCCAGCAGCGCCTCGTCTCCCTGGGACTGCAACTGCGGATGGCGGAGTCCGCCGTGCCTCCCGAACTGCCGAAGCTCAGGGAACAGCTCTCCCGCACGGCCGAGGGCCTGACGCAGGTGCTGGAGGACCTGCGGGAGCTGTCCCGCGGCATCCACCCGGCGATCCTGTCCAAGGGCGGCCTCGCGCCGGCCCTGAAGATGCTCGCCCGCCGATCGTCGGTTCCCGTCGATCTGCGGGTGCGTCTCGACGGGCGCCTTCCCGAGCGGGTCGAGGTGGCGGTCTACTACATCGTCTCCGAGTCGCTGACGAACGTCGCCAAGCACGCGCACGCCTCGCTGGTGTGCGTCGAGGTCGACGCGGTGGGCGAAGCCGCGCGGGTCGCGATCCGCGACGACGGGAAGGGCGGCGCGGACCCGCGCGGGGGTTCCGGTCTCATCGGCCTCCTCGACCGCGTCCAGGCACTCGGCGGCACGATCGAGGTCACCAGCCCGGCCGGCCAGGGCACCACGCTGACGGCCGTCATCCCGGTCAGCAGCGGCTGACACCCGGTGCGGGGGAAGCGCATTCGGCGCGGCCCTCGCGCCCCGGTCCCGCCGCGCCCGGTCAGCGGACCGCCTCGTTCAAAAGACCGGCCCGGTCAGGGAACCCGGCCCGGTCAAGGAACCCGGCCTGGTCAGGAGACGACGTCCCGGCGCCGGAAGCGGCGGAAGGCGAAGGCGACGATGATCGCCGAATAGGTCACCGAGATCGCCACGCCCTTCACCATGCCGCCGTACTCGGGCTCCGGCGCGAGGGCGTCGAGCCACGCGGCGTTCCAGAACGTGGGCAGGAACTCGCGCAGCGAGCCCAACGCCTCGACCGCCTGGAGGATGCTGCTGACGATCACCAGGCCGACCGCGCCGCCGACCGCGCCGAGCGGGGAGTCGGTGGTCACCGACAGCAGGAAGGCCACCGAGGCGACGACCAGCTGACTGACCATGGCGTACCCGATCACGACGGCGAACTTCGGCAGCACGTCGGCGGCGGGGATCACCTCGCCCGTCCCCGGCACGGTGGTGTCGTTCCACCCGAAGGCGAGCGTGCCGGCGAGCAGGGCCATCAGCGGGAGCACGGTCACCGCGGCGGCCGAGTACGCCAGCGCCACCACCAGCTTCTGGCGCAGCAGCCGGTCGCGGGGGACCGGGGCGGCCAGCAGGTAGCGCAGCGACGACCAGCTCGCCTCGCTCGCCACCGTGTCGCCGCAGAAGAGCGCCACGGCGACGACCAGCAGGAAGCTGGCCGACACCGACAGGGCGAACGCCGCGAAGTTGAGCCCGCCCGCCGTGGCGAGGTCCGACAGCCGCAGGCTGCCCTGGCCCCGCCCGGCCGGGCCGAACTGGAACGCCACCACGAGCACCCAGGGCAGGGCGAGCAGCACGCCGAACATCGCCATCGTCCGGCGGCGGCGCAACTGCCGGACGAACTCCACCCGCAGCGGCAGCGTGCGTCCCGGCGCGTATCCGGGCGCGTGCGCGGCCGCCGCCTGTCCGGGCGTGCGGCCGTCCGCGTCGCTCCCGTGTGCGTCCGGCCCGTCGTGCCGGACGGCCCGCCCGGCGGCGGGGGCTTCTCCGGCCACGTCCGGGGCCGGTCGATCCATCGGGCTCAACGGCGCTCTCCGATCAGGTCGAGGAACACGTCCTCCAGGCGCGGGCCGGCGCCGTTGGCGGTGGTGGCGGTGCCGAGCAGGTCGCCGACCGGCCCGGCCGACACCAGCCGTCCGCGATGCATGACGACCACGTGGGTGCAGGTCTGCTCGACCTCCGCGAGCAGGTGGCTGGAGACGATGACCGTGCGCCCCCGTTCGGCGTACGCCTTGAGCACCCGGCGCATCTCGGCGATCTGCGGCGGGTCGAGGCCGTTCGTCGGCTCGTCGAGCACGAGCAGGTCGGGGAGGCCGAGCATGGCCTGCGCGATGGCCAGGCGCTGCCGCATGCCCTGGGAGTAGGTGCGCACCGCGCGGTCCAGGGCCGCGCCGAGCCCGGCGATCTCCAGCGCCTCCTCCAGGTGGGCGTCCTGAGGCGGACGGCCGGTGGCCCGCCAGTACAGCTCCAGGTTGGCCCGCCCGGACAGGTGCGGCAGGAACCCCGGCCCCTCGACGAACGACCCCAGCCGGGACAGCACGGGCGCCCCCGGCGCCACGCGGGTGCCGAAGATCCGAATCTCGCCCTCGTCGGGATGGATGAGACCCATCAGCATGCGCATGGTGGTCGTCTTGCCCGCGCCGTTCGGCCCGAGCAGGCCGAGCACCTGCCCCTTCTCGACCCGGAACGACAGGCCGTCGACGGCCTTCTCGCCGTTGCGGTAACGCTTGACCAGCCCGCTGATCACCAGGGGCACCTCGGCCGGCCCGGCGTCTGCCGCCCGGTCGCCGGTAGGGGCCGGGTCGCGCCTCGCGGCCCGGCCGGTCAGCAGGAGGACGGCCGCGATCAGGATCGCCGCGAGCGGCATGGCCCACGTCCACCAGGCGGGGCCGGTGGCGGGCGTCCGCAGCGCCGCGAACCCCGGGACCTCCAGCGCCGGGGACTCCAGCCCGATCCGGTAGACGGCGGGGGCGGCGGGCGTCGCGTAGCCGAGGTCGGTGGTCGACACCACCACCCGCATCCGGTGCCCGGCGTCGAAGCGCCTGTCGACGGCCGGGAGTGTCACCGTGACCGGTGTGCCCGCCTCGCTCGCGGTCACCCGCAGCGGCGCGACGAGGCCGGACGGCAGCACCGGGAGCGACCCCCCGGAGACGTCGTAGAGCTTGGCGAACAGCGTGGCCTCGCCCGTGCCGTAGACCCTGATCCGGACGGCCGGGCTGCCGGTGACCTGGGTGGGCCGGGCCAGCGGGGCGGACTCGAAGACGGCCGCCTGGCCCGGCATGTCCAGCGCGACCGACACGCCGCCTCCGCCACCTCCGCCGGCGCCGCCGAGCAGTCCGCCGAGGCCGGGCACAGCCGAGATCGACGCCGGTGACCCGCCCGCGGGGTTGGCGACCGGCTGGGCGGAACCGTGAAGGGCGATCGTGGTTCGTTCCCCGCCCACCAGGCCGGGATATCGGCCCGCGGTCGCGTGCAGGAGCACCGGGCGGCGGGTGCCCGGGTCGCGTCCGCCGTCCCGGGTCACGGTGAACGCGGCCGAGGCGGCGTCGGCGGGGGAGCCGGACCGCTTGAGATAGCGGTCGAACCATCCTGCCGTCTTGTCGGACAGCCAGTCCGCCTCGCCGTCGCCGCCGTCGTGGCCGCCGTTGAACCAGGCCACCTCCACGGGAGCGCCGGTCGCGGCGATGGCCCGGGCGTTGGCGTCGGCGTGGGAGAGGGGGAACAGCGAGTCGCGCTGGCCCTGCACGAGAAGCGTCGGCACCTTGATCCGGCCGGGCACGGAGATCGGGCTCGACCGCCGGAGGAGGTCGACCGCCTCCTTGGTGGCCCTGCCGGTCTCGGCCACCTTCTGGTACATCGCGCAGATCTCCGGCCGGAACCGCCCGCACTGGACCTGCTCCGCCTCCCCGCTTCCTGGGGACGTGCCGCCCGGCCCGGTCTGCTGCCCGGACCCCTGGCCGCTCCGCGGGGCGGCCGGGTCCCCGGGCCTCGCGGTGGCCGCACCGGCCCCCGGCGAGGGCGCGCCG
>QFZU02000115.1 GCA_003260025.2 Microbispora triticiradicis | reverse complement strand
GGCCGGTGCGCGCGCGGCGGCGGGCGGCGCGGGCGCCTGTGTCACGTGATTCATGCTGTCCTTCGTCCGACGGGAGGCCGCGAGAGGATCTCGGAAAGGGGCCCCGGGGCGCCGATCCCCGGGGCCTGTCCATCACCCCCGCGGCCCGCGGCTACTGCGTGGCGCTCGCCGCGGCGGTCTGGGCGTCGGCCATCGCCTGCTGCGGGCTCTTCGAGCCGCTCAGCGCGGCCTGCACCGCGTTCCACATCGGCTCGGAGATCTTCGGATACTTGGTGCCGAGGTCGTCGCTGGTGCGGCCCTTGGCCGCCTTGACCGCGTCCACCCACACCTTCAGGCCCGCGTTCTGCTCCACCTGCTTGGCCTGCACCTCCTCGGTGGGCGCGATGTACGACAGGGTCGTCGTCGTGCTCAGGGAGTTGTCCGTGCTGGTCAGGCAGGCCACCAGCTTCTGGGAGACGGCGTAGCGGGCGGTGTCCTGCTGCACCGGGATGCTCACGAACTCACCGCCGGTCGGGGCGGGCGCGGTGCCGCCATCCTTCGAGGGAACGGGGATGATGCCGTACTCGAACCCGGCCTTCTCGGCGTTGGCGAGCTGCCAGGTGCCGTTCTCGGCGAAGGCGAAGTCGCCGCCGGCGAACTCCTGCCAGCTCGTGGTCTGGGTGTTGTTGATCACCGAGTTGGGGGCGTACCCCTTCTTCAGCCAGTCGGTCCACAGCGCGACCGCCGAGACGCCCTCGGGTGAGTCGAGCTTGGTGAGCTGCGCGCCGGAACCCCAGAACCAGGGCAGGAACTGGAAGCTGCCCTCCTCGGTGCCGATCGCCGAGAACGTGATCCCCTTCTTGCCCGCGGCCTTGACCTTCTCCAGGGCGGCGGTCAGCGACGCCCAGTCCTTGACCGACCCGATGTCCACGCCGGCCTTCTTCAGCACTCCCTTGTTGTAGTAGAGCGCGAGGGTGTTGGCCCCGATCGGGACGCCGTAGGTCTTGCCCCCGCTCTGCCCGGCCGCCAGCAGGTTCGGCGCGATCGTGGAGGTGTCGAGCTTGTTCTCCTCGGTGCTGGTGAGGACCCCGGCCTCGGCCAGCGTGGAGACCACCGGGTTGTCGACGATGAGCACGTCCGGCGCGTTGCCCTGCTGCGCGGCGAGCAGCGTCTTGTTCGTCAGGTCGGTGGTGTCGTACGCTGTGCGCTCGACCGTGACGCCCGCCTGGGTGCCGCATGTCTCCAGCAGCTTGACCCAGTCGGAGCTCTTGTCGTGCTGCGGGTAGGGGTCCCAGATCGTGTACGTCCCGCCGCCGGCGGCCTGGCTGCCGGACGCCTGGGCGCCCGCACCGGTCGAGTCGCCGGGCTCGCCGGACGAGGAGCATCCCGCGAGCCCCGAGGCGACCGCAAGGGCCGCAATAGCCAGACCGGCCACGTGCCGGCCCGGTGCCGCTGATCTCATGATCGTAACCTCCGCTGACGCGCGTTACGCGGCTGTTTCGTTGGATATCGAATCGGTTCGCATGAACATAGGCCTACATATCGCCGACGTCAATGGATACCGCCGAATCCACCCGCCGAGTGGCAGGCTCATCGGTTCGACCTAGGATGGACGCGGTCGGTCGGATCAGCGGTTGGTGGGATCAAAGGGGGCGCCGGTGAACATCGGGGAGATCGCCAGGAGGTCGGGCGTGGCGCGCAGCACCGTCTCCTACGCCCTGAGCGGCAAACGCCCGGTGGCCGAGGAGACCCGCCGCCGCATCCAGGCGGTCATCGACGAGCTGGGCTACCAGCCCAACGCCACCGCCAAGGCGCTCAAGGAGGGCAGGACCCGGACCATCGGCCTGGTCGTCCCCCCGGCCAGCCGGCGTCTGACGGACCTGCAGCTCGGGTTCGTCGCCAGCGTCGTCGACGCCGCCGCCCGCGCCGACCTCGACGTCCTGCTGTCGCCGTCCGGCGGGGAGCACGACCGTTCGTTCGAACGGGTGGTCAGCGGCAGGCGGGTGGACGGCGTCATCCTGATGGAGATACGGCTGGAGGACGACCGGGTCGCCCGTCTGCGGCGGAGCAGGCTGCCGTTCGTCGGCATCGGCCACACGAGCCGCCCCGACGAGATGTCCTGGGTGGACGTCGACTACGAGACCCTGATCTCCGGATGCGTGCACCACCTGGCCGACCTCGGCCACCGCCGGATCGCCCTGGTGAACCGGTCCGCCGAGCTAGTGGCCGCCGGATACGGCCCCGCCCATCGGGCCCAGGCCGGTTTCACCCGCGCCGCGGCCGAACGCGGGGTGGAAGGCGTGGAGGTGTGCTGCGCCGACGACGCCCGATCCGGGCAGTCCTGCGTCGAGCGGCTACTCGCCGAGGACCCCGGTCTCACCGCCATCGCGACCATCAACGAGGCCGCCATGCCCGGCATGTACCGCGCGATCGAGCGGGCGGGCCTGGCGGTGCCCGGCGACTTCTCCGTCACCGGCGTCTCCGCGCGTCTGTGGGCCGAGAGCCTGCACCCGCCGCTCACCGCCGCCGACATGCCCGCCGACGAGCTCGGCGCGCACGCCGTCGAGATGCTCATCCAGCGCATCGCCGAGCCCGCCACCCCCCACCGTCATCTCCTCGTCGCCCCGCCCATCTCCCTGCGCGGCACGACCGGCCCCGTACGCCTCCGGGAGCCGCACGACCAGGTCTAGGAGAAGGTCGGATACCCGTCGCAGTTGTAGCTGTTGAGGAGCTGGACCGACGAGATCTTGTCGTTGAACTTCCACTGCGGCGCCCCGAGGACGTCCACCTTCTCCCACGGGCGGATGCAGTAGCGGCGGTCCCTGAAGTCCCTGTCGTCGTAGACGACCCAGGCGAGCCAGCTGTTGTTCACGATCGAGCTCGCGCGGTCGGAGAACCCGATGCTGCCGTTCGAGTACGTGAAGACGCGGTGCTCTCCCTCGTACCACGAGTCGTCGTAAAGATAGAGCCCCGCCCATTCGCCCGGCTTGAGTTCGGCGTGAGCGGCGGGGGCGGCGGTGATCGTGCCGGCGACGGCGGCGGCCGCCGCCAGGCAGGTGATCGTCCTGGTCAGTCTCGACATGGTCTTCTCCCGGACAGTCGTCGTTTCCGTGTCTGGGAAGAGCCTGCCGGTCGCCGATTGGCCGCTACTTGGACAGCGCTTGGCGCCCGCTGGGCGGGCGCTCGTCACGTGGTCACAGGGCCCACTCCATCGGCGCGGGCGGGGTGAAGTCCGAGGTCAGCTCGACCGGCTTGCCCGTCTCGTACGACTCCCTGGCGGCGCAGAGGATCTCCACCACGTGCGCGGCCTGGCGGCCGGTGGCCCGATGGGGGCGGTCCTCCCGGATCGCCGCGGCGAGGTCGCGCACCGCCCTCCCCCACTCCACCCCCTTCCACGGCTCCCGCAGCGGGGGCACCGGCTCGGGGTCGCGGCCCGGCGCACGGACCTCCACGGACGGGTCGAAGTCGTGCCAGCTCTCCAGCAGCAGCGAGCCGTCGTCCCCGTGGAACTCCACCCCCTGCTGCCGGGTGGAGCCGTTGGGCACGTAGAAGGAGCAGGTCAGGCGGAGCAGGACGCCACCGTCGAACTCCACGTTGGCCACCACGTAGTCGGGCGTGGTGATCGTGAACTCGCTGCCGTCCAGGCGCGTGCGGCGGGGCCAGACGACGGAGGAGAACGCGGTGACCCGCCGGGCCGGTCCGAGTGCCGTCGTCACGATCGTGAGCGGGTAGACCCCGACGTCGAAGAGCGGCCCCACGGCGTAGAAGCCGTCGGGCTCGGGGTGCCATGCCTCGATCCTGCCCCAGTTGACCTCGGCGAAGACGAGCCGCACCGGTCCGACGCGGCCCTCCCTGAGCAGCTTGAGCGTGGTCTGCTGAGCCTCGCCGAGGAAGGTCGCCGGGGCGCAGCCCAGCCGCAGGCCGCGGCTCTCCGCGATCTCCACGAGCCCGGCCGCCTCCTCATGGGTCAGCGCCAGCGGCTTCTCGCTGTGCACGTGCTTGCCGGCCTCCAGACTGCGGCGGATCACCTCGTAGTGCGCCCGGTGGACGGTCAGGTTCACGACGATGTCCACGTCGTCGTCGGCGAGCACCTCGTCGAGCGTGCCGTACACCCTGCCGCCGTGCGGGACCGCCAGCGCCTCGGCCCGCTCCGGCAGCACGTCCTGGGCGCCGACCAGGCGCATCTCCGGATAACGGGCCAGGTCGGCGGCGTACCGGGCCGCGATGTTGCCGCAGCCGACGATCGCCACGCCGGTGCTGTCGGAAGCCACGATCGCTCTCCTCTGATTTCAGTGAAACCACGACATCCCGCATGAAGCTACGCCGCCCTCACACGGGGGTCAATGAGCGGTTAAGACCGATATATGACCCCTTGACGGGTGATGCCACCACGGCCTAACGTCGCGAGAAGGACGAAATTTCACTGAGATTTCAGGACATACACTGAGATCGGCCCCCTCGTGGAGGGCGTATGCGGCGGACGACGCGACGGTCCACCCTCAAGGAGGTGGCCGAGCGAGCCGGCGTCTCGATCGGCACGGCCTCCGCGGTCTTCGCCGGCAAGACGTGGGTATCGCCCTCCACCGGTTCGGTGGTCCGCCAGGCCGCCGAGGAGCTCGGCTACCGCCCGCGGGCCCGCCGACCGGCCGAGACCGGCATGATCGGGTTCGTGTCGTGGGTGAGCGAGCTGTTCTCCCCCGGCAACCTCTACTACGCCCCCGTCGTGTACGGCGCGCAGCAGGCGTGCGCGGAGCTCGACCTCTCGATGACGTACGAGGTGATCCAGCCGCAGGGGGACCGGCTGCCGCTGTGCGTCGAGCGCGGCCAGGTCGCCGGGCTGCTCGTGCTGAACGTCGGCGCGAGCCGCGACCACCTGGCGAGGATCCTCGACGCGGGCGTGAGCTGCGTCCTGCTGGAGCACGCCGTCATCGACCTGCCGGTGGACTACGTGCGCCACGACGACGAGACCGGCGGATACCTCGCCACCCGCCACCTCATCGGACTCGGTCACACCAGCCCGCCACCGGCGATCATCACGGCGGGAGCGCACATCGTGCCCGCCGCCCGGCGGCTGGCGGGCTATCGCCGGGCCTGCGCCGAGCACGGCCTGGCCCCCGACCCGGCGTACGTGCGGCCCGGAGACTTCACCGCGCGGACCGGGTACGAGCAGATGACGGCGCTGCTCGACCTGCCCACGCCGCCCACCGCCGTGTTCTGCGCCAACGACCTGTCGGCGTTCGGTGCGCTCGACGCGCTGCGGGAGCGGGGCCTGCGGGTGCCCGCCGACGTCAGCGTGATCGGATACGACGACGTGGCGATGGCCGCGCACGCCTCCCCGCCCCTCACCACGATCGCCTCCGACAAGGAACTGCTCGGCGCCCAGGCCGTCTGGCACCTCGTCCAGCGCATCCGCCGCCCCGAGACGACGAGCCGCGACACGATGCTCGCCGTCCGCCTCGTCGAACGCCGGTCCACCGCTCCCCCGCACAGATGACACGCCGCCGTCTCCGGGTCGAGTTCCCGGACCGGTGCGGCTGAGGCGGTGGCCCGGGTGACGCGGTTCACGGGCCGGCCAGCTGGTCGCGGCGGCGGACGAGGTACGCCGCCTCGGCGGTGTTGGCGGCCTGCGCGATGGCCCGGTCGTACGCCGCCCGGGACTCGGCGCTGCGGCCCAGCCGGCGCAGCAGGTCGGCGCGGGTGGCATGGAAGGCGTGATAGCCCTCCAGCGGCAGAGCGTCCACCTGTGCCAGCGCCACCTGCGGGCCGTCGATCTCGGCGACCGCGATCGCCCGGTTGAGCCGTACGATCGGCGAGGGGTCGAGGCGGACCAGGTGGTCGTAGAGCGCGACGACCTGCGACCAGTCGGTGTCCCGGACGTCGCGGGCGTCGGTGTGGACGGCGTTGATCGCGGCGAGGATCTGGTAGCGCCCAGGCGCCTCCCCCGAGGCGAGGCGCGCGCGGACCAGGGCGTGGCCCTCGGCGATCAGCTCACGGTCCCAGGCGCCGCGGTCCTGCTCGCCGAGGGCGACCAGCTCGCCGCTCGCCGACACCCGCGCGGCCCGGCGCGCCTCCGTCAGCAGCATCAGCGCCAGCAGCCCGGCGGCCTCGCCGTCCGCCGGCAGCAACGCGCGCACCAGCCGGGTCAGCCGGATCGCCTCGGCGGTCAGGTCGCCGCGGACCGGCTCCCTGCCGGGGTCCGAGGCCAGGTAACCCTCGTTGAAGATCAGGTAGAGGACGGTGAGGACCCCGGTGACCCGGGCCGGGAGGTCCTCCCGGAACGGCACGCCGTACGGGATCCTCGCCGCCTTGATCTTCGCCTTCGCGCGCGTGATCCGCTGCCCCATGGCGGTCTCCTCGACCAGGAACGCGCGGGCGATCTCGGGCACGGTGAGCCCGCCGACCATCCGCAGGGTCAGCGCGATCCGCGCCTCCATGGCGAGAGCGGGATGGCAGCAGGTGAACACCAGGCGGAGCCGGTCGTCGTCGACGACGCCGAGCGGCTCGGGGGTGCCGGACAACATCAGCGCCTCCCTGTGCTTCTCCTCGCGCCTGACCTCACGCCGGAGCCGGTCGATGGCCTTGCGGTGGGCGGTGGTGGTCAGCCACGCGCCGGGATTCGGCGGAACGCCCTCCGCGGGCCAGCGCTCGACGGCGGTCGCGAACGCCTCGGCGGCCATCTCCTCGGCGACGTCGAGGTCTCCAAGGCGCCTGGCCAGGGTCGCGACCACCCGGGCCCACTCCTCGCGGTGAACCCGGGTGATCACCTCGTCGACGTGTGTCATTCGCCCAGGATCGGCCGGAGCTCGACCCTCCGGTTGCAGCTCTTCGACCCCGCGGCGGCGAGCCGCAGCGCCACGTCGAGGTGCGGCGCCTCGATGATCCAGAAGCCGATGATGTGCTCCTTCGACTCCAGGTAGGGCCCGTCGGTGAACACCGGCTCAGCGTCCCGGCCATCGACGACGGTGGCCGCGCCGGGCGACGCGAGTCCCGCGGCGAACACCCAGTGACCGTCGGCCTGCAGCCGCTCGTTGAAGACGTCGATCGCGGCCTGCTCCTCCTCGGTGGCGACGGCCGACTCGTTGAGCACGGACATCAGGTACTGCGCCATCGGGATCATCTCCTGTCGTCGTGTGGCCGCCCCCTCGGGCCGCCTGTCACCCCTGCTACGAACGCCGCCGTCCGGATCCGACACCCTCCGCTGCATTTCCTCGAAGAATTCTCGTACGGACCTGTCCCTGTGGGGGTGCGCCGGCCCGAGGCCTGTCCGCGGCCCGGAGGTGGGCGCGCGGCGGCGAGGCCGTCGAGCAAAGCCGGGCCTCGTTCCGATTCACACCGAATTCCGAGTCTCCGTCGCGAAGACGCGTGCGAGCTGATGGTCGATCAAGGCCACGGCTTCTTCGGGACTGCGCTGTCCGAGCAGGACGGTCGTCTGGATTCCGTCGGCGCCCGCCACCAGAAACGCGGCCTCGGCCGCGGCGTCGATGTCACGAGGCACCTGGCCCAGTTCCTGCCCCTGTGCGATCAGGCCGGCGAGAAGATCCTCCAGCGCGCGCGGCGCGTCCCGGGCGACCTCGGCCAGAGCGGGGTCGGTCAGGAAGCGGACGAAGTAGGCGGCGTACACCACATGCCGGTTGCGCCGTTCCCTGTCGAGCGGGAGCAGTTCGAGCAGCACTCCTCGCACGATCGCCTGCGTTCCGGGCGCTTCGCCGAGCTTCGCGAGGCGTTCCCTGGCTCGTTGCTCGGCGTCCTCGTTGAGGATCTCCAATGTGCCGAGCAGCAACTGCTCACGGGTGCCGAAGTAGTACTGCAGCAGCCGGGCGGAGACCTCGGCCTCGGCCGCGACCTGCCTCAAGGTGACGTCTTCCAAACCGCCGCGGGCGGCCAGGCGCCACACGGCCTCGGCGATCTGGCGGCGGCGCTGGTCATGGTCCACCTGTCGTGGCATGCCGTCCGTCCTTCGAACCTGTTTTGTGGTGCGATCGTACCAACATGGGTTATGGTGCGATCGCACCACAAACTGTTGGGGGTGCGCCGAGGCCTTCGCCAGGATCTCTACGAACCGAGAGGAGACAAGCGCGCATGAAACACGTCACCGTGCTGGCCATCGGCATGTTGCTGCTGGTCGTGGGAGCGCAAGGCGCCATCCGGCTGCTGGCCGACCACGGAAACGCCGGACTGCTCACATGGCTGCCCGGTGGATTCGCCGTACGTCTCGCTTGCTACGGGGTAGCCGTCGTCGCCGGAACGGCGCTGGCCGGCTGGGGCAGCAAGAAGGTCAGGCAGGGCGGACACGGGCAGTGACCCGCACCACCCGTGCCAGGGACCGGCCTGCGATCGGGACCTTGAGGCCGCTCGGTTGTAAAGGCTTCCACCAGGGAGAAGGAAACCATCCCACCTTTGTCAACCACACTTGGCGATCATATAGTCACTCATTGTAATGTCCGGTCCATGGCAACACTTGATCACGAGACCCTCTTGGGGATCGTCCGCAACCGCCCCTTGCTCGCGGTCGAGCTTCTCCGGGCGGCCGCGTTCGTGGGTGAGGGAGAGCCGGCCGACGGGGAGGCGATCGTCCTTCGCTTCCCATGGACACGCCTCACCGGCACCGAGGAGCCCGCTCTCGCCGCCCGCTATCGTGAGATCATCGCCGCGGCCCGCCGAACGCGCGCGAACCTCGGAGAATCCATGTTCGGGGAGCTGATCGCGTTCGTGAACGCCCGCATCGAGGAAGGCCTGCATCAGACGGACCTGGCCGCGGAGACGGGCGTGCGTGACTGGAGGGCCGAGCAGGACCTGCAAGCGAAGCGGGAGCGCGTGGCGTACCTGGAGTCCGTCCTCCTCGACGATCTCTACCTGGCGGTCGAGGAGCACACCCAGGCGGAGCACCTGCTGAAGCTGGAGGCCTCCGCGTACAGCTGGCACGACGACTACCAGGACGACTGGCGCGCCTGAGCTACGCGGGGTTCCGGCGCTTCTGATCGCAGGACCAGCGCGGAGGCGAAGCGATGCCCCGATCCCGCCGACCACGCGGTGATCGGTGGGCGGTGCGCCGCCCTGCCGCCAAGTGCGATTCCCCCTAGACGAGTAAGTCCGAAGTCTGGCCAGTGGTCGTAGGCGATCAGTGATCGGGTGATGGGCTGGCTGGTGGCGCGGTTGTGCCAGATGGCCGCGGTCAGCGCGAGGATCCGTTGAGCGACGCGGGCGGCGACGCCCAGCGGGCTGCGTCCGCCGTGCAGTTCCAGGTCGAGTTGGCCTTTGAGGGTGTCGTTGACCGATTCGATGAGCTGGCGGATGGGTTTGAGGTGCTGCTCGCCGGGGCGGGGTGTGCGGTTGCGGTAGGACGGGCGTAGCAGTCGCACCCCGCGTTCGAGGTAGGGGAAGGCTCCGGGCAGGTGCTTGGGCAGGAAGCGCAGTCATCGGGCTTCGGAGGGGATGCCGAGCAGGGCTTGAGCGATGGCCAGGGTGAGCAGTTCGGCGTCGGTGAGCTTGGGTGGGCGTCCGAGCCGGGCCGGACACCCCAGCCAGTCATCGATCTTGACGTACAGTGCGGTGAGAAGGGTGTTGATGTCTGTCGTCACAAACGGATCATCGACACCCTTCACCGTTCCCCGCAGTGCTCCTCACAGCGACTTAGGACTTACTCGTCTAGCCGATTTTCGGTCTACCGTGCGAGCCGCGATCCAGAAGACCGCCGCCGACGATAACGACAGGCCGAATACCACGTGCAACGCCCGAACAAAGGGACGTATGGCCGTTGGCGGACGCCTGTCGGCTCTTCGGCGATGCCCGTAACCACAATTCAGGCGCTGCAGAGAGCCGGAAGCATGGGTCCTCCCATCGGCGCGGAGTGGCCTACTGTGGCCAGCCGGGAACTTTCCGTAAGTGGCCTATTTACATCTATTAGCCGACCGGTCACCATATGACCGTGGCCACACTCCCTCGCTGATCAGCGACTGGCACCCGAAAAGGTCAATCAATGCGGATTGGTATCCGCGCGCGCCGACATATGAGGAGAGGACGTTCCGGGCGGCGCAATCACAGAGATTTGCACGGCCAGTGATCCCGAATTCGTTGCGGCACAAGGCCGCACCAGAAGGAATGACACCGTGAGAATGACGCGAGGAGTCCGGGCCGCCGTATGCGCGGTGGTGGCCGGTGCGATGCTGGTGGCCGGGGCAGGGACGGCGTCCGCCGCGCCCGGGGTCACCCCGGCGGACGTGACGCTGAATTTGAGTCCAGGCGAATCAACAACGATCGCCAAGACCGTGTCCACTCCGGCGATCCCGCCCAAGCCGGATATCACGTTCCTGATCGACACGACAGGGAGCATGGGCGGGGTCATCTCGAACGTGCGGACCAATGCGAACACCATCTTGTCCAACGTCGCTTCGGCGCAGCCGGACGCACAGTTCGCGGTTGCCGAGTACAAGGACGCGGGGGACGCGACGCCGTTCCGGGTGGCGCAGAACCTCACCGCGGATCAGGCCGACGTCACCAGCGGTATCAACTCGCTGGTCGCGTCGGGCGGCGGCGACTTCCCCGAGGACGGCATCAACGGCCTGTTCCAGGTCGCGTCCGGGGCCGTCGGCTTCCGGCCGAACAGCACCCGGATCGTGTTGCTGATCGGGGACGCCCCCAGCCATGACCCCAGCAACGGCCATACGCTGGCCGACGCGATCAGCGCCCTGCAGGCAGCCGACATCACCGTGCTCGCGTTCGACCTGTCCGGGCTGAACTCGACCGGACAGGCGACCGCGATCACCAACGCCACGGGCGGACGGCTGTTCTCCGGCCTCAACTCCTCGGAGGTCAGCGACACCATCCTGGCGGCCCTGCACAACCTGCCGGTCACGGTCACCCACCAGCTGCGCGACTGCGATCCGAACCTGTCGGTGTCCCTGACCCCGGGCAGCCGGACGGTGACCAGCGGCGACGACGCCACCTTCACCGAGGCCGTCTCCGTCGGCGCCGGAGCCGTGCCGGGAAGCACCATCACCTGCAAGGTGGACTTCCTGCTCAACGGCGTCCTGTCACCGGGCTTCACTGAGACGATCACCGAGCACGTCCCGAAGGCGACCCCGTCGATCGCCACGACGCCATCGGGCCAGGCGCCCGCGGGCGGGAACATCTCCGATACGGCGACCCTGTCCGGCGGGTTCCACCCGACGGGCACCGTCACGTTCCAGTTGTTCGGGCCCGGCGACACCACCTGCGCGACGCCCATCGCGACCCGTACCGGGACGGTGTCGGGCAGCGGCACCGCCGCGTCCGGGAACGTCGCCGCGGGCGGGGTGGGCACCTACCGCTGGGTGGCCTCCTACAGCGGCGACGACGCCAACAACCCGGCCACCTCCCCGTGCGGCGACGAACAGGTCGTGGTCGTCAAGGCCACCCCAGGCATCGCCACCACCCCGTCGGGGTCCGTGCCGGCCGGCGGTGTCGTGTCCGACACCGCCACCGTCTCCGGCGGGTTCCACCCCACCGGTACCGTCACATTCAAGCTGTACGGCCCCGGCGACACCACCTGCGCGACGCCCATCGCCACCCGCACCGGCACGCTGTCCGGCAGCGGCACCGCCGCATCCGGCAACGTGACCATCGGCGCGGCCGGCACCTACCGGTGGACGGCCACCTACAGCGGCGACGCCGACAACAACTCCGTCACCTCACCGTGCAGCGACGAACAGGTCACCGTCACGCCGCAGCGGCTGACCGGACGGGCCTACGGCCTGACCGCCTCCGCCTCCCTGGCCGGCATCCAACTGGTCAACATCGCCCCCGTTCCCGACACCGGCCACATCTCCACCACCTCGACCAGCACCACCTCGGTGCCCTGCACGGCCACCCTCAGCGGACTGATCAGTGCGCACGCCCTGTGCGCCAAGGTCGCGACCACCGAGTTCCCCGGCAAATCCGTGGCGACCGCCTCCATCGACGACACCACCATCGGGATCACCGGCATCCCAGTGATCACCGTCAAGACCGTCAACTCCAGCTCCACCACCACCTGCGCCGGATCCACCGGGACCACCACGATCGCCTTCCTCAAGGTCGGCAGCACGGTGGTCATCGCAGAACCCACCACTATCCAGCCCAACACCGCGGTGGACGTCGGCGTCGTCAAGCTCGTCCTCAACGAGCAGATCCCGTTCTCCACCCCCGACAAGGGCCTGACCGTCAACGCGGTCCACGTAACCGTCGACGCCCTCGGCCTGGCCAGGACCAACGTCGTCCTCGCCTCCTCCGAGAGCGACATCGGCAACTGCCCATGACCCAGCCCACCTGAACCGATCGATCCCGAGGCCGGGCGGACACCGCGGATCCGCCCGGCCTCGGCCGGTCACCGGGCGGCCGACTGCGGTTCGGTGACGGGTCCGGTGGTCCCGGTGTGTCCGGCCGTCGTGGAGGCGGGGTTCTTCGGGCCGCGCAGGGTGACGTAGACGAACAGAGCACCCATGACGGCGACGCCTGCCCACATGGCCTGCTGCCAGCCGTCGACGAAGGACTGCTGGGCGGCGTGGAGCAGGTTCCCCGCGTACGAGCCGGCGCCGCCGGCCACCTCGACGGCGTTGGCGATGCCTTCCCGGGCCGTCCTCGCGGCCTCCGGAGGGATCCCGTCCAGCCTGTCGTCGATGGCACCGCGGTAGCCGGCGGACAGCAGCGCGCCGAGCAGGGCGACGCCGAGGGCGGTCCCGAATTCGCGGGTGACGTCGTTGAGTGCGGAGGCGACGCCCTGCTTCTCGCGCGGCAGGGAGCCGGTGATGGCCTCGGTGGAGGGCGTCATCGACAAGCCCATCCCGATGCCCATGGCGAGCATGCCGGGCAGGATGGTCACGTAGCCCCCGTCGACGGAGACGAAGACGGCCATGAGAGCGAGTCCGGCGCCGCCCAGCGCGACGCCCGCGGCCATGGTCGGACGGGAGCCGATGCGTACGGCCAGCTTGGGGGCGAGACCGGAGCTCGCCATCATCGTCACGGCCATGGGCATCAGAGCCAGCGTGGACAGCAGCCCCGACCAGCCGAGGACGGCCTGGAGGAACGGGAAGAGGACCACGGCTATGCCCGCCTGGACGCCGAAGACCACCAGCAGTGTGATCGAGCCACCGGCCAGACCACGCTCACGGAACAGGCGCACGTCCAGCAGCGAGGCGTCCCGGCGGCGTAGTTCCCAGGCCACGAAGCCGACGGCGGCGACGAGACCGGCCGCGAGGCCGACCAGAGTCGCGGGCGCGGTCCAACCACGCTCGGGACCCTCCTGCAGGGCGAAGATGAGCCCGGCGACCGCGACCATGGACACCAGTGCGCCGACGGAGTCGAAGCTGTGGGCGGACCTCTCACGGGAGTTGGGGACCGACTTCAGCGTCATGGCCAGGGCCACGACGACCAGGACCACGGGCAGGGCGAACAGCCAGCGCCAGTCGGCGACGTCGACCAGGAGCGCGGAGAGGAACATGCCCAGGACGCCGCCACCTCCGGCGACGCCGGTCCACACACCGATCGCTTTGCCGCGTTCCTCCTCGGGGAAGGTGGAGGTGATGACGGCGAGAGTGATGGGCATGACCATCGCGGCGCCGATTCCGCTCGCCGCGCGCGCGGCGAGCATCACCTCGGCCGTCGGAGCCAGGCCCGCCGCGACGCCCGCGATGCCGAAGACACTCAGACCGGCGACCAGCATGGGCTTGCGGCCCAGCCGGTCACCGATCGCGCCGAGCGGCAGCAGCAGCGCGGCCAGAGCCAGAGTGTAGATGTTGATGATCCACAAGATGGTGTTCTGCGAGGCGCCGAACTCGACGGCCAGGTGCGTCTGGGCGACGTTGAGTCCGGATACCGATGCGATGACGGCCATCAGCGCGATGGAGACGGCGATCAGAACGGTGCGCAGCCGACGCGCATCCAGTGCGACTCCGTCGCCCCCGTCAGCGGCCGCCACCTGTGCGGGCTGGTTCGTACTCATGTGTTCCTCTCTCACTTCCTGATGCGTGGCCCCGGGTAGCTTGGGGACCCGCTGCGCAGGACCCTAGGCCGCCATTGCTGAGTAGGCATAGGATGTTGCGCATGGAGCAAGAAAGTGGGGACCTGGACAGCCTCGTACGCAAACGCCTCCGCGCCCTGCGGGTGGCGCAGGGCTGGTCCCTGGAAGAACTGGCAACCCGGGCCCATCTCAGCCAGTCCTCACTGAGCCGCATCGAGAACGGTCAGCGTCGCCTCGCCCTGGACCAGCTCGTCACCCTCGCCCGCGCCCTGGACACCACCCTCGACCAGCTCGTCGAGACCGCCGCCGACGACGTCGTCATCAGCCCGATGATCGACGGCGCCCACGGCCTGATGCGCTGGCCGGTGAAGGGCGACCCCGGCATCAGCGTCGTGCGCCAGCGCATGACCGAGCCACCGCCCGACAACCCCTCCCGCATGCGCGCCCACCCCGGCCGGGAATGGCTGGTCGTACTCTCCGGCACCGCGGTCCTCATGCTGGGCCACCGGCGCCTGCGTGTGGAGACCAACCAGGCCGCCGAGTTTCCCACGATGATTCCGCACGCCATCGGCGCCGAAGGCGGACCGTGTGAGATCATCGGGATCTTCGACCGCGACGCCCGCCGCGGCCACCAGCGCGACAACGGCGGTGATCGCGACACCCCCGGTATCGGCGACTGAACTCGCCGCAGCCACCTCGGCCGCATCCTCGGCTGTGACAGCACCGCGCCCCGGAGGGTCAGGCGGGGGCGGGGCCGCGGGTTTCGCGGAGGTGGCCGCCGGAGAGCTCCAGCCACCGCTCGATCCCGATCTCGGCGAGGAACCGCTCGTCGTGGCTGACCACCACGAACGCCCCCTCGTAAGCGGTGAGCGCACTCTCCAGCTGTGCCACGCTCACCAGGTCGAGGTTGTTGGTCGGCTCGTCGAGCAGCAGGAGCTGAGGGGCCGGCTCGGCGCACAGCACGCAGGCCAGCGTGGCGCGCAGCCGTTCGCCGCCCGACAGCACGCCCACCGGCAGGTGGGCCCGCGTCCCCCGGAACAGGAAGCGGGCCAGCAGGTTCATCCGCTCCGCCGGAGGCATGCCGGGGGCGTAGGCCGCCAGGTTCTCCGCGACCGTGCGGTCGAGGTCGAGCAGGTCGAGCCGCTGGGACAGGTAGGCGACCCGGCCGTCGGCCCGCCGCAGCGTGCCGCCGTCAGGTGCCAGGGCGCCGCCGACGATGCGCAGCAGGGTGGACTTGCCCGCGCCGTTGGGGCCGGTCAGCGCGATGCGCTCGGGACCGCGGATGGTCAGGTCGAGACCCGGTCCGGCGAACAGGTCGCGGGCCCGCAGTCCTTCGCCGTGGAAGACCGTACGCCCGGCGGGCACGTTCGTGCCCGGCAACTCCAGTGTGATCCGCTGGTCGTCGCGCAGCGCCCGCTCGGCCTCGTCGAGCCTGGCCCTGGCGTCGCCGACGCGGGCGGCGTGCATCTGGCCCGCCCGCCCGGCCGCCTCCTGCGCGCCGCGCTTCATGTTGCCGGCGACGATGCGCGGCAGGCCCGCGCTCTTGAGGTTGCGGGCGGCGTTGCCCGCCCGGCGCTCGGCGCGCTCGCGGGCCTGCTGCATCTCCC
Organism: Microbispora triticiradicis; assembly: GCA_003260025.2. Taxonomy (GTDB): domain Bacteria; phylum Actinomycetota; class Actinomycetes; order Streptosporangiales; family Streptosporangiaceae; genus Microbispora; species Microbispora triticiradicis. The sequence goes on along the minus strand of QFZU02000115.1, from coordinate 16,915 downwards.
GCTTCTCCCGTTTGAGCTCCTGCTCGGCGCTGCGCACGGTCCGCTCGGCGGCCTCCTGCTCGGCCCGTACGGCCGCCTCGTACGCGGTGAAGTTGCCGCCGAAGAAGCGGATCTCGCCCTGCTCCAGTTCCGCGATGCGGTCCATGCGGTCGAGCAGGGCCCGGTCATGGCTGACCACGAGCAGGCAGCCGGTCCAGTCGCCGAGCACGTCGTAGAGCCTGCGCCGCGCCGCGAGGTCGAGGTTGTTGGTCGGCTCGTCGAGCAGCAGCACGTCGGGCCGCCGGAGAAGCTGGGCCGCCAGGCCGAGCGAGACGACCTGGCCGCCGCTCAGCGTGCCCAGCGTGCGGTCGAAGGCGAGGTCGCCGAGGCCGAGCCGGTCGAGCTGGGCGCGGGTGCGCTCCTCGATGTCCCAGTCGTTGCCGATCGCGGTGAAGTGCTCCTCGCTCGCGTCGCCCGACTCGATGGCGTCCAGGGCGGCGATCACCGGGGCGATGCCGAGCACCTCGGCCACGGTCAGGCCGGCGGTGAACGGCAGGTTCTGCGGCAGGTAGCCGACCTCGCCCTCGGCGGCGACGGTGCCGGCGGTCGGCCGGTGCTCGCCGGCGATCAGCTTGAGCAGCGTGCTCTTGCCGGCGCCGTTGGGGGCGACGAGCCCGGTACGGCCGCCGCCGACGGTGCAGGACAGGCCGGTGAAGACGGGCGTGCCGTCGGGCCAGGAGAAGGACAGGCCGGAGCAGACGATGAACGCGTCAGACATTGGAGAGACCTCGGTGTGTGACCCGGGCGTGCGGAGAAGCCCGGTGAGACGGGGAATTGGAGAAACGACGACATGAGGCCACGCCGACAGCGGTCAGTCACACGCCTGCCGGGGCCGTCACCCTCCGGTATCACCCGGAGATGTCGTCGTCACCTGCCACGTCTGGTCTCCTCTTCCGATCACAAACCGTCCGCCACCCTACCAGGCCGAGCCCGACCTGCGCGAAGGTGGGCGAGGCCCATGTCCAGGGCGGCCTCCAGATGGGTGGTCTCGCCGGTGGACATCTGGATCAGCACGCCGCCCTGGATGCCCGCCAGCAGCGCGGCCGCCGCGCGGTCCGGGTCCACGTCCGGCCCGATCTCCCCGGCGTCCCGCATGTGCCGTACTCCCGCCGCGATCTCGGCCTGCCAGCTCCGCATCAGCTCGGTGACGACCGCCTGGGCGCCGGGCGTACGGCTGCCGAGGTGGGAGGTGACGGAGTTGAGCGGGCACAGGCGGCCCTGCCGCCGATAACGGTCGACGACCTTGTCCCGCCACGCCTGCCAGGCGGGCCAGGAGGTGAGGTCGCCGAGCTGGGGTCGCTGGTCCTCCAGCACCCGGTCGGCCTCCAGCCGGGCCACCGCCAGCAGCAGCTCCTCCCGGCCGCCCGGGAAGTAGTGGAAGAGCTGGCTCTTGCTCGTCGCCGTGCCGGCCAGCACGTCGTCCAGGGTGGTGTCGGCCACGCCGTGCTCACGGATGAGCGCCGCCGCGCCCTCCAGGATGCGCTGCCGGGTCGCGGCCCCCTTGCGGGTCAGCGTGCGCATGATGCCTCCCTGAAGTTTTGGACTTGCTGGTCCATTTTATCTCGCGCAAGCTGACGGAACCGCGCGGTCCGACACTCGCCGTCCTTCCGAACGAAGGGGTTCCCCATGTCTCTCGACCACTACTACCTGCTCGGCCGTTCCGGGCTGCGGGTCAGCCGGCTCGCCCTGGGCACGATGAACTTCGGCACCGGCGGCTTCCACGCCGCGTACGGCAGGACCGAGGACGAGGCCCGCCCGATCTTCCGCCGCTATCTCGAAGCGGGCGGGAACTTCGTCGACACCGCGGACTTCTACACGGCCGGGGAGAGCGAGACCATACTCGGCGCACTCATCGCCGAGGCCGGGGTGCGCGACCGGGTGGTGCTCACCACCAAGTTCACCAACAGCGTCGACCCCGGAGACCCGAACGCGGGCGGCAACGGCCGCAAACACATGATCAGAGCGGTCGAGGCGTCGCTGCGCCGCCTGCGCACCGACTACATCGACCTGTTCCTGCTGCACACCTGGGACCGCGTCACGCCCGTCGAGGAGGTCCTGCGAACGTTCGACGACCTCACCAGGGCCGGGAAGATCCGGTACGCGGGCCTGTCGGACGTGCCCGGCTGGTACGCGGCGCGAGCGCAGACCCTGGCCGAGGCGCACGCCCTCGCGCCGATGGTCGGCCTGCAGCTCCCCTACTCGCTCGTCGACCGGACGATCGAGTTGGAGCACGTCGCCATGGGCCAGAGCCTCGGCCTCGGCATCACCGCGTGGAGCCCGCTCGGCGGCGGCTTCCTGACCGGGAAGTACCGGCCCGCGGACCGCGGCCTGGCCGGGGAGGGCAGGCTCGGCGGCGACGGCACACCCGGACGCTCCTGGACCGACCGGGAGTGGCGGATTCTCGCGACACTCGAAGAGGTCGCCGGGAAACTCGGCGTGACGATGGCCCAGGTGGCCCTCAACTGGGTCGCCACCCAGCCCGGGATCGCGGCGGCCATCGTCGGCGCGAGCAGTGCCGCGCAGCTTGACGCCAACGTGGCCGCCCTCGGCTTCGAACTGCCGGCCGAGCTGCGCGCGAGGCTCGACGAGGCGAGTTCCGTGCCGCCCCCGTCGGTCTACCAGATGTTCACGCCGGGCTACCAGGGCTGGCTGGTCAGCCCCGGCGTCAAGGTCGGGGACAAGCCCGCCGGGTACGCCCCGGGCGTACGGAACTGGACGCCCGGCGGCGACGCCTGACACACGCCGTCCGCCGGACCCCGGATGACGCCGGCCGGATCAGCCCGTCCTGAGCAGGACGGGCTGCGTGTCGCCCGAACGGTCGCGCGGGCAGAAGCCGACCGTCCAGACGCCCTCGAAGAGATCGAGCCTGTTCTGCGCGATCACGATCACCGCGCAGTTGCCGTCGGTCGCGAGCAGGGGGCGCACCTCCGCCGCGTCCGCCACGTTGTCCAGGACCACCAGGGCCCGGCGCGAGCGGAACATGGCCCGGAGCGTCATGGTCTGGTCCACCAGGGTGCCGGGATGCCGGTTGCCGACGCCGAACACCCGGGAGAGGGAGCTGACCAGCCCGGCCGGCCCGCGCGCGCCCCCCTCGGCGTTGACGTAGAACTGGCCGTCCGGGAAGTACTTCCGGAAACGGGCCGACGCCTGCACGATGACCGCGGCCTTGTCGACGCCCGAGCCGCCGACGAGCTGCACCACCCTCGGCCCGGACGACCCCGCTTCGTCCCGGCCGCGCTGGCGGGTCGGCTGCTCGACCAGGACCTGGTACATCCACTCGATCAGCTCTGCCGTGGCGGGCTGTGACACACCCTTCGGCGGGCACTCCCCGACGGGAGGGGTCCCGACGGCGATGTGCGGGCGCGCCGGCGCGGCCGGAGCGCCGCCGGCCTGCCGCCGGGCCACCTGCCGGAACCTCTCCGACGCGTCGGCCTCCAGCATCAGGGCCTCCGCCAGGAGGCTGACCGACTTGCGGTGAGGTCTCTTCGTCCGCCCCCGTTCCAGGTCGGAGATCGCGCGGACACTGACCCCCGACCGCTCCGCCAGCTCCTCCTGAGTCAGGCAGGCTTCCTCTCGCAGTGCTCGCAGCAGCGCCGCGAGCTCGTTATGGCTCTCCAAGTCGTCAAGTAACCCCATTCCACAGCCACCTTTCCCCCGGTGCTGATCCACAGCCAGAAACTCCCCGCACAGAGTTTTAGTTGAGATTTCACACATCAACTAGAAAACTCGCGTTTCCCCAACAGTACACAGCCGATCTTGTAGGAGTCAATTGCGACTGTCGGGAATTGGAGCGACGCGGCCGTCCCGCATTGGACCGTTTTAAATGCCGGTCATTGCGGCGGGGGAACTCGCGAGGCCCGACCGCCGGTAGGGCGGGAACGCCGTACCGGCGGGCGGACACGGGGCCGTCAGATCACCGTGGGCGGTCCTGTTCCGCCTTCCGCTTGAGCGCGTCCAGCATTTTGCCGATCCCCTTCCGCGCATTCTTGTTCAGAATGGCCTCCGGCATTGCCCATTTGATGCCCAATTCCTGCGAGACGCTCACCTCGCTCTTTCCCCCGCCGTCCCCCGTGACGGTGCAACTGAAATCGAACCGGGTCATCACCTCGCTGCCGACGAGGTGGTATTCGAAACAGCCGTCCGCCGGATACTCATAACGGAGGGAATGCGTCGCCCGCAGCCCCATGGCCTTGGCGTGCCAGGTGGCCTGCCGGGGACGTCCCCGCTCGTCGGTGTCCTCGATGTCGACTCGCTCGACGCCGGGCTGCCAGGAGGGGTAGTCGGCGAGGTCCAGCAGTATGGCGAGGACCGCCTCCGGGTCGGCGTCGATGATGATTGATCCGGTCACCACGCTCATGGGTGAAGCCTCCGTTTCGTCCTGCGCGCCCGGCGGGCGACCCCGCGGATCGCCCGCCGATTCCTGAGATCAATTGCCGCCGGTCCGGACCGCGGACGGGCCGGGGAGGTAATCCCCGATGCGGCCCCCCGGGTCCGCGGCGACGGCCGCCAGAATCCGTACGTACGCCGCGAGCCAGCGGGCGGGGGCGCCCTCGGGGAAGTAGCCGGACAGGTGGTTGAGGGAGATCTGCATGAAGTCTCCCGAGATCGCGCTCTCGACCCGGAGCGGGTGGTCCGTCTGGGCCAGGACCTGGGCCGGCATCGCCCCGAGGACCGACATGAACCGCAGCAGGTTCTCGGTCAGCTTCGGCAGGTTTTCGCTGACGAGGTAGCTCTCGAAGAGCGGTTCCCCGGTGGGCGCGCCGGTGATCCCGTACAGCGCCGCGGGCGGCACGTACTCGTGGTCGGTGATCGCGGAGATCTTCTCCTGCATCTCCGCCAGCCACGGCAGCATCGGCGCGCCGGGGTCCACCCTGGCCACCAGGGGGAGGATGTTGAACATCAGCCCGGTCGCCCGGTCCACCTCGACCGACGTGCTGCCCCGCCCGGAGAAGACCGCGCCGCACACCACGTCCCGCGAGCCGGTGATGGCGCTGAGCATGACGGCCCACGCGCCGTGCAGCACGCTGTTGATGCTGAATCCGTGTGCCCTGGACAGTTCCAGGAGCCCGTTCGCCACCTCCGGCGGGACCGTCACGCTCTCCTGCAGCAGCGGCGTCACGTGGTCGGCCGGCCGTTCCGCGGCCGGCAGGGTGATGGAAGGCACCCCGGACGGCCCTGCGGCCGTCCCCGCGGACGGCCCCGCGGACGGCCCCGCGGACGGCCCCGCGGACGGCAGGGCCCCGAGCTCACGCCGCCAGAACGCCTCCGCCTCCGTCATGTCCCGACGGCTCTGCTCGACGCAGAAGTCGCCGTACGTCGAGGTGAAGGGCTCGTCCACCGGCTCGCCGCCCGCCCGGTACGCCTCGTAGGCGGCGAGGAGGACCGGCATCATGATCTGGTAGCTCCAGCCGTCCTGGGCGGCCATGCAGAAGAAGTGGTCGTAGTCGTAGACGTCGTCCTCGATGCGGAACAGGAGCAGCCGCACCTGCGGCGGCGGGCCGGTGAACCCGCGGCGCCGCGCCGCCTCGAGGTGGGCGTGCCGCCGCCGCTCCTGCTCGACGGGCCGCAGGCCCCGGAGGTCGTGCGTCTCGATCCGCAGCCGCACGTCCCGCCGGACCACCTGGACCCACTCGCCGGCCTCGTCCTGGACATAGGCCGAGCGCAGGTTGGGGAACCGGTCGACGGTGTGCTGCCAGGCCCGCTCCAGCGCGACCGGGTCGAAGTCCTGGCCGGAGAGGCGGAAGGACTGCTGCGTGACGTAGACGCCGGATCCCGGACGCTGCCGGATCCGGTCGAGCATGTACCGCTGCATGCCGGTCACCGGGTAGGCGTCCTCGGCGCCGGGGTGGCGCGACCGCGCCCACTCCAGCACCCGCTGGTCCCGCTGGCCGGCGCTCGCGACGTCCACCCGGCCGCGTGACTCGGCCAGGGCCGCCAGGTCGGCGATGGTGTGGCTCTGGAAGACGTCCTGCGGGCTGAGCGCCAGGCCGATGGCCTTGGCCCGGCTGACCATCTGGATGCCGAGCAGCGAGTCGCCGCCCATCGCGAAGAAGCCCCGGTCGACGCTTACCTCGTGAACCCCGAGCACCTCCTTCCAGATGTCCGCGATCCGCCGCTCCGTCTCGGTGCGGGGGGCGACGACGCCCTGCTCCGGCTCGACGCCCAGCTCCGGCGGCGGCAGCGCGTCGCGGTCGAGCTTTCCGTTGGCGCTGACCGGGAACTCGGAGATGGCGACGACGGCCGAGGGCACCATGAAGTCCGGCACCTTCTCCCGCAGGAAGCTCCCGGCCTCGCCGCTCAGCCAGCGGCTGAGCGCGGCGAGCCGCGGGTTGTTCACGTACTGCCCGGCCGGACGCCCCGGTTCGGCCGGGTCCGTCCAGTCGACGAGGTGGCCGGCTTCCGGGCGGTGCAGCGTCACCCGGTAGGCGCCGTCGGCCGCCCCGCCCATCCACGCGACGTTCACCTCGTAGCCGAGCTCCTCGCCCAGCCACCACCAGACCTCGGGCTCGACGCCGGAAGGGGCCTCCGTACGGGGCAGCCGGTCGACGGGGGCGTCCGCCGGCGCGGCGTCCATCGCGGCGAGGAGGGCGTTGACCGAGGCGACCCGGGCGTTGGGCACGCCGTCGACCCGCAGCACGTCCGGCCGGCGGCCGGTGAGCAGCCTGCGGACCTCGTCCACCGACGTCCAGGAGACGGTCTCCGGAGGCGGCTGGGCGCCGGCCGGCTCTCCGACGTGGACGGCGACGTCGTAGCGGTACCGGGTCAGCTCGTTGTGGTGGTCGCCGCGCTTGAGCATCATCTCCACCCGGCTGATGGCCGGGACCTCCTCGCGGAGCGCGCTGAAGTACTCCGGCGCGAGCAGCAGCTCACGCTCGTACGCCCCCCGCCGGCGGATGCGCTCGCGCAGGCGTCCGGCCGTGAGCCCCGGCTCGGTCCGCGCCAGCTCCATCTCCGCGTGGAGGGCCGGGAGCATCGGCAGGCTGCGCAGGTCGCCGAGGAAGAGCGCGCCGCCGGGCCGCAGGCACGCCAGCGCCCTGTCGACCACCTCCCGGAGGTGTCCCGGGCTGTCGAAGTACTGGACGACCGAGTTGATCACCACGGCGTCGAAGCGCTCGCCGTCCAGGCCGGTGAAGTCCTGGGCCTCCCGCTCGAACAGCCGGACGTCCACCGTGTCCGGCAGATCGGGCACCAGGCGCTCCCGCACGTAGTCGAGGGCCTTGCCGGACAGGTCCGTCGCCCAGTACGCCGTCGTGTGCGGGGCGACCCGGGCGAGCAGCATGCCGGTGCCGCAGCCGATCTCCAGCACGCGCCGGGGCCGCAGGGCCAGGATGCGCTCCACCGTTGAGTCGCGCCAGACCCGCATCTCGTCGTCCGGCAGCCGCTCGCTGGTGTAGCTACTGTCCCAGCCGATGGTGTTGAAGTCGGCCGCGCCGGCGGCCTCCCGCTGGTAGCTCTGGTCGAACAGGTCCCGCCAGGCCGCCACGGCCGACGGCGCGGCGGAGTCGACCGTGCCGTCCTCGAAGCCGTCCTCGGGGACCACGTACGCGACGAGCTGCTTGCTCTCGGCGTCGTGCGGGAGGTCGCGGGCCACGACCAGGACGTCGCGCACGGCGGGATGCTCGGCCAGGGCCGCCTCGATCTCCCCCGGCTCGATGCGCATCCCCCGCACCTTCACCTGGAAGTCGGTGCGGCCGAGGAACTCCATCGTCCCGTCGGGCCGGAACCGCGCGAGGTCGCCGGTGCGGTAGAGCCGGGCGCCGGGCTCGGAGCGGAAGGGGTCCGGCAGGAAACGCTGCTCGGTCAGCTCGGGTCGGCGGTAGTAGCCGCGGCCCACCCCGACGCCGCCGATGTACGCCTCGCCGGGCGTGCCGAACGGCACCGGCCGCATGTTCCGGTCGAGGACGTACACCTGGGTGTTGGCGATCGGCGTGCCGATCGACACCACGGATGTCTCGGGGTCACGCGGGCACTCCCAGCAGGTGCTGTCCACCGAGCACTCGGTGGCTCCCCACAGGTTGTACAGGGTCGCGGCGGGCAGGCGTTCGTACAGGGAGCGGATCGAGGCGAGGGGCAGCGCCTCGCCGCTGGCGATGACCCGGGTGACGGACCGGCAGTCCTCGATTCCGGGGTGCTGGAGGAAGATCCGCAGCATCGAGGGCACGAAGTGCAGCGTGGTGATCCCGTGCTCCCGGATCGTTTCGGCGAGGTACTCGGGGTCCTTGTGCCCCTCGGGACGGGCGATCACCATCCGCGCGCCGATCATGAGAGGCCAGAAGAACTCCCACACCGACACGTCGAAGCTGAACGGCGTCTTCTGCAGGACCAGGTCGTCGGGGGTGAGCCGGAAGTAGTCCTGCTGCCAGTGCAGCCGGTTGACCACCCCGCGATGCGTGATCATGGCGGCCTTGGGCCGCCCGGTGGAGCCCGACGTGTAGATCATGTACGCCAGGTCGTCCAGCCCCGCGATGTTCTCCGGACGGGAGCCGGGCTCGGCGTCGAACTCCCCGGCCCGATCGAGCGGGACCACCACCGCGCCGTGCTCCGGCAGGCCGTCCACCAGCCGCTGCTGCGTGAGCAGGATCGCCGGTTCCGCGTCGGCGAGCATGAAGGCCACGCGCTCGCGCGGGTACGTCGGGTCGATCGGCACGTACGCGCCGCCCGCCTTGAGGATCGCCAGCAGGCCGACCACCATCTCCAGGGAGCGTTCGGCGCAGATGCCGACCGGCTGGTCGGGGCGCACTCCCATGCTCCGCAGCCGGTGCGCCACCCGGTTCGCGCGGCGGTCGAGTTCGGCGTACGTGAGGTGCTCGCCCTCGAAGGTCAGCGCGATCGCGTCCGGCCGCTCGTCGGCGGTCTCCTCGATCAGCGTGTGCAGGCACCGGACGCGCTCGCCGGGGTAGACGCGCTCGGTGTCGTTCCAGTCGAGGAGGATCTCCCGCTCGGCCGAGGCCGGCAGCACGGGCAGTTCGGACACCCGCAGGTCGAGCCGGTCGGCGAACTCGTCCAGGAGCACCTGGTAGCCGGCGAGGAACCGCTCGATCGTGTCGTGGTCGAAGATCTCGCTGTTGTACTCGGCGTCGACCAGCAGCGTGTCGGACATCTCGGTCACCGACACCTCCAGGTCGAACTTGCTGGTGTCGTTGTGCACCTCGACGATGTCCGCCAGGTCGTCCCGCCCCGCGCCGGCCCGGTGCCGCTTCATGTCGAAGACGACCTGGAACAGCGCGTTCGCGGTGAGTCCCCGGTTCGGGGCGAGCTCGGCGACCACCGCGTCGTACGGGACGTCCTGGTGGTCGTAGCCGTGCCTGACCGTCTCGCCGACCCGGTCGACCAGCTCCGCGACGGTGGGGTCGTCGCCGACGTGGGTCTTGAGCACGACCATGTTGACGAAGAACCCGATGAGCTCCTGCACCGCGTCGTCGTTCCGGTTGGCCATTGCGGTCCCGATCACCACGTCGCCCGTGTTCCCGGTGTCGCCGGCGTACCGGTAGAGCGTGGCCTTGAGCGCGGCCAGCATGGTCGTGAAGAGGGTGACGCCGCGCTCGCCGCTGAGCGACCGCAGCCTGCCGGTCAGCTCCGCGCCGAGCTCGAAGCTCATGCTGCCGCCGCGGAAGCGCTGGGCGGCCGGCCGGGGCCGGTCGGGCAGCAGCTCGACTCCGGTGGGATCACCGCCGAGCGCCCGCCGCCAGCTCTCCAGCCGGGCGGCCAGCCCCTCGCCCGCGAAGCGCTCGCGCTCCCAGAGGGCGTAGTCGGCGTACTGCACCGCGAGCTCCGGCAGCTCCGGGTCGCGGCCGCTCACGTAGGCCTCGTAGGCCGCGGTCAGCTCCGTCCCGAACACCCCGCCCGACCACACGTCGGCCACGATGTGGTGCATGCCGAGCAGCATCCGGTGGTCGAGCGGCCCGAACCGGAACAGCGTCACCCGCAGCAGCGGCGCCTCGGCGAGGTCGTAGGGCCGCCGCGCCACCTCGCCGGCGATCCGCGCGTACTCCGCCTCCGGATCCGCGGACGCCGTCAGGTCGACGAGCGGCACGCTGATCGTCAGCTCCGGCAGGATCTCCTGCCGGGCCTTCCCGCCGGGGCTGGGGAACCGGGTGCGCAGGATCTCGTGCCGCCTGACGACCTCGTTGACGGCCTTCTCCATCGCCTCCGGCAGCAGCTCCCCGCTCACCCCGACCGACAGCGTCAGGTTGTACGCGGCGCTGTCCGGCACGAGCTGCTCCAGCGACCACAGGCGCTGCTGCGCGTACGACAGCGGGATCGGGTGGTCCGCCGCTGCTCCCCGGCGGCGGTCGGCCGCGATCCGCAGCAGGCCGGGGCCGTCCTCCGCCCCGGCGGCTCCCGTGGTGGCGGCGAGCTCGGCGAGGACGAACCGGGCGAGGGCGACCGGGGTGGGGTGGTCGAACGCCATGCTCACCGGCAGGACCAGCCCGGTCGCCCGGTTCAGCCGGTTGCGCAGCTCCAGGGCGGTCAGCGAGTCGAAGCCCAGGCGCAGGAGGTCGGCGTCGGCGGGGATCTCCTCGGTCGAGTGGTGCCCGAGCACGCCGGCGATCGCGCCGACGACCAGTTCGAGCGCGACCCGCTCCCGCTTGTCGCCCGTCGTGGACAGCAGCCGTTCGCGGACGTCGTCGTGGTCGTCCTCGTCGTACGGCAGCGCCGCGAGCAGCTCGCTCTCCCCGCCGCCCGGCGTGCCGGTGTTCAGCCAGAACCGCCGGCGCTGGAAGGCGTACGTCGGCAGGTCGGCGGATCCCCCGGCTCCCCCGGCTCCCCCGGGTTCCTGGGGGAAGGCCACCCGCCAGTCGACCGCGACTCCGCCGCAGTACGCCGCGCCCAGCGACGCGAGCAGCTGGCTCCGGTCGCCGTGGCCGCGGCGCAGCGTCCCGGTCACGCAGAACGGCCGGCCGCCGGCCTCCAGCGCCTGCTGCAGGTCGGGCACCAGGACCGAGTGCGCGCTGATCTCAAGGAAGCAGTCGAAGCCCTGCGCCGCGAGCGCCTCGACGGCGGGGGCGAACAGGACCTGCTCCCGGAGGGCCCGGAACCAGTAGCCGGCGTCCATCCGCGCGGTGTCGGCCCAGTCTCCGGTCAGGGTCGAGAACAGCGGGACGGCGGACCGCCTCGGTCGTACGGGGGCGAGGTCCGCGAGCAGTTCGTCCCTGAGCGCGTCCATCTGCGGCGAGTGGGAGGCGTAGGTGACCGACGTCCGGCGGGCGCGCAGTCCGTCGGCCTCGCAGCGGGCGAGCAGTTCGCCGACGGCGTCGCCGTCCCCGGACACGACGGTGGACGCCGGGCCGTTGACGGCGGCGACGACCAGCCGGCCCTCCCAGGGCCCGATGAGGTCGCGGACCGCGTCACCGGCGGCCGACACCACCGCCATCGCGCCGCGCCCGGTCATGCTCCGGGCGATCGCGCGGCTGCGCAGCACCACGACGCGCACCGCGTCCTCCAGACTGAGGGCGCCCGCGACGTACGCGGCGGCGATCTCGCCCTGGCTGTGCCCGAGCACCGCGGCCGGTTCGACGCCGTAGGCGCGCCAGACTGCCGCCAGCGACACCATGACGGCGAAGACCACGGGCTGGACGACGTCCTCGCCCTCCAGCGCGGGCGCCCCGGGAGCGCCACGCAGCACGTCGAGCAGCGACCATTCGACGTGTTCGCGGAGCGCCGCGTCGCAGGCGGCCATCTCCGCGGCGAAGGCGGGCTCGGTGTCCAGCAGATCGGCGCCCATCCCCGCCCAGTGGGAGCCGTGCCCCGGGAACACGAACACGGTGCGGCCGGTGGCGCGTGCCGCGCCCCGCACCACTCCGGCGGCGTCGGCGCCGGCGGCCACCGCCGCCAGGCCGTCGAGGAACTCCTCACGGCCGCGTCCGACTAGGACGGCCCGGTGCTCGAAGGCCGACCGCGTGGTGAGGGCCCGGCCCACGTCGTACGGCCGGACGTCCGGGCGGGACTCCGCGAACGCCGCCAGCGTGGCCGCCTGCGCCCGCAGCGCGGCGGCGGACCGGCCCGACACCACCCAGGGCAGCGGCCCGTCCGGCGCGGGGACGGGCTCGTCCGCGGCGGCCGGCTCGGGCGGCTCCTCCACGATGATGTGCGCGTTGGTCCCGCTCAGGCCGAACGACGACACCGCGGCCCGGCGCGGGCGGCCGGTGCGCGGCCACGGCCGGGTCTCGGTCACGAGCTCCACGGCCCCGGTCGTCCAGTCGACCTGCGGGGTGGGCGCGTCCACGTGCAGGGTGCCCGGCACCAGGCCGTGCCGCAGCGCCAGCACCATCTTGATCAGGCCGGCGACGCCGGCCGCGGCCTGGGTGTGGCCGATGTTGGACTTCAGCGCGCCGAGCAGCAGGGGCTGGTCCGCCGGCCGTTCCTGGCCGTACGTCGCGAGCAGCGCCTGCGCCTCGATCGGGTCGCCCAGCCTGGTGCCGGTGCCGTGCGCCTCCACGACGTCGATCTCGGCGGCGGACAGTCCCGCGTTCTCCAGCGCCTGGTGGATCAGCCGCTGCTGCGACGGGCCGTTGGGGGCCGTGAGGCGGCTGCTCGCGCCGTCCTGGTTGACCGCCGAGCCGCGCAGCACCGCGAGGACCCGGTGCCCCAGCCGCTGGGCGTCGGCGAGCCGCTCCACCGCGACCACGACGGCGCCCTCGGACCAGCCGGAGCCGTCCGCCGCCGCCGAGAAGGGCTTGCACCGGCCGTCGGGGGCGGCCACCCGCTGCTGCGAGAACTGGACGAAGGAGAAGGAGCCGGCCATCACCGTGGCGCCGCCGACCAGGGCCAGCGAGCACTCTCCCTGGCGCAGCGCCGTCATGGCCGAGTGCAGGGCCACCAGCGACGACGAGCACGCGGTGTCCACGGTCATCGCCGGGCCCTCAAGCCCGAAGGTGTAGGAGATCCGGCCCGAGACCATGCTGCCGGAGCTCGTGTTGCCCACGTAGTCGTGGTACATCAGCCCCATGAAGACGCCGGAGCGGCTGCCCGCGAGCGACTTCGGGTCGATCCCGGCGTTCTCCAGCGCCTCCCAGGAACACTCCAGCAGCAACCGCTGCTGGGGGTCGGTCGCCAGGGCCTCGCGGGGCGAGATGCCGAAGAAGGCCGCGTCGAAGTCCGCCGCGTCGTAGAGGAACCCGCCCTCCCGGACGTACGAGCTGCCCGGGTGGTCCGGATCGGGGTGATAGAGCGTCTCCATGTCCCAGCCACGGTCCTCGGGGAACCGCCCGATGGCGTCCTCGCCGTCGGTGACCAGGCGCCACAGGTCCGCCGGGGTGCGGACGCCGCCGGGCAGCCTGCACGCCATCCCGACCACCGCCAGCGGCTCCCGGGATGCCGCGGCGAGCTGCCGGTTGCGCATCCGAAGCCGTTCGTTCTCCAGCAGAGAGGTCCTCAGCGCCTCGACGACCGAGGCGGAAGATGTGTCCACCACTGCGTGTACCCTCCGTGAGTTCGTGTGGGCGGGCGCCGTACGTCAGCGGCCGTTGAACTGCTGGTCGAGCAGGGCGAAGAGCTCGTCCGGGCTCGCGGACTCCAGCCGGGCGGCCGGTTCCGCGGGCGGGGCGGCCCATTCGCGCAGCAGACCGCCCAGCCGGGTCGCCAGGTGTCCGCGTGCGGTGTCGTCCAGCGGGTGCGCGGCCACCACCTGGCGTAGGTGTTCGACGGCGGCGTTCACCGCGTCCTCGCCGTTGCCGTCCGGCGTCGTGCCGGCGGCCGGGCCCGTGCCCGGAGTCGCGTCCAGCGCCAGTTCGGACAGCAGGTGCGCCGCGAGCGCGGCGGGGGTCGGGTAGTCGAAGACCAGGGTCGCCGGCAGGCGCAGGCCGGTCACCTCGGCCAGCCGGTTGCGCAGCTCGACGACCGTGAGCGAGTCGAAGCCGAGCTCCTTGAACGCGCCGTCGGCGTCGATGGCCCCGGCGGCGGACTCGGGGTGGCCCAGCACCAGGGCCGCCTTGACGCGGATCAGGTCGACAAGCCTGCCCGGCCGGTCCGCCTCGGGCAGAGCGGCCAGCTCGCGGCGCCAGGACGCGGAGTCGGGCGCGCCCTGTTCCGGTATGCCCTGTCCCCGTGCGCCCTGTGCCTGCCTCGGCTCCCGGACAGGCGTACGCACGAGCGAGCGCAGGACGGGCGGCAGCTGACCCGCCCGGGCGATGGAGCGCAGCGCCGGGAAGTCGACGCGGGCCGGCACCACGCAGGCGGTTCCGGCTGTGCCCGCGGCTGTGCTCGCGGCGTCGAACAGCGCCAGGGCCTCCTCCGACGACATCGCGACGACTCCCGCGGCGGCGAGCCGCCTGAGCTCGGTCTCGTCCAGCGCGCCGGTCATGCCGCTGGGCTGCGCCCACTGGCCCCAGGCGAGGGACAGCCCCGGCAGGCCGAGGCCCCGGCGATACTCGGCGAAGGCGTCGAGGAAGGCGTTGGCGGCGGCGTAGTTCGCCTGCCCGGCCCCGCCGAGAACGCCGGACACCGACGAGAACGACACGAATTCGTGCAGCTCGTGGCCGAGGGTCAGCTCGTGCAGGTTGACCACCGTGTCGACCTTGGGCCGCAGCACCCGGTCCAGGCGCTCCGGCGTCAGCGCCGAGACGACGCAGTCGTCGGTGCGGCCCGCCGCGTGGATCACCGTCGTGAGCGGGTGCTCGGCGGGGATGCCGGCCAGCACGTCCGCGAGCGCCGCGCGGTCGGCCGCGTCGCACCGGGCCACGGTCACGTCCGCCCCGAGGGCGGTCAGCTCCTCGACGAGCCGGTCCGCGCCCGGCGTGTCGCCGCCTCTGCGGCCCAGCAGCAGGAGCCGCCTCGCTCCCCGCGCGGTGACCAGGTGCCGGGCCAGCAGGCCGCCCAGCGTGCCGAGCCCTCCGGTGATCAGTACGGTTCCCTCGGCGGGCCCGGCCGGCCGGCCCGCCGCCGCGTCCGACCGGACGTCGGCCTGAACATCGACCCGGACGTCGGCCTGGGCGTCTGAGCGGACGTCCGCCCGGATGTCGGCCCGGACGAGCCGGCCCACGCGGATCACGCCCTCCCGGATCACCACCTGTGGTTCGCCGGACGCCAGCGCGGTGGGCAGCACGTCGGCGGACCGGGCCGTCCGGTCCATGTCCACCAGCGTGAGCCTGCCGGGGTGCTCGGACTGGGCCGAGCGGATCAGACCCCAGACCGACGCGGCGGCCAGGTCCGGAAGGCCGCCACCCTCCGGCGCCACCGCGTCGCGGGTCAGGATGACCAGCCGGGAGGCGGCGAACCGCTCGTCGGCCAGCCAGCGCCGGACCAGGGCGAGCACCTCGCCGACGGACGACCGGACCGCTCCGGCGACGCCCCCGGGAGCACCCGGAGCGGGCTCGGGAAGCGGCACCACGACGTACTCCGGCACGGAAGCACCGGACTCCGGCAATCCATCGAGTGCGCCCGCCAGCCCACCGGCCGCTGAGCCGGTCCGAGCATCCGCCAGAGCGTCGCCCAGCCCGCCGCCTGATGCGTCCGCCGCCGCACTGCTTGCTCCGTCGGCCGCCACCCGGGCCGAGGCGGCGGCCATTGGGCCGGACGGCGTCGCCGGGTGCGGGTAGTGGTGCGCCGCCCAGGGGGCGGGTTCGCCGCCGAGCACCGCGCACCGCTCCGCCCGTACGCGCTGGGCGGGCAGCGGCTGGAGGGCCGGCCAGTCGAGGCGGAAGAGCGAGTCGCGGTGAGGGGCCCGCGCCGCCTGCAGCTGTTCGGCCGTGATCGGGCGGGTCACCAGGGACTCGACGGTCAGGACGGGCTCGCCGGTCTCGTCGGCGGCGAGCATCGCCACGCTCTGGTCACCCGTACGGGAGAAACGGACCCGCAGGGTGCCGGACCCGGCGGCGTGCACCGCGACGCCGTGCCAGGCGAACGGCACCCGCAGTTCACCGGCCTGTTCTCCGGCCCTGTCCCCGGCCTGTTCCCCTGTCGCCATCTGGCCGGCCGGCATCGCGTGCAGCGCGGCGTCGAACAGCGCGGGGTGGACGCCGTACCCCTGCGGGGCGGCCTGGGCGGCCTCGGGCAGCGTCACCTCGGCGAACAGGACCTCGCCGCGCCGCCACACGCCGCGCAGCCCCCGGAAGGCGGGGCCGTAGTGGAACCCGCCTTCGTCCAGACGGTCGTACACCCCGGTGACGTCGACCGCCGAGGAGCCCGGCGGAGGCCAGGAGCCCCGAAGGTCGTCCCACTCCGGCGCGTCCGGGTCGCCGGGCGCACCTGCCAGCAGGGCGCCTTCCGCATGCCGGGTCCACGGCCCGTCGACGGCGGCGTCACCGGTCTCGTCGCCGGCGGGCCGCGAGTGCAGGGCCAGGGACCGCCGGCCTGTGCCGTCGTCGGGTCCCACGACCATCTGCACGGTCAGGTCCCCTTCGGCGGGGACGACGACGGGCGCGTGCAGGGTCAGCTCCTCGACGCCGCCGAGCCCGGCGCGGGCCGCCGCGTGCGCGGCCAGTTCGACCAGCGCCGTACCCGGCAGCAGGACGGTGCCGGCCACCGCGTGGTCGGGGATCCAGTCGTGGAGGGCGGGTGAGACACGCCCGACGAACACCTCGCCCCCGTCACCCCCGTCGCCCGCGAGGTCGACGGCGGCGTCGAGCAGCGGGTGGCCGGGCTCGGACAGACCGAGCCCCGCGGCGTCCCCTTCCCTCCGGGCAGGAGCGTCGACCCAGTACCTGCCGTGCTGGAAGGGATAGGTCGGCAGCGACACGCGCCTGGCCGTGGTCCCGGCGTAGAGGGCGGTCCAGTCGACGGTGGCGCCGTGGGTGTAGGCCTCGGCCGCCGACGTCACAAACCGAGCGAAGCCGCCGTCACCCCGGCGCAGCGAGCCGACCACCCCCGCCTCGACACCCGCCTCCTCGACAACCCCCCGCAACCCCAACCCCAGCACCGGATGCGCCCCACACTCCAC
>QFZU02000114.1 GCA_003260025.2 Microbispora triticiradicis | reverse complement strand
GCTCCGCGGCCCGGCCCTCGGCTTCTCCGAACCCGACCAGGGCCGGCGCCCCGCGTTCGGGGGTGGCCTCGGTCAGGGGCGGCGGACCCAGACGCCGCGCTTCATCACACCCGCGACGCCCAGGTCCTCGTCGAGCACGACGAGGTCGGCGTATCTGCCGACGGTGATCGAGCCGGTCTCACCGTCCAGGCCGAGGACCCGGGCGGGGGTGAGGGAGGCCATCCGGGCGGCGTCCACGAGTGAGCGCCCGACCTCCCGCACCGTACGGCGGAACGCCACGTCCATGGTGAGCGTGCTCCCGGCGATCGCGCCTCCCTCGGCGAGGCGGGCCACGCCGTCCTTCACGTCCACCGTCATCGGGCCGAGCGGATAGCGTCCGTCGCCCATCCCCGCCGCCGCCATCGCGTCGGTGATCAGCGCGGTGCGGTCCGCGCCCGCGGCGTCCATGGCCAGGCGCAGCATGGCCGGATGGACGTGGACGCCGTCGTTGATCAGTTCGACCGTCACCCGCTCGTCCTGCAGCAGCGCCGCGACAGGCCCGGGCGCGCGGTGGCCCAGCGGCGGCAACGCGTTGTAGAGGTGGGTCGCCACGGTCGCGCCCGCCTCGACGCCGTCGAGCGTCTGCTCGTAGGTGGCGTCGCTGTGGCCGAGCGCGGCGACGACGCCCTCGGCGACGGCCTCCCTCACCACGTCGAGCGCGCTCGGCAGTTCCGGCGCGATCGTCAGCATCCGGACATGGCCCCGCCCGGCCTTCACCAGCGCCCGGAACTCCGCCACGTCGGGCTCGCGCAGCAGCGTGGGCTCGTGCGCGCCGCAGCGCGACCTCGCGATGTACGGCCCCTCGAAGTGGATGCCGGCGACGAGGCCCTGCTCGCACAGGTCGGCGAGCACCGACGCGGCCCGCGCGAGCGTGCCGGGCGCGGCGGTGACCAAGCTGGCCACGAGGGTGGTCGAGCCGCGGCCCAGGTGGAGGGCGGCGGCCTCGGCGGCGGTCTCCGGGTCGCCGTCCGGGAAGCTCCCGCCCGCGCCGCCGTGGCTGTGGATGTCCACGAAGCCGGGGACGACCGTGCGCCCGCCCAGGCCGTGCCCGTCGCGAGGCGCCTGCCCGCGCCCGATGTGGGTGATCCTGCCGTCCTCGATGGTGAGCCAGCCGTCGTGGACGCCGTCGGGAGTGACGACACGGGCATCGGAGAGAGTCACGCTCATGCCGCCCATCCTCCCGCGTACGGCCCGAGCCCGCCGCGCGGGGTGTCACCGCATGGGCTGGGGTCCCCGGCTTCTCGGTAGATCCTTCAGAAGGGTGGGACATAGGGGGATTCCGGGGTAACTACCGGCGGGTAGATTTACCACGGCAGAGGCGAAGGGCGTACAGAGGGAGCCCTATGACGGCGAGGATGGGGACGGGGCGGCTCGGCCCGGAGGAACGGACCGCCGCCCTGGCGCGGATAGCGGCGCAGGAACTCGACGTGGTCGTGATCGGCGGCGGGGTGGTCGGGGCGGGCGTCGCGCTCGACGCCGCGACCCGCGGGCTCTCGGTGGGGCTGCTGGAGGCCCGCGACTTCGCCTCCGGCACGTCGTCGCGGTCCTCCAAGCTGATCCACGGCGGGCTCCGCTATCTGGAGCAGCTCAACTTCGACCTGGTCAGAGAGGCGCTGAGGGAACGGTCCCTGCTGCTGAAGCGGATCGCGCCGCACCTGGTCAGGCCGGTGCCGTTCCTGTTCCCGCTCACGCACCAGGGCTGGGAGCGGCCGTACATCGGTGCCGGGCTCGTCCTGTACGACACGCTGGGGCTCTCCTTCGGCCTCACCCGGGGGGTGCCCGGACACCGGCACCTCACCCGGCGCCAGGCGCTGCGGGTCGCCCCCTCGCTGCGCAGGTCGGCGTTCACCGGGGCCGTGCAGTACTGGGACGCCCAGGTCGACGACGCCCGCTTCGTGATGACGATGCTGCGCACCGCCGCGACGTACGGCGCGCACGTCGCCTCGCGGGTGCAGGCCGTGGGGTTCCTGCGCGAGGGGGAGCGGGTCACCGGGGTGCGCGTGTGCGACCTGGAGACGGGCGCGGAGTTCGACGTGCGCGCCCGCCAGGTCGTCAACGCCACCGGCGTCTGGACCGACGACATCCAGCAGCTCGTCGGCGGCCGGGGGCAGATTCACGTGCGCGCGTCCAAGGGCATCCACCTCGTGGTGCCGCGCGACCGCATCCACTCGCTCAGCGGACTGATCATGCGTACGGAGAAGTCCGTGCTGTTCGTCATCCCGTGGGGCCGGCACTGGATCGTCGGGACCACCGACACCCGCTGGACGCTCGACAAGGCCCACCCGGCCGCCTCCCGCACGGACATCGACTATCTGCTCGACCGGGTCAACTCGGTCCTTTCGGTGCCGCTGACCAGGGACGACGTCGAGGGCGTGTACGCCGGGCTGCGCCCGCTCCTGGCCGGGGAGTCCGAGGAGACCAGCAAGCTCTCGCGCGAGCACGTCGTCACCCACCCCGTGGCCGGGCTCGTCATGGTGGCGGGCGGCAAGTTCACGACGTACCGCGTCATGGCGGCGGACGCCGTGGACGCGGTCGCGCACGGGCTCGACCAGCGCGTCCCGCCGTCGTGCACCGACCAGGTGCCGCTCGCCGGGGCGGAGGGCTACCAGGCCCTGTGGAACTCCCGCCACCGCCTGGCGCGGTCCTCCGGGCTGCACGTGGCCCGGATCGAGCACCTCCTGGAGCGGTACGGCTCGCTGATCGACGAGGTGCTGGCGCTCGTCGAGCAGGACCCCTCGCTGGGCCGGCCGCTCGACGGCGCGGACGACTACCTGCGCGCGGAGATCGTGTACGCCGCCACGCACGAGGGCGCCGGGCACCTCAACGACGCGCTGACCCGGCGCACCCGCATCTCGATCGAGACCTTCCATCGGGGGACCGCCGTCGCCCAGGAGGCCGCCGAGCTCATGGCCGGCCCGCTCGGCTGGGACGCCGATCAGGTCAAGCGGGAGGTCGAGTACTACACCAAGCGGGTCGAGGCGGAGCGGGCCTCCCAGGAGCAGGACACCGACCAGGAGGCCGACGCGATCCGCCTCGGCGCGCCGGAGATCGTCCCCGTCGCGCCCCCGCGCGACCTCGCGAAGGCGCCCGGGACCGCCTGACTTCTTAGGAGAAAGGAAGCCACGCCCGCCCGGCCCTGCTCGTGTCGCGCCGGCGAGTGTCCGTCCTCGCCGATCAGGCGCGCCCGTACAGCGCCGGCAGGTCCACGAGGAGGACGGCAGGATCCCGCGCGGCCTCGGCCCGGAGGTCGTCGTCGAAGCCGGCGCCGCTGTAGCAGGCCAGCACGGTTCCGAAGGTCTCGTAGCCCTTCGCCGACAGCAGGTCTCGGGCCCGGCGAAGGCGCTCCAGATGGCGCACGCCCATGAGCTTGTCCCACTTGGTCTCACCCAGCGACCTGACGGCCCGGGGTTCGCCGGGATAGGCGGGGCCGAGGACGGCCACGTCCACGTCGATCTGGGTCCTGGCCACGGGGTCGGCCACCGTGCCGGCCGCGACCTCGCCGATGCCGCCCTCACCGAAGTGCTCCCGGCCGTGGCGCAACGCGTACTCCCGGCAGAGCGTCTCGAAGTGCGGCCCCATCACCTTCGACAGGAAACGCTGCCGGGAGCGCCGCCAGACCTCCTCGGCGAGGCCGAGGCCGAGGTCCGACCACTCCGGACGCATGATCGCCTGGTAGAAGGTGATGAGCGGCTCCGCGATGCGGTACCGCGTCCGTCCCGACCGGAAGGCGTCCTTCTCCCTGACCAGCAGCCCGCAGTCCTCCAGCACGTTGAGCGGGTGGGCGATGTCGGAGGACCTGTACCCGATGTGGCCGGCGATGCCGCCCCAGGTGTTGTTCCCCGCCGCGACCGCGGAGAGAACGGAGTGGTAGAGGGCGGGGTCACGGATGTCGGGCTCTTCGGCCAGCAGGTAGCGGCCTTCCCGGAAGATCGACGTCCTCCGGTCGAGGACCGTACGGACCACCCATCGGTCGAAGTCCTCGACCGACTCCGGCCGGTCGCCCTGGACGAACTCGTCCCGGTAGGCCGGGGTGCCGCCGACGACCGCATGGAGCATCGTCGCCAGGCGCGGATCGTCCGGCACACCCCAGAACGCGGAGGCGTCCCGGTAGGGCAGCGACTCGATCACGAGCTCCAGGCGGGCCCGGCCCCGCAGCGGCGCCTGTCCGGAGAGGATCTTGCCCATGACCGACAGCGCGGAGCCGCAGATGAGCACCCGTGCGTTGCTCGTGCCTCCGTGCGTGCGGCCACGCAGGTCGATCTCCTGCTTGAGCAGGGACGGCAGGGCCGGGTTGGCCTTCATCAGGTACGGGAACTCGTCGATGATCAGTGGTTTCGGGCCGTCTTCGGCCAACGAGAAGAAGAAGGTGAGCGCGTCCCGCCAGTCCGCGAACGGGTAACCCACCGGGGAGCCGGTGTGTCTGGCCAAGGCCATGCCGAACAGGCGGAGCAGCTCGATCTCCGTGCCTTCCGTCGCCTCGAAGTAGAAACCGCCGAGAGCCTCGGCCAGGTTCTTGAGCAGAAAGGTCTTTCCCTGCCTGCGGCGGCCGCTGACGACGCCGAAGGCCACCTCTGCCTGGGTGCCGGTCGCGAAGGAGGTCAGTGCCTCCCACTCCCAGTCCCGATCGAAGATGTGTCCCGGTTTGGCTACCAAAAGCGTTCACCCCGTCACTGAAATACGGTTCGCTTAACCGTATTTCAGTGACAGGGGCGCCGTCAGCCGAAGGGGATCCACGCCCGGTCGGCCAGGGTGGCGGCGTCGCTGACCTTGAGGCCGGCGCCGGAGAGGGTCCACAGGTCGTCACCGATGACGAGGGAACGGCGGATGCCCTGGCCGTCGGGGGCGAAGCCCTTCTTCGCGGCGGGCTTCGGATGGGTCACGACGCCCAGCTCGGTGATCGCCCGGTCGCCGACCCGCAGCGCGAGGGCGGCGGTCTCCGTGATCTCGCCGCCGGCCCAGCTCTGCAGCGGGAGCACGGCCAGCCCGGTGGCGGGCCAGTAGAGGAAGGCGTGCGGGTCCCACTCGGCCTCCGAGCCGGAGTCCTTCCGGTGGAACCGCGACAGCACCGCGGGCGCGGCCGGGTCGGCGACGTCGAACAGCGAGATCTGGGTGCCGAGCGCCCGGCCCGCCTCGCTCGCCTCCTGGCCGATGCCGATGAGCCGTCCCTCGCCCGCCGGGTGGAGATAGGCGGAGAAACCGGTGATCTTGAGTTCGCCCGTCACCTTCGGCGCGGCCGGATCCCGCAGGTCCAGCGCGTACAGGGGGTCGGTCTGACGGAAGGTCACGACGTAGCCGAGGTCGTCCATGAACCGCACCGAGTAGATCCGCTCGCCCCTGCCGAGACCCGTCACCGAGCCGGTCGGGGCGAGCGTGCCGGCGTCGAGCACGTACACGCCGCTCTCGCTCGTGCTCGGGCTCGCGCCGAACACCTCGGCGCCGCTGGTCGTCGCCACCCGCAGACGGCCGTCGTACTCCGACAGGGAGTACTGGTTCAGCAGCCGTCCCGGCACCGAACCCGACGTGACGTAACGCGGCGCGCCGGGGCCGGAGACGTCGAAGCGGTGCACCTCCGTACGCTCGGGCGGCGCGGTGGGCGTGGGCGCGGCCTCCGGGCTTTCCGGCCCTGAGGCTTCCGGGACCGGTACCACGTCGATCGGGCGGGCCGTCCACCACTGCGGATTGCTGGTGACGTAGAGGCTGCCCGCCGTCCCGTACACCGTGTCGCCGTCGGCCGCGACCGCGATCGGTGACGTCGAACCGAACGGCGCGGCGGCGGCCAGGTCGATCGTGTGGACGGTCAGCATCGAGGTGCCGGTGAAGCTGTCGGGGTGGCTGATCCGGTCACAGCCGACCCGCTCGGTGCGGCCCGCGCCGCCGGCCTCGCCGCCGCCCGTCTCGATCTCGTACGACGGCAGCCACGCGTCGGCGGGGGCGGCCAGCACGGCCCGGCGGTTGGCGTCGAGCATCTCCCGCTCCGACGCGCCCTCCTTCGGCACCGGAAGGGCGATCTCCGGCTGGGACCGGACGACGAGCCGCACCGTGGAGCCGGACTGCCGGGCGTCGACGTGCTGCCCGTGCGCGGTCATCGCGGCGAGGACGCGCGGCTCGCCGGACAGGTCCACGAGCACGTACCTCGGGCCGCCGGGACCGACCCGGGCCGCGGCCTTCGCCCCGAACGGGATCACCCCGCCCTGGAACAGCACGAGCGCGCGGTCGCCGTGGACCAGCAGATCGGCCTCGGCCCACGCCTGGTCGCCTGCGACGAGCCGCAGCGTCCCGGTGACCCGCCTGGTCCGCGCGTCCACGACGCGCAGCACGCCGCCGGTGACCGTGATCACCCGGTCGCCGTCGGTCTTGACCAGGTCGGGCTCGTCCACGCCCGCCTCGTGCGTGTTGGTGGTGGAGAACGACTGCTCGGGCGTCGCCTGCTTCGCCGCGCTCGCGTCCTCGCGGGCCGCGAAGAGCATGGCGTCGCCGAAGCCCCAGGGCGTCACGTTCCGCGCGGCGGCCCGGCGCAGCCCGTCCGTCATCTCGGCGCAGTCGGTGTACGAGACGAGCCGCACCTTCCCGGTCAGGTCCACCGGAGACGGCGGGGGGTCCTGCGTCGTACGGCCGCCCGCGCAGCCCGTGACTCCCGTCGCGAGCAGGGCGGCGAGCACGCCCGCCGTACGGATCGATGTCCTCATGCCCCCTAGACGGATCACGTCCGGCCTCGGTTCGACGGCCGGAACCGCTTCCTCCGGCTTGGGCCCCAAGCTATAGTCTAGGGTTATTAGGAAATCGGCTAGGAAGAGAAGGGTGGCGGGCGTATGGCACGGGCCGGGCTGACGGCGGACCGCGTGACGCTCACCGGCGCCGAACTGGCGGACGAGGTCGGGCTCGAGCACGTGACCATGTCGGCCGTGGCGCGGCGGCTCGGGGTGAAGGACGCCAGCCTCTACGCGCACGTCCGCAGCCTGGAGGACCTGCGCGGGCGGATCGCGCTGCTGGCGGCGGACGAGAAGACCATCCGCATCGCGGAGGCGATCGCCGGGCGGGCCGGCAAGGACGCGCTGGTGGCGTACGCGAACGCCTGGCGCGAGTACGCCCGCGACCACCCGGGCCGCTACACGGCGACGCAGATCCCGATACGGATCGATCCCGAGCTCGTGGCCCGGGCCACCGGCCCGCGACGCGCCGTCGAGCTGACCTACAGCATGCTGCGGGCCTACGCGCTGGACGAACCCGACCTGACCGACGCGGTCCGGCTGATGCGCAGCACGTTCCACGGCTTCACCAGCCTTGAGGCCGCTGGCGGGTTCGCGCACAGCCGCCCGGCGGAGGACTCCTGGGTCCGCTGTCTCGACGCCCTGCACACCCTTCTGACGCACTGGCCCCCGTCCTGACCACCGGCCCCCCTCCTGACCACCCACTCCCGTCCTGGCCACCGGCCGGGACGCGACGAAGGAGACCCGCATGACCAGCCCGACCATCGGCCACCTGCGCGTGGACGGGGCCACCCTGCACTACGAGGTGCGCGGCGAGGGCCCGCTCCTGCTGCTGATCCCCGGCGGCACGGGCGGCGCGGCCTCCTTCGACGGCGTCGTCGACGATCTGGCCACCGGCTACACGGTCGTGTCCTACGACCCGCGCGGCCTGTCCCGCAGCCCCCTCGACGACCCGGAGGCGGAGCAGCGGGTCGCGCAGCACGCCGACGACGCGTTCCGGCTGCTGGAACTGCTGTCTCCGGACGCGCCCGCCCGCGTGGCCGGCTGCAGTTCCGGCGCGATCGTCGCGCTGCACCTGCTGACCACCCATCCCGAGCGGGTCGGACGCGTCGTGGCGCACGAGCCGCCGGTGGTGGAGGTGCTGCCGGACGCCGCCGAGCACCGGGCGCTGCTCGCCCGCGTACGGGACACGTTCCAGCGGGAGGGGCTGATGCCCGCGGCCGCGGTGTTCGCGGCCGGCCTCAGGCGGCCCGGTGCCGACCCCGCCGACGCCGCCGACGCCGACACCGCCGCCGTGGACGCCCCCGTCGACCCCCCGAAGCCCGCTGAGCTGCCACCTGAGGCGGCGGCCCGGGTCGAGCGGACGATGGCGGACATGCCCTACTTCCTCGGGCGTATCGTGCCGAGCTTCATGGCCTACACCCCGGCCGTGGACCGCCTGGAGGCCCTGTCCGACCGGCTCGTGCTCGCGGCCGGCGCGGACTCGGCCGGTGAGCTTCCCTACCGCCCCGCCGCCTTCCTGGCCGAGCGGTTCGGCACGCCGCTCGTCCACTTCCCCGGCGGGCACACTGGCCTCAGCACCCACCCCGCCGAGTTCGGCGAGAGGCTCCGCGAGGTGCTGGACGCCTGAATCCCGCACGAATCTTCTGCGATCACCCGTCGGCCGACGGGCGGGTGATCGTACGGACGGATCCGGGCGCCGGACCTCCGCCGCAGCGTGCGGGTCATTACCTACCGGTAGCCAGAGGCGGTCCTCCGGAATATTCTTCCGGCATGGGTGCCATGAATCGGCTGCTCGACGCGGCCATGGTCGAGCGGATTCTCACACACGTCTCCTCCGAGGGTAAGACGCGGGAGATCTTCGCGCCCTTCACCGGCGAGCTCCTCGCCGAGGTCCCGATCTCCACGCCCGAGGACGTACGCGCGGCGTACGACAGGGCCCGGGCGGCGCAGGAGGCGTGGGCGGCGCTGCCGGTCCGTGAGCGGATCAAGCCCTTCCTGCGGCTGCACGACGCGATACTCGACCGCCGCAGTGAGCTGCTCGACGTCGTGCAGTGGGAGACCGGGAAGGCGCGCCGGCACGCGTACGAGGAGCTCCTCGACGTGGCGGGCTGCGCGCTCTACTTCGCGCGGCGCGCCCCGGGCCTGCTGGAGCCGCAGGGCAGGCAGGGCATCTTCCCGATCGCCACGCGGGCGGCCGAACTGCGTCACCCCAAGGGCGTGGTCGCGGTGATCAGCCCGTGGAACTACCCCCTGGCCCTGGGGGTGACCGACGTGGTGCCCGCGCTGATCGCGGGCAACGCCGTCGTCCACAAGCCGGACACGCAGACGCCGCTGTCCACGCTGTGGACCGTCGACCTGCTGGCCGAGCTGGGCATGCCGCGCGAAATCTGGCAGGTCGTGCTGGGCGACCCGGAGGACGTCGGCGATCCGCTGCTGGACGGCGCGGACTACGTCGCGTTCACCGGCTCGACGCGCGGCGGGCGCAGGATCGCCGAGGAGGCGGCCAGGCGGCTGATCGGCTGCTCGCTGGAGCTCGGCGGCAAGAACCCGATGGTCGTGCTGGACGACGCCGACCTCGACGTGGCCGCCCAGGGTGCGATCAGGGCCTGCTTCACCAACGCCGGGCAGCTCTGCATCTCGATGGAGCGGCTCTACGTGCACGAATCGGTCGCCGACCCCTTCCGCGACAAGTTCGTCCGGGCGGTGGAGAACATGAAGATCGGCGCCGGTCTCGACTGGGACGTCCAGATGGGCTCGCTCACCCACCGGCGGCAGGTCGACGCGGTCTCCGCGCACGTCGCCGACGCGGTCGCCAAGGGCGCGACCGTGCTGACCGGCGGTCGTCCCCGCCCCGACCTCGGCCCGCTGTTCTACGAGCCGACGATCCTGGAGGGCGTCACCGAGGACATGGCCGTCTGCCGGGACGAGACGTTCGGGCCGGTCGTGTCGCTCTACCGCTTCAGGGACGAGGACGAGGCGGTCCACGCGGCCAACGACACGGCGTACGGGCTGAACGCGTCGATCTGGACCGGGGACGTCGCGCGGGGCCGCCGTCTCGCGGCCCGGATCAAGGCGGGCACCGTCAACATCAACGAGGGGTACGCCTCGGCGTACGCGTCCTACGACGCGCCGATGGGCGGGATGAAGTCGTCCGGCCTCGGCCGCCGCCACGGCTCGGAGGGCCTGCTGAAGTACACCGAGGTGCAGACGGTGGCCAGCCAGGCCACCTGGCTGGGCTTCGAGCCGATCCTCGGCATGACCTACGAGAGGTACGCCGACACGCTCGCCGGGCTGCTCAA
Source organism: Microbispora triticiradicis (assembly GCA_003260025.2). Classification (GTDB taxonomy): domain Bacteria; phylum Actinomycetota; class Actinomycetes; order Streptosporangiales; family Streptosporangiaceae; genus Microbispora; species Microbispora triticiradicis. The sequence continues at coordinate 6,180 of QFZU02000114.1, read as the reverse complement.
GACCATGAAGCGCCTGCACCTCAAGTGAGAAAGGGCAGGGCGTTGGACTACGACGTCGCGGTGATCGGGTCGGGGTTCGGCGGAAGCGTGGCCGCGCTGCGGCTCAGCGAGAAGGGCTACACGGTCGGCGTCCTGGAGGCCGGCCGGAGGTTCGACGAGACGACCCTGCCGAAGACCTCCTGGCGGGTCAGGGACTTCCTGTGGGCCCCCGCGCTCGGGCTCAGGGGCATCCAGCGCATCCACGTCCTGCGCGGGACGAACGGCGTGATGGTGCTGGCCGGCGCCGGGGTCGGCGGCGGCTCGCTCGTCTACGCCAACACCCTCTACCAGCCGCTCGATCCGTTCTTCCGCGATCCCCAGTGGGCGCACATCACCGACTGGAAGGCCGAGCTCGGGCCGTACTACGACCAGGCCAGGCGGATGCTCGGCGTGGTGGAGAACCCGACCGTCACCGCCGCCGACGAGGTCATGCAGAAGGTCGCCGAGCGGATGGGCGTCGGCCACACCTTCCGCCTCGCCCCCGTCGGGGTGTTCTTCGGCGAGCCCGGGGCCGAGGTCGACGATCCCTACTTCGGCGGCGTGGGACCGCGCCGCCGCGGCTGCGTCGAGTGCGGCGAGTGCATGACCGGCTGCCGACACGGCGCCAAGAACATGCTGACCAAGAACTACCTCCACCTGGCCGAGAAGGCCGGGGCGAGGGTCCACCCGGAGACCACGGTGACCGGCGTGCGCCCGATCGAGGGCGGCTACGCGATCACGGTGCGGCGGACCGGCCCATTCGGGCGCACCCGCACCCTGACCGCCGCGCAGGTGGTCTTCGCCGCCGGGACGTACGGCACCCAGCACCTGCTGCACCGGCTCAGGGCGACCACACTTCCGCGTATCTCCCCCCGGCTCGGCGCGCTGACCAGGACGAACTCCGAGGCCCTGCTCGGGTTCGAGCGGCCGGACACCAAGGGTGTGAAGCTCAACCGGGGCGTGGCGATCACCTCCTCGATCCACCCCGACGCCGAGACGCACATCGAGCCGGTCCGGTACGGCGACGGCTCCAACGCGATGGGCCTGCTGCGCACGCTGCTGGTCGACGGCGGCGGCCGGGCCCCGCGCTGGCTGGGGTTCCTCGGGGCGGCGCTGCGCCGCCCGCACCTGCTGCTCCGGCTGTTCAACCACCGCAGGTGGTCGGAGCGCGCGGTGATCGCCCTGGTGATGCAGGCCAAGGACAACTCGATCACGCTCTCGCTCAGAGGCGGCAGGCTCAGGGCGGGTCCGGGCCACGGCGAGCCCAACCCCACCTGGATCCCCGCGGGGCACCGGGCCGTGCGCCTCGCGGCCGAGGAGATCGGCGGCCTGCCGGGCGGCTCCTGGCTCGACCTCTTCGACATCCCGGCGACCGCGCACTTCCTCGGCGGCTGCGCGATCGGCGACTCGCCCGAGACCGGGGTCGTCGACCCCTACCACCGCGTCTACGGCTACGAGGGCCTGCACGTCGTGGACGGCTCGGCCGTCTCGGCCAACCTCGGCGTGAACCCCTCGCTGACGATCACCGCCCAGGCCGAGCGGGCGATGGCGCTGTGGCCCAACAAGGGTGAGCCCGACCCGCGTCCCGCCCCCGGCTCGCCGTACCGGCGGGTCGCGCCGGTGCGGCCGGTCAGGCCGGTGGTGCCCGCCGCCGCGCCGGGCGCCCTCCGCCTGCCGATCGGCGTCACCCACGGCGGCGTCACCCACGGCGGCGTCACCCACGGCGGCGTCACCCACGGCGGCGTCACCCACGGCGGCGACGCCCCGCGCGACGGCACGTCCTGACCCACCTCTCCGCCGGCCGTATGCCGCCGCCCGCCGGGGACGGCGTCCCCCCGGCGCGGACGGCGGGCGTGGGAGGGGTGGGCGTGGGAGGAGTGAGCGCGGGCGGGGCGGGCGCGGGCGGGGCGCGTCACCGCGCCGATAGACTGGCGTCACCGCCTCGCAGCCTTCTTGGGGGTCCCTTCCAGTGTCCGACTTCGACACCGTCCTCGTCGTGGACTTCGGCGCGCAGTACGCGCAGCTGATCGCGCGACGGGTGCGTGAGTGCCACGTCTACTCCGAGATCGTCCCTTCGACGATGCCGGTCTCCGAGATGCTGGAAAGGAAGCCCAAGGCCATCATCCTGTCCGGCGGCCCGTCGTCGGTGTACGCCGAGGGCGCCCCGCCCGTGCCGGACGGCCTGTTCGAGACCGGGGTGCCGACCTTCGGCATCTGCTACGGCTTCCAGGCCATGGCCAGGGCCCTCGGCGGCGAGGTCGCCAAGACCGGCGCCGCCGAGTTCGGCGGGACCTCGCTCGAGGTCCTTCAGGAGGGCCTGCTGTTCGCCGGGCTGCCCGTCGCGCAGACGGTCTGGATGTCGCACGGCGACTCGGTGGTCGGCGCTCCGGCCGGGTTCACCGTCACCGCCGCCACCTCCGCCACCCCGGTCGCCGCGATGGAGGACCCCTCCCGAGGCCTGTACGGCGTGCAGTTCCATCCCGAGGTGCTGCACTCCGAGCACGGGCAGCAGGTGCTCAAGCACTTCCTGGAGGCGGCCGGCTGCCGCCCCTCGTGGACCATGCTCAACATCGTCGAGGACGCCGTGGAGGCCGTGCGCGCCCAGGTGGGCGAGGGCCGGGCGGTCTGCGGCCTGTCGGGCGGCGTCGACTCCGCCGTGGCCGCCGCGATCGTCCAGCGGGCCATCGGCGACCGGCTGACCTGCGTCTTCGTCGACCACGGCCTGCTGCGCAAGGGCGAGGCCGAGCAGGTCGAGCGCGACTTCGTCGAGGCCACCGGCGTCAAACTGCGGGTCGTGGACGCCTCCGAGCGCTTCCTCAAGGCCCTGTCGGGAGTGACCGACCCCGAGGAGAAGCGCAAGATCATCGGCCGGGAGTTCATCCGGGTCTTCGAGGACGAGGCCCGCGCGATCATCGCCGACGGGCCGGTGGACTTCCTCGTCCAGGGCACCCTCTATCCGGACGTCGTGGAGTCGGGCGGCGGCACCGGAACCGCCAACATCAAGTCCCACCACAACGTCGGCGGGCTCCCCGACGATCTGAAGTTCCAGCTGGTCGAGCCGTTGCGCACATTGTTCAAGGACGAGGTGCGGCGGGCCGGCGAGGAGCTCGGCCTGCCCCCGGCGATGGTCTGGCGTCAGCCGTTCCCCGGGCCCGGCCTCGGCATCCGGATCATCGGCGAGGTCACCCGCGAGCGCCTCGACCTGCTGCGCGAGGCCGACGCCATCGCCCGTGAGGAGCTGACCCGCGCCGGTCTCGACCGCGACATCTGGCAGTGCCCGGTCGTGCTGCTGGCCGACGTCCGCTCGGTCGGCGTGCAGGGCGACGGCCGCACCTACGGCCATCCGGTCGTCCTGCGCCCGGTGACCTCCGAGGACGCGATGACCGCCGACTGGTCGCGGGTGCCGTACGACGTGCTGGCCCGCATCTCCACCCGGATCACCAACGAGGTGCGGGAGGTCAACCGGGTGGTGCTCGACGTGACGAGCAAGCCGCCGGGCACCATTGAATGGGAGTGACCGGTAATAACCGGTGTGAATCCGGCGCGGCCGGATAGTGTGGCGCGGTGACTGCCACAGAGCGCGAGACCCCGCGGCCCGGCACCACGCCACCGCACCCTGCGCAACGCCCCCCCGAACAGGCCGCCGAACGCCCCGCCGGGGCCGGTCGGCTGGCCTGGCTGGACGCGCTGCGCGGGATCGGGGCGATGGCGGTGGTCGCCGAGCACGCGCTGCCCTGGGTGATGCCGTCGCTCCGCCCCTACTGGTTCAGCCTCGGCATGTACGGCGTGCTGGTCTTCTTCCTGGTCAGCGGGTACATCATCCCCGCGTCCCTGGAGAAGAGGGGCGACGTGGGCGCGTTCTGGATCAGCCGGGTCTTCCGCCTCTATCCGCTCTATCTGCTGGTGATCGCCGTCGTGCTGGTCATGGCGATCTGGGTGCCGGTGCGCCAGGAGGTGCCCCGCCACCCCTCGGCCGTGGCAGCGCACCTGAGCATGCTGCTCGACGTCGTCCACGTCGGCGCCGTCGCCGACCCGATGTGGACGCTGTCGTACGAGATGGTGTTCTACCTGCTGGTGACCGCGTTGTTCGCGGGCGGGATGCACCGGCGCAGCGGGGCGCTGGCGATCGTCTTCGGGGTGGTCGCCGTCGTCGCCGGACTGGTGCTCTCGGCGCCGCTGCTGCCCGGTCACTGGCCGGCCGTCGCGGCCTGCGTGGTCTTCGTCGCGGGCCTGGCCTGCCTGGTCATCGGCCGGTTCCGCACTGCCGCGGCGTACGCGCTGGGCCTGATGGCGCTCGTGCTGCTGCTGTTCGGCAGCTTCGTGCCGTGGTTCGGCGCGGCCATCCTCGCGGTGATGTTCACGGGGACCGCGCTGTACCGCTGGGAGCGGGGCACGGCCGGGCTCGGCCCGGTCGTGGCCGCGGCGGTCCTCGTGGCCGCCGCGCCCGTGTGGTCGGTGCAGGCCGGCTGGTGGTGGGTGCAGCCCGACGTGTGGATCACCACGATCGTGCTCGCCGGGGTGACGTTCGCGATCGGCATGGCGCTGCGCGGCAGACGCGTACCCGGCGTGCTGACCTGGCTCGGCCTGATCAGCTATTCGGTGTACCTGCTGCACCATCCGCTGCTGAGGTATCTCAACGCGCTCGTCGGGGACCTGAAGTCGGTGACCGACCCCGGCCGGGCGGCCCTCACGCTCGGCTACCTCGCCGGGACGCTCACGCTGAGCTGGCTGACCTACCGCTTCGTGGAGTCGCCGGCCCAGCGCCTGGGCCGGCGGTTCACTCGACGGTCATCGTCATCGAGTCACGCGACGGGTCGGGATATACCTGTCCCGGGATGAGCTCCTCGCCCTCCAGCAGGGTGGACACGGTCACGAAGTGGTAGCCCTGCGCGGTCAGCTCCTTGAGCACCTTCGGCATCGACTCCACGGTCTCCTTGACCGTCTCGTGCATCAGGACGACCTCGCCCTCCCCGGCGATCTCCAGGGCGCGTGAGGTGAGGAAGTCCACGTTCCGGTAGTCCTTGATGTAGTCCTTCGTGGCGGTCGTGCCCGGGATCTGAATGAGCCCGAACTTGGCGGTGAGCTCCTCCACGCCGCCGTTGCGCAGCCCGCCGGGCGCGCGGAAGACCACCGGCGCCTTCCCGGTCGTCTTCGTGATCAGCCGCTGGGTGTCGCCGATCTTCTTGTTGATCTCGGCGTACGTGAGCTCGGTCAGATACCTGCCGTCCCACGAGTGGTTGCCGATCTCGTGACCGGCCTTGGCGATGGCCTGGGTGAGCTTCGGGTGCTTCTTCACCTCGGAGCCGATCAGGAAGAACGTGGCCTTCGCCTTGTACGTGGCGAGGGTCTTCAGCAGCGTCTGGTTGTACTGCCCCGGACCATCGTCGAAGGTCAGGGCGATGCACTTGTGGGTCGCGCAGAACGGCTCACGGGCCGCGCGAGCGTGGGCGGGGGCGGGGAGGGCGGCGGCCGTCGCGAGGGCGCACGCGACCGCGAGGGGGATCAGACGACGTACGGCCATGGGGGTACTCCTCGGGAATCTACAACGCGGCATCGTAACGCGTCTCGTGCCACTTCCTCCGTTGCAGTCCGATTACGTCTCGTGTGAGAACCCCGCGCCGGGACCCGGCGGGAGGATTAAACCTTCGGCCAAGGAAGGGACTAAGGCGGCACCCGCACGGGTGCGGTTCGCGATGCTGGGCCGGTCGGATGAGGAACCGCGCAGCGTGAGGAGGGCGGGTGAGGCGAGCCGCCACCCGGTCGGCGTGGGGGACGTGGATCGGGTTCGAATCCTGTCCGTCGCTGCTCGGCCGCCTCGTCGAGGGCTTCTCCGGCCCGTGGACGCCGCTGGAGCATCTTCCCGTCCCCGCGCCCGTGCCGGAGACCGGGCCCGCGCAGGAGACGGCGTCCCTGCCGGAGAGAGCGTCCGTGCGGGAGACAGCGTCCGTGCGGGCGGCAGCATTCGTGCGGGGGACGGTGTCCGTGCCGGAGACCGGGCCTGTGCAGGAGACGGGGTGCGTGGTGCTCGCGGCACGGTCCCCGGCCGACCTGCGCAGGGCCGTGCCGCTGCGGGTCCTGCTGCCGCGGGCGCCGCGCGTGCGGATCGCCGTCGCGGACGTGCCGCCCTGGGCGGGCCGGCCGCTGCCGGCCGCCGGGCAGGCC
>QFZU02000113.1 GCA_003260025.2 Microbispora triticiradicis | reverse complement strand
ACACGAATCTGGCGTACCACATCACAGGCGCGGCGACCGTGCGCGGGCCGCTCGACCGGGATGTGCTGCGCACCGCCCTCGCCGACACCGCCCGGCGCCACGAAAGCCTGCGCACCACCCTCCGTGAGGAGAACGAGGAGCTCGTACAGGTGGTGTCCGCGGAACCGGTCGCCGACCTGGAGGAAGTGACCGCGTCCGACTGGGCCGCGGTGCTCGACGAGGAGGCGTCCCGTCCGCTCGACCTCGCCGCCGGGCCGCTCATGCGTACGGTCCTGGTAAGGGTGTCGGACGAGGAACACGTGCTGCTCCTGAGCCTGCACCACCTCATCTGCGACGGCTGGTCGCTCGACCTGCTGCTCCGTGAGATCACCGGCCACTACGCCAGGCTGGCCGAAGGTCCGGCGGGAAACGAGGCCCCTTCACCCGCGTCTGTGCAGTTCGCGGACGTCGAGCTGTGGGAGCGGCCTGTCACCGACGAGGACATGGATTTCTGGCGCGAGCACCTCGCCGGCGCGCAGACGCTCGACCTGCCCACGGACAAGCCACGCCCGCCGTACCAGACGCACCGTGGGGACGCCGTTCCGCTGTCCCTGCCCGCCGCGACCGTGGCCGCCGTGGCCCGGGCGACCGGGGCGAGCACGTTCTCCGTCGTGGCGACGGCGCTGGGTGTGCTCCTGGCCAAGCTCAGCGGCCAGGACGACGTCACCATCGGGTTCGCCGCCTCAGGGCGTACCCGGCCCGAACTCACGGATGTCATCGGCATGCTCGTCACGACGCTGCCCCTGCGCATGCGCCCGGCGCCGGAGACGACTCTCCGTGACCTGCTGCGCGCCACGCACGACGCCGCGCTCGCCACCCAGCAGCACCAGCACGTCGGCTTCGATCGCCTGATCAACGAGTGCGTACGGGAACGCGACCTCAGCCGCAGTCCTCTCTTCCAGGTCATGCTGTCGATCAACGGCACGCCACCGCAGTACGAGTTCCCCGGGCTCGCGGTCGACCCGGTGCCGGTGCATCCCCGAGCCAGCCAGTTCGAGTTGTCGGTGCATCGCTGGGGTGTTGGTGGGGGTGTGCCTGCCGCGGACCAGTGATCTGATCGTGGCGTTGCTGGCGGTGTTGAAGACCGGTGCGGCCTATGTGCCGATCGATCCGGGGTATCCGCCGGAGCGGGTGGCCTATCTGCTGGCCGACAGCGAGGCGGCCGTGCTGGTGACCACGCCCGACCACAACCCCACAGCGGGATCGGCCGGGGTACAGGTCGTCGACGTTCGCGCGGTGCTGGGTTCGGCCGGTGAGGACCCGTGGGAGAGCCCGGCGGAGGGTCTCCGGACGGGCCCCGATTCCGGCCGTGTCGGCGGTGCGGGCCGGTTGGGCGTCTCCGTCGGCGCGGGGGATGCGGCGTATGTGATTTATACGTCGGGGTCGACGGGGCGGCCGAAGGGTGTGGTGATCGAGCATCGGCAGACGGTGGCGA
>QFZU02000112.1 GCA_003260025.2 Microbispora triticiradicis | reverse complement strand
GTCAGGGCGAGCAGGGCGAGCCCGCCCGCGACCCCGGCCCAGGTCGCGGGCAGGAGGTCGAAGGCGAGGCCCGCCACCAGGCCGGCCGCCGCGACGGCGACCGGCCGGGGCGGGCGCCGGGGCGACACGTCAGGAGCAGGGGAACCAGGGCGGCGCCGGGCGCGGACCGTACGGAGAAGCGCGAGCAGCGCCAGCAGCGCGGCGACGGCCAGCGCGCCCCCGATCTGGGCCGCCGAGGCGTGGTCGGACTCGGTCCGCAGATGGTCGGTCAGCACCAACGTCGCCGCCGCGAGGTACAGCGCCACGGCGGCGGCCAGCCCGGGCGCGCGCAGCCAGGGCGTACGCGAGAACCGGGGGGCGAGCGCCTCGGTCAGCGCGATCGGCACGCCGAAGCTCCAGATCGCGTGGCCCCCGACGAAGGCCAGCGCGGTGTGGGCCGCCAGCCCCAGAGGCTCGACGTACGTCGGGCGGATCATCTCCTCCCAGTAGGGGATGTCCCGGTAGCCCTCGCTGAACAGGGACTGGTCGATGACGCCCGCCTGCAGCACGCCGAAGGCGGCCGCGAGAGCGAGGATCTCCGGCCAGCCCAGCCCCAGCCTGCGGACCGTCTCACGGATCAGCAACGCGGGCGCGCCGTACAGCGGACTGAAGATCATCAGGCTGGCGACCAGCACGAACGGATCGCCCGTGCTGTCGTCGTAGCCCGCGAGGTACTCGGCACACATCGGCGTGAGCACCATCAGCCCGGCCGCGAGCGACCAGCGGGCCCGGCGCGCGTCAGGCGTTCTCATCGCGCCTCCTCGCGGCGGCGAACACGACGGCGCCGGCGACCGCGACGAGCAGGTTCGCGTACACCTCGTAGCCGGTCAGGAAGGCGAGGCGCGGGATGACCTGACGGTTGAAGACGTTGAGGATCGCTCCGTTGAACGGCTGCACGGCCAGACGGTCGATGGTGCCGCTGACTCCCGCGGCGACCAGGAACGCCCCGGCCAGCTGGATGACCTTGCGCATGCCGCCGACGCTAGGGACCGGCGGGACCGCAGGGCATCGGGCGTCGGCATCCCTCCGTCCGGCGAAGGTCGCCGGCGCGCGGCGTGCTCTCCGACCGAAGTCGGACGTCCCCCGACTTCGGTATCGGCTTCGCGCCACCGCGTGGGCGCGCCTCCCTCGAAGCCGTACGCTGCGGCCGTATGGAAGCTCCCGCCACCCCCCGGCGTCGGCGGACCCGGCGTGACTGGCTCGTGGACACGGCGATGTTCCTGCTCGCCGCGGCGTTCGCGTTGCTCATGTCGGCGGAGCGCCTCGGCACCACGCCGCTGCCGCCCGGATGGCTGTTCCCCCTCGACCAGGTCGTGGGCGCGCTCGGCTGCGCCGCGCTGTGGCTGCGCCGCCGGTGGCCGGTCGGGCTCGCGGTGACGCTCGTCGCGCTGTCGGCCGTCTTCGAGATGGTCGCGGGCCCGATGCTGGCCGCGCTCTTCTCGGTCGCGGTCCACCGGCGTCCCCGGACCTCCGGTGTGGTGTTCGCGCTCAGCGTGCTGGCCGCGGTCGTGTTCACGTGGTTGCGCCCCGAGCCGGGCACGCCGCCGCTCGCGATGTTCATGCTGGGCCTGGCCCTGCAGGGTGCGGCGGCCGGCTGGGGGCTGTTCGTCCACCATCGGCGGCGGCTGGTGCTGGCGCAGCGCGATCGCGCGGCCCGGATGGAGACGGAGGCGAGGCTGCGGGCCGAGCAGGCGCAGCACCTGGTCCGCGAGGCCATTGCCCGAGAGATGCACGACGTGCTCGGGCACCGGCTGTCCCTGCTGAGCGTGCACGCGGGAGCGCTGGAGTTCAACCCCGGCGCCGATCCCGCCGACGTCGCCCGCGCGGCGCGCGTGATCAGGGAGAGCGCCCACCAGGCGCTGCAGGACCTGCGCGAGGTCATCGGCGTGCTGCGCGCCCCAACCGGCGGCACATCAGGCGGCACATCAGGCAACCCGTCGGGCGACCCGTCCGGCGAACGGTCCGCGCCTACGCGGCCCGGCCTGCCGGGGCTGGCCGATCTGGACCGGCTTCTCGCGGAGTCGGGCGAGGCCGGCATGCGGGTGAGGCTGCGCGACGAACTCGGCGGGCAATCCCGGGAAGCCGTCCCCGACCGGACGGGCCGCACCGCGTACCGGGTCGTGCAGGAGGCGCTCACCAACGCGCGCAGGCACGCGCCGGGGGCGGAGGTCCACCTGCGGCTGGCGGGGGCGCCCGGCGACGGCCTGACGATCGAGGTGGTCAACGACATCCCCGGGGCCGGCCAACCGGAGACCGAAAGGGGTCACGGGCTCATCGGCCTGGCCGAGCGGGTCACCCTGGCCGGGGGACGGCTGGAGCACGGGCCCCTGCGCCGGGACGGCGGCACCGGCGCGGGTGCCTGGCAGGTGCGGGTTTGGCTACCGTGGCCCGCATGATCTCGCCCGACTCCGCGCCGATCGGTGTGCTCATCGCCGACGACGACCCGCTCGTCCGGGCCGGCCTCGTGATGATGCTCGGCGGCGCACCCGACCTCCGTGTCGTCGCCGAGGCGGGAGACGGCGCGGAGGTCCTGCCGCTGGCCCGCCGGCACCACCCCGACGTGGTGCTGATGGACATCCGGATGCCCGTCATGGACGGCCTGACGGCGACCGAGGCGCTGCGCGCCCGCGAGGGCGCGCCGGAGGTGATCGTGCTGACCACCTTCGACGCCGACGAGCACGTGCTGCGCGCCCTGCGCGCGGGGGCGGCCGGGTTCCTGCTGAAGGACACCCCGCCGGACGAGATCGTCGACGCCGTCCGCCGGGTGGCCCGCGGCCATCCGGTACTGTCCCCGGCGGTGACCCGGCGGCTCATCGCCCGGGTGGCCGAGTCGGGCCGGGACCTGCGGCGGGCGCGGGCGGAGGAACGCCTGGCGCCGCTGAACGACCGGGAACGGGAGATCGCCGTGGCGGTCGGGCAGGGCAGGCCCAACGCCGAGATCGCCGCGCTGCTCCACCTCAGCGTCCCGACCGTGAAGACGCACGTGTCGAGCATCCTCGCCAAGCTCGGGCTCAACAACCGCGTGCAGATCGCGCTGCTGGCCCACGACGCCGGGTTGCTCGACGACGTCCCGGAGAGCTGAGGAAGTTTTCCCTCCCCTTGGTGTTCTCCTTGTCCGGCCGGGGGCGGCGCCGCAGGTGGGACGGGCGGTCCCGGGGAAGGAATGCCTTATGCGCGCGCTCACCGTCGTGCCGCGCCGGGCCGGGTCGCTGGCGCTGACCGAGGTGCCCGACCCCGTGCCCGGCCCCGGCGACCTCCTCGTCGAGAGCGTCGCCGTCGGCGTGTGCGGCACCGACAGGGAGGTCGTCTCCGGCGACTACGGATACGCCCCGCCGGGCCGGGAGCGGCTGGTCATCGGGCACGAGTCCCTCGGCCGCGTACGGCAGGCCCCCGCCGGGTCCGGCTTCTCCCCCGGCGACCTCGTCGTGGGTCTGGTGCGCTATCCGGATCCGGTGCCGTGTGTGGCCTGCGCCCACGGCGAGCCCGACATGTGCCGCAACGGGCGGTACACCATGCGGGGGTTGAAGGAACTGGACGGCTACGCGAGCGAGATGTGGTCCGTGGAGACGGACTGCGCCGTACGTCTCGACTCGGGTCTCGGCGAGACGGGCGTGCTGCTGCAGCCGGCGTCGGTGGTCGCCAAGGCCTGGGAGCAGATCGAGAAGATCGGGACGCGGTCCTGGTACGAGCCGCGCAGGGTGCTGGTCACCGGCGCGGGACCGTTCGGCATGCTCGCCGCGCTGCTCGGCGTCCAGCGCGGCCTCGACGTGCATGTGTTCGACTTCGTCAAGGGCGGGCCCAAACCGGCGCTGGTCGCCGATCTCGGCGCGACCTATCACACGGGCTGGATCGAGGACGTGGTGACCGCCCTCAAGCCGGACGTGGTCGTCGAGGCCTGCGGCGCGGCCGAGGTCTTCACCGGCACCCTCTCGGCGATCGGCCCCTACGGGATCGTCTGCCTGACCGGGGTCACCCCCAGCTCCCGGCGGATCACCGTGGACGTGGGCACGCTCAACCGTGAGATGGTCCTGGAGAACGCCGTGGTCATCGGGACGATCGACTCCAACCTCCGCCACTTCACCGCCGCGGCCGGCTCGCTCGCCGTGTCGAACCGCGACTGGCTCGCCCGGCTGATCTCCCGGAGGGTGCCCCTGCACAGCTATGCGGGCGCCTACGAGAGGCGGGAGAACGAAGTCAAGGTCGTGCTCACCTTCGGCTGAACCTCAGGCGCCTCAGCGGTCCCGGTCGGCGGCCAGCCGGGCCAGCGCCTCCAGCCCCGCGGCGGCCTCCGGCGTCAGCCCCGCCGCCCGCAGCGACTCCAGCGCCTCGGTCAGCAGGCCGTCCACCCTGGCGAGGCTCCAGGCGCGCCCGCCCGCCTCCTCCACCAGTCGCGCCGCCCGCGCCAGGTCGGGCTCCGCGACGGGACGGCGGTAAAGGGCGGCGAGCGCGGCGCCCGCCGGGGTGCCCGAGGCCAGCGCGGCGACGACCGGCAGGGACTTCTTCCGGTTACGCAGATCGGAATGCACCGCCTTGCCGGTGACCGCCGGGTCGCCCCAGATGCCGAGCAGGTCGTCCACGATCTGGAAGGCCAGCCCCACGCGCTCGCCGTACGCCTTCAGCAGCACGGACTGATCGGGGGTGGCGCCGCCGTACAGCGCGCCGAGGGCGCAGGCGCACCGGAAGAGGGCCGCGGTCTTGCCCTCCGCCATCCGCACACACGCCTCCAGGCCCACCTCGGCGCGCTCCTCGAAGTCGAGATCGGCGCTCTGGCCGTCCAGCAGCGACTGCACGTGCCCGGCCAGCACCGGCACGCCGTCCGTCCTGCCGTCTGCCGCGCTGTCCGGCCCGCCGTCCGTTCCGGTGGCGAGCACGGCGAACGCCAGCGCCAGCAGCGAGTCGCCCGCCAGGATCGCCTGGGCGCGTCCGAACACGGCCCAGGCGGTGGGCCGGTGCCGGCGGACCCGGTCGCCGTCCATCACGTCGTCGTGGATCAGCGAGAAGTTGTGCACCAGTTCCACCGCCACGGCGGCGGGCAGCGCCGCCGTCGCCTCTCCCCCGGCGCCCTCCGCCGCCAGCAGCGTGAACGCCGGCCGCAGCGCCTTGCCGCCGCCCGCGCCGCCGACCGGCCGCTCCCGGGCGTCCCACCAGCCGAAGTGATATCCGGCCACGCGGCGCATCGAGTGCGGCAGCGTGCCCACCGCGCGGCGCAGCGCGGGATCGAGCAGGTCGCGCGTACGGGTGAGCACGTCCGCGGCGCACGGACGCGCCACCACCGGTTCCGTCACGCTCCCACCGCCTCTGGCTCGGGTGCATCGTCGGGCAGGCCGGGGCCTGTCGGCGTACCCGATCGCGGAGGTCCACTAACGTGGGGCGTCGTGTACGAGATGCTCCGCCGGCCGCTGGGCCGCAGCCGCCTCCAGGTCACCCCGATGGGTCTCGGGCTCGCGGCGCTCGGGCGCCCCGCGTACATCACGCTCGGGCGCGACGAGGACCTCGGGCCCGGCCGGGACGTCGCGGCGATGCGGGCGCGCACCTGGGAGGTGCTGGACGCCGCCTGGGCGGCCGGCGTGCGCTACTTCGACACCGCGCGCTCCTACGGACGCGCCGAGGAGTTCCTCGCGGGCTGGCTCGCCGACCGGGGGGTCCCCGCGCGGGAGGTCGTCGTCGGCTCCAAGTGGGGGTACGAGTACGTGGGCGGCTGGCGGATGGACGCCGACCGCCACGAGGTGAAGGACCTGTCGGCCGCCCGGCTGCGCCGCCAGCTCGGCGAGACGCGGGAACTGCTCGGGGACCACCTGTCGCTCTACCAGATCCACTCCGCCACGATCGGCAGCGGCGTGCTCGACGACGAGGACGTGCTCGGCGAGCTGCGTGCGCTGCGCGACCAGGGCGTCGCCGTCGGCCTGTCCACCACCGGGCCCGCGCAGGCGGACACGATCGACAAGGCGGTCGCGACGGGACTGTTCGACACGGTGCAGTCGACGTGGAACCTGCTGGAGCGTTCGGCGGGCGACGCCCTGGCCCGGGCGCACGCCGCCGGGCTCGGCGTCATCGTCAAGGAGGGCGTGGCCAACGGCCGGTTGACGGCTCGCGGCGCGCCGCCCGCGCTGGTCCGCGCCGCCCGCGAGCGGGGCGTCACCCCGGACGCCCTCGCGCTGGCCGCCGTGCTCGCCCGCCCGTGGGCGGGTAGCGTGCTGAGCGGCGCGGCCACGATCGGCCAGCTCGGCGAGAATCTCGCGGCGCTCGGCGTGATCTGGGACGACGAGGCCGAGAAGACGCTGGCCGAGCCGGCGGAAGACCCGGAGACCTACTGGGCCCGCCGCGCCGCCCTGCCCTGGAGCTGACCCGGCGCCCGTCGTGGTCCTCTAGGCCAGGTCTCCCAGGAGGGTGGTCAGAGCCGGGCCGAGCGGGGCGTCGAAGGTCATCAGCGCCTCGCCGTCGCCTCGGGTCGGCCCCTGGTTGATGATCGCAACAGGGATCGAGCGGGCGGCGGCGTGCCGTACGAATCGGTAACCGGACATCACGGTCAGCGAGGACCCCAGGACCAGCAACAGGCCGGCCCGCTCGGTCAGCGCGTAGCACTCCTGCACCCGCGACGGCGGGACGTTCTCGCCGAAGAACACCACGTCGGGTTTGAGCACTCCGCCGCAGCCCTCGCAGTCCACCGTACGGAAGGTCTCGATCTCGGCGGTGGTCAGCACGGCGTCGCCGTCGGGGTTGATCAGCGCGGTGCGGGGGTGCCAGCCGGGGTTCTCCGCACGCAGCCGCCGGTCCAGTTCGTGGCGGGCGCCGCGGTGACCGCAGCCGAGGCAGCGCACCCGGTGCAGGCTGCCGTGCAGCTCGATCACCCCGTGCGCGCCGGCGGCCTCGTGCAGGCCGTCCACGTTCTGCGTGATGACCCCGGCGACGAGCCCGCGGCGCTGCAGTTCGGCGACCGCGCGGTGACCGGCGTTGGGGGCGGCCTCCACGATGTGCCGCCAGCCCAGATGGCTGCGGGCCCAGTAGCGCCGGCGGGCGGAGGCGCTGCTCACGAAGGTGTGATAGGTCATCGGGTCGGCTCTGCGCCTGCGTCCGGTCTCTCCGCGGTAGTCCGGGATGCCGGACTCGGTGGACAGGCCCGCCCCGCTGAGCACCACCACGTCGCCGTCCGCCACGAGATCGGCCAGCATGCTCCACCGCTCGCCGGTCTGCTCGGCGGTCCGCTGGCTGGCCTGCTCGGCGGTCCGCTGGCTGGCCTGCTCGGCGGTCTGCTTGATGGCTCGCGCCATTGGAAGCCGGTTCACCCCTCCATGGTGCACGATCGGCGCCTCAGCCCGGCACAAGCCGCACGTCGAAGATCACTTCGACCTCGTCGCGCAGCCTGAGCGCGCCGAAGAACGCGGAGTAGGGGCGGATGCCCCACTCCGACTGCACGACGGTGGCCCGGCCGCGGGCCCGCCCGCCGGTGAGCGCTCCCTCGACGGCGACCGGCCGGGTCACGCCCGCGATGGTCAGGTCGCCCTCGACGCGGAACGCCCCGGGGTCGCCCCCGACACGCGTCGACCGGAACGTGATCGTGGGATGCCGGTCCGACCTGAGGACCTTCTCCCGCATGTTCTTCTCGATCTCGACCCGGTCGGAGTCGGTGAGCGGTTTGACCCCGCCCGTGCCCTCCCTGACCCGCATCGAGGCCGTCTCGACCTCCAGCGAGACCCGGGAGGCCGCCGGGTCGTCCGGTGCCACCACCGCTTCGCCCCGCCACCTGGTGACCTCGATCGTCAGGTCATGCCCGGCCTTCGCGCCCAGACCGGCGCGGCCGGTGAGGACCAGCAACCGCCCCGACCTGGGCCCCAGCGCGTACGTGCCCGCCTCGACGTCCATGTCATCGGCATTCCCACGCTCTCGTCCGGCGATGTCGCCGCGGGGGACGGTACTCGTGGTGACCCGGCGGGAGGGATCGGCACAGGGCCATCGCCTTTACGTTGTAGATCACACAATCAACGTGTCCCCTCCGGGGGCCGTACGACCGCGACGGGGCAGTGCGCGCGGTGCAGTACGGCGTGGCTGACCGAGCCGAGCAGCGCGCCGCGCACGCCGCCCAGCCCCCGCGACCCGACGACGACGAGGTCGGCGACGAGCGACGCCTCGGCGAGCGCGGGAACCGGGTGCCCGAAGACCGCCGACTCGACGAGCGGGACGTCCGGGTGCTTCTCGCGCCACGGCGCCAGTCGCAGCCGGGCCGAGCGCGACTCCTCCTCGAAGGCCTCGTGCATCGTCGCTATGTAGCCGGTGGCGAAGGGGGAGAAGATCGGCGCCTCCCACGCGTAGACGGCGTGCACCCGGGCCCGGCGCGCCCGCGCCTCCTCGAAGGCGAACTCCAGCGCGGCCTCCGAGTGAGGCGATCCGTCGAAACCGACGACGACCTCGTGATACTCGTCGCGGTGCGGCCTGCGTACGACCACGACGGGGACCGGGGCGTGCCCGGTGAGGCCCAGGCCGACCGACCCGAGGACCAGGCCGGAGAAGCCCCCGGTCCCCCGGCTGCCGACCACGAGCGCGTCGGCCCCGGCCGACGCGGCGCGCAGCGTCTCGACGACCGTCCCCTCGGCGAGTTCCGCCGTCACCTCCAGGTCCGGGGCGACCTGACGTGCGCGCTCCGCGGCCGCGGCCAGCACCCCTTCGCAGAACTCGCCGTAGGAGTCGGCGAACCCCTCCACGGCGTGGAACGGGTACTGGTGCGCCCACGGCTCGCGTACGTGGACGATGCGCAGGGCGGCCCCCCTGCGCCGCGCGTCGTCCGCCGCCCACTCCAGCGCCGCCGTCGCGGGCTTCGATCCGTCGACGGCGGCGATGACCAGTCCGGTCATGGTCCGTTTCCTCCCTGTGCTCAGCGGCTCGCGATGCTCGGCGGCTCGCGGACGTCGTGCGGCTCGCGGGCGCGGGGACACCGCTCCCGGCGACCATCGCACCGTGTCCGCTGCCCGTCGCACAGCGGTCGAAAGTCCCGTCACCCCGGGACTTCCGCCGCCTGCCGTGCCTCCTGGGCGGCAGGCCCGCCAGACATCGCGAACTCCATGGATCGAGAGGCTTCCGGCGGGCATGCTCTCTGTCAGGAGACGTCTCGGGCGGGAGCGAGCATCGTGCCTGGCGGAATGCCGTGTGGTGACAGGACCAACGCAACTCACCGGTCGCGGAGCGGAGCGCGCCTGGACGCGCCCCAGTCCGGCTCGCCGCCCGCACCCGGCCGCATCCTCTGGCGGACGCCCGTGGCAGGCACGTCCCCTTCCGGCGCGCCGTCCGCGCCCGGCCGGATCCGCCGCCGGCCGCCCGCCGTGCTGGCCCCGGTGCTGGCCACGCTGGGGTTCCTCGCGGCGGCGTGCGGTACGGGCCCGGGGTCGTCCCCCGCCGCCGAATCGGCGGCCACGTCAGCCGCGACGTCCACAGGCCCGTCGTCCGGCTCGGCTCTCGCGGTGCCCTCGGCGGCCGTGACCGGCACTCCGGCTCCCTCGCCCGCCCTCGCCACCCCCTCAGGCGGCCCCCTGGTGGCAGGCCGCTACCAGCCGCTGTGGCCGTTCGCCGACGAGACGCAGGTGCGCGACTGGCAGCGGAGCTACCGCGCGGGCGGGCACCAGCCCTGGCATCTGGACGCCGGGCAGACCGCTCTCGCCTTCACCCAGGGATACCTGGGGTTCAAGGGGATCGACCAGCTGGTCGACAGCACCGTCGACGGCGCGCACGCCCGCGTCTCCGTCGGCATCCGCGGCGAGGGCGGCGGTCGTCCCGGCATCGCCTCCGTCATCCACCTGGTGAGGTTCGGCACCGGTGGCGACGCTCCCTGGGAGGTGGTGGGCACCGACGACACCACCTTCTCCCTCACCACCCCCCGGTACGGCAGTTCCGTCTCCTCCCCCGTGAAGGTCGGCGGCAAGATCACCGGTGTGGACGAGAGCGTCCGGGTGCAGGCGCGCGGCGCCGGTGGCACCGGCCCGCTCGGCGAGCGCTGCTGCGTCTCGGCGGGCGGCGAGAACCGCCCTTGGTCCACCACCCTCGACTTCCGTGCCGCCCCGGGCCGGACGGTGACCATCGTCGCGAGCACCGGCGGTCACATCGCCGACGTCGAACGGTTCGCCGTGACCGGGGTGCGCACCGCTCCACGTTAGGCTCCCCGGCCTCCTCGGCAGCGACGGACGGCCAGAGGTGGGCGAACGCAGACCGGCGAACGCAGACGGACGACCACAGGAGCTTTCTGCCTGTGGTCGTCCGCTCACGTCGCCCGCGTTCGGGCCGCCGGTTCCGGTGCCCACCGTTCGCGGCGGGCACCGGAAGCGGCCGGGGATGTGTCAGGTCACCTCGCGTTGGCCGCGCCGGGCGTGGGCACGTTGGTGGTGACGAAGTCGCGGCAGAGACTGTCGGTGTCGTTTCCGTCGGGCCAGCGGGCGTTGCTCCGTCCGGCACCGGCGGCCGCGCCCGCCACCACCGCGATGCAGCCGCCCCCGCCCTGGTCGGCTTCCAGGACGGCGAGCTCGGGGCTGGTGATGGTCCCGTTGCCGCTCGAACTGCTCTGCTGGGATCCGTAGACGACGGCGTCGACGACCACCGCGCCGGTGCCGTCCCGCAGCGCGATCGAACCGGCGCCGGTGGAGAGGGCGCCTCCGAACCACTGGTCGGGCGCCTGCTGCCCCTGGTAGCCGGTCGTCGTGACCAGGGGATTCACCACGGCCGCGCCGATCTCGTGACCGTTGTCGAGCGGACGGTCGAGGGTGATGCCGCTGCCGAGCGCCTGCACGGACACCCCGCTCGTGTGCGGCTCCTTCGTCCGCGGCGAGAAGCTGATGCCCGTTCCGCGGTCGGACACGTCGACGCCCTGCTCGTGGGCGAGCCGCAGCGGGGCGGCGAGGTCGACGCCCGTGCCGTTCGCGCCGGTGGTGCCGACGGCGGCGACGCTGACCTCCTCCTTGTTCTCGCCCGTGTCCACCGTCAGGGTGTCGCCGACCGTCATGTTGGCGTCGGCCGCGACCTTGATGTTGGTCGCGCCCGCGGACGCCGCCGCCGACAGGGTCGTCTGCGTGGCCGCCTTGCCGACCGCGGTGACCGTGGCCTGCTCGTAGTTCTCGCCCGTGTCGATGCCGATCCGGTCGCCGACCGCGAAGCCGGCCGCGTTCGTGACCGGCACGTTAGACGAGCCGCGGGGAATCGTGATCCACGGCCCGGTGGAGACGGGGATGAACAGCGTCGTCGCCGCGGTGGCCGCCGTCCCGACCTGCTGGACCGTACGGGTCTCCCGGCCGGAGCCGGTGCCGATGTCGACCTGCTGGCCGGCCGCGAAGCCGGTCGTGCTCCTGACGTTGACGACGGTCGCACCCTTGCTCACCGGGGCCGCCACTCCCGAGCCGGACAGGCCGAGCAGGTAGTAGTCGCCGCTCGCGAGCCTCGTCCCGGCCGGGATCCGCGCCAGGGTGGTGGCGGCCGAGCCGCTCGGGGTGTTGGTCAGGGTCCAGCCGGAGAGGTCGACCTCGGCGCCCGAGGCGTTGTAGAGCTCGACGAACTGGTCGGTCGCGTTGGTGCTGGTACGGAAGCGGACCTCGTTGATCCTGATCGGGAGGGCGCTCCGCACCGCCTGGGTGATCTCGGTGGACTGCCTGTTCCGGCCGGCGGAGTTGACATACTTGCCCTCGCCGACCAGGAAGCCCGCGCCGGTCTCCGCCGCCGAGGTGACGGTGAAGGTGGCCCGCACGCTCTCACCCGGCTCGACCCGGCCGAACGTCGCGGATGTGTCATCGGTGCCCTTGACCCGGACGGTCCACTTCTTGGGCGCGGCCAGGCTCAGGTTGACGTTCAGCGCGGCCTCCCCCGTGGTGTTCGTGAACGTCTCGGTGACGTCCTGCGACGAGTTCGGGGTGAAGGTCGTGACTCGCGACAGGGCCAGCCGCTGCACGTCGTACCTGGCGGCGACGATGTTGGCCTGCACCGCGTCCGTCGTGGCCTCCGACGGGTAACCCGTCGTCATGACCCCTTCGTAGAAGGTGCCGGACGAGCCGTTGCCGTTGTCGCCGCCGGTGCCCAGGAGGACGGCGCCCTTCTTGTGCATCGGGTAGTAGCTGGCGTTGGTCAGCGAACCGGGGCGGATTCCGCTGTAGTAGGTCGTGAGGGGGCCCTCCTGCGCGTTGCCGCCGCGCAGGTCCCACTGGTTCCCGCCGCCGCCGTCGACGACGGCGGTGACGAACCGCCAGGAGTCGATGGTGGGGTCGGCCGGGTTCTGCTTCGCGTTGTATCCGGAGAACAGGCCCGCCTCCATGTCGGCCATGATCCACGGACCCGGTCCGCTGCCGCTCCCCCAGGCGGTGGCGGTGCCGAAGTAGGTGGTCTCCATGGTGCCGGTGCCCACGGCGCGGCCGTTCGTCGAGGAGTTGCCGTAGTCGAAGCAGCAGCCGCTGTCGTAGTGCTTGCCGTCGATGACGTAGTAGATGCCCTCCGGCTCGTCCCCCTTCGCGAGGCCGGTGGCGTTGTTGTTGCGATACCCCATGCCCGGCATGATGTAGGTGCCGTACACCCGGTGGCCGCCGAGCGTGATCGGCGCCATGTCCGCGATCGAGAGGGTGTCGAATCCACCGACGGCGGGACCCCGGAAGGTGCCGGGGGGCGCCTGGTAGAGGTGGTTGCCCTTGCCGGACTGGTCGTAGATCGTGGTGATCAGGCAGACCGTGTCCTCGCAGAACGAGTCCTGCCTGTCGGCGTCGGCGTATCCGCCCGCGTCGGGGTATGCCCCGCCGACGGGGGCGACGACGCCGATGTCCCTGACCCTGTCGTCCGATGTCCGCCTGACCTGGTAGAGCGGGCCGTCGTAGGAGGCGTACAGCGCCCGGGTGGTGCTGTGGGCGGTCACACAGGGGGTGCCGCCGGCGGCGTAGATGTCACACGGGCCCTGCGGCCTGGCCGGAGGGGGCGCCGCCTGCGCCGTCGGCGCCGTCGCGATCGTGACGCCGGCCAGCGCCGTCACGATCGCCGCACCGGCGGTCAGGATTCTCTGGTGTACGGAGCGGATGGGGGGTCTCGCCATGTTGGATCGTTCCTCCATACATCCTGCTCGGCCTGAAAAGCCGATTGTTAGCGCTAACAAATGTTTGCGCTAACATTACTAGCTGTTCTGGACGGCGGACGAGGGATGGGAGTCGGGCGCTGATCAGCAACCCAGACTATGGCACCGGGCAGAAATCACGTCAAGGTTAAGGGCGTGCTTTACGGACGGGCCTTTTTCCCTCGTTTTCCCGCCGAAGCGGTTCCCGGTACCCCGGGTGGGATCAGTGACCTCGGCGGATCCAGTCGTCGAGGTGGGGCTGCTCGGCGCCGATGGTCGTGCTGTCGCCGTGGCCGGTGTGCACGACGGTCTCGGGCGGCAGAGTCAGCAGACGGTCGCGGATCGAGCCGATGATGACCCCGAAGTCGGAGAACGAACGGCCGGTGGCTCCTGGTCCGCCCTGGAACAGCGTGTCGCCGGTGAAGAGGACACCCAGGTCCGGTGCGTGGAAGCAGCAGGCGCCGGGGGCGTGGCCGGGCGTGTGCAGCACTTCGAGGCGGGTCCCGGCCACCTCGATGATCTGCCCGTCGGACAGGGCGCCGTCGGGCTCCCGGTCAGGGTGGGTGAGCCGCCACAGCGGCAGGTCGGCCGGGTGCAGCAGGACGGGCGCCCCGGTGGCGCCGGCCAGCTCGGGCGCGACCCGGATATGGTCGTCGTGCGCGTGGGTGGCCAGGATCGCCAGGACCCGCCGACCGGCGATCACGTCCGTGATCGCCTTGACGTCGTGCGGCGCGTCGAACACCACGCATTCGGCGTCGTCGCCGAGCACCCACACGTTGTTGTCGACGTCGAACGTCTGGCCGTCCAGGCTGAACGTGCCCGAGGTGACGGCATGGTCGATACGGGCACTCACGAGAAGATCACCACCGAGTTGCGCATGGCCCCCATTGTGCAGGATCTCGGCGGGCGGAGTCCTGGTGGGCAGGGCTCGGCGGGCAAGGCTCTGTGGGCAGGGCTCGGCGGGCAGGGGCTCAGTCCGCCCGCGACGGCTTGGGCGGAAGCACCGGCTCCAGCCGGAACAGTCCCGCCGACGAGTCCGCGTCCTGTGCCACGGCCACCCGTCTGCCCGCCACCGCCGCCAGCAGGTCGGTCACGGTGACGATGCCCTTCAGCATGCCGGAGGCCCCGATGACGGGCACCACGTCCACCTCCGACTCCAGCATCGCGGCCGCCACCCCGGGCAGGGGCTCGTCCGGGGACACGTGCGGGCACCTGCGCCCTCCAAGTAGCTGCCGCACCTGGGCGCTCGACTGCTCCGCCGGGCCGCCGGACCAGTGGGCGGCGATGTCCTCCCGGGTGAGCACGCCGATGATGTGGGACCCGGAGTCCACGACGGGCAGATGGTGCATCGACCCGCGGCGCATGAGCTCCCAGGCCATGAGCGGCGACTCGTCCGGCTTCACGGTCACCAGCACGCGGCTCATCACGTCGGCGGCGGTCATGGCTTCCATGGTCATCGTCGTCCACCTCCCGCGGGCGGCGCACCCGGCTCTCTGCCGGGGCACGCGCGTCTGCCATCTCCATCGGACACCGGGACGCGGTCGTGCGCAGGTGCCGAACGTCCCGAGCTGCGGGGACCTGCGGCCCGGCGGGCACCGGGCCGCCCGGGTGAGGATGGAGACAGCGAAGGTGGAACGGTCGACGCTCAGGTGGGAGGTGGCCATGCTCGCCGGTGAGGTCATGAGCAGCCCGGTGATCACGCTGGGCCGGGGCGACACGGTGCGACGCGCGATCCGGGTGCTGTACGACCACGACATCACCGCCGCTCCCGTGCTCGGAGACCACGGCGAGCTGGTCGGGATGGTCAGCGAGATCGACCTGCTGTGCGGCGCCTTCACGCCCGGCCTGTCCGGGCCGGCCACGGTCGCGGACGTCATGTCGCGGCAGGTCAGCACGGTCGAGGAGACCACCGACACGGCGGTGCTGACCGACCTGATGATCGCGAGGAGGATCAAGAGCGTCCCGGTGCTGCGGGACGAGCGGGTCGTCGGCATGGTCAGCCGCCGGGACCTCATGGCGCTGCTGGCCAGGTCGGACGCCGAGCTTCGCGACGCGGTCCTCGCCGCTCTCCGCGAGCGCTACCCGTCCGAGACCTGGGAGGTGAGCGTGCGGAACGGGGAGATCGACCTGCGCGGCCCGGAGGGCCAGGGCCCGGAGCATGTGGCCGACCTGCTGGAGCGGGCGGTCCCCGGGGTACGGCCGGCCCGCCGCTGACACCGGCGGCCCAGCGGTCAGAGAGCGTGCCGGACGACGGCCACCGGGCAGCGCGCGTGTTCGAGCACGGCGCGGCTGACCGAGCCGAGCATGGCCGCGGTGAGGGCGTTCCTGCCGTGGGAGCCGACGACGAGCAGGGCGGCCCGGGCCGAGGCGTCGACGAGCGCGGAGACCGGATGGGCGCGGACCATGTCGAGTTCGGTCTCGACGTCCGCGTACCTGTCCCGCCAGACGGTCAGCAGGCGCCGCGCCCGGTCCTCCCGGATCCGCCCGATCTCGCCGGTGTCCACGGCGATCCTGGGCCCGGAGGAGATCGGCGGTTCCCAGGCACAGACGACTCTGAGCCGGTGCCCGCGCAGCCGGGCCTCGTCGAACGCGTACGCGAGCGCGGGCCTCGCCGCGTGCGTGCCGTCGAATCCGGCCACGATCTCCGCGCCGGCGCCGGGAGCCGCCGGGCGTACGACGACGACCGGCACGTCCACGTGACCGGCGAGCCGCGCGCCGACCGGCCCGTGGCCGCCCAGCACCAGCTCGGCCGCGCGGCCGGCCTGCTCGCGCAGCACGCGGCCGGGCCGCCCGTCGGCCAGTTCCGTGCTCACCTCCAGGCCGGGCCACCGGTCCCGGGCGACCTTCTCGGCGTGGTCGAGAAGCTGCCGGCCGGACGGGATCATCCGGTCGTAGCAGTCGGGGATCGGATAGCGGGGGGCGTCGTACGGCAGGCGGTCGGCGGCGTGGACCACCCGCAGGGGCAGTCCCCTCCGGTGGGCCTCGTCGGCCGCCCATTCCACGGCCTGGATGGCCACGGTCGTGCCGTCGGTGCCCGCCACGATCGGGCGGTCGGCGAAACTAGTCCTCATCGCAAGCCTCTCCAGGTGGCGGCAGCGGGACGCTCCAGCGCAGGCAGGTGCCCCCGTCCGGGCGTGGCCCGGCCGTGCAGCTCCCTCCCAGGGCCTCGGCCCGCTCCCGCAGGTTGAGCAGGCCGCTGCGGCGGCCCTGTGCCGGGATGCCGATCCCGTCGTCCTCCACGGCCAGCGTCAGCCGGCTTCCCTCCACGCACACACTCACCGTGGTGCGGGTGGCGCGGGCGTGCCGTACGACGTTCGACAGGCCCTCGCGCACCACCGCCAGCAGATGGTCGCCGATGCCGCCGGGGACGCGGGTGTCGAGCCCGCCGTCCAGCCGCAGGGCGGGCAGGAAGCCGAGCTGCGCCCGCGCGCTCTCGACCAGCGCGACGAGCCGGGCGCGCAGCCCGGGAGCGCCGGCGGGGGTCTGCAGCGCGAAGATCGTGGAGCGGATCTCCCGGATCGTGCCGTCGAGCTCGTCGATCGCGTACCGCAGGCGGGCGGACGCCTCCGGGCGCTCGACCAGCCGAGCGGCGGCCGTCAGGGTCATCGCGATCCGAACAGCCGCTGGATGACCACGTCGTGCAGGTCCTTGGCGATGCGGTCGCGGTCTTCGAGCAGGCCGAGCCGCTCGGCGTCCTTGCGCGCCTCGGCCAGTTCCAGCGCGACGGCCGCGTGCCCGGCGAACGCGTGGAGCATGCACACCTCCGACCGGCTGAACGGAATGCGGCCGGGCCGCCTGCCGAGCCACAGCACCCCGCGTACGGCCCCCGGGGTCCCCAGCGGGACGGCGCACACCGGCCCCTCGTCCTCGTCCGCGGCGTCGGCGGCCATGCGGGGTTCCGCCAGGGTGAAGGCCTGCCCGGCGAGCGTGCCGTGGACGGGGATCCGGCGCGCCCCCGTGCAGGTCTCGGGGAGCGCGCCGTCGGCGATCGCGACCCGGAGGGTGCGCCCGCCGGGGTCCGGCAGCAGGATCGCCATGGTGTCGGCGCCGGCCATCCGCCGGGCGCGGCGGGCGATCAGCGTGAGCACGCGGGGCGTCTCGGCGCCGGACAGCAGGCTGGTCGTGATCTCGCCCGACGCCTGCAGCCAGGTCTCCCTGCGGCGGGTCTCCTCGTAGAGGCGGGCGTTCTCGATGGCCACTCCGGCGGCTCCCGCGAGGGCGACGACGATCGCCTCGTCGTCCTCGTCGAACTCCCCTCCCCCGCGTTTCTCGGTGAGGTAGAGGTTGCCGAACACCTCGCCCCGCACCCGTACGGGGACGCCGAGGAAGCCGCGCATGGGGGGATGGCCGGGTGGGAGGCCGTACGACTCGGGGTGCCGGGAGATGTCGGGCAGCCGCAGCGTCCGGGGCTCCTTGATCAGCAGGCCGAGGAGGCCCAGCCCGTGGGGCCAGTGCCCGATGCGGGCGATCTCCTCCTCGCTCATCCCGACGGGCACGAACCGGGCCAGGGTGTTGTCCTCCCCGATCAGGCCGAACGCGCCGTACCTGGCGTCGACCAGGGTGGTGGCGGTCTCGACGATGCGCCGCAGGACGGTTTCGAGATCGAGGTCGCCGCCCACCGAGACGACCGCCTCCAGCAGTGCCTGCACCCGGTCACGCGTCACCAGGACCGCCTGCAGCCGCGCGTGCAGCTCGGTCAGTAGCTCGTCCAGGCGCGTGCGCGGGATCACCGCGCTCACCCTCGTCCTCGCCGCGGCATGTGGGCCACATCTGAAAGTGTCGCAAATAAGGACAGTCCGGACACCGGCTCTTTGCCAGGTCACGACGGGCTTCTTACCAGTGCGAGCCCTCGGCGGGCCCGACCACCCGGAGATACTCGAACTGGGGGGTGGACCATGCCGGCTGAACAGCGTGACGGGGTCATCCAGGTCGCCTGGCACGGAGCCGGCCGTTTCGACGTCCACGTCCGCCGGCACGCCGTACGGTCCGACCAGCCCAGGGACGTCGGCGGGAGCGACACCGGCCCCACGCCGGCCGAGCTGTTCGTGGGCGGGCTGGCCGCGGGCGTCGCGCACTGCGCCGAACGCTTCCTGCGCCAGCGGCAGCTCGCCGCCGGGGTCGGCGTCACCGCGCGGTACGGCCTGGGTGTCTGTCCCGGGCGGATCGACCGGGTCGAGCTGTCGGTGGACGCCCCCGGCCTCCCTGAGGGCCTGCGCGCCTCTCTCCTGTCCGTCCTGGAGCACTGCGCGCTCTGCACCACGCTGCGGGTGCCACCGCGGATCACCTTCGACGTGCGCCAGGCCGTTCCCGGGTCAGCCGTTCCCGCAGCTCACGAGCCGTACGGTGAACCGCGGCCAGGACGGGCGGGGTCATCGGCGCCCCCGGCGTGAAGTCACCGCCCTCGATGCCGACGACGACCAGCTCGCCCGGCAGGCGGCCGAGGGCGACGGCGTCGACGAGGCCGAGCGAGTGGGTGCCGCCTTGCCATCCCGCGTGCCATCCCGCCTCCGGGAGGGACGGCAGGCGATCGTGCACGGTGCCGGGGGGCGCGCCGGTGCGGACGGCGTCGACCACGATCGCGAGCGCGGCGCCCGACCACGCCTCGACCAGCGCGGCGGCGTCGCCGCAGGCCTCCACGGCGACGCCCGGCGGCGGCGGGTCGCCGAGCAGCCGGGCCACCGCCAGGCCCGCCGCGTCGTCGCCCCGCAGATCGCCGCCCAGGCCGACGACGACCGTCTCCCCCGTGGTCACCCGCGATCCAGGTGGAAGTCGAGGAAGTGGGCGGAGCAGGAGATGCAGGGGTCGTGGTTGCGGATCGCCCTCTCGCACAGGGCGGCCAGCTCCGCCTCGGGCGGGTCGAGGCCCGGGGCGAGGCGGGGCGCGAGCAGGTCACGCAGGTCGTCGTGCTCGACATCGGGTAAGTCGAACGCGGCCACCCACGCGACGGTGGCGACGGCGTCGTCGCGGGCGCGGCGCAGCCGCTCGGCGACGGGGGCCAGCTCCGCCCGGGCGGGCACCCGGTGGATGGGCCGCCCGCCGACGACCGCGATCAGCTCGTTTCCGGCCTTCTTCAGCGCGAGGCCGCGCTCGACCAGGTCGCGGCGGTCGGCGGCCATCGCGATGCCGCTGTCGTAGCCGAGGAAGTCTGGCGCGTGCAGCAGGTGGACGTGCAGCGCGTGCGACTCGATCCATTCGCCGTAGTACAGCAGCAGCCGCAGGTCCCGCAGCGGGCCGGTCATCTCCACGCCGCAGGCGGCCTCGATCGCCTGGCAGGCGCTCATCTGGTACGCCACGGGACAGATGCCGCAGATCCTCGCGGTGATGTCGGGGGGCTCGGTGTGGCCGCGCCCGCGCAGCAGCGCTTCGAAGAACCGGGGCGGCTCGTAGATCCGCAGCTCCAGACCGGTGATCCGGCCGTCGCGGGCGTGCACCACCAGCCCGCCCTCGCCCTCCACCCGGGTCAGGCCGCCGATCCGCACCGTCTTGTGGGTCACTCGTGTCCCTCCTCCCCGGCTTCCTCGGCCGCTCTCCGGAAGGGCTCGGTGGTGGCGTGGTAGGTCCGGTAGATCCGCACCAGTTCGGGGGTGCTCATGCCGCCAGTTCCTCGGTCACGTCGATCCCCACCGGGCACCACGTGATGCACCTGCCGCAGCCGACGCAGCCGGACATGCCGAACTGGTCGATCCAGGTGGAGAACTTGTGGGTCAGCCACTGGCGGTAGCGGCCGGAGTTGGAGCCCCGCACCGGCGTCCCGTTGACCTCCGAGAACTCCAGGGTGAAGCAGGAGTCCCAGCGCTCGACGCGTTCGGCC
Organism: Microbispora triticiradicis; assembly: GCA_003260025.2. Classification (GTDB taxonomy): domain Bacteria; phylum Actinomycetota; class Actinomycetes; order Streptosporangiales; family Streptosporangiaceae; genus Microbispora; species Microbispora triticiradicis. The sequence goes on along the minus strand of QFZU02000112.1, from coordinate 43,993 downwards.
GTGCCGTCGGCCAGGGACGTGGAGTCCTCGACCGTGGTGCAGAAGCAGGTGGGGCAGACCATCGTGCAGTTGGCGCAGGTGAGGCAGCGGGCGCCGACCTGCTGCCAGCGCGGCGAGTCGTGCGCGGACAGCCGCTCCTGGATGCCCTCGGTGTCCACGCGGCGGCCCATGCGCCCGGCGCGAGGAAGACCCGGTCCTGCACGCCGATCGCCGCCAGGTCGCAGGCCCGCACGCCGAGCAGGGCGATCCGGGGCGCCTCCTCCTCCGCCTCCTCGATCCGCTCGCCGCGCATGCGGAAGAGCGCCTGGCGGGGCGGCTGGGTGTACCGCTTGGCCGAGTCGGGGCTCGCCGCGAACGAGAAGATCATCTCCTCGCCGGTCTCCCGCAGCCGGTAGCGGCCGGGGTCCTGGTCGTCGGTGACCCCCCGGGGCAGCCGGCCGGCCGAGGCGATCTCCTCGAAGCGGATCGCGCCGTCGCGCACAACCGGGCCCACGACGGCGAAGCCCCGCGACCGCAACCCGGCGATCAGCGGTTCCAGAGAATCGATCACGACGGCGTCCATGGCGGCCCCCTCGCCGCTGCCTGTGATGCCCCTCGCACTCACCATACGCCTGCCGTACCGGCGGATGAAACGTTCACCCGCGTACCGGCGCTACCGCGCGTACGGAGCCCGAGGCCATGACATTCCCCGTCGGCCGTGATCACAATCCGGAGGAACGTTCATCGAATCGGCCGCGGGGACACCCCCTGGCCGGCGAAAGGAGAGGGAATGGCACGGCGGTATCGTGAAACCGGTTTCACCCGGCGGGGCGCCTGGATCGCCGCGGCGACGCTGGCCGCGGCCGCGGTGGTCGCCGCCCCCGCCCCGGCGAACGCGGCCTCGGCGTCCTGCTCGGTCAGCTTCCCGACCGTCCACAGCTTTCCCTCGGGTTTCGTGGCGGACGGCAGAGTGGTGAACACCGGGACGACCACCCTGAACGGCTGGCGGATCTCCTGGACCTTCACCGGCGACGAGAAGCTCTTCTCCCTGCTGACCACGAGGTGGACCCAGACCGGGCGGAGCGTCACCGCGACGAACGTGTCCTGGAACGGCACCATCGCGCCCGGGGGGAGCTTCGCCGTCACCGCCAACGGCTCCTCGACCGGCGGCACGTTCGGGATGACCGGTCTGACCTGCACGCCGCTGTGACACCCGGGGTCCGGCACCCCGGCCGTCAGGCCCGCGCGACGGCGGCCCGGTAGTCGGCGGCGATGCGGGCCGCGACGGTCAGCAGCGGTTCGACCAGGCGGGGCAGCTCACGCACCCGCCGTGAGGACACCACGATGCCGACGGCCGCGACGGGCCGGTAGGCCTGCCCGTCGGCGGGCGGGCCTCCGGCCAGCACCGGCGCGGCGGCCGAGCACGAGCCGAGCGTCATCTCCTCGTGGGTCGTGGCGTACCCCTGGGCGCGCACCTGGGCGAGCTCGCGGGCCAGCCGTCCCGGCTCGGTGATCGTGTGCGGCGTCGGCCGCTCCAGCGGCCGGGACAGATAGGACGTGACGAACCATCCCGGCTCGTAGGCCAGCAGGGCCTTGCCGACGCCGGTCGGGTGCATCGGCAGGCGGGAACCGGTCCGCGACAGGATCGGCACGGCCCGCTTGCCGTACACCTTGTCGACGTAGAGGACCTCCAGCCCGTCCCGCACGGCCAGATGGACGTTCTCGCCGGTGCCGCCGAACAGCTCCTGCAGCCAGGGATGGGCCACCTCCTGCAGCGGGTCGGGGGCGAGCTGCCCCAGCTCCCACAGGCGGCGGCCGATCTGGAAACGCCCGTCGGCGCCGCGGCGCAGGGCCCGCCACTCCTCCAGCTCCCCCGCCAGCCGGTGGACGGTGCTGAGCGCCAGGCCGGTGCGTTCCGCGATCTCCGTCAGCGTGAGCCGCGCGTGCCGGGCGTCGAAGGCGCCGAGGATCGCCAGCGCCCGGGACGTCACGGAACGCCCGGGGTCACGTGCGCCGCCGGCCATGTGACTCCCTCTTCCACTGAACGGACTTCCACTGGGCGGAAGCAAAGCCTACGTGACACGGCAGGTGCCGCCGATGCTTGGGCCATGCGAACTCAGGTCGGGATCATCGGGGCGGGGCCGGCCGGCCTGCTGCTCTCCCATCTGCTCCACCTGCGCGGGATCGAATCGGTCGTGCTGGAACGCCGGAGCAGGGAGTACGTCGAACGGCGGGTGCGGGCCGGGGTGCTCGAACAGGGCACGGTGGACACGCTCGTCGAGGCGGGGGTGGGCGAGCGGCTGAAACGGGAGGGTCTCCCCCACCACGGCATCGAGCTGCGGTACGGCGGAGCGGGCCACCGGATCGCCTTCGAGCGGCTGGTGCCCGGCCGGTGCATCACCGTGTACGGCCAGCAGGAGGTCGTCAAGGACCTCGTCGCGGCGCGGCTCGCGGCCGGGGGCGACGTCCGCTTCGAGGTGGACGACGTGCGGGTGCACGACGCGGCGACCGACCGGCCGTACCTGACCTTCACCGGCTCCGGCGGCGCGGCACACCGGCTGGACTGCGACGTGATCGCGGGCTGCGACGGCTTCCACGGCGTGTCCCGGGACTCGATCCCGGACGGCGTGCTGACCGAGTATCGCCGGGACTACCCCTTCGCGTGGCTCGGGATCCTCGCCCGGGTGAAGCCGTCGTCGGAGGAGCTGATCTACGCGCGGACCGAGCGCGGCTTCGCCCTGCACAGCATGCGCTCCCCGGAGATCAGCCGCTTCTACCTCCAGGTGGCCCCGGACGAGGACGTCGCCGCGTGGCCCGACGAGCGGATCTGGGCCGAGCTGCGGACCCGGCTGGAGACCGTGCCCGGCTTCGCCCTGGCGACCGGCGAGATCGTCGAGAAGAGCGTCACTCCGATGCGTAGCTTTGTGGCCGAGCCCATGCAGTACGGCAGGCTGTTCCTGGCCGGGGACGCGGCCCACATCGTGCCGCCGACCGGCGCGAAGGGGCTCAACCTGGCGGTGGCCGACGTGCGGGTGCTGACCGAGGCGCTGGCCCGGTTCTTCGCCGGCGGCTCCACGGAGGCGCTGGACGGCTACTCGCGGGCCTGCCTGCCCCGGGTGTGGCGGGCGCAGCACTTCTCGTGGTGGATGACGACGCTGCTGCACACCTTCGACTCCGACGACGCCTACGCCCGGCAACTGCAGGGCTCCCATCTCGACTACGTCACCTCCTCGGACGCGGCGGGTACGACGCTCGCGGAGAACTACGTGGGCCTGCCGTACGAGGAGAGCCTGTGACCACAAGCCCTGTGAACAGCCCTATGGACAAGGTGGTGGCGAGCGCCGCGGAGGCGGTGGCCGACGTCGGCGAGGGCGCGTCGCTGGCCGTGGGCGGCTTCGGGCTGTCCGGTGTGCCGTCGGTGCTGATCCGCGCGCTGCTGGAGCGCGGCGTCGGCGGGCTGCACGTGGTGTCGAACAACTGCGGCACCAACGGCCGGGGCCTCGGCGAGCTGCTGGCCGCCGGCCGGATCGCCCGGGTCACCGGCTCGTACGTCGGGGAGAACAAGGAGTTCGCCCGGCAGTACCTCGCGGGCGAGGTCGAGGTGGAGCTGATCCCGCAGGGCACGCTGGCCGAGCGGCTGCGGGCGGGCGGCTGCGGCATACCGGCCTTCTACACGCCTGCGGGGGTGGGGACGATGGTCGCCGAGGGCGGGCTGCCCTGGCGTCACCACCCCGACGGCAGCGTGGCCGTGGCGTCGCCGCCGAAGGAGGTGCGCGAGTTCGACGGCGTGCCGTACGTGCTGGAACGCGGCATCGTGACCGACTTCGCGCTCGTCAGGGCGGCGAAGGGGGACGCGTACGGCAACCTCGTCTTCGCGAAGGCGGCGCGCAACTTCAACCCGCTGGCGGCGATGGCCGGGCGGGTGACGATCGCGGAGGTCGAGGAGCTGTGCGACCTCGACCCCGACGAGGTGCACCTGCCGGGGGTGTTCGTCCGGCGGGTGGTGCCGCTCACCCCTGAGCAGGCCGCCGACAAGGGCGTCGAGAAGCGCACCGTGACACCCGCGTCGAAGGAGGCTTAGGTGGCCTGGACCCGTGACGAGATGGCCGCGCGGGCGGCCCGTGAGCTGCCCGACGGCGGCTACGTCAACCTGGGGATCGGGCTGCCGACGCTGATCCCCGGTCACCTGGACGGCCGGCGCGTGGTGATCCACTCGGAGAACGGCGTGCTCGGCGTCGGCCCCTATCCCGCCGAGGACGCGGTCGACCCCGACCTGATCAACGCTGGCAAGGAGACGATCACCGTGCTGACCGGGGCCGCGTTCTTCGACTCGTCGCTGTCGTTCGGCATGATCCGCGGCGGGCACATCGACGTCGCCGTGCTCGGCGCGATGCAGGTGTCGGCCCGCGGCGACCTCGCCAACTGGGCCGTCCCCGGCAAGATGATCAAGGGGATGGGGGGCGCGATGGACCTGGTACACGGCGCGAGACGGCTGGTCGTGCTGATGGAGCACACCGCGAAGGACGGCACGCCGAAGATCGTGCCGGAGTGCACGCTGCCGCTGACCGGCCGGGCGTGCGTCCACAGGATCATCACCGACCTCGCCGTGGTCGACGTGACCCCGGAGGGCCTGCGGCTGGTGGAGACCGCGCCCGGTGTCACCTCCGGCGAGGTGCGGGCGAAGACGGGAGCCGAGATCGCATGAAGGACGTGTTCATCGCCGACGCCGTGCGGACCCCGATCGGGAGGTACGGCGGCGCGCTCGCCGGGATCCGCCCCGACGACCTGGCGGCCGGGGTGATCGGGGCGTTGCTGGACCGGGCCCCCGGCCTCGACCCGGAGCGGATCGACGACGTGGTCCTCGGCGCCGCGAACGGCGCCGGGGAGGACAACCGCAACGTGGGCCGGATGGCCGCGCTGCTGGCCGGGCTGCCGGTCACGGTGCCCGGCTCGACCGTCAATCGCCTGTGCGCCTCCGGCCTGGAGGCGGTGATCCAGGCCGCCAGGGCCGTGGCCTGCGGCGACGCCTCCGTGGTGGTGGCCGGTGGGGTCGAGTCGATGAGCCGCGCCCCCTGGGTGCTGCCCAAGCCCGAGCGCGGCTTCCCCCGGGGCCACGAGCAGCTCTACTCGACGACCCTCGGCTGGCGGATGGTCAACCCGGAGATGCCGGAGCGGTGGACGGTCTCCCTCGGCGAGGCGACCGAGACGCTCGCCCGCAGGCGCGGCGTGAGCCGCGAGGAGCAGGACGCCTTCGCCGAGCGCAGCCACCGCCGGGCCGCCGCCGCCTGGCGGGACGGCCTGTTCGACGCGGAGATCGTCCCGCGGGAGGGGCTGTCCCGCGACGAGACGATCAGGGACGACACGTCCGCCGAGGCGCTGGCCCGGCTGAAGCCCGCCTTCGCCGCCGACGGCACGATCACGGCGGGCAACTCCTCGCCGCTCAACGACGGCGCCGCCGCGCTGCTGGTCACCGACGCCGACGGCCTCGCCGCGCACGGCCTGCGCCCGCTCGCCCGGGTGGTGTCCACCGGGGTCGCGGGCGTGGACCCGGCCGACTTCGGCATCGGGCCCGTCCCCGCGGTCGCCCGGGCACTGGGCCGGGCCGGGCTCGGCCTCGCCGACCTGGCGTCCGTCGAGCTCAACGAGGCGTTCGCCGCGCAGGTGCTCGCCTGCCTCGGCGAGTGGAAGGAGCTCGACCCCGAGGTGGTCAACCCGCAGGGCGGCGCGATCGCGATCGGGCACCCGCTCGGCTGCTCCGGCGCGCGCCTCGCGGGCACTCTCGCCCACCGTCTCTCCCGCACCGGCGGGTACGGCGTGGCGACCCTGTGCGTCGGCGTCGGCCAAGGACTGGCCCTGACCCTCGAAGGACTCCGATGACCCAGCCGCCCTACCTGTATCCCGGCTACGCGAGCACGGTCCTGCGCGCGCCGTCCCGGACGCCGCTGCCGATGAAGGAGGACCCGGAGGCGGCCGAGCTGACCGGCCCGGTCTTCGGCCACGAGGACGTCGGGCCGCTCGACGCCGACCTGACCGCCGGGCACGCGGGCGAACCGCTCGGCGAGCGGATCATCGTCACCGGCCGGATCCTCGACTCCTCCGGCCGGCCGGTGCCCCGGACGCTGGTGGAGATCTGGCAGGCGAACGCGGCCGGCCGGTACGCCCACCCGGTCGACCGGCACCCGGCGCCGCTCGACCCCAACTTCACCGGGGCGGGCCGGTGCCTGACCGACGACGAGGGCCGCTACCGGTTCGTCACGATCAAGCCGGGGGCCTATCCCTGGCGCAACCACCCGAACGCCTGGCGGCCGGCCCACATCCACTTCTCGGTCTTCGGCACCGCGTTCACCCAGCGCCTGGTGACGCAGATGTACTTCCCGGGCGACCCGTTGTTCGCGTTCGACCCGATCTTCCAGTCCGTCCCGGACCCGGCCGCCCGCGAGCGGCTCGTCTCCGCCTTCGACCTCGACGTCACCGAGCCGGAGTGGGCGCTCGGCTACCGCTGGGACGTCGTGCTGGGCCGCACCCCGATCGAGGCAGCACAGGAGGACGCATGACCACTCCCTCGCAGACCGTCGGGCCGTTCTTCGGGTTCGCCCTGCCGTACGAGGGCGGCTGGGAACTCGTGCCCGAGGGGCATCCGGGCGCGGTCACGATCACCGGCCGGGTGCTGGACGGCGCGGGCGAGCCGGTGCCCGACGCGCTGCTGGAGCTGTGGACCGGCGAGCCCGAGGGGGTCAGGCAGCGGGGGCCCGCCGGCACGGGGTTCGGCAACGCAGGCAGCGCAGGCAGCGCAGGATTCGGCAGAGGCGGGTTCGGCGGCGGAGGGTTCGGCCGGTGCGCCACCGAGCCCGACGGCTCCTACCGGTTCCGGACCGCGCCGCCCGTCCGGCCGTACCTCCCCCTGCTGGTCTTCGCCCGGGGGCTGCTGAAGCCGGTGCGGACCCGCGTCTACCTCGCCGACGTGCCCGACCCCCTGCTCGGCTCGCTGGACCCGGACCGCCGCGCGACGTTGCTCGCCCGCGCGGACGGGAAGGACGCCTACCTGTTCGACGTACGACTGCAGGGTGAGCGGGAGACGGTCTTCCTTGATTTCTGACGCGGGTTCCGATGCGGGGTCCAACGCAGGGTCCGATGCAGAGTCCGGCGCGGGCCCTGACCACGGCCTGCTGACGCCCGTCTGGGCGGGCACGGACGTGGCGGCGGTCACGGGCGACGGCGCCTGGCTGCGGGCGATGCTGGAGGCGGAGGTCTGCCTCGCGCGGGCGCAGGCCCGCCTCGGCGTCGTCCCCGAGCGGGCCGCCGCCGCGATCGCCGAGGCGGCCCGCCCGGAGCGGTTCGACGTGGCCGGCCTCGCCCGGCGGGCCAGGGACGCCGGCAATCCCGTCGTGCCGCTGGTCGAGGACCTGCGCGCCGCCGCCGGGGACGCGAGTAGGTGGGTGCATCACGGCGCGACCAGCCAGGACATACTCGACACGGCGGCGATGCTGGTGTCGGCGCGGGCCCGCGCGGTGATCCTGCCGCACCTGGACCGGGTGCTCGCCGCGCTCGCCCGGCTGGCCGCCGAGCACCGCGGCACCCCGATGGCCGGACGCACGCTCATGCAGCGGGCGGTGCCCACCACGTTCGGGCTGAAGGCGGCCGGATGGCTGCTCGGCTGCCGGGACGCCCGCGACCGCCTCGCGGCGGTGCGGCTGCCGGTCCAGCTCGGCGGCGCGGCCGGGACGATGGCCGGGTACGGCGAGCGGGCCCTGGAGCTCCTGCCGCTCTTCGCCGCCGAGACCGGGCTGGCCGAGCCGGTGCTGCCCTGGCACACCTCCCGCACTCCTGTCACGGACCTCGCCGCCGCGCTCGCCGCCGTCACGGGCGCGCTCGGCAAGCTCGCCGTCGACGTGATCCTGCTGGCGCAGAGCGAGGTGGGCGAGGTCGCCGAGCCCGCCGCGCCCGGCCGGGGCGGCTCGTCGGCGATGGCGCACAAGCGCAACCCGGTGCTCGCCACGATGATCCGGTCGGCGGCGCTGCAGGCGCCCGCCCTGACGCAGATCCTGCTGGCGTCACGGGTCGCCGAGCACGAGCGGCCCGCCGGAGGCTGGCACGCCGAATGGCAGCCGCTGCGCGAGTGCCTGCGCCTGGCCGGCGGCGCGGCGGAGACGGCCGCGGAGCTGACCGGGGGCCTGGAGGTGTTCCCCGGCCGGATGCGGCAGAATCTCGATGAGCTGCTCGCCGTGCTGCGCGAGCACGGGGAGGACACCGGGGCCGGGCCGGCGCCCGCCCTGGTGGACCGCGCCCTGGAGTTCCATGCCCGGGAGTCCCAAGCCCCGGAGCACCACGCGAGAGAAGACGGATGATCCCGCACCACCGATTCGACGGCCCGCCGGACGCTCCGGTCGTCGTGCTCGGCCCGTCACTGGGCACGACGCTCGACCTGTGGGAGCCCCAGCTCGCCGCGCTCACCCGCACCTGGCGGGTCCTCCGTTACGACCTGCCCGGCCACGGCGGCTCCCCCGCCGCGTCCGGCTTCACCGTCGACGACCTCGCGGCCGGGGTGCTGGTACTGCTCGACCGCCACGTTCCCGGCCGCTTCTCGTACGCCGGGGTGTCGCTGGGCGGGGCCGTCGGGACCACCCTCGCGCTGCGCGCGCCGGACCGGGTCGCGAGCCTGGTGCTGTGCTGCACCTCCGCCCGGTTCGGCACTCCGGAGAGCTGGCGCGAACGCGCCGCCCTGGTGCGGGCGGAGGGCACCGGGCCCCTGGTGGAGACGACCCGGTCGCGGTGGTTCACGGCGGGCTTCCCCGGCGCCGGGCGCTACCTCGACATGCTGCGCGGCGCCGATCCCGAGGGGTACGCCGCCTGCTGCGACGCCCTGGCCGCCTTCGACGTCCGCGACCGGCTCGGGGAGGTCCGCGCGCCCACGCTGGTGGTCGCCGGGGCCGAGGACCCCGCGACCCCGCCCGCGCACGCCGAGGTCCTGGCCGGGGGCATCCCGGACGCCACGCTGCTGGTGGTGCCGGATGCGGCCCACCTGGCCACCGCCGAACGGCCGGACGTCGTCACCGAGGCGATCGTCCGGCACCTGACCACCACCTCCCGGAGGACGGCATGAGCGACGACGACGGCATGCGGGTGCGGCGGGAGGTGCTGGGCGACGCGCACGTGGACCGGGCGCAGGCGGCGACCACCGAGTTCACCGCCGACTTCCAGGACCTCATCACCCGGTACGCCTGGGGTGAGATCTGGACCCGGCCGGGGCTGGACCGCAGGACCCGCAGTTGCGTCACGCTCACCGCCCTCGTGGCCCGGGGACAGCTCGACGAACTGGCCATGCACGTGCGGGCCGCGCGGCGCAACGGGCTCACCACCGACGAGATCAAGGAGGTCCTGCTGCAGACCGCGATCTACTGCGGGGTGCCCGCCGCCAACGCCGCCTTCGCCGTCGCCCAGCGCGTGCTGGCGGAGGACCCGGGGAAGGACGCCGCATGACGTTCCTCGTGACGGGCGAGAGCCTCGTCGACCTGATCGGCGCGCCGGGATCGTGGACCTTCACCGCCGTGCCCGGAGGCAGCCCGCTCAACGTGGCGGTGGCGCTGGCGGCGCTGGGCCGGCCGGTGCGGTTCGCCGGGGAGACCGGCGACGACCTCTTCGGCGGCCTGCTCCGCGACCACCTGACCCGCCACGGGATCGGCACCGGCGACCTCGCCCCGGCGGCGTCCACCGGCCTGGCCTTCGCCCGGGTGGGCGCGGACGGCTCGGCGTCGTACGACTTCCGCTTCGAGTGGCGGCTCTCCGCCCCGGTCGCGCTCGACGGGGTGACCTGCCTGCACACCGGCTCCCTGGCCACCCTCGTGGCCCCGGGCGGCGACCACGTCAGGGCCCTGATGCGGGCCGCGAAGGCGGCGGGCGTCACCGTCTCCTACGACCCGAACATCCGGCCCTCGCTGGCCGGCGACCGTTCCGCCGCCGTGGCCCTGGTCGAGGAGTGCGTACGGCTGTCGCGACTGGTCAAGGTGAGCGCCGAGGACCTGGACTGGCTCTACCCCGGCGAGCCCGGGCTCGACGTGGCGCGGCGCTGGGCCGGGCTCGGCCCGGAGCTGGTGGTGGTCACACGGGGCGGCGACGGCGCGACGGCGGTGCTGCGTGACTGGCTCTCAGGTGACGGGGTTCCGAGTGAGGGGGTTCCGGGTGAGGGGGTTCCGGGTGACGAAGTGATCACCTGCCCGGCCCCGGCCGTCGAGGTCGTGGACACGGTCGGCGCCGGCGACACCTTCACCGCCGCCTACCTCGACGCCCTGCACGACGACGCCCTGCACGGCAAGCCCCTGCCCGACGGCGCCCTCACCCCCGCGCGGGTGGCCGAGGCGCTGCGGCGCGGCTGCGCCGCCGCCGCGATCGTGTGCACCCGCGCCGGCGCGGTCCCGCCCACCCGGGCGGAGGTGAATTCGTTCTCCCTGGGTACGGGTCTGTCCCGAGCCGAGGAGGGACATACATGATCGAGATCATCGCCGTCGGCACCCCCTCCCTGGGCGACCGCAGCTACCTCGTCACCGACGGGGAGGTCGCCTTCGTCGTGGACCCGCAGCGGGACGTCGACCGGATGCTCCGCCTGGCCGAGCGGCGCGGCGTGGACATCCGCGGCGTCTTCGAGACCCACGTGCACAACGACTACGTCACCGGCGGGCCCGCCCTGGCCGCGGCCACCGGCGCGGACTACCACGTCAACGCGGCCGACCCGGTGGCGTTCCACCACTGCCCGATCCAGGACGGCGACGTGATCGAGGCCGGGGAACTGCAGCTGCGCGTGCTGGCGACTCCCGGCCACACGTTCACCCACCTGTCGTACGCGCTGGAGGTCCCGGGCCGGACGCCCGCGGTCTTCACGGGAGGCTCGCTGCTCTACGGCTCGACCGGGCGGCCCGACCTGCTCGGCCCGGAGCACACGGACGCGCTGGTGCGCGCCCAGTACGCGTCGGCGCACCGCCTGGCCCGTGAACTGCCCCCGGAGACGGAGGTCTACCCCACGCACGGTTTCGGGAGCTTCTGCTCGTCCGCCCAGTCGGAGGAGGTCACCGAGTCGACGATCGGCCGGGAGTCCAAGACCAACCCGGTCCTGACGCGGGGCGAGGAGGAGTACGCGGAGGCGCTGCTCGCCGGGCTGGACGCCTACCCGGCGTACTACGCGCACATGGCGGCGCTCAACCTGGCCGGGCCGGACGCGCCCGACCTGTCCCCGCCGCATCGGGCCGGCGCCGCCGAGCTGCGCCGTCGCCTGCGGGACGGCGAGTGGGTGGTCGACCTGCGGTCCCGCACGGCGTTCGCGGCGGGCCACCTGCCGGGGACGCTCAACTTCGGGCTCGACGGCGGCTTCGCCGTCCACCTGGGCTGGCTCATCCCCTGGGGCACCCCGGTGACGCTGCTCGGCGCGACGCCGGAGGAGGTGGCGGAGGCGCAGCGCGAACTGGCGCGGATCGGCGTCGACCGCCCGGCCGCGGCCGCCACCGGAGGCCCGGCCGACTGGGTCGGTGACGGCGGCGAGAAGCCCGCGTCCCTGCCGCTCGCGACGTTCGCCGACCTGTCCGCCGTACGCCGCGAGCGGCCGGTCGTGGTCCTGGACGTGCGCCGCAGCGCGGAGTGGCGCGAGTCGCACCTGCCCGGCGCGGTCAACATCCCGCTGCACGAGCTGCCCGCACGGCTGGACGAGGTGCCGCCCGGCGAGGTGTGGACGCACTGCGCGACCGGCTACCGGGCGGCCGTCGCCGCCTCCCTGCTGGCCGCCGCCGGGCGCGACGTCGTCGCCGTCGACGACACCTACCCTCCCGGCACGGGGTGATCCGCACCGGATGATCCGGGCCAGGTGATCAGGGCCAGGTGATCCGGACCGGGTGATTCGTACTGCCGGAGAGCGGACGTTCCACTCTGCGCATCCCGGCCGCCGGGGACCATAATGGCCGCCATGGCGGGAATATGGGCAATGGGGTTCACGGCCCTCCTGCTGCTCGCGCCGGCGTCGGCGGCACACAGCGGTTCCGAGTGGGCCATCCTGACCGTCGCGGGGGTGTCGTTCGCGGGCGCGGTGCTCACCTCCCGCCGTCCACCGCCGTCCGCACGGTTCCTGCCGGCGGTGCTGACCGGGCTGCTCGCCGCGGCGGCCGTCACGGGGAACGCCGCCTACGAGGCGACGGAGTGGCGGACGCTGTTCTCCCTGCTCGCGGTGGCCGTGGGAGTCGTCGCGCCCCTCCGCGCGGCGCCCTGGCTCGTCACCGCCACGGCCGTGCTGTCCGCCACCGTGGTGCTGGTCCGGGGCGGCTCCTTCGACGCCGCCCTGTGGGGCGCCGCGCTGACCACCACGCTCGCGGGGATCACGGCGTACGGCTTCCGCCGGATGGGCCAGATCATCGAGGAGCTCGCCCGCACCCGCGAGCAGCTGGCCGCCGCCGCCGTCTCGGCCGAGCGGCTGCGTTTCTCCCGCGACCTGCACGACCTGCTCGGGCACACGCTCTCGATGGTGGTCGTGAAGGCCGAGGCCGTGCGCCGGCTGGCCCCGCGCGACGTCGCGGCCGCCGTGCGGCACGCCGAGGACATCGAGGCGATCGGGCGGCAGGCGCTGACGGAGGTGCGCGAGGCGGTCACGGGCTACCGGGACGCGAGCCTCGCGTACGAGCTGGACACCGCCCGGGCGGCGCTCGCCGCGGCCGGCATCGACTGCGAGGTGCGGGAGTCGGGGCCCGCGCTGCCCCGGGAGGCCGACGTGCTGCTGAGCTGGGTCGTCCGGGAGGGAGTCACGAACGTCGTGCGCCACTCCGGGGCGCGGCGCTGCGTCATCACGCTGCGCCGCGACCTCGACCCCGTGCTGGTCGAGGTCAGCGACGACGGCGCCGCCGCCGAGACAGGCGGGGAGGTCGAGGAGGAGAACGGCAGCGGCCTGCGCGGGCTGCGCGAGCGCCTGGCCGCCGCGGGCGGGCGGCTGCGGGCCACCCGGCTGCCCCGGGGGTTCGTCCTCGCCGCCGAGATCCCGCGCCTCGGCGGGGACGAGGGGCCGTGACGCAACCTGTGACCCCGCCCATGACCCCGCCCGTGACGCGCGTGCTGATCGCGGAGGACCAGGCGATGATGCGTGACGCGCTCGCCGTCCTGCTCGACCTGGAGGACGACTTCGAGGTGGTCGCGCAGGTCGCGAGCGGGGACGAGATCCTGCCCGCGGCGCTGCGGACGAAGCCCGGCGTGGCCCTGCTCGACATCGAGATGCCCGGCGGCGGCGGGCTGGACGCGACCGCCGGGCTGCGGGCGGCGCTGCCCTCGTGCGCCGTGGTCATCGTGACCACGTTCGGCCGGCCCGGCTACCTGCGCCGCGCGCTGGACGCGGGCGCCCGCGGGTTCGTGGTGAAGGACCGGCCCGTCGGCGAGCTGGCCCAGGCGATCAGGCGGGTGCTGGCGGGCGAGGTCGTGGTCGACCCCGCCCTCGCCGCCGCCGCCCTCAGCGCGGGGCCGAGCCCGCTGACGCCGCGCGAGCGGGAGGTGCTCGTCGCGGCGGCCGACGGCTCGACGGCCGCGGACATCTCCCGCCGCCTCCATCTGTCGGAGAGCACCGTACGCAACCACCTGTCGTCGTGCATCGCCAAGACCGGTACCCGCAACCGCATGGAGGCCGTCCGGGCCGCCCGCCACAGCGGCTGGCTCTGACCGGTCCGATCCGGCCGGGAAGCCGGTTGCCGGGGGGTGTGCCGCGGCGTAGCGTTGACGTCCGCCGCACGTGAAAGACGCACCTGGACGCACCTGACGCGACGTACCTGGCACGTGGAGGTTGGCATGAGCACTCCCGGCACGACGTCCGGCACAACCGTCGTCGACCTGTTCGACCCGCAGCTGGCGAGCGACCCGTTCGGGGGTTACTCGCGGTTGCGGGAGCAGGCCCCGATGATGCGCGGTTCCTTCCCCGGCCTGAGCTCCCCGATCTGGATCGTCATGCGGTACGAGGACGTGAAGACGGTGCTGAGCGACCGCCGGTTCGTCAACAACCCGGCCAGCGTGCCGGGCTCGGACGTGCAGAACATCCGCGAGAACCTCATCGAGGCCCGCGGCATCCCCCGCGAGTACGCGCCGTACCTGCTCGACTCCGTCCTCGACGCCGACGGCGACGACCACCTGAGACTGCGCAGGCTGGTCTCCCGCGCCTTCACCGCGCGCCGTGTGGCGGAGCTGCGCCCCCGGGTGGAGGCGATCACCGAGGACCTGCTCGACCGGCTGCCCGGGCACGCCGAGGACGGCGTCGTCGACCTGATCGAGCACTTCGCCTATCCCCTGCCGATCACCGTCATCTGCGAGCTGGTCGGCATCCCGGAGGAGGACCGCCCGCAGTGGCGGGAGTGGGGCAAGGGCCTCTTCTCACTCGAACCGGGAGCGGTGAGCGAGCCGCTGCGGGCCATGGTCGACTACATCCACGACCTCGTCGGCCGCCGTCGCGCGGAGCCCACCGGCGACCTGCTCACCGGCCTGATCCGGGCCCACGACGAGGACGGCGACCGGCTGTCGGACACCGAACTGGTCACGATGATCCTCACGCTCGTCCTCGCCGGGCACGAGACCACCGCCCATCTGATCGGCAACGGGACCGCCGCCCTGCTCACCCACCCCGGCCAGCTCGCCGCTCTGCGGGCCGACCCCGGACTGCTGCCGCGCGCCGTGCACGAGCTCATGCGCTGGTGCGGGCCCGTGCAGGGCACCCGGATCAGGTACGCCACAGAGGACGTGCCGATCGGCGACCTGACCGTCCGGCGGGGCGAGCCGGTGATGGCGGTCCTGGTGTCGGCCAACTACGACCCCCGCCGCTTCGACGACCCCGACCGGCTCGACGTCACGCGGGAGTCCGACGGCCACAAGGAGGTCCACGTCGGCTTCGGCCACGGCCTGCACTACTGCCTGGGCGCCGCGCTGGCCCGGCAGGAGGGCGAGGTGGCCTTCGGCGCCCTCCTGCGCCGCCACCCCCGCCTCGCGCTCGCGGTCGCGCCGGAGGACCTCGGCCGCCAGTTCCTGCCGTTCTCCTGGCGCCTCACCCGCCTCCCCGTACGCCTGGGATAGGGCGCAGGCGGCGGGATCAGCCCTGGCCGGCGATGAGCGGCTCCAGGGTCAGGCCCTCGTGCTCGCGCTGGATCGACCGCATGCGCCACTGGTCGGTGAACACCGCGAGCAGGGCCTGGTCCCGGCCGCGCATGAGCACCTCCGCGCCGCGCTGGCGGCGCAGCACCTCGGCCGACTCGGCGTCGGTGCGGCGGGCCAGGGTGTACTCCAGCCGGTCCAGCACGATCTCCGCGCCGAACTCGGCGGCCAGGCGGTGCTGCACGACCTCGAACTGCATGGGCCCGACCGCGGCCAGCACGGGCGCCTGGTCGCCCCGCAGGTCGGAGCGCAGCACCTGGATGACGCCCTCGCCGTCGAGCTGGTCGATGCCGCGGCGGAACTGCTTGGCCTTGGCGGTGCTCCGGGAGCGGGCCACGGCGAAGTGCTCGGGGGCGAAGCTCGGGATCGGCGGGAACTCCACTGCCGTGCCCTCGTACAGGGTGTCGCCGGGGCGCAGGGCGGTCGCGTTCACCAGCCCGACGACGTCCCCCGGGTAGGCCTCGTCGATGGTGGCGCGCTCCTGGCCGAACACCGACTGGGCGTACTTGGTGGCGAACGGCCGTCCGGTCGCGGCGTGGGTGAGCACCATCCCGCGCTCGAAGCGGCCGGAGCAGACCCGGACGAACGCGATGCGGTCCCGGTGGGCGGGGTCCATGTTGGCCTGCACCTTGAACACCAGGCCGGCGAACGGCGCGTCCAGCGGCCGGGCCGCGCCCTCGACGTCCGTACGCGGCGCGGGCGCGGGCGCGAGGTCGACCAGCACGTCGAGCAGCCGGGCCACGCCGAAGTTGGACAGCGCCGCGCCGAACAGCACCGGCGTCGCTTCATGCGCCTCGAACGCCTTCTGGTCGTGCTCGGCGCCGATGGCGGCGAGCAGGTCGCTCTCCTCCCGCGCCCGGGTCCAGTCGGCCCCGAGATCGGCCTCCGCCTCCTCCGGCGTCAGCGTGGTCTCCAGCGCCTTGGTGGCGCCGCCCGGGGTGCGGGTGTAGCGGACGGCGCGGCCGTCGAGCCGGTCGACCACCCCGTGGAAGTTCCCGGCGGCGCCGATGGGCCAGGTCACTGGGGTGGGCCGCAGGCCGGTCCGCTCCTCGATCTCGTCGAGCAGTTCCAGCGGCTCGCGGCCCGGCCGGTCCCACTTGTTGACGAACGTGATGACCGGGATGCGGCGGTGGCGGCAGACCTCGAACAGCTTCATGGTCTGCGGCTCCATGCCCTTGGCCGCGTCGAGCAGCATGACCGCGCAGTCGACCGCGGCCAGCACACGGTAGGTGTCCTCGGAGAAGTCGGCGTGGCCGGGAGTGTCGACCAGGTTGAACACGTGGCCGCGGTACTCGAAGCGGAGCGCCGCCGAGGTGATCGAGATGCCGCGGGCGCGCTCCATCTCCATCCAGTCCGACGTCACGCCCCGCCGTCCGGCCTTGCCGTGCACGGCCCCGGCCTGGGTGATCGCCGAGGCGTGCAGGGCGAGCGCCTCGGTCATCGTGGACTTTCCGGCGTCCGGGTGGCTGATCACCGCGAACGTCCGGCGCCGCGCCGCCTCACCCGTCACGGCGCTCATCGCCGCGTCCCCGGCGTACGGACGCGGGTCGTCGTGGTGTGATCGTGCGATCGAGGCATCCGGGCTCCCAACTGCGGTGAACACCGTAGGTTACCGCGTCCGCGGGCGCCCTCCACGCCATGGCGTCACGTGACGGGTTCCCGGTGGGCGGAGGAGACGACGAAGGACTCCAGCCGGTGCAGCAGGGCCTCGATCTCACCTTCGGACAGGCGGGTGGTGTCGGCGTTCACCTCCACGCCGAGCGTTCCGTTGCGGCGCATCAGGGCCAGGCAGAAGTCGCAGCTGCGCTTATCGGTGCCGGGGAGCCACTCCAGCTCGGACTCCTCGTCCGCGCGGGCGGCGGCGCCCGGGTCCTCGCCCGGGCGCAGGTCGTTGAAGCAGCACGACGGGAACACGGAGACGCCGCGGTCGGCGCTCAGCCGGTCGATCATCGCCTGCATGGCCGGCTTGTCGAATCGGGCGCGCCGGTAGGACGCGAGAACCGCCGGGTACGCGGTCGCGACCGTCTCGGCGAGGCCCCCGCTCGGGCTCAGGGTGAACAGTCCGAGCTGATTGAGGCTGGTGACCAGATCCCGGGTCCGGTCGTCGAAGCGGTTGTGCACGATCGGGGTGATCGCGGCGACCTCGTGCCCGGTCAGCTCGCGCAGCAGCATGGCGACCGCCACCAGCAGGACGGTGGCGGTGCTCACCCCGGCCCGGGCGGCGAGCACGTACGCGGCGTGGTTGAGCCGGGGCGACGTCAGCACGGCCCGCGCGTACCTCGGCGTCGAGGCCGGCCGGACCGATTCCGGGAACATGGCGGACGGCACGGTCCGGAGCAGCGCCTCCCACTGGGCGATCGCGCGGTCCGAACGCGCCGGTGCCGCCCGCTCCTCCCGCACCAGGTCGAGCAGCTGCGACGACGGCGGTCGCGTGATCGCGCCGCGGAGGAGCAGCGTCCGCAGGTCGTTCACCACGACGCCGGCCGCGTGCCAGTCGGCGACGGCATGGCTCATCACGAGGGTCACGTGGGTGACGGCACCGTCGCGGACCACGAATCCGGCGCGTAGCGGCTGCTCGCCGTCGCCGAAGGACCGCGCGGCCAGGCGGTCGGCGAGTGCCGCCGCGACGTCGCCCGCCTCGTCGCGGGCCGCCTCGGCCATCTCGACCGGCAGCGTCCCCGCCGCCGCCACCTCCTGGTACGGCCCGTCCGCGCCGAGCCGTACCAGGGACCGCAGGGCGTCGTGCCGGCCCGTCACCTCGGCCAGGGCGGCGGCCACGACCTCGGGTGAGCGCGGGCCGCCCGCGCGCGGGACGGCGAGGACCTTGGGCACGTTGAAGTAGTGGGCGCTGTCCGGCCCGACCTGTTGGATGGCTCCCCAGATGTCCCGCTGTCCCCAGGCGAGCTCCGCTGTACCGGAACGGCTGGAGGCGAAGCCCACCTGAAGCCGCATGGCTCTCCTTCGACGCGGGTGGCCGTGGTGCCATGAAGGCTAGGATGCGCCTCCGAGCGGGTCAAGATCCTCCCGAACCGCCCGCCGGTCAGATGAGGTTGTCCTCCACGGGCAAGCCGAACTCGCCCCTGCCGTACATCGCGAGGGCGCGCTCGACGTCGTTGGCCACGTGGACGCCGCCGGCGTGGGCGTCGCGCCAGGCCCGCTCGATGGGGTTGCCGCGGCGGAGGGAGTTGCCCCCCGCCGTCTTGAACAGGACGTCGATGGCCTCCAGCGCCCGCTCGGTGGCGCGGACCTGGTCCCGGCGCACCCGCAGCCGCAGCTCGGCCGGGATCGCCTCGCCCCGCACCGCGTGCTCGTAGGCCTCCCGCACGTTGCGGTCGGTCTGCAGGACCGCCGCGTCGATCTCCGAGGCCGCCCGGGCGACCGCGACCTGCGCGAACTGGTCGTCGGCGAAGCGGCCGCCGCCGCCCAGGCTCAGCCGTACACGGTCGCGCATGGCCGACACGTACGACCGGTAGCAGCCGGAGGCCATCCCGATGATCGGCGCGGTGATCGTGGTGGTGAACACGGCGCCGAAGGGGAGCCGGTACAGCGGGCCGGTGTTTACCTGCTGGCCCGGTCCGCGCAGCCGGGTCAGGTCCTGGTTGCGCACCACCCGGTGCGCGGGGACGAAGGCGTCGTCCACGACGATGTCGTCGCTGGCCGTGCCGCGCAGCCCGATGACGTCCCAGACGTCCTCGATCGCGTAGTCGGAGCGGGGCACCAGCACCGTCACGACGTCCGCCGGCCGGCCCGCGGCACCCAGGACGAGGCCGCCGAGCAGCGCCCACGACGCGTGCCCGCAGCCCGAGGAGAAGCGCCACCGGCCGGACAGGCGGTATCCCCCCTCGGCCGGGACGAGCCGCCCGACCGGCGCGTACGACGAGCAGGCGAGCACGCCGGGGTCGCTCCCCCAGACCTCGTCCTGGGCGGCCTCCTCGAACAGGGCGAGCTGCCAGGGGTGCACGCCGAGGACGGACACGAGCCAGCCGGTCGACCCGCACACCGCCGAGATCTCCCGCACCACCTCATAGAAGCGCACCGGGTCGCTCTCCGCGCCGCCATACCTCTTGGGCTGCAGCATCCGGAAGACCCCGGCCCGGGACAGCTCGCCGATCGACTCCGCGGGGACCCGCCGTTCCTCGTCGACGGCGCGGGCCCGTGCGGCGATCTCCGGCAGCAGCGCGCGAACCTCGTCCAGGACCTCGTTGCTCATGGGGGAAATCCTTCTGTCTCGGTCAGATGCCCAGCCGGGCCGCGACGCCGTCGAGCACGCATTCGAGCCCCAGCTCGAACTGCCACTCGCCGTCGTCCTTGCGGACGCCCTCACGGATGTAGCGCTCGAAGGCGGGGTAGCGGCCCGACTCCAGCAGCCACCTCAGGTGCGAGGAGTAGAGGCCGCGCAGTTCGTCCGCCCGCGTGACGCCCTCGCGGCGCATCAGCTCGGCCAGGCCGACGTCGACCGCGACCGTCCCGTTGACGTACGCGCTCACCGTGCCGACCACGGCCATGCGGCCGTCGGCGTCCAGGCCGAGGTCCTCCAGCGAGGCGAGCAGCCGGTCGGCCCGCGCGACGAGGTGCGGCGTGAGCTGGCCCGACCTGGCCGTCGTCCGGACCATCCAGGGGTGACGCAGCACGGCGCGCCGCAGGCCGCGGGCCGCCTCGCGCAGCGTCGTACGCCAGTCGGCCGCGGGCTCCACCAGCGCCTCCTCCGCGATGACGGCGTCGAGCATCAGCTCGATCACGTCGTCCTTGCCGCGCACGTACCGGTAGAGCCCCATGGTCGCCACCCCGAGCCGTTCGGCCAGGTGGCGCATCGAGACCGCGTCGAGCCCCTCGGCATCCGCGATCTCCACCGCCGCCGCGGCGATCTGGGCGTGGGTCAGCGCCGCGCGGGGCGGCCGGGCGGGGCGTTCCATCCGCTGCCAGATGGATTCGACGGCGTCACCCGCGACCTCGTCGGCGCTCTTCCCGGCCATCGCCACGCTCCTCACGCTTGTGCGTGTACATCGTACCTGTGCTTGTACGCCGTACGCACTTACGCGTACGGTGTACTCGTTGCGTACAACGTACTCACCCCCTGGAGGAACCATGCCCGGCGACGACCGGCTCGGAATCGCGATGATCATCGGCAGCGTCCGGGACGGGCGGGTGGCGCCCCTCGTCGCGAGCTGGTTCGCCGCCCAGGCCGAACGGCGCGACGACCTCGCCCTCGACGTGATCGACCTTGCCGAGACCCGGCTCCCCGACGGGATGCGCGGGCACTTCGGCGGTGACAGGCCCGAGGAGGTCACGGCGCTGCGGCCCCGCGTGGACGAGGCGGACGCCTTCGTCGTCGTGACCCCCGAGTACAACCGGAGCTTCCCCGCCGCCCTCAAGCTGATGATCGACAGCTATCACCGGGAGTGGGCGGCCAAGCCCGTCGGGTTCGTCAGCTACGGCGGCATGTCCAGCGGACTGCGGGCGGTCGAGCAGCTCCGGCTGGTCTTCGCCGAACTGCACGCGGTGACCGTCCGCGACTCCGTCGCGTTCCGGAGCCCCTGGACGCTGTTCGACGACGACGGCAACTGGCCGAAGGACCCCGCGGGCGCGGAGAGCGCGGCCAAGACGATGCTCGACGAGCTCGTCTGGTTCGGCAGGGCGCTGCGGGACGCGCGGGCGGCCCGGCCGTACGGCGCCTGATCCGGCCCTCCCGGTCCCCTCCCGCCCGCGCCCTCGTCGCGACGCCGTCATTTCACGGGACGGCAGGCCCGTCAGCCCTCCGCCGGAACCTCGTCCCGCCTCTCCGGGACCAGGCGCTCCACCGCCTGCTCCACGAGCTCACGCAGACGGGCCTCGGGGAACACGTCGGGCAGCGTGAGCCGCTCCAGGATCAGCCAGTTCATGGCCAGGTGGAGCAGCTCCACCGACGTGGCGTCCCCGGGCCGGCCGTCGCCGAGGTGGAGACGGATGTTGGCGTCCACGTCCGCCCTGATCCGCTCGGTGAGCACGGCCCGCAGGGCCGGCCGTCGCGTCGCCTCCAGGCGCAGCTCCAGCAGGGCCAGGAATCCCGTGCGGTAGGTGCTGACCCGCTCGACCACCTCGTGGGTCAGCTCGGCGACCCTGGCCCGGTCTTTGTGTTCCTCCGGGCTCCCGGTCAGGGACCCGGCCTCCGGCTCCAGCCGTTCGTAGACGCGCGCGCCCGCCTGGGTGAGCATCTCGTCCCGGCTGGCGAAGTAGTTGGACGCCGTGCCGCCCGGCACCTGCGCCTGGGCGTCCACCGCGCGGAAGGTCAGGCCCCGCGCGCCGTCCCGCGCCAGCACCTCGATGGCCGCGTCGAGCAGAGCCGCCCGCCGGGCCGGATTCTGTCGCACCACGATTGACACCACTCCACTTGTAGTACTACGGTCGGAACCACTACAGACAGAGTACTTCAAACGGAGCGTTTTGTATGCGAAAGCTTGTCTACTACATCGGCGTCAGCATCGACGGCTACATCGCGGGCCCCGGCGGGGAGTTCGACTTCTATCCGCTGGAGGACACCCTGAGCTGGATCATCGAGGAGTATCCGGAGACGGTGCCGAGTCACGTGCGCGCGCAACTGGGCCTGGAAGCGCCGAACCGGCGTTTCGACACGGTCGTGATGGGCCGCGGCACCTACCAGCCGGGCCTCGACCTCGGCGTCACCAGCCCTTACGCCCACCTGAGGCAGTACGTGGTGTCGGCCTCGACCCCCGAGATCGGCGATCCCCAGGTGGAGCTCGTGCGGAGCGACCCCATCGGCCTCGTGCGGCGCCTCAAGCAGGAGGAGGGCGGGGACATCTGGCTGTGCGGAGGCGGCACGCTCGCGGGCGCGCTGCTGCCGGAGATCGACGAACTCATCGTCAAGAGCTACCCGGTCGTGGCCGGCGACGGGATCTCGGCGTTCACCGGGGCCTTCCGCCCCACAGTGTTCACCCCGGTCCGGTCCCGGTCCTTCGGCAGCGGAACGACCGTGACCTGGTACGACAGGGCGTGAGCGATCAGTGCGAGGAGACACCGTCCGCCGAGGCGGCGTACGCGAGGGCCCCGGCGACGTTCTCCGGGCGGCCCGGCCCGCGCGCCCGCACGCCGGCCGTCCGTCCCGGCATTCTCGCCGGGACGGGCGGCCGGGGCGGCGTCAGCGGGCCTCGTGGCGCCGCTGACAGGCGATGCAGTAGCGGGCCAGGGGCCGGATCTTCAACCGCCCGAACGGGATGGCCGCCGCGCAGTCGGCGCACCGGCCGTAGTGTCCCTCCTCCATCCGCTCCAGCGTCCTGCGCAGTTCGGTGACCGCCCGCTCGGTGGCGGCGACGTCGGCGAGCAGGGCGAGGCGGGCCGTGTCCTGCTCGCCGCCGTCGACCTCGGCCCGCAGGTCGCGCAGCTGCACCTCACGCCACTGGAGCTGCTCCTCCAGCTCGGTCCTGATGAGCCGTATCTGCGGCTCGCTGATGGCGGTGAACTCGTCACTGGTGGTCATCGTCGAGGTCCTTCACTTCGTCGGCGGGGATGAGGGCGGCGCGGCGCGCGACCGCGGGCAGCAGGCAGGCCAGGCCCCTGACGGTCGCCTGGGCTGGATCGACGGCGGGGGTGACGGTGATCCGCAGCCCGGCGCAGAGCGCGCGGGCCAGCTCCGGATCGCGGGCGCCGCCACCGGTGATCAGCAGGCCGCGCCCCCGCGCGACGCCCCGCATGCGGGCGGGAACGCGCGCGACGAGGTCGGCGACCATGGCCACGATGCGTTCCCGCACATACGGCGGGAACCGCGGACCGTCCGGCGGGTCGCCGGCAGGGTCGTCGGCGCGGTCCTCGGACCAGTCCTCGGACCAGTCCTCGGACCGGTCCCGCGTGCCCATCTGTACGGCCCCGGCGTCGGCGATCCGGCCGCCGCGGATGACGACGACCTCGGCGATCCCCGCGCCGGCGTCGAGGAGCAGCCGTGGTCTCGGGTCGCCGATGTCGACGCCGCAGCCCACCGCGGCGGCGAGCGGCTCCTCGACGATCGTGACCGGGCAGCGGGCGGCGCTGCCGACCGCCGCCTGCGCCGCGCGCCGGTCCAGCCGTGAGGCCGCCACCGGCACGCCGAGCAGGACGCGTTCCAGAGGCTCCTGCCCGGCGGCCTCGCGCAGCGCGGCACGGATCAGCCGCGCGCAGCCGGGCATGTCGGAGACCATCCCGTGCCGCACCGGCCAGTGGCGCGGTGCGGCCGGAGCGCCGACCGCGGAGGGCCGCTCCCGGATCACCGGGCTGCCGGACAGCAGCAGGCGGGTCCGCGCGGTGCCGAGGTCGAGGGCCAGGCCGGTCGCTCCGCCCGCTCCCCCGCCCGTCCCGCCACCGGCACGGGTCACGCCGTGCCCGGTCGTGATCCCGGTTGCGCCGGTCATGCCGACATCCGGGTCTCGCCGGCGCAGGCTGCGCACAGTTGCACGTGCGGCGCCGAGCGGAGCCGGTCGAGCGGCAGGAACGCCTCACACTTCGTGCAGGTGCCGTAGAGGCCGAGGTCCATCCGCTCGATCGCCGCCTCGATGGCGGCGACGTCGCGGCTCGCCCGCCGTACGGCTTCGGCGGACGGGCGGACCCGCGCTACCGGCGGCGTCACCTCGTGTGGTTCGCCCGCCAGGGCCAGCTCGGCCCGCGCGGCGTGCAGCCGCTCGTCGAGCAGCATGCGCAGCTCGGAGAGCTGCGCATCGTACTGCCGGCACTCCTCCATGAGAGAGCCCGGCGACCTGATCTCAGCCATGATCGGCATCACTCCAGGTATGGGAAAAGGTGGGGTGGGACGCCACGCCCCCGCACCGGTACGAGACGGGTGCGAGCGGTGGTCCCGGGTGACGGTCGGATCGGAGCGCGGCGAGCGGCCGGAGCCCGGCCGCCCCACGGATGCGGGAACGGACCCGGGAACGGACGCGGGAACGGACGCGAGGTGGAGCGCGGCGGTCGCGAGGTCGCGAGGTCGCGAGGCGGGCCCGGGACGGACGCGAGACGGGCCCGGGACGAGCACTCGCCCCACCACACCGCTCGGAAAAGCGGCGGAACGGCGGAACGAGCGGGCCGTGCACCCGGCGCGCGAAGCGGAATGCCCGCCTGCGCCCGGTGCCGGCCCTGCCCCGCACCCGGCAACGCCCGGTACGCGGCCGTGCTCAATGCCCGACAGATCTTCCTCGTGCCCGGCTGTAACCGGTAACGCAGCCCTGCTCAGTCCCCGACGGCTCTGCCTTGTGCCGCAGTTGTGCCCCCTGCTCGGCTGTGGGCCGGGTGGGGGCGTCTACGGTTCGTGGCGGGACGCCTGTCACGTCGTGCGGCGGATGCGTGGAAGCAGCCGGGCACGGACCATGCGACCGGCCGTTCAGAGGCCCTGCCCCGGCCGTTTCGCAGGCCAGGTCGCAGGCCGCTGCACAGACGGTGTGGCGGACCCCCTGCCGAGGATCACTTGACGCGTGGACCGGCCTGATTACCGGACGGCTGGGACGGCTGCGGCTGCTCGACGACGAGACCGGGCCGACGCCGCGGCTCGGAGCGCTCCGGAGCTCTAGACCAGCGGCGGGCTACGGGATCCGACCGTGCGATGCCCGGTCTGCTGCGGGCTGAGGAAGACGTCCTCGTCGTGCCGGACCAGCGCCGGGGCGGACGCCGGAGCCGCCAAAGCGGCCACAGCGCTCCGCAGCCGCAACGACAGCGGCATGTGCTCTGAGCCGGCGCCCGCGGGCAGGGTGGCGGACTGGGGCGACCATGCCCCCGGCGTCCACACTTCGGCGGCGGCCTGGGGCGCGTGCTGCGCGGGGTCGCCTCCGTACCAGGCGGGCGTCGAGGCGACCAGGGCAAGGCCGAGCATCAGCAGGCCCACCACCCACGTGAAGGCGGTGGGCCCGCACATGCCACGTCGTGAGGTCGCCATGAGACCGACCATAGCCCACCTTCGCGAAACGGTCATCTACGTTTTCCGTCGCCCGTTTCTCACCTTATTTCCGCCCATTTTCGAATGATCTCAGCACTTTTCGCCCTACGCGATCACGGCACGCGCCGGGCCCGGGCCGGAGCGGCTACGGTGACCTGAGACCGGGTCGTCGCGGAGGGAGGGATCGTGCGAAGCAGGCTGACCGCCGCGCTGCTGCTCCTGCTGCACGCGATCTTCCTGACCACCGGCTTCCTGGCCGTCGGCGGCTCTCCCGCCGCCGCTCAGGGCATGTCCCAGTCCTCCGGCGGGCTCCGCCTCACGGGCGCACCCGTCACCGCGGAGACCGCGGGCGTGCGGGGCGCCGCAGAGACCACCGGGCAACCGGCAGCCACGACGGGCACCTCAGATCACGCCTGGTCCTCGGCGGTCGGCGACGCCCGCCTCTCGATCACGCGCCTCTCGATCTCCCCCAGCACGAGCGCCGCACCCACGGCAGCGCGACCCACGACCGCCCGCCCTGCAAGGGCGGAGGACGCGAGCGCACGGAACACGACGGCGCGGCACTGGGGATCGCCCAGCGCGGGGCGGCCCGCGCACAGTGACCAGCCCCGGATCCACGCCGGCCCGGGCGGCCCCGGCGCCACCGCCGGGCCGGTCCTGCCGCCCGCCTCCGCGTCACCGCGCGGGGGCACCCGGGTCACCCGAGCCGGCCCGGATCACGACGATCGTCCCGCCCAGCGCCCGCGCCGCACGACGGCCGCGCGGGCTCCTCCCTCCACGGCGTACTGAGGCCCTTTTCTCTCCTCGTACCTGCCTGTGGAGGCACAATGTCACGTGCGCCTTTGTGGCGCGCGGTGGCGGCGCTCGCCGTCATCGCCACCTCACTGCTGCTCGCCCTCACCATGGCCCCGCGCCTCGGGCTCGACCTGCGCGGCGGCACCCAGCTCGTCTTCGAGACGAAGGACTCCCCCACGGTCAGGGCGGACGCCGACGCCACCGACCGTGCCCTCGATGTGCTCCGGCGCCGTGCGGACGCCCTCGGAGTCGTCGATCCCACCCTGGTCCGCTCCGGCGAGAAGCGGATCATCGTGGAACTGCCCGGCGTGCTCGACCCGCGCGAGGCCGCCGAGGTCATCGGCAAGACCGCCCAGCTCAACTTCCACCCGGTGCTCGGTCCGGCCGGGGACGGCGACAAGGACGCGATCGCCGACGAGAGCGGCCAGAAGCTGAAGCTCGGCCCGGTCGCACTCAGCGGGGCCGGCGTCACCGACGCCGCCGCCGGCACCGACCCCCAGCTCGGGCCCGGCTGGTTCGTGACGATCGACTTCCGGGAGGCGGGCCCCTGGCGGGAGCTGACCGGCAAGGCGGCCTGCGAGCCGATCGGCGATCCCAGGCGCAGGGTCGCCATCGTGCTCGACGACGAGATCATCTCCTCGCCCCAGGTGAACGAGACCGTGACCTGCGGGGCGGGCATCCCCGGCGGCACCACCCAGATCACCGGGTCGTTCTCCGCCGAGGAGGCGCAGAACCTGGCCGTGCTCGTCAAGGGCGGCTCGCTCCCGGTGCCCTTGGAGCTGGTCGAGCAGCGTACGGTCGGCCCGACCCTCGGCGCCGACGCGATCGCGGCGAGCGCCAAGGCGGGCGTCGCCGGGGTGATCCTCACCGCGGTGTTCATCGGCCTCGTCTACCGCCTGGTGGGCCTGCTGGCCGCGGTCGCGCTGGCCTGCTACGGGCTGATCTCGTACGCGGGACTGGTGGCGATGGGCGCCACGCTCACGCTGCCCGGCCTCGCCGGGTTCGTCCTGGCGATCGGCATGGCCGTGGACGCCAACGTGCTGGTCTTCGAACGGGCCAGGGAGGAGTACGGCGCGGCGCCCCGCCGGGGCCTCAAGGCCGCCCTGGACCGGGGGTTCAAGAAAGCCTGGAGCGCGGTCGCCGACTCCAACATCACCACCCTGCTCGCCGCCGGGCTGCTGTTCTGGCTGGCGTCGGGGCCGGTCAAGGGCTTCGGCGTGACGCTGGCGATCGGCGTGCTCGCCTCGCTGATCTCGGCCATGCTGATCACCCGGGTGCTCGCCGCCGCCCTGATCGGCAGGTTCGGCCCAGGGGTGTCGGGCCTCGGCTCGATCGGCCGGGTCAGGACCTGGCTGACCCGGCGGAACCCCGACCTGATGCGGGCGGGGCGGCGCTGGCTCGCCGTCGCGGCCGGGCTGCTCGTGCTGGTGGGCGCGGGGCTGGTCACCCGCGGCCTGAACTACGGCGTCGAGTTCACCGGCGGGCGGATCGTGGAGTTCGGCACGAGCAGGCCGGTCGACGTCGCCGCGGCCCGGCAGGCGGTGTCGGACGCCGGGTTCCCCACGGCCGTCGTGCAGCGGTCGGACGACGCGATCTCCGTACGGACCGGGCAGATCACCGCCGACGACGTCGTCCGCGTCGAGGAGGCCCTGGACCGGCGCGTCGGGGAGGTCACCAAGCAGCGCGACGAGCTCGTCGGGCCGAGCCTGGGCGCGGAGCTGCGCCGCAACGCGCTCATCGCGCTCGGCGTCGCGCTCGCGGCCCAGCTCGCCTACCTGGCGTTCCGGTTCCGGTGGACGTTCGGCGCCGCCGCCGTGGCGGCGCTCTTCGTGGACGCGGCCGTCGTCTTGGGCGCGTTCGCCTGGCTGGGCAAGCCGATCGACGGCGTCTTCCTCGCCGCGATGCTGACGATCATCGGGTACTCGGTCAACGACAAGGTCGTGCTCTTCGACCGGGTCCGCGAGCTGTGGCCGGTGTCGCGGGGGACGCCCTTCAGGCGGGTGGTGAACACGGCGATCCTGCAGACCGTGCCGCGTACGGTGAACACGGGTCTCGGCGCGCTGTTCATCCTGGCGGCGCTGGCGGTGTTCGGCGGCGACTCGCTGCGCGACTTCGCGATCGCCCTGCTGATCGGCATCGTGGCGGGCACGCTGTCGTCGTCGTTCGTGGCAGGGCCGGCGGCGATCGAGCTGGAGAGGCGCGCCGGTCAGCCGCCGCCCGCGCCCGCCGCTCCGCGTCGCCGGCCCGTGGCCCGCGACGGGTCGGGCGCGGTGGTCTGATGTGGTCGGAAATGGTGTGAAATCGGGCTGAGGATGGTCCCGGGGCGGGCGGCGCCCGCCCCGGGACCACGGAGCCTCACTGGCGGCCGAGGGCGCGCAGCTCGACAGGGCTCAACGAGGAGACGTTCTGGTCGATCGGCGAGTCGGTGTACTGGTGGATCGCCCAGCTCTTCCAGTCGGCCGGCGGGGTGATGTCGCCCGGGTTCCGGCTGTAGTGGGCCACCCACAGCGGATAGTCGCCCAGGCCCCGGCCGTACTTGTCGGCGAAGTTCCAGCCGCTGTAGAACATCGGCCGGACGCCGGTCTTGGCGGTCACGTACTCCAGCCATTTCCTGGCCCAGGCGTTGACGCGCTGCACCGACTGGCCGTCGGCGGTCTCCAGGTCGAGCACGAGGATGTCGCCGGGCTTGCCCGGCTGCGCGTTCACCACCCGGAGGAAGTGGTCGGCCTCGGCGATCGGGTCGTTGGAGGGGTGGCCGTAGTGGTAGACGCCGCGGACGATCCCCTTCTTGTCCAGCTCCCGCCAGTGCCGGGGGAAGGACGAGTCGACCCAGTCCAGGCCTTCGGTCGCCTTGATGAAGCCGAACTGCGCCCGGCTGTTGATCCAGTCGTGGTCGGCCTCGTAGCCGGAGACGTCCTGGCCGTACGTGTGCGGGTTCGCGTAGGCGGGAGCGGGCGCGGCCGCGGTGGCGGCGAGCGTGGCGGCGGTGAGGGTGGCCGTGCCGGCCGTGACCGCGAGTGCCGCCGCGGCGAGGGCGGCGCGCAGGCGGCGGCCGGAGGGCCGCCCGGCGGGAGAGAACCTGATGGTGGGCATGACGCGGGTTGAGCTCCTTGCTTCCATGCCGCCTACCGGGTTAGCTGACGGGTTCGGGCAGGAAGTGCCCTACGGGCGCATCTGGGGGTCTGCGCGCCGATTCACCCCGAGAAGTGGGTCCCCGGTTCCGCGGAACGCGGACTCGGCGGCCGCGCGCACAGAAGAGCGCACGGTCCGGGCAACGACACGGCAACGGAGGCGACGCGGATGTCACCGGTACCCATGCCGTGGCACCTAAAGGTACATACAGCTCAACAATGGTGTAAACCTGACAAAACCTGTTTTTACCTGGGAAGACTCGTCATGCAGGCCGCCCCGTTGGACGGGATCCCGTGCGGCGCGGCGCCGAGGGGGTTTGTAAGTTCGTGATCTGAGCGCTGAGTCACCGGACCAGAGCCGCACCGAAGGCACACCGGAGCCACCGGACCGCACGCGAGAGGTGAACCCATGACCGCAGCTTCCGCCGGCCCCGGCCTCGGCGACCCCGGCTCCGGCGACGCGCCGCCGCCGTCGCCCGCGGAGTTCCGGCGCGCGCTCGGGATGTTCGCGACCGGCGTGACCGTGGTCACGGGGCTCGACGACGGCGATCCGGTGGGGTTCGCCTGCCAGTCGTTCGCGTCGGTGTCCCTCGAACCACCGCTCGTGCTCTTCTGCGCCGACCACAAGGGCCGCGCCTGGCCGCGGATCAGGAAGTCCGGCCGCTTCTGCGTCAACGTCCTCGGCGAGGAGCAGGTCGACGTGTGCGCCAGGTTCGGATCGAGCAACGGCGACAAGTTCGCCGGGCTCGCCTGGGACCTGTCCCGCTGGGGCACGCCCGTCCTGCGGGACGTGCTGCTGCGCGTCCACGGCGAGGTCCGGGAGGTGCACGTGGCCGGAGACCACGACGTGGTGATCGGCCTCGTCCGCGAACTCGAACCCGTCCATCCGGAGCAGCGGCCGATGCTGTTCTTCCGCGGCAGGTTCGGCGTGTACCACGACGACCCCGCCACGGCGCTCGGGCCCAACCTGTGGGGCTGGGGCGACCACTGGGGGTGAGGCCGCGCGGGGGGCGGGGCCGTGACCTGCCGGTGACTTGATAGCCTGCCTGCTCCGCGAAATCGGCGGACAGGCGGCGAATCGGGGGCCTGATGCGGGAGGGGCGGGTACGGCTCGGCGGAGCACTGGACACGGCCGGGATCCTGTTCGCCGCGATCTTCTTCTGCCTGTCCCTCACGCCGTCGCTGCTGCCCCGCTCGTGGCCGCTGCAGGGGATCATCGCGGGGGTGCTGACCGCGACCGGATACCTGGCCGGCGTGACCGCCGGCGCCCTGGCCCGCCGGAGCGCCGCCCCGGTCGTCCGGCGGTATGCCGAGGCCCGGCGCGCGGGATGGCGCGAGGGGTGGCGCCGTACGGGACGGCGGCGGGTCCGCCGCCTGGTCGCGACGTTCGGCTGCGGGCTGGGCGCCGCGTCGCTGGTCCTCGGCGTACGCGCCCAGAGGGCCATCTACCCGTTGATGGGGCTGCGCCCGCCGGAACGGCTCGGCTATCTCGGCGTGCCGTTCGTCGCGGCGGCGGTGTTCCTGCTCCTGCTGGCCGCCGCCAGGGCGCTGCGCATCGCCGCCCGGGCGCTCGGAGGCGTGCTCGGCAGGTGGATCCCTGCCACGGCGGCGCGGCTGGCCGCGACGCTCGGCGTCGGCGTGCTGGCCGTCCTGCTGACCGACGGGATCCTCACCGAGGCCCTGCTCAGAGGGGCCGACACCAGCTTCGCGGCGATCAACAGCGAGACCGCGCCCGGCACCTCGCGGCCCCGGTCCGCCGCCGTCTCTGGCGGCCCCTCCTCCCTGGTCTCCTTCGCGTCGCTCGGTTTGGAGGGCCGGGCGTTCGTGGCAGGCGCCCCCACCGTCGGGGAACTCAGCGGTTTCACCGGGCGGCCCGCGCTCCCGCCGGTCCGGGTCTACGCGGGACTCGACTCCGCCGCGACCGCCCGCGAGCGGGCCGCCCTCGCCGTACGGGAGCTCGACCGGACCGGCGCGTTCCGCCGGGCGGTGCTGTGCGTGATCACGACGACCGGCACGGGCTGGGTGGACCCCCAGGCCGCCGCCGCCCTGGAGTTCATGTACGGCGGGGACACCGCGCTGGTCTCGATGCAGTACTCCTACCTGCCGAGCTGGCTGTCGTTCCTGGTGGACCGCGAGCGCGTCACGGCGGCCGGGCGCGAGCTGTTCGGCCAGGTGTACGCCCGGTGGTCGCGGCTGCCCGCCGGTCACCGGCCGCGGCTGCTGGTGTTCGGGGAGAGCCTCGGGGCGTTCGGCGCGGAGTCGGCGTTCCGCGACGACCGCGACCTGCGCGAGCGCACCGACGGCGCGCTTTTCGTCGGGCCGCCCGACAGCAGCCCGCTGTGGCGGCGGTTCGTGGACGGCCGCGACCCGGGCAGCCGGGAGGTGCTGCCCGTCTACCGGGACGGCGAGACCGTGCGCTTCGCCAACGGGCCCGAGGACCTGCCCGCGCCCGCCTCCTGGGACGGGTCGCGGGTGGTCTATCTCCAGCATCCCTCCGATCCGATCGTGTGGTGGACCCCGCGGCTGGTCCTCGGCCGCCCGGACTGGCTGGAGGAACGGCGCGGCGACGACGTGCTGCCCTGGATCCGCTGGTATCCGTTCGTCACGTTCTGGCAGGTCACCGCGGATCTGGTGTTCTCCCTCGACGCGCCGCCCGGCCACGGGCACGACTACGACGGCGAGGTGGCCGCCGCCTGGGCGCGGATCGCGCCGCCGGCCGGCTGGGACGACGCGCGGACCACGGCCCTGACCACGCTCCTGTCCCGGAGCGAGGCCGGCTCAGCCGGGCAGTGAGCCGAGCCAGCCGAGCAGCCGGTCGCCCTCACGTTTCATGATCTCGGGATCGCGCAGCGCGTTGGCCAGCAGCGACATGCCCTGATAGGCGCTCACCAGGGTCAGCGCGAGGCCGTCGGGCTCGGGCAGGCCCAGCTCGCGGAACTGGCGCTCGGCCCAGTCGAGCAGCAGCCGGATCACCCTCCCCGCCTCCGCGTCCAGCCCGCCCTCACCGCGCTTGTCCAGCTCGGCGGCGAGCGTGCCGGTCGGGCAGCCCCATCGCGCCGCGACGTCGCGCTGCCCGATCCAGGTCTCCACCAGCCCCTTGAGCCGCTCACGCGGATCGGGCAGCCGCTCCAGCCGTCCGGTGAGCTCCGCGAGATGCCGGGCGTGTTCGTCCAGCGCGGCGGCGACCAGCTCGTCCTTGGTCTTGAAGTAGTAGTACACGTTGCCCACCGGAACGCCGGCGGCGCGGGCGATGTCGGCGATGGTGGTGCGCTCGGCGCCCTGCCGGTGCACCACCTCGGCGGCGGCGGCCGTGAGCCGGCGCCGCTTGGCGCTCGCGGCCCCCGCGCGGGAAACGGTCGAGTCAGTCACCTGACTGACTATAGGCGCGTCCCGTGCTACGGTTCTCTCTGAGTCAGCCGACTAACTAACTTTAGGGAGATCATCATGATCGTCGTAACGGGAGCCACCGGGAACGTCGGCCGGGTCCTGGTCCGGCTCCTGGCGGAGGCGGGCGAGGACGTCACCGCCGTCGCCCGCCGCGTCTCGTCCGCCGATGTGCCCGAGGGCGTCCGTACGGTCAGCGCGGACCTGGCCGATCCCGCCGGGCTGCGCCCCGCGCTGGAGGGGGCGGACGCGCTGTTCCTGGTGACGCCCGGCGACTACCTGGCCCTGGGCGGGAACGTGCGGCCGATCCTCCGCACCGCCGCGGAAGCCGGGGTGCGCCGGGTCGTCCTGCTGTCCTCCCAGTCCGCCGGGACGCGCCCGCTCTCCCCTGGTCACGGCATGCGGGCGCTGGAGGACGAGAGCGAGGTCAGGAACTCGGGGCTGGAGTGGACGATCCTGCGGCCGGGCGGCTTCGCCTCCAACTCCTTCGCCTGGGCCGAGTCCGTCCGCCTGCGCCGCACGGTGACCGCTCCGTTCGGAGACGTCGCGCTGCCCGTCATCGATCCCGGCGACATCGCCGAGGTCGCGGCGGCGGCCCTGCGGGAGCCCGGCCACGACGGCCGGGTCTACGAGCTGACCGGGCCGGAGCGGGTCTCTCCGCGTCAGATCGCCGCCGCGCTCGGCGACGCGCTCGGCGAGCCCGTACGGTTCGCCGAGCAGAGCCGCGACGAGGCACGCGCGATGATGGCGGCGTTCATGCCGGAGGAGGTGGCCGACGGCACCCTGGCCATCCTCGGCGATCCGACCCCCGGCGAACGGCGGATCAGCCCGGAGGTCGAGCGGGTGCTCGGCCGCGCGCCACGCCCGTTCTCGGACTGGGCGCGGCGCAACGCGGCCGCCTTCCGCTGACGCCGTCGCATCGGGTCACCAGTTGGCCGGCAGGCCCGGCGTCGTGGCGGGCAGCCGGTGGCCCGGCGGGTGGATGACGTAGACGATCCCGCCGCTGCCGGTGCTGCGCAGCCAGACGTTCTCGAACGCGGCCCGCGGATACACGTGGCGTACGGCGTCGTCGTCCCGCGAGGCGGGGTCGTTGGCGATGACGTCGCCCGTGGCGGTGAAGCCGATGATCACCATGAGGTGGCCGTTGGTGCTGTATCCCGCGCCGGGCAGCTCCTCCGCCTTGAACGACTGGGAGGTGACGACCGGGACGCCCGCTCTGATCAGCCGCTCCAGCTCGGTCAGCGAGCGCAGCCGGGTGACGAACCCCTCCATTCCGTACCGCCCGGCGTAGGCGGTGTTGAACGGCCAGTTGCCCGCGCCCTCGTAGGCGTAGTCGTAGGTGTAGCGGGCGGCGTAGTCGACCTCGGGGTCGGGATCGGAGGGGTCGACCCAGGAGGTGTCCCGCGCGCTGGGCCATCTCCCCCAGTAGCCGAGCACCATGGTGGTCGAGGTCGGG
Organism: Microbispora triticiradicis; assembly: GCA_003260025.2. Classification (GTDB taxonomy): domain Bacteria; phylum Actinomycetota; class Actinomycetes; order Streptosporangiales; family Streptosporangiaceae; genus Microbispora; species Microbispora triticiradicis. The sequence continues at coordinate 10,218 of QFZU02000112.1, read as the reverse complement.
CTGCACCAGGCCTCTCCCCCGCCGTCCCACTGCGGGTAGTGGCCCTCGTGGACGTTCTGCGAGCGGCGCGGCACGGGCAGTTCGACGCCCCAGGCGATGCCGCCCGGGCTGACCGGGACCGTCTCCCGGTCCGGCACGGCGGAGGCCATCGCGCCGAGCGTGCGGACCACCGGCCGTGCGGCCGAGCCCGGCGTGCGGTACAACGTCACACGCAGCTGGTACGCGGTGATCGCCCGGCCCGCCGCGGCCACGAACGTGTCGACCGAGACCGTGCCGTCGGCGTCGCGCTGCCCCGGCAGCGACGTGCGGCGGATGTCCTCGTCGCCGTACGCCCAGCGGCCGAGGACGTACCACTTCGTCTGCCCGGCGGCGTGGCGGCCGCGCATCTCGACCTGCAGCCAGCTGCCGGCCGGGACGTCGGCGGTCCACGAGGCCACCAGTTCGGTGGCGGCGAACCCGATCGGCCGCTCGGGGCCGGTCCACCGGGCGTACTCCCAGCTCTTCGTGCCGAGCGCGTCGGTGTACGAGATCGTGCCCACGGGGGCGGCGAAGGAGAGGGTCCTCCCCGCCTTCACGCCCTCCCGCGTGCCGGGGCCGAAGACCGCCCGCTGGTAGACGACGTCGACGCCGCCCGGCGGGGGTTTGGCCCCGGCCACGGCGGCGGTGGCCGGGGAGGGGACGGTGAGGACGGATGCCGTCAGGACAACCGTCAGGAAGGCGGACAGGAGGGTGGACAGGAACGCGGTCGGCACGCGCATGGCTCACCTCGGGGTCTCGTCGGCGTCCTCGACGGTAGGGAACCGGGCGGCCCGGCGCATCGGCAGGAATACGTATCCGGCCCCGCGGCGCCCGCACGCTCGCACCTCTCGCCGCACCACCACTTATGCCTTAAACCCCCAGAAGTCACATTAGTCGCGCGTTTTGCCAATATTTTGCGATGAATCGTCCGAAGGCCAGGAATCGTCATGGCACGCTGAAACGCATGCCGACCCGTAAGCTTTTCCTTGGTGTCTCCATGGCGGCCTTTGCCCTGTTCACAGGGGTTGCGTCGCCCGCGCTCGCGCAGCCCGTCACGGCCGCTCCCGGCCCGGCCGCCGCTCTGGTCCGCGAGCACACCACGGCGTTTCCCGCGTACACGGCGCCGCACGCGTACGGCCGGGCCGTCTATCTTTTCGACGCGACCACGGGACAGGAACTGCTGGACAAGAACGCCGGCAAGCGGATGCCGGTCGCCAGCCTCACCAAGATCATGACCGCCTATGTCGTCCTGCGGGAGGCGAACCTCGACGACCGCGTCAAGATCAAGCGTGAGGATGTCGAGTACGCCTGGAACAACGACGGCACGACGGCCGATCTCGAGCCCGGCGACAGCCTTCCGGTCGGGGAACTGCTCTACGCGCTGCTGCTCCCCTCGGGCGCGGACGCCGCGCACGCCCTGGCCCGCGTGTACGGCCCGGGAGTGGCCGGCTTCGTGGCCAAGATGAACGCCGCCGCCAAGAGCCTCGGACTGAACGACACGCACTACGTCAACGCCGACGGGCTGCCCACGCGCGACGGCGACGGCTACTCCACCGCCCGCGACCAGGCCCGCCTCGCGGCGATCACGCTGCGGAATCCGGTCTTCACCGAGATCACCTCGACCCGGCACCACTCGACCGGCGACGGCAGGTACGACTGGTCCAACACCAACCACATGCTCGGCCTGCCCGGCGCGATCGGCGTGAAGACCGGCTTCACCAACGCCGCCGGGTTCTGCCTGGCGTTCGCCGCCGACCGCCACGACCACCGGCTGATCGGCGTCATCCTCGGCGAGGACGACTCCAGCCGCCGCTGGGACACCGCCGGGTCTCTGCTCGACTGGGCGGCCGAAAGCTGATTTCTTAAGCCGGTTTCTTAACCAGAAAAGGTGGCGTCCGGAAAACACTCCGGAAAAGAGGGCCTTCCCACATCGGCGGAACGCGGTTAGTTTCCCGATCAGTGTCCAGCGGAGGCCGATCTCGGTCTCCAGCCCGCTGGGCCGTCTCGGATCGTCATTGGACCCGAAGGAGAGCCCAATGCGCGCCACCCTCGGCATGCGGGGCGCAGTCGCCGTCGCGGCGTCCGCCCTCGTGCTTCCCCTCCTGCCCGCCGCACCGGCGAACGCCGACCCCGACCCCGCGGGGGTCGTGCAGACGATCGTCGCGTCCGCGGTCAAGAAGCACCTGACGAAGCTGCAGCAGATAGCCGACGCCAACGGTCACACCCGGGCCGCCGGCACTCCCGGCCACGTGGCCTCCCGCGACTACGTCGCCGGGGTGCTGAAGAAGGCCGGTTACAAGGTGACCCTGCAGGCGTTCGAGTTCCCGTTCTTCAAGGAGAACGCCACCGCGTCGCTGGAGCGCACCGCGCCGACCCCGAAGACGTACGCGCCGACTCCGCCGGACGGCAGCACCGTCGGGGAGTTCGCGACGATGACCTACTCCGGTTCCGGCGACGTCACGGCCGCCGTCCGGAATGTCGACCTGATGCTGCCGCCCGGGCCGACCCCCAGCAGTTCCACCTCCGGCTGCGAGGCCGCCGACTTCGCCTCGTTCCCGGCCGGCTCGGTGGCGCTGGTCCAGCGCGGCACCTGCACCTTCCAGGTCAAGGCGGAGAACGCGCAGGCCGCCGGGGCGGCCGCGGTCATCATCATGAACGAGGGCCAGCCGGGGCGCACCGAGACCCTGCAGGGCACGCTGGGCGCGCCCACCGTGCACATCCCCGTCGTGGGCGTGAGCTTCGCGGTCGGCCAGGAGCTGGCCGGCACCGCTGGGACCGTCGTCCACGTCAGGACGAGCACCACCAGCGAGATCCGCACCACCCACAACGTCATCGCCGACTCCAGGTGGGGCGACCCGAACAAGGTGGTTCAGATCGGGGCGCACCTCGACAGCGTGGTGCCGGGGCCGGGCATCAACGACAACGGCTCGGGCAGCGCCGCGATCCTGGAGGTCGCCGCGAAGCTCGGCGCCCTCCCGACCCGGAACGCGCTGCGCTTCTCCTTCTGGAGCGCCGAGGAGCTGGGCCTGCTCGGCTCGGAGCACTACGTCGCGAGCCTGTCGCCGGCCGACCTGGCGAAGATCAAGCTGTATCTGAACTTCGACATGGTCGCCTCCCCCAACTACGCGCTCAAGATCTACGACGGTGACGACTCCGACGCCACCGGCGCGCCCGCCGGACCGGCCGGCTCCGACGAGATCGAGAAGCTCTTCGTCAAGTACTTCGACACCATCCGGCAGGGCCACGTGGGCACCGACTTCGACGGGCGGTCGGACTACGGGCCGTTCATCGACGCCGGGATTCCCGCGGGCGGGCTGTTCACGGGCGCGGAGGGCGTCAAGACCCCCGAGGAGCAGGCGCTGTTCGGCGGCACCGCCGGCCAGGCGTACGACTCCTGCTACCACAAGGCCTGCGACACCATCGCGAACATCAACGACAAGGCCCTCGCGCTGAACACCGGCGCGATCGCCACGGCGGCCGTCGTCTACGCCTTCAGCCGCGACCTGCCCGGGCCGGACACCCGGCCCACCGCCCGGACCGCCGCGGCCTCCGCAGGCGCCCACGCGGACCACGGGCACGTCCTGACCGCGAGCTGATCCCCCGGCCGTACGCGGGGTCGTCCTCCGGGCCCCGCCGGACCTCGCGTCCGGCGGGGCCCGCCGCGTCTCACCCCGCCGTCAGCTGAAGACGACGTCGCTGCAGATGAAGTACGCCTGGTCCATGTGCGAGGCCTGCCAGATCGTGAAGACGACGGCCCGGCCGCTGCGCCCGGACGTGCTGGCGTTGATCGAGTAGCTCTGGCTCGGCGCGTACCTGCCGGTGCGGGTCAGCAGCTGCAGGTCGTTCCAGGTCAGGGCTTGCCTGGTCGGATCGAAGCCCGGCTTGGTCACGTAGACGAGGAAGTAGTCGGCGCCGTGGCTGGCCTGGTCCTGGAGCTTGACCGTGAAGCTGTTGCGGATGGTGGTGGTCTTCCACGCGCCGACCGCGTCCATCGCGTTGTAGCGGCCGCTCTCGGCGTGGCCGCCGCTGCACAGCTGCCCGTTGGGGATGCCGGCCTGGAAGTTGCCGCCGAGGCCGTTGCGGTACAGGCCGTTCCAGTTCCACATGGCGTTGGGCTCGGCCTGCCACGCCTGCCAGCACATCGGGTCCTGCTGGGCCATGGCCGGGTTCTGGAAGTCGTTGCCCCAGCGCTGCCAGCAGCCGTAGACGCGGGAGGCGGGGTCGATGACGGAGCCGTGGGCGAGGGCGGCGCCCGTCCAGGTGGCCAGGCAGGCCGCCGACGCGGTCAGCAGGGCCGTGAGACGCGGGGCCCAGCGGCGGGCGCGGGGGCGTGCGTGGAGCTGTGCGTGGGGCTGTGACTGCGTGTGCACTGTTGGGTCTCCATCTTCCGGTGGGGGGTTCCGGGCGAGATGGGGAGCGCTCCCGAGTTGCTGCGATCGTAGCCGACAGGCCGGAGTCGGCAAGCCTTACTCATGTCTGTAAGATCCATCGTCGCACCGCCGCCCGGACGCCGGGCCCGCGGCACGGCCCGTCCGACCTGGCCGTTAACAGCGGGACACCGCGACCTGTGCGGGGGGCGGAACCGGACCCGCCGCCCATGTACCTTTCAGCGCGGCCCAAGCGCGGCACGAGCGCGGCACGAGCGCGGCCCATGCGCCGCTCGCCCGGGCGGCGGATCACGACGGGGTTGATCACGGCGGGGTTTATCAAGCCCGGGCTGATCACGGCGGGGCGGGGCGGCCGTTCGGGCCCTGCTCCGACTTGTGCAGGAACGGCGATCGGCCGAGGACGACGATGCCCGCCACCAGCGCGACCAGCCCGCCCACCTCCCCCGCCAGAGCGGGCGGGTCGACGCGCAGGCGCTCGCCGAAGAGGGCGACGCCGAGGAGGATGCCGACGATCGGCTCGGTCGCGGTGGTGGCGGGCAGCGAGATCCGCAGCGGCGCGGCGTCGAACGCGCTCTGGTTGAGCAGGATGCCGGTCACCGCGATCACCGGCAGCGCGTAGAGCTGCGGGGAGGCGAACAGCGCCCCCGGCCCCCCCGCCAGCGTGAGCAGGGCCCCGCGGGTGAGCGCGTCCTGCAGGCCGTACAACGCCCCGGCCGCGGCGGCGAACAGCATCGCCTTGGTCTGCAGGGGCACCCGCAGCGCCACCACGACCATTCCGGCGGCGACGGCGCCCACGACGAGCACGGCGATCCACGCCAGGGAGCCCGACGCCGGCATCCCGCCCCCGTGCGGGCGCCCGGCGACCAGGAACGCGGCGACGCCCCCGCTGACCAGCACCGCTCCCAGCCACTCCGTCCCACCCAGGCGCTCCTGGTACAGCAGGGCCGCCGCGCCCAGGGCGAAGATGAGGTTGGTCGCCAGAAGCGGCTCGACCGACGCCACGTCGGCGCGCCGCAGCGCCAGCGCGCCGGCGATCTGGCCGCCGACCATCAGGGCGATCCCGGCCAGCCACACAGGCTTGCGCGCGAGGTCGAGCAGCAGGCGCACGTGCAGCATCTCGCCCAGTGGCTCGGTGTACGCGACGTGCTGCTGCGCGACGAAGCCCAGCCCGAGGAGGGCCGCCGCCGCGAGGCCGAGGAACACCGTGACGATCATGATCCCGCGCCCCACCCCCTCGCGCGCCGGTCGCGTCCTCCCAGGTTATGCGCCCGTCCCCGGTCCCGCCCGGGTCACGTGCGACGTGTTCATCACCTCGGATGGTGACGCAGGGTGTCCGATCGGTAACCGCTTTTTATTCCGGATGCCGTCGATCGGTAACACGCCCGGACTGAAGTAGCCGTCACGAGAGCGATGGCACCGCCTGGAGGTCCGGATGGCAGCACACAGCACGCCGCGGCTCGCCGGGGCACACTACCCGGTGGCGGTCGTCGGCGGCGGACAGGCCGGGCTGTCGATCAGCCACTGCCTGGGCCGGCGCGGCGTCGAACACGTCGTCGTCGAGGCGAACCGGGTGGGCCACGAGTGGCGCGAGCGCCGCTGGGACTCCTTCTGCCTGGTGACCCCCAACTGGCAGTGCGACCTTCCCGGCTTCCCCTACCAGGGAGCCGACCCCGACGGCTTCATGGTCCGCGAGGAGGTCGTCCGCTACCTGGAGGACTACGCCGCGTCCTTCGGGCCGCCGCTGGCCGAGGGCGTACGGGTGACCCGGCTGCGGCGGGCCGTGAGCGGGGTCTTCGAGCTCGCGACGACCGCCGGGGACCTCACCGCCGACCAGGTGGTGGTGGCGACCGGCCCCTACCACGCGCCGTCGCTGCCCCGCCTGGCCGAGCGGCTGCCGGCCGGCGTCGAGCAGGTCCACTCCTCCCGCTACCGCCGCCCGGCCCAGTTGCCCGAGGGCGAGGTCCTGGTGGTCGGCACCGGACAGTCGGGCTGCCAGATCGCCGAGGACCTCCACCTCGCCGGCCGCCGGGTGCATCTCGCGGTCGGCGGCGCGCCCCGGGTGGCCCGCTTCTACCGCGGCCGGGACTGCGTGGCGTGGCTGCACGACATGGGCCACTACACCAGGAGCATCGACGAGTTCGGCGACGCCGACGCGGTGCGCATGCGCGCCAACCACTACGTCACCGGCCGCGACGGCGGGCGCGACATCGACCTGCGGGCCTTCGCCCGCGACGGCATGCGCCTGTACGGCCGGCTGACCGGCGTGGACGGCACGAGGCTGGACTTCGCCGGCGACCTGAAGGACAACCTCGACCGGGCCGACGCGGTGGCCGAGGGCATCAAGGACGCGATCGACGCCCACATCGCGGCCCGCGGCGTCGCCGCCCCCACCGAGCCCCGCTACGTCCCGGTCTGGGAACCCGGCGAGCCGGTGCGCTCCCTCGACCTAGCGGAGGCCGGGGTCACCTCGGTCGTCTGGGCGACCGGGTTCACCCGCGACCACCGATGGATCGAGATCCCCGCGTTCGACGGGCGCGGCTACCCGATGCACTGGCGCGGCGTGACGAGCTGCCCGGGGCTGCACTTCCTCGGGCTGCCCTGGCAGCACACGTGGGGCTCGGGCCGGTTGGCGGCCGTGGGCCGGGACGCCGAGTTCCTGGCCGCCCACATCGAGGCGTCCCGGAGACTCGCCGACGTGTGCGGGGCGCTCACCGGGGCCCCCGCCGGACTCTCCCCCGCTCTCCCGGTCGGGTGACGCCATGGTCTTCGACGCGCACCGTCACATCGGCGTACTGCCCGCCCACCCCTTCTACGGCGGCCCTCCCGTCAACCCGGACGTCACCGCCCGCGCCACCGTCAGGCGGCTCATCGCCGACCTCGACGCGGAGGGCACCGAGCGGGCGCTCGTGCTGCCCAACTACGGCGTGCCCGACCCGGACGCCGCCTTCGCGCTGAACGAACTCGCGCTGGAGGCGGCGCAGGCCGACGACCGCGTCCGCGCCGGGCTGTGGGTCTCGCCGCTGCCGCGCGACGAGGAGCGCACCACCCGCGCCCTCGCCCTGGCGGGCGAGGCGGGCGTGCGGGCCCTGAAGCTCAGCTTCCTGCTGGGCGGCCGTCCCACCGACCCCGCCTGCCGGCCCGGACTCGACCGGATCTTCGCGGCGGCCGCGCGGCACGGGCTGGTCGTCCACGTCCACACCTCCCCCGGCGCCGCCTCAGACATCGACGAGGTCGGCCACCTGGTCGAGTGGTACGCCGACCGCGTGCCGGTCCACCTGGTGCACTTCGGCGGCGGGATGAGCGGCCACATCAAGCTGGCCGGCTCCCGGTTCTTCGACTGGATCGCGGCCGGAAAGCGCGTCTACACCGACCTGTCCTGGGCCATCGGCTTCGCGCCGTACTGGCTTGCCCGGGAGATCGAGCGGCGCGGCCTCGGCCACGACCGGGTGCTGTTCGCCAGCGACCAGCCGTGGGGCGACTTCGCGGGCGAGCACGCCCGGATGCGCGCCGCGACCGGCGGCGGCGAACTGGGCCGCCTCGTCTTCCACGACACCTTCGCCTCTCTCTACGACTGATCCCACCTATTCGAAGGAGACGCACATGACCGTCGACATGACCGACCTCGAGAAGAAGAGCATCGAGGAGATCCCCCACCCGTCGCTGCCCGAGGGCTCCACCATCTACGGCACCACGAAGGTCTTCCCCGACTACAAGGCCGAGAACGGCGAGTCGTACTTCACGCTCGTCCACGGCATCGCGCACGAGTCGTCGGTGAGCTTCGTGGCCGTGCTCCAGGCCACCCGCGCCCTGCGCAAGGGCTTCGAGACCGCCATCTACTTCTACGGCCCCGGCTCGCTGAACTGCCTGGCCACCCGCGGCTTCCCGACCACCGGCAACTCGGCCTTCCCCGGCGAGCACAACATCAACAACCAGCTCAAGACGTTCATCGCCGAAGGCGGGAAGGTCTACTGCTGCCGGTTCGGCCTGTCCCTGCACGGCGCCCGCGAGGAGGACCTGATCGAGGGCGTCATCCCGACCCACCCGCTGGACGTGCAGGACGCGCTGATCCACTACGCCCGCAAGGGCGCCGTCATCAACTCCACCTACCAGCTCTAGCGCCGTGACCGACGTACGGATCATGACCCGCGCCGAGCTGGCCCTGCGCGGCGTGGCGCTGGACACCCCCGTGCGGCGGCCGGAGGGCGCCGGGCCCAGCGGCGACGGCCACGTCCTCTTGGACGGCGCCGGCGCCGCGCTCCCGGTCAACCCCGACAGCCCGTTCACGGTGCGGGACGGCACGGTCTGGCTCGGCGAGCAGGACACCGGAGTCACGCTGGTCCCCGTCCGCAGACCCCGGTTCTACGACCTGGTCACCGCCGACGGCGTGCCCTACGAGCGGATCGCCCGGCTGCACGGCGCGGACGTGCTGGCCACGACCGTCGTGCAGACCTGCGTCCGGTACGGCGAGGCCGATCGCTGCCGGTTCTGCACCATCGAGGAGTCGCTGCGGTCGGGCGCCACGACCGCCGCCAAGACGCCCGCCCAGCTCGCCGAGGTGGCGGAGGCGGCGGTGCGGCTCGACGGCGTCCGGCAGATGGTGATGACCACCGGCACCACCGCCGGGCCCGACCGTGGGGCGCGGAACCTGGCGCGGTGCGTGCGCGCCGTACTGGAGGCCGTCCCGGGGCTGCCGATCCAGGTGCAGTGCGAGCCGCCGGGCGACCTCGCCTGGATCGGCGCGCTGCGCGAGGCCGGGGCCACCGCGATCGGCATCCACGTGGAGTCCCTGGACGAGGAGGTGCGGCGGCGCTGGATGCCGGGCAAGTCGTCGGTGCCGCTGCGCGAGTACGAGGCCGCCTGGGACGAGGCGGTCCGGGTCTTCGGGCGCAACCGCGTCTCGACGTACCTGCTGGTCGGGCTGGGCGAGGACCCCGGCGAGCTGATCGCGGGCGCGGGCCGGCTGATCGACCGGGGGGTCTACCCCTTCGTGGTCCCGTTCCGCCCGATGCGGGGCACGCTCGCCGCCCGCGACGGGGTCGGCGCGCCCGGTGCCGGGTTGCTGCGGCACGTCACCGAGAGCGTGGCGGCGCTGCTGCGCGCGGCCGGCATGCGCGGCGCGGACCAGGGCGCGGGCTGCGCCGCCTGCGGAGCGTGCGGCGTGCTCAGCGCGGCGGGCGGGTGAGGGCCGTGTACCTCGACGGCGGCACGCGCGCTCCGGCGCGGGAGACCCCGCCCGACATCCTCGCGCTGCTCGGCGACCACAGCACGCTGGCCCGCCGGACCGGCCTCCGGATCGAGCAGGCCGGGGACGCCGCGACGCTGGCGGCCTACCACCGCCTCCGCCGGGAGGCGTTCGTCCGGGAGCAGGGCCTGTTCGAGGGCCACGACCTCGACGACCGGGACGACGACCCGCGCACAGTCGTGCTGGTGGCCAGGGACCCGGCCGGCTCGGTCGCCGGCGGGGTACGGCTCGGCCCGGCCGGCGACGGCCCCGACATCGGCTGGTGGACGGGCGGACGGCTCGTCGTGGCCCCCGCCGCCCGCGGCACGCGGCATGTGGGCGGGGGTGTGGGCGCGGCGCTGGTGCGGGCGGCCTGCGCCCGCGCCGAGGCGGAGGGCGCGCTGCGGTTCGAGGCGACCGTACGGGCCGGGGCGGAGGCGTTCTTCCGGCGGCTCGGATGGGCGCGGGTGCGGCCGGCGGTGGTCGCGGGCGCGCCGCACGTGCTGATGCGCCACCCGATCGGCCGGATCGCGGCGCAGGCGGCCGCGGCCAAGTCGGCGCTCGGCCCGCTGCTGGCCGCCCTGCCGAGCG
>QFZU02000111.1 GCA_003260025.2 Microbispora triticiradicis | reverse complement strand
TTTATCTGTTCGGTACGCCGGGTCAGCATCGGTTCTGGTTCATGTGGGATGACCTGGTGCGGGGGGCGATCGGTGCGGTGGTGTTGGTCGACACCCGGCGGTTGGCCGACAGTTTTCCCGCGGTGGACTACTTCGAGGAGGCGCGGCTGCCGTTCGTCGTCGGCGTGAACGGCTTCGACGGGCAGTACCCGCACGCCGAGGACGAGGTGCGGGAGGCGCTGACCCTGTCGCCGCGGATTCCCGTCGTCCGCACGGACGCCCGGGACCGGGGATCGGTGAAGAGCACCCTGATCACCCTCGTCGAGCACGCGCTGACCATGCGGGTCGCCGTACCCGGCGGGGGGCGCGCCTGAGGAGGCGGCCCTCGGCTCGGGCGTCACCGGTCTAGGCGCGGACCGCCTCGACGAGGGTGGCGTGGAACGGCAGGCCGTAGGTGCCGACCAGGCGCAGCCCGGCCGCCCGCAGCAGCGCGTCGTGCTCCGACCTGCTGCGCTCCCTTCCCTGTCCGAACAGGCCGAGCATCCGCATGTCCAGGTCCTTTCCGAAGTGCGCCGAGTCGTCGTCCGGCAGGACCAACTCCACCAGCAGCACCCGGCCGTCGTCACTCATCGCGTCGCGGACCACGCGCAGAATCCTGGTCGCGTCCTCGTCGTCCCAGTTGTGGATCACGCTGCCCAGCAGGTAGGCGTCGTGACCCGCGGGGACCGAGGAGAAGAAGTCGCCCTCGACGATCTCCACCCGCTCCGACAGCCCCCACTCGTCGAAGGCCGCCCGCGCGTCCGGCAGCACGTGCGCCAGCTCCACCAGCACACCGCGCAGATGCGGGTTGGCCCGCAGCGCCGTCGCCAGGATGTGGCCCCGGCCGCCGCCCACGTCCACCAGCGTCTTGACCGACGAGAAGTCGTAGCTCGCGGCCACCCCGTCCGCCATCGGCTGCGACCGCTGGGTCATGAAGTCGTTGAAGATCCGGTTCAGTTCGGGTTCGGTCCCGAGGTGGTCGTAGAGCACTCCGTACTTCTCGACGAACGCCGACCGTCCCTCGCGCACCGTCTTGGTCAGGGTGTTCATGCCGTACGCGAGCGTGGGCGCGGTGTTGAACTGGACGGCCGTGCGCAGCGAGCCGGGCACGCCGTCCACCAGCAGCCGGCCGGCGTCGGTCAGCGCGTACGTGCCGGGGGAGACGGCGGTGAACAGCCCGTTCGCGGCGCACGTGCGCAGCAGGCGGGCGAGGGACGGCGCGTGCGCGCCGCAGCGGGTGGCGAGCTCCTCGACGGTGAGCGGTCCGTCCTTCAGGTGGCCGGCGCAGTCGAGGTCGACGATCGCGCCGAGCGCCGCGGCCCGGTAGAACCCGCGCAGGTGCTCCCACACGACGCTGCTGGCTTCTGTCATGTTCACTACTCCTTGGTCAGATGTGAGGGTGTCTTCACGAGAGGTGAGGTCGTCGTGTGCGGTGGGACCGTGTTGAACTCCTCGGGGCCGAACTCGGGCCTGCCGCGCACCAGGCGGCTCACCTCGGCCCGCAGGTGCACGAACGCGGGCAGCTCCCGGGTCGCGATCTGGTCGCGGGGACCGGGCAGGTCCACGCGCAGGTCGGCGGCGACCACGGCGGGCGCCCGGGTCAGCACCACCACCCGGTCGCCGACGTAGACGCTCTCGTCGATGTCGTGGGTGATCAGGACGATCGTCATGCGGTGGTGCCCGCGTACGGCGAGGACGAGGTCCTCCAGGTCCTCCCGGGTCTGGGCGTCGACGGAGCCGAACGGCTCGTCCATCAGCAGCAGCGAGGGACGGTAGGCGAGGGCCCGGGCGATGGCCACCCGCTGCTGCATGCCGCCGGACAGCTGCCAGGGATACTTGGCCGCGGCGCTTTCCAGGCTCACCGCCGCCAGCGCCTCCGCCGCCGCCGCACGCCGGGCCGCCCGGTCGAGGCCGCGCCGCCGCAGTGGCAGCGCCACGTTGTCGCGCACCGACAGCCAGGGGAACAACGATCTGCTGTAGTCCTGGAAGACCACCGCGAGGTCGTCGGGCGTCCCGCTGACCGGGCGGCCCTTGACGCGGACCTCTCCTCCGGTCGGCCGTACGAGCCCCGCTATCGACCGCAGGAGTGTCGACTTCCCGCAGCCCGACGGGCCGACGACGCAGACGAGCTCGCCCTCGGAGACCTTGAGGTCGATCCCGCCGAGCGCCCGGTGGGCATCGGGGCCGCTGCCGTAGGTGTGGGTCAGGTTGACGACGTCGAGCACGGTGTCACCTCAGCCTTTTCGCCCGGCACGCCGGTGCCAGGACAGGGTGCGCCGCTCCACCACGAGGAACGACGAGTTGAGGAGGAAGCCGAGGACGCCGAGCACCGCGATCGTCCCCCACATCCCCGGCAGGTCGAAGTTCTGTTGCGTGTAGATCAGCTCGTAGCCGATCCCGCTGGTGGCGCTGCCCACGAGCTCGGCGACGACCATCAGGATGAGCGCGAGCGACAGGCTCAGCCGCAGTCCCGCGAAGATCTTCGGCGCCGCCGCCGGCAGGATCACCATGACGAGCCGTTCGGCCCGGGACAGGCCGAACACGCGCGCCGTCTCGATGTGGAGGCGGTCCACGTAGCGGGCGCCGTCCACCGAGTTGACCAGGACCGGCCAGATCACGCCGTACACGATGGTGGCGAGCTGCATCCGCGTGTCCGCCTTGAACAGCACGATGAACAGTGGGATGAGCGTCGGCGGCGGGATCGCCCGGCCGAACTCGATCAGCGGGTCGACGTAGCCCGCCAGCGTCCGGGACCGGCCGATCGCCACGCCGAGGGCGATCCCGCCCAGGCAGGCGAGCGCCCATCCGCCGAACAGATGACCGAGGCTGGGCACGAAGTCGGCGATGGCGGCGTCGCTGAGGAACAGGCGGGCCGGCGGCCCGGAGAACCACAGCTCGCGCAGCCGGGCCAGGATCGCGGACGGCGGCGGGAAGTAGACGGACTCCACCGCCCGCGCGGCGACCTCCCACACCGCGACGACGACCGGCACCGTCCACAGCCGCACGGCGAGCCCGCGCGCCCGGCCGGCCCACCGGACGCCGCGCACGGCCGTGTTCGTCACTGGGCCACCCCCGCACGCGCGGCGTGCCAGCGGAACAGGCCGCGCTCGGCCCGGACGAGCAGCGCGTTCACGACCAGGCCGATGAGCCCCGCCCACACCGTGGCCGCCAGCATGAGGTCGATCCGGTAGCCCGACCCCGCCTTGATGATGTACACGCCGATGCCGCCCGCGCCGCCGGAGAGCAGTTCCGCGCTGATGGCCACCACCAGCGCGACCGACGCCGCCAGCCGTACGCCGGTCAGGACGAACGGAGCGGCGCTCGGCAGTGCCACCCGCAGCAGCACGGCCAGGCGGCCGAAGCCGAAGGCCCGCATCGTGTCCCTGGCGACCGGGTCCACGTCGTGCAGGCCGTACATGGTGTTGACGAGCACCGGCCAGCACGCGGCGTAGACGACGATCGTGACCTTCATCGCGCCGTCGCCGGCCGCGATGAGCGTGACCAGCGGGATGAGCGCGATGGACGGAATCGGCCGGAGGAACTCGATCAGCGGCCGCAGCCCGATCTCCACTTTCGGCAGGCTCCCCAGCAGCACCCCCGCGGGTACGGCCAGCAGGGTCGCGACGAGGAGACCCTCCGCCCACACCTCGACGGTGGCCGAGGCGTCGTGCAGGAACTCGGAGTCGACGGCGAGCCCGGCCGCCCCGGCGAGCACGGTGGACGCCAGCGGCATGATCTGGGTGTCCATCAGGCCGGTACGGCCGGCGATCTCCGCGACGACGAGCAGGACCGCGACGCCGACGGCGCCGCGGACCACCTTGCTGACGATCATTGCGGCATCGGCACCAGCAGCGGAGTCACGTCCATCTTGGCCTTCAGGTAGCCGTACTCCAGCATCAGGTCGGCCACCCGCTGGATGCGCGTCGGGTTGAGGGTGGACGGGTAGGCGCCGAGGGTGATGATGGACGCCGCCTCCGGTTTGATCTGCGTGTAGTTCGGCAGTACCTTCTCCACGGCCTTGCGGTCGGAGCCGGCGATCTGCTGGGCCTTCACGATCGCGCGCTGGAAGGCGGCCATCGCCTTGGGATACTTCGACAGGATGGGCTCGGTCGTGGTCCAGCCCGCGATCGGGAAGTCCGCCATCGCGCCGGTCATCGTGTCGGCGATCTTGCGGGCGCCCATGTCCTTCTGCACGCCGGTCAGGAACGGCTCGTTGAGCCAGGCCGCGTCCGCCTGGCCCGACGCCAGCTTGCCCGGCGCCTGGGGGAAGGGCACGGGGACGTAATGGACGTCCTTGGGGGACAGCCCGTTGGCCCGCAGGGTCGAGGCGACGGCGAGCTCGCCGATGCTGTTCAGCGACGCGATGGTGACCTTCTTGCCCTTGAGGTCCTTGACCGACTGGATCGGTGAGTCCTTCTTCACCACGATGTCAAAGGTGTCCGGTTTCGCCTGATATGTATCAGCGAGGATGCGGAAGTTCCCTGCTTTCGCCTCCTGGGCCGAAATCACCGTGAAGTAGTTGCCGATTGTGATGTCCGTCGCGCCGCTCACCAGTTGCGGGATGGCGACGGTGGTGCTCTGCACGACTTCGGGCTTGATGGTCAGCCCTTCGGCCTTGAAGAACCCCCGTTCCTGCGCGATGAACAGCGCCGCGACGTCGGCGATGGGGAGAATGCCGACCTTAAGGGTAGTTTTCTCCAGTCCGTTATTGCCGGTCGCTGTCGTATTCGTGTCCGCACCGCCACACGCGGTGAGTGTCAACGCTGCTATGACGCCTATGACGGTCCTGTGACCCGTCAGCCTCATGGAGTCTCCTGGGGTGGGGAAGCGGAGGCGCCCGGTGCGAGAGATGGCGGCACCGGGCGACGGGCGAGAAGCGTAGCGGGACTTAAACCGGGATAACAGGATTAGGAGCCCTATGTCACCAAACTTGTCGGTAAATCCACTATGCCCCGTAACCCGGGGTGTGGTCGTTTGGACCGATGCATGTCCAGAACTTGATTCGGAAATTCCGGGTCCCGCTTGGTGTTGCTCGTACAAAGCTTTCCCGATGCGCCGCCGCGCGAAACTCTCCCTCCTTGGACCGTGCCAAATTATTCGACAGGTTGGTCTATCTCGTCGCCTTATGCTCCAATTGCCGGTGTCTTGTGGGAGGTATCCCGAGTGATAGGTCCGAATCCCATCTAGAAGAACCGCGTGAGGTTGCATCAGTGAGGACGGCAACAGCCGAGAGCGGTCGTCGTAGTGAACGGAAGCCGCCCCCGCTGCCGGCCGGCTCCGAGGCGTCCGCCGGGGAGCAGGGAGAGCAACCGGCGCAGCCGGAGCGGCCCGGGCAGGACGCGGGCAGCCGGCTGGCGCTGAAGAACTGGCGGCTGCGCACCCGGCTGCTGGCGTTGATCCTGGTGCCGACCGCCGTCGCGGTCTCGCTGGGCGGCCTGCGGGTGACCTCCTCCATCAGCAGCGCGGCGGAGTACCGCCGGGTGCAGGACGTGGCCGAGCTGATCCTCGGCGTCGGTGACTTCGTCCACGAGCTGCAGCTCGAACGCGACCTGACGGCCCGTTACGTGGCGCTGGACCGCCGGGGCGGGGCGATGCTCTCGCTGATCCGCGACCAGCAGTCGGCGGTCGACGCGGCGGCGCAGCGGGTGCGGGCGAAGGCGGACACCGCGGGCGCCGCGTTCGGCGACATCGGCCGCGCCGACCTCGTCCGCCTGCGCGGCCGCCTCGACGAGCTGCCCGCGCTGCGCACCACGGTCCTGGAGAGCAAGCTTCCCGCGCTGCCCGCGATCGAGAAGTACTCGCTGTTCGTCGCCGACGCGCTGCGGCTGTACGACGAGACCGTGCAGGGCGCCGTGGACGAAGGCGTCATCGCGGGACTCAAGTCGATGGCCTCGCTCGCGCGAACCGAGGAGGAGGTCTCCAAGCAGCGCGCGCTGCTCGCCGCCGCCCTGGTGCGGAACCGGTTCGAGAACGCGGAGATCGACGCGTTCACCGCCGCCCGCGCCCGCGAGGTCAGCGAGCGCAACGCGTTCCTCGCGCAGGCCACGGCCACGCAGCGCCAGCTCTTCTCGGACACCGTCACCGGCCAGAAGGTCGACCGGGCCGAATACCTGCGCGCCCTCGCCCTGAGCCTCACCCGCGACGGCCTGCCGCTGCACCGCATCGAGCCCGGCGGACAGGCCGCGGACACCTGGTTCGACGCGATCACCGAGACCGGCGACCAGATGCACAAGGTCAACCTGGCGCTCGCTCGCTCGGTGATCGGGCGCAGCGAGGAGCTCCAGGCATCCGACCAGAGGGTCGCCGCGATCAACGTGATCCTGGTCGTCGCCGTCCTGATAGTGGTCCTGATCATCACCCTGGTCATGGCCCGCTCGGTCGTCCGGCCGCTGCGGCGGCTGCGCAGCGAGGCGCTGGAGATCGCCGGTCACCGGCTGCCCGACATCGTCCAGCGGCTGCGCGAGTCCGACTCGGCCGGCACTCAGCAGGTGCAGCCGATCGGGGTCATGTCGGTGGACGAGATCGGCGAGGTGGCGCGGGCCTTCGACGAGGTCCACCGCGAGGCCGTACGGCTGGCGGGTGACGAGGCGCGCCTGCGCGGCAACGTCAACGCGATGTTCGTGAACCTGTCGCGGCGCACACAGACGCTGGTGGAGCGGCAGATCACCCTGATCGACGGGCTGGAGCAGGGCGAGCAGGACGAGGAGCGGCTCGGGAACCTGTTCAAGCTCGACCATCTCGCGACCCGCATGCGCCGTAACAGTGAGAACCTGCTGGTCCTCGCCGGGCAGGAGACCGCCCGCCGCTGGAGCCGGCCCGTCGAGATCACCGACGTCCTGCGGGCCTCGCTGTCGGAGGTCGAGGGTTACGAGCGGGTGGTGCTGAACTTCCCCTCGGACGTCTCGATCGCCGGCCAGGCCGTCAACGACGTCATCCACCTGATGGCGGAGCTGGTCGAGAACGCGCTGTCGTTCTCCGCCCGCGACACCCGGGTGGCCGTCTCGGGCAACCGGATCGACGGCGGGGGCGTGATGATCTCCGTCACCGACTCCGGCATCGGGATGACCACGGACGAGATCACCCAGGCCAACTGGAGGCTGGCGAACCCGCCGGTGGTGGACGTGTCGGTGTCCCGCCGGATGGGCCTTTTCGTGGTCGGCCGTCTCGCCATGCGCAACGGCATCCGGGTGCAGCTCAGGCCGCACGACGGGGGAGGGCTGACCGCCATGGTCCTGCTGCCGGAGAGCCTCATGGGCCGCGCGTCGTACCCGGAGCAGTCCTACGCGGGAGCCTTCGCGCCCGCCTGGAGCGGGCAGACCGGCCAGTCGTCCGGCTGGAACGACCGCCCGCAGGGGCTTCCCGCGGCGGCGCCGGCGGCGCTTCCCGCCGCCCGGCAGCCCGGGGCGTTCTCGCGGATGCGCCCGTTCGAGCCCCTGCCCGGCGAGGCGACCGGCCCGATTCCCACCGTCTCCGGTTCCGCTTTCTCCGGTTCCGCCTTCTCCGCTCCCGCTTTCTCCGATCCCGCCGTCTCGGGTCCGATCACGGCCCAGTCCGGAGCGTTCTCCGTCAACACCGGGCCGGTCCCCATGCCGTCCGGCCCCGTTGCCGGTCCCACGCAGACCGGTCCGGTGTACGGAGCGCCGGTGGGAACGGGTGGAGCGCCGCCGGCGCCGCCGGCTGAGGAGTTCCTGCCGATCTTCGCCTCCGTGGAGTCGGCGTGGTTCCGGCGCACGCCCGCCACCGACACCGGTCCGTCGGAGTGGCAGCGCGAGCAGGCCACGGACGCGGGATGGCAGGCCGCCGCCGCGGCCGCCGAGAAACCGGCCTGGGAGGGCACGACGACCTCCGGCCTGCCGAAGCGGGTCCCGAAGGCCAATCTGGTGCCCGGCTCGGCGGATTCGACCGGACCACAGCAGCCGCCGGCGGCGCCGGCGGCGCAGCAGACGCCGCCGGCGCCACAGCAGCCGCGGCCGCCCCTGTCGCCGGACCGGGCGCGCAGCCGTCTGTCCAGCTTCCAGCAGGGAGTACGGCAGGGGCGGGCGGTGGCCCGGGGCGAGCTGAGTGAGGACGAGGGCTATCCGACGAAGAAAGGGGACGGCGCATGAGGGAGTTGAGCCAGGGCGCACGCGGCCTGAACTGGCTGATCAGTGATTTCGTGAGTGCGGTCCCGGGGGTCGCGCACACCGTGGTGGTGTCGGCCGACGGGTTGCCTCTGGCGTTCTCGAACGGGTTCCCCTCGGTCTGGTGGCCTATCAGATGACGTTGCTGGTGGAGCGTGCGGGGCAGGTGCTGACCCCCGCGGTCCGGGCCGAGCTGCAGGCCTCCCACCCGCGGAGGTGACGCATGGACCCCTGGGGACAGCGGCCCGGTGGCCCGCTCCCGGAGGAGCCTGCCTCCCCGGTGCGCCCGTTCACCGTCACCGGCGGGCGTACGACGCCACGTATGCAGCTCGCGCTGGAGGCGCTGGTCTCCTCCGCCACGACCACGCACTACGACCTGTCCACGAGGCCGCCGGAGCACCGGGCCATCGCCTCCCTGTGCCGTCAGGTGCGGTCGGTGGCGGAGGTGTCGGCGTTGCTGCGGATTCCGCTGGGTGTGGTTCGTGTGGTGATCGCGGA
>QFZU02000110.1 GCA_003260025.2 Microbispora triticiradicis | reverse complement strand
AGTTGTGGTTGAGCATCCGGGCCTCTTCCTGGGCCAGGACCACAACCCGCCGCGCACGGTCGGTGAACCTCTCGAACATGTCGGCTCCCCTCCGAAGCTGAGCCTGAATCGGAGTCTTCACTCTAGTTGCCGGGCCCCGGGTAAGGCCCCTCCGTAATCCCGGCACGGAGCTGGTGGACCGGCCCGGCCGGCGAGCGGGCGTGACCCAACGCGCCGGGGGCCACCCGCCGTGGGCTGCGCGTCTTCGCCGTGAACGGCCCGGAAACGCACCGGGGACGCCCGGGGAGGGTGCCCCCGCCCTGCGGTTCTTTCGCGCGAAGCGTAACCACCGAACCGGGCGCCGGCCCGGACATCACCCGAGCGGCACGGCGTCCCCCTCCCTCGCTCACCGCATCCCATCTCTAACCGGTTCGATGGAAGTTTCATGCGATGAGACCGGTCCAGGTCCGCGGGATCGCACGCCGCGGCGCTGGCCGGGAAACAGTCCGTACACATACAGGACACCCACCATTGACATCAACTCAGGGGCAAGCCTAGGCTTCGCGACGAATCGATTCGACTGATCCGGCGGGAGCCTCCGCCGCGCCTGCGGCGCGGCCACCGGTGAGGCCCGCCGGGAACCGCTCCGCGACGGCGTCCGGGAAGCCCCGGGAGAGGTTCGGCATTTCGCTCGGCCCCCCATACAGCCCCCCAAAGAACAACTCCCAGCACAACTCCCAGAACACCCCTCTGTCCAAGGAGTCGCCAGTGGACACCACCCCCCGTACGCGACGCCGGCGTCGCCAGGGCCTCGCCGCGCTGCTGTCGGCCACGGCCATGGTCGCCGCGTCCGTCCTCGCGACCGCCGGGCCGGCCCAGGCCGCCGACGAGTCCATCACCGTGAACTTCTCCGTCACGAACGGTTCCCCGACCTACCGGGCGTCGGGGTGGATCTACGGCATGACCGAGAACGGCGCCAATCCGCCGGACCATTTCTTCACCGACGTGAAGTACCGGTACATGCGGGCCGGTGGCGCGCAGCTCGACAGCCCGGGCGGGTGGGTGTCGGGCAAGTACGACCGGCGGTGGAACGCCACCCGGGCGCAGTTGCTGCGCACCCGCTCGCTGGGCGGGGAGTTCGTCCTGCTGGTGCACGACCTGTGGGGCGCCGACGGTTACGCGATCTCGCGCTTCCCGGGCGACAACGGCAACTGGACCGACTACGACAACTTCCTCACCCGCGTGATCAACGACGTGCGGGCGACGGGTGCCCCGGTGCAGTGGGACATCTGGAACGAGCCCAACATCACGATTTTCTGGAACCGTCCCCAGTCGCAGTACTTCGAGATGTGGAAGCGGGCCTACCAGCGCATCCGGGCCGCGTTCCCGTCCCAGCTGATCGTGGGCCCGAGCCTGGCGGGCGTGCCGTCCACGAGCGGCTGGTGGACGCAGTACCTGGACTACGTCAAGGCCAACAACGCCGTGCCCGACATCGTCAGCTGGCACTCGCTGCCCGGCGACCCGGTGTCCAACGTGGCCACCGCGAACACCAGCCTCGACTCGCGGGGCATCGCCCACCCCCGCCCGTACCAGATCAACGAGTACGGCGCGTCCAACGAGCAGAACCCGGCCGACGGCGCCTGGTACATCGCCCGGCTTGAACGGGCCGGTGCCGACGGCCTGCGCGCGAACTGGGCCAGTGGCGGCAACCTGCACAACGACCTGGGCAACCTCCTGACCCACAACTCCGCCGGCCAGTACTCGCCCAAGGGCGAGTGGTGGGTCTACCGCTTCTACGGCTCCCAGACCGGGCAGATCGCTTCGGTCACCCCCAGCTCGAACTACGACGCCTTCGCCACCAAGGACACCGCGAACGCCAAGATCCTCCTCGGCGGCGGCCGCACCACCGGCAACGTCGCGGTCAACCTGCAACGCCTCGACACCACCAGCGGCATCGTGCAGAACAACCAGGTACGCGTCGTCGTCGAGCGCATCCCCTACAGCGGCGGCGGCGCCGTCACCGGCCCGGTCACCGTCCAGAACACCGTGGTGAACGTGTCGAACAACAGCGCCACCGTCAACGTCCCGCACACGAGCATCGACGACACCTACACCGTCACCCTCCTGCCCCCCGACACCTCGGGTCCGTCGCCGTCGGCTTCTCCGAGTTCTCCGAGCGGCGGCGCGACGGCGGTGCGCAACGTCAACGCGGGCCGCTGCCTGGACGTGCCGGGCGCGAGCACGGCCAACGGCTCCCAGCTCCAGCTCTGGGACTGCAACGGCCAGGCCAACCAGCAGTGGACGTACACCTCGTCGAAGCAGCTGCAGGTGTACGGCAACAAGTGCCTGGACGCCGAGGCCGCCGGCACCGCGAACGGCACCCGGGCGATCATCTGGGACTGCAACGGCCAGGCCAACCAGCAGTGGAACGTCAACTCCGACGGCACCATCACGGGCGTGCAGTCGGGCAAGTGCCTGGAGGCGAGCAACTTCGGCACCGCGAACGGCACGAAGGTGCAGCTGTGGTCCTGCACCGGAACGACCAGCCAGAAGTGGACCCGGAGCTGACCCCTCCCCCCGGCCCCGTCTCCGTTCCGGTGGCCGGAGGGCCGCCGGAACGGAGAAGGCCCTGAGACGGCCCGGCGGCGAGGACACCTCGCCGCCGGGCTGCCGCGTCATCGGGTGACGGTGACGGTGTCGAGGTCGTACAGGTAGCCGGTGCCGCTACCGGTGAAGACGAGGTACAGCGGACCGGACGCCGAGCCGGTCAGAGTGGTCGAGACCGTCGTGAAGGTGTCCCAGCTTCCGGTGGACGAGACCGCGACCTGGCCGAGCACCGTCCCGTTCTGCGACCCGGACCGGATCTGGATCGTCCCGCCCGAGCCGCCGGAGGACACCCGCGCCGAGAACGTCTTCGCGCCCTGCGTGTTCACCTGCGAGTACGCCGCCCAGTCGCCGTTGTTGATGTATCCGGCGGTCCGGCCGCCGCTGGCGGTGGAGTGGTTCGCCTGCTGCAGGCCCGACTGCGCGGTGTACGCCTCACCCTCGACCGTCTGGCTGCTGGGGGTGGGGCTGGCGCTGGGGCTCGGACTCGGGCTGGAGCTCGGACTGGGACTCGGACTGGGGCTCGGGCTCGGGCTGGGACTCGGGCTCGGACTGGGACTCGGGCTCGGACTGGGACTCGGGCTCGGGCTCGGGCTCGGGCTCGGGCTGGAGCCGGACTTGGTGAGGGAGAACGAGTCCACGTTGAACAGGTAGCCGGATCCTCCCGTGAAGACCAGGAAGAGCGGCCCGGACGCCGATCCGTTCAGGGTCGCGGACACGGTCGTGAAGGTGTCCCAGCTTCCGGTGGACGAGACCGCGACCTGGCCGAGTACGGTGCCGGTCTGCGAGCCGGAGCGGATCTGGATGGTGCCGCCCGAGCCGGCCGAGGAGACGCGGGCGGTGAACCGGGTCGCGCCCGCCGTGCTCACCGAGGAGTAGCCCGTCCAGTCGCCGTTCTCGATGAAGCCGACCGCCTTGCCGCCGCCGGCCGTGCTCTGGGTGGTCTGCTGGACTCCCGACTGCGAGGTGTAGGACTCGGCCTCGATCGTCGTGCCGTTGTTGTTACCGGGCGGAGCGCAGTCGGCCTGCACCATGCCGGCGGCGTACCTGATGCCGCCGAGCAGCAGGTTGCGGATGCCCTGCTCGGAGTAGGACTGGATCGAGTGACCCATGCCCGTGTAGAACGACCGCCCGGACGCCTGCGGGTGGCACCAGGTGATCGGGTGGTCGCCCATGTTCCCGCCGCTGTAGCTGCTCTCGTCGAACCAGGCGCCCACCAGCTGCCCGTAGTAGGGCCAGTCGTACTCGGTGTCGGCCGCGGAGTGGACGCCGACGTATCCGCCGCCGCCGTCGACGTACGACTGGAAGGCGGTCTGCTGGGTGGCGTTGAGGACGTCCCCGGTGGTGCTGAGGAAGACCACGGCCTTGTACTGCGCGAGGTTGCCCGAGGTGAACGCGTTCGCGTCCTCCGTGGCGTCGACGGTGAAGTTGTTCGCGGCGCCCAGGTCGCGGATGGCCTGGATGCCCGTCGGGATGGAGTCGTGCCGGAACGCGGCCGTCTTGGAGAACACGAGCACCTTGTAAGCCGGGTCGGCGGCGTGGACGGCGGTCGGGAGCGACACGCTCGCGACCAGCGCGGCGGCCGCCGCCGACGCGCTCAGTAAGACCTTTGCGGCTTTCGGCATGGGTGTCCTTTCGTCGCGGCGCCCGGCACGGCCCCCCTTCTCCTGGTGTCGTGGGGGCCGTGCCCGGGCGCCGCATCAGGTGTGGTCAGGTCACGCCCTGTGAGGGGGATCCCGCCGTCGAGACGAGGGCCGTACGACGGCGCACGGCTTGTGCGGATCTTCGGAGTGGGCCGGCCCGGGAAGGAGAGCCCGGAGGGTCAGCTACTAGTTAGTTTGCGCGTGACGAGACCGTCAAGACCGTAAGCCCGCTTATACCGGTCTTCGCACAACCGCACCCGGTCACCGTCGGCACCCGCTCTGGTCAGCGCCGCGACGCGCCGGCCGAGGGCCGGCAGCCCCTATGAAGCGTTCATATGTGTCGCACTCTTCGCCCGGGCACGAGTCCCCCGCCGCTCCGCGGTTCGTGGACCGCGTGATCGGGCCGGGCGCCCGCGATCCCGGCGTCCGGCCCGCGGGCCGTGTCTCCGACGTCTCTAACGTTCCAGGCGTACGGGATTGGCGGGACCGCTGCGGCGGACGAGCCACGCGTCGGTGATGTGTTTGAACATCGCCTCGGCCGCGCCGTCGGGGTCGTGGGCGGCGATGCGCTCGTAGATGCGGCGATGACCGAGGTTGGACGCCACGCACAGGGCCCGCTCGGAACGGCCCATGTAGCGCGCGGTGTTGACGACCTGGCTCTCCAGCGAGCGGACCACCCCCCGGGCGATGCGGTTCCCGGACGCCCGCATGACCGTGTCGTGGAAGGCGCGGTCGTGCTCCTCGTACGTCAGGTGGTCGTCCACGAGCTCGTCCATCCGGTCGACCAGCGCGCGCAGCCGGTCGACGGTGTCGGAGTCCGCCAGGCGGGCGGCGACGTTGGCCATGTCTGCCTCCAGCACGCGCCGGGTGACGACGACGTCGTCGAGGATCGCCAGGCTCTCGTCCTCGGCGATGGTCGCCGAGAGGACGAGCTCGTCGAGCATGTCCCACGACGTCGGCGGGGTGACCATGGTGCCGGCGCCCTGGCGGACCTGCACCAGGCCCTTCTCCTGCAGGATCTTCACCGCTTCACGGACCACGGTCCGGCTCACCGAGAAGGCCTCGCACAGCGCGGGCTCGGGCGGCAGAGGCGTCCCCGACGGGTGCACGCCGCGCACGATGCGCACCACCAGCTCCGCCGTCACCGCCTTGGCGAGGCTCGCCGGTCGGCGCACCCAGGCAGGCGACGGAACGTCGCGGGCCGATTCCTGCGATGCCGTCATCTCATCCTCCGATGGCCTGCCGGGACGGCACGCCCACCGGCGAGTATATGTCAGCAGTATTGACGTCAGACGTCATACGAGTTACGTTTTCGCCGCAGACGGCCGGGTCAACCGGCCACGCTCTGGAGAGTGACAGCCATGAAGCAGCGAACACTGTGGTCGGCCGTCCTGGTCGCGGGGCTGACCGTGGCGGGATGTGGAAGCGCCACCCGAACGGCCCCCTCACCTGCCGCTTCCGGAACCTCCGGCACCGGCAAGCTGGTGGTCTGGGACTGGAAGTCGGGCGACGCGACCGCGGCCTCCTATATCGAGAAGGCGAAGGCTGACTTCGCCAAGAAGCACCCGGGCGTCACGGTCGAGTTCGTGGCCCAGCCCTTCGACAACTACTACACCCTGCTCGGCACGGCCATCCAGTCCAGCACGGGACCGGACGTCATGCTCTTCAACGGAGGCGGGCAGCTGCGTGACCGCGTGGACGCGCTCCTCCCGCTGGACGAGTACGTGGCCGAGGACCGCCAGCGGCTCGCGGGCTGGGACGCGTTCAGCAAGGACGGCAAGGTCTACGCCGCGCCGGTGACGCTGCAGGGACACCCGATCTACTACAACAAGGACATCTACCAGAAGGCGGGGCTCGACCCGGCCAAGCCGCCCGCGACGTGGGACGAGCTCATGACCGCCTGCGCGGCCGTCAAGAAGGCGGGGAAGAGCTGTTTCGCGCTGGGCAACAAGGAGGGCTTCGGCATCCAGTTCTTCCTCTCGGGCCTGGGCTCGGGCGTGCTCACTCCCCAGGAGTACGACGACTGGATCGCCGGCAAGCGCGACTGGACCTCCCCTCACGTGAAGCAGATCTTCACGCTGTGGAAGGACGTCAACGACAAGGGCTTCAACAACGCCGGGGCCAACTCGACCGCGATGTTCAACGACTCGTGGGCGATCTTCCAGTCCGGCAAGGCCGCCAACGTCATCGGGCTGATGTCGGACATCGGGCACTGGAAGGACTTCGGCGAGTTCCTGCCGCCCGACCAGATCGGCGTGATGCCGGCCCCGGTCGTGACCGACGGAGCCACTCCGAGCCTCGCCTACGACGGCGGCATCGGCTACGGGGTCGCGAAGTGGACGAAGGACCCGAAGCTGGCGGCCGACCTGGTGCGGTCCCTGACGTCGACCGACGCCCTGACCGCGTTCTACGCCAAGGCCGGCGCGATCGCCTCCGACACCACGATCGACGCTTCGCAGTCCGGCCCGGCCGCCGGCGCCATCGTGGCGGCGATCAAGAGCGGTAAGCCCGCCCTGCACGTCGCGTTGTCCTCGAAGACGCTGGACCTGATGGGACGGCTGTCGCAGAAGCTGCTGAGCGGGTCGGTGACCGTCGACAAGGCGATGGACCAGATGGCCGCGGCCGACAAGGCGAGCTGACAATGCCGATCGGAGGCTCCTCCCCACTGGTCCGCCCGGGCGCGCCCGGGCGGACCAGTGGGGAGGACACCACACGACAGGCGAGCCACCGTGCCACCGGAGCGGGCTCCCGGCGGGCGGCGCGCTCGGAGCGTCTCGCACCGTACGTCCTGGTGGCCCCGGCCGTACTGATCATCCTGGGGCTGCGGCTGTACCCGCTGATCCTCGGCGTCAACTTCTCCTTCACCGGCGACGGCGACCGCAACGGGACGACGGTCGGGTTCGACAACTACCTGGAACTGTTCGACGACCCGCTGTTCCGCACCGCGCTGGGCAACGTGGGGCTGCTCGTGCTGCTGCTGCCCGTGGCGGTGGCGATCCCGGGCCTGCTCGCGACGTTCATCTACCTGCGGGTCCCCGGGCACCGGGTGTTCCGCAGCGTCTACTTCTTCCCCGCCGTGCTCTCACCGGTGATCGTCGGGTCGATCTTCAACCTGATGCTCGCCTTCGACGGCCCGCTGAACACCGTGCTCGGCACGATCGGCATCGGCCCGGTCGACTGGCTCGGCGACCCGGACGTGACCATGTTCACCGTGGTCGGCGTGCACGTGTGGGCGACGTTCGGGATGGCGCTGGTGGTCTTCCTCGCCGGGTTCTCGACCCTCGACTCCTCGCTGCTGGACGCCGCGCAGATGGACGGCGCGTCACTGGCCCGGACCATCTGGCACGTCGTCATCCCGAGCCTGTCCCGCACCATCGCGTTCGTGCTCGTGACGACCATGATCGGCATGCTGACGTCCATGTTCGGCCTGCTGTACGTCATGACCAGCGGCGGCCCGGAGGGGTCGACGTACCTGCCGGAGTACTACATCTGGATCCAGCAGGGACAGATGAACCGCCCGGCGCTGGCCTCCGCCGCGTCGACGGTTCTGTTCCTCATCATGCTCGTGGTGGGGCTGGCGCAGGTCGGCCTGCTCCGCCGCGCGGGAAGGCAGGACTGATGCGCGGCAGGCGCCTGAGCGGATGGGTGGCCGCCGTTCCGATGGCGGCCCTCGCGCTCGCCACCGTCTACCCCCTGGTGTTCACCGCCAACGTCGCCCTGAAGACCCGGCGCGAGTACGTCCTCGACCGCTTCGCCCCCCTGAACTCCCCGCACTGGGAGAACATCGGCACGGCGTGGTCCGAGGCCGGCATGGCGCGGTACTTCGCCAACTCGCTCCTCGTGGTGACGGTCTCGGTGGCCCTGCTGCTGCTGCTCGGGTCGATGGCGGGTTTCGCACTGAGCCGGCTGCGGTTCCGCGGCTCCAGGGTGATCTTCCTGGGCTGTCTCGCGGCGCTGTTCGTCCCGTTCCAGGTGATCATGGTGCCGCTCGCCCGGGTCATGGCGGACACCGGCCTCATCGACACCTATCCGGGACTGATCCTCGCCTACGTCGCGCAGTGGCTCCCGTTCACCGTCTTCCTGATGACCAGCCACTACACGACGATCCCGATGGAGATCGTCGACGCGGCGCGGATCGACGGCAACACCGTCTACGGCGTCTACCGGCGGATCATGATCCCGCTCGGCACGCCGGCGCTGTTGTCGGTCGGCATCCTCGACACCCTGTTCTGCTGGAACGACGTGCTGATCGCCCTGCTGACGATGAACTCGGCCGACCACCGCACCCTCATGGTCGGGGTCACCTCGCTGCGCGGACAGTACTCCGACGACATCCCCACCTTCGCCTCCGGAGTCCTGATCGCCGCCGTCCCGGTCCTGATGATCTATCTGTTCCTCCAGCGCCAGATCGCCGACGGCGTGACCGCTGGTTCCACGAAGGGCTGACATGCGGATTTCGGGGTATCGCACGCTCAAGACGGTCCAGGACTGGGGCCGCCCGGTCGGCGACGCCAACGGCGTCTACGCCGACGGGGTCGTACCGGTCCAGATCGTCATGGTGGACACCGACGAGGGGATCACCGGGGTCGGCATCGGGCCGCACGTGGAGATCGACACGGTGTTCGCCGCCGTCGAGGGCGAGGATCCGCGCGCCGTCACGGCGCTCTACGACCGCATGCTGCGGCACACCTTCAAGGCGGGTCACGCGGGCGTCGTGTTCGGGACCATCGGCGCGATCGACACCGCGTTGTGGGACATCAAGGCGCAGGCGGCCGGCGAACCGCTCTGGCGCCTGCTGGGGGGACGCGACCGGCGGGTCCCCGCGTACGCCTCGGGCCTGGACATCGGCCTGACCGACGACGAGCTCGTCGCGGCCTACAAGGAGTACGCCGGGTACGGCCTGCGCGCCGCCAAGATCAAGGGCGGCCTCGACGTCGAGCGGGACCTGCGCCGGCTGAGGCTGGTGCGCGACGTCCTGACCGAGGCCGGGCAGGGAGCGCGGCCGGGCCTGATGCTCGACGTGAACGAGGCCTGGACGCGCAAGCAGGCCGTCCGGCACGTCGGCGAGATCGAAGACGTCCTGGACCTCACCTGGATCGAGGAGCCCGTACGGCGCTGGGACGCCGAGGGCATGGCCGCCGTCGGCCGCGGGATCCGGGCCTCGGTCGCCGCCGGGGAGAACCTCAGCGGCCTCGAACAGTTCCGTCCGCTGCTCGCGGCGGGGGCCGTCGACATCGTCCAGACGGCCGCCGTGTGGGGCGTCACCCACTTCCTCCGGGTGTCGGCCCTCGCGCACGCCCACGACCTGCCGGTCAGCCCGATCGGCAACACGCCGGTCGGGCTGCTGCACGCCGCCACCTCGGTGCCGAACCACCTGGTCAGCGAGCTGCAGGACCTGCGGCCGCCGCTCGGCGTGTCCGCCGACATGCACATCGAGGACGGCGCGTTCGTCCTTGGAGACGCGCCGGGCCACGGCCTCACGGTCGACGAGAGCGCGATCGGCGCGTTCACCCGGCGGGCGAGCGCGGCCACGGCCGACAGCCCCAACGTCCGGCCGGAGCACGCCGGGCGGCGTCTGCTCCCCGTGCCCGACCACGGCCACCGGCCGCACCAGCTCACCTCTTCAAGCGACCGGGCGGCGAGGTAACCCGTCCCCGAGGTAATCCGCACCGCCCGGCGCTCGCCGTCCCTGCGCACTCCGTGCCGGAAGAAAGGAAGAAACATGCGTCCGTCACCCGAGTCGCGAAGACGACCACAGGGAAGAACATCGGCCGCGGCATCCGCCGCCTTACTCGTGACCGCCGGACTGCTCGCCGCGCCCGGCCCCGCCCAGGCGGAGGCCCAGGCCACCGAGACGATCGTGGTGGCGCCCACCGGAGCCGCGAACGCCGACGACAACAACAAGGGCAGCAAGGTGCGGCCGCTGGCCACCCTGGGAGAGGCACAACGGCGGGCCCGGGCCGCCGCGGCCGAGGGAACGCGCGACGTCACGGTCGAACTCCTCGACGGGACCTACCGGCTGACCTCGCCGCTGCGTTTCGACGCCGCCGACTCCGGCCGGAACGGGCACACCGTCACCTGGAAGGCCGCGCGCGGGGCCACGCCCGTGCTGAGCGGCGCCACGCCCGTCACCGGCTGGGAGGTCGACGACGAGGCCACCGGCGTCTACCGGGCCCAAGTCGGCGCCGGGTTCGACACCAGGCAGCTCTACGTGGACGGGAAGCCCGCGCAGCGCGCACGGATCAGCGTGGCACGGTCCGACATCACCCTGACCCCCACCGGCTTCACCATCAAGAACCCCGATCTCGCCTACCTCGCCACGCTTCCCGACCAGAAGCGCATCGACTTCCAGGCGATGCTGTCGTTCACCAACCGGTTCGCGCCGGTGGAGAGCATCTCCGGCTCCACGGTCGTGATGCAGCAGCCGGCCTGGGACAACAACACGTACGGGTACGACGCCATCCAGGCCCCGTTCCGGACACCGAAGTTCTTCCTGCTCAATTCGCGGAAGTTCCTGGACGAGCCCGGCGAGTGGTATCTGGACTCGACGGCTGGAACGCTCTACTACAAACCCCTCCCCGGCCAGGACATCTCCAGCGCGCGGGTCGAGCTTCCCCGCCTGGAGTCGCTGGTCCAGGTCGGCGGCACCTACGACGCGCCGGCCCACGACCTCCGGTTCGAGGGCCTGACCTTCACCGGCACCACGTGGCTGCACCCCAGCACCTCCGACGGCTACGCGAACCAGCAGACCGGCGCCTTCATCAGCGGCGTCCAGCCCCACAGGCCGGCGGACGCGTTCACCTCGTGCGCCTCGGGCTGCAAGGGCTTCGAGGGCTCCCGCAACGGCTGGGCGCAGGCGGCCGCGGCGGTGCAGGTGTCGGCCGCGGAGGACGTCGCCTTCGTGGACAGCTCCTTCGTGAACCTCGGTTCCGTCGGGCTCGGCATCGGCAACGACGCCGACGCCCACGCCACCGGCGTGGGGCTCGGCGCGCACCGGGTGTCGGTCGTGGGGAGCACGTTCACCGCGAGCGCCGGCGGCGGCATCGTGGTCGGCGGCATCCGACCGGACGCGCACCACCCGTCCGATCCCCGCATGGTCAACAGCGACATCCTGCTGCGTGACAACCGCGTCTACGCGACCGCGCTCGAATACCTGGACCAGGACGCGATCTTCGCCAGCTACGTCACGCGGCTGGCGATCGAGCACAACTACGTCTCCGACATGCCGTACACCGGCATCGGCGTCGGCTACGGCTGGGGCGCCAACGACCCGGGAGGCAGCCCCGAGTACATCAACCGCGGGCTGTACGACTTCCAGCCGCTCTACGACACGCCGACGACCCTGAGCGACGTCCGCGTGGTGGGCAACCACGTCCGCAAGGTCGTGCAGACCATGTTCGACGCCGGCTGCATCTACACGCTCTCGGCGATGCCGCGCAGCGTCATCGACGAGAACTACTGCGAGAGCAGCGGGCAGCTCGGCCTGTACTTCGACGAGGGCTCCCGCTACGTGAGCGCGAACCGCAACGTCTTCGTCGGCACCGCCGCGCAGTGGGCGCACGCCAACAACCAGAACGGCAACCACACCGGCGATCTCACCCTCACCGGCAACTACTCCACCAACCCCGCGATCACCGGCATCGTCAACGGCCAGCGCGGCAACGTCACCAGGGACAACGTGACCATCACCGCCGGCGGCATCCCCGTCGAGGCCGCCCGGATCATCTACCAGGCGGGTCCCACCGGGGACTACCGCGGCGCGCCCGACCCGCAGCGGCCTCCGGTCGGCGTCTCCCTCACGGCGGACCCCGCCAGCGTGAGCGCCGGGGGGTCCTCGACCGTCACCGTCACGGCCGGGAACGTGAGCGACATCCGGGTCACCGACCTGACCGTCTCGATCACCGTCCCCGAGGGCTGGCGGGCCGAACGCATCGGCAGGCCGGTGAAGCGCGCGTTCCCCGCCGACGCCTCGGCCACCGAGACATGGAAGATCACCGCACCCGAGTCGTTCACGACACCGGTCAGCCGCGCGGCCGTCAAGGCGGCGGTGAGCTTCACCGCCGCCAAGACCGGGATCGGCTACACGCTGGACAGGTCGCTGACCCTGACCGCGCTCAACCCGCTCACCTCCCTGAAGTCGCACGGCTCGGTGCCGAGCCGGTTCGCGGAGGCCGGGCCGGAGTACGCCATCCTCACCACCGGGACCGACATCTGGCAGGACGCCGCCGGATCGTTCGACGAGTACGGCGCGCTCTACCGGGACGACGCGGCCGGGAGCGCGTCCACCGTGACCGCGCGGGTCACCCAGATGGACAACACCAACGCCTGGGCCAAGGCGGGGGTCGTCCTCCGCAACGACGTCACCGGCACGGGCTCGTCTCCCGGATACGCCGTCATGGTGGTCACCCCCGGGAACGGGGTCGCCTTCCAGTGGGACTCCAACGGCAACGGCTACCTCGACTCGTTCAGCGGGGCCTCGGGGATCAAGGCGCCCGCGTGGGTCCGCCTCGTCCGCTCCGGCGACCAGGTCAGCGGTTACTACTCCACGAACGGCACCACCTGGACCAAGGTCGGCCCGACCGTGACCCTGCCCGGCATCGCCGACCGGCAGGACGCGGGACTGATCGCCACGTCCCACGCGGCGGGCGTGACGGGGCAGTTCGGCTTCGCCGACTTCGGCGTGAGCTGATCCGGGCGCCGTCCGGGCCCACCTGAGCCCGGACGGCGACGGAACACGGAACGGAACACGACACCGAACACGGCGTCGGGGGCCGGCCGCGACGGCGGCCGGCCCTTGACCGTTCGCCATGCGAGCGCTAACAATCGCCGGGCGACACACTCCTGCGATCAAGGAGAAGCCCGTGCTCAAGGCACAGCTGACCATCGATCCCGCCCAACAGGTGGCTCCGGTGCGGCGCCGTACGTTCGGCACGTTCGTCGAGCACCTCGGCCGCTGCGTCTACACCGGGATCTACGAGCCCGGCCACCCCACCGCCGACGCGGACGGATTCCGCGGCGACGTGCTCGCGCTCACCCGTGAGCTGGGCGTGACCACCGTCCGCTATCCCGGCGGCAACTTCGTCTCCGGCTACCGCTGGGAGGACGGCGTGGGCCCGCGTGAGCGGCGCCCCCGGCGGCTCGACCTGGCCTGGCACAGCACGGAGACCAACGAGATCGGGGTCGACGAGTTCGTCCGGTGGTCCCGCCTGGCCGGCCTGGAGCCGATGATGGCGGTGAACCTCGGCACGCGCGGCGTCCTGGAAGCCGTCGACCTGCTCGAATACTGCAACATCCCGTCCGGGACCACGCTCTCGGACCTGCGGGTGGCGGGCGGCGCCAAGGAGCCGCACGACATCCGCATCTGGTGCCTGGGCAACGAGATGGACGGCCCCTGGCAGATCGGGCACAAGACCGCCCGCGAGTACGGCAGGCTCGCCGCGGAGACGGCCCGGGCCATGCGCATGGTCGACCCCGGACTCGAACTGGTGGCGTGCGGCAGTTCCGGCTCCTCGATGCCGACGTTCGGGTCCTGGGAGACGACCGTCCTCGAGGAGACCTACGACCTGGTCGACCACATCTCCTGCCACGCCTACTACGAGGAGAAGGACGGCGACCTCGGCGGCTTCCTGGCCTGCGCGACCGACATGGAGCACTTCATCTCCACGGTCGTCTCGATCGCCGACCAGGTGGGGGCGCGGCTCGGCTCCGGCAAGAAGATCTCCGTGTCGTTCGACGAGTGGAACATCTGGTACCTCAGCAGGCACCAGTCGGCTCCTCCCCCGCCGGACTGGCCGGTCGCGCCGCCGCTGCTGGAGGACCACTACCACCTCGCCGACGCCGTGGCGTTCGGCGGCCTGCTCGTCACGCTGCTGCGGCACAGCGACCGGGTCGCGGCGGCCTGCCTGGCCCAGCTCGTCAACGTGATCGCGCCGATCATGACCGAGCCGGGCGGCCGGGCCTGGCGGCAGACGACCTTCCACCCGTTCGCCCAGGCCGCGCGGTACGCCTCGGGCGACGTCCTGCTCACCGAGCCGGTCGGGCCGTCGTACGAGACCGGCGAGTTCGGGCAGGTCCCGGTGCTCCACGCGGTCGCCACCCACGACGACCGGTTCACCACGGTGTTCGCGGTGAACCGGTCGGTGACCGAGCCCCTGGAACTGGAGCTCGACACGCGGGCGCTCGGCGCCGTACGGATCGCCGAGGCCACGACGCTCGCCCACGAGGACGTGTACGCCCGCAACACGGCCGACGACCCCGAGCGGGTGGCGCCCCGCCCCAACACCTCCCACCGGAGCGATCCCCAGCGGATCGTGCTGCCGCCGGTCTCCTGGAACGTGATCAGGCTGACGAGGGCCTGACCGGCGGGGCGGTGCTGTCGCGGACCACCAGTTCGTTCGCGAGGTCGATGCGGCTCGTGGCCACCTCCCCGCCCCGGGCCAGGTCGAGCAGCATCTGGGTCGCGACCACCGCCATGTCGGACAGCGGCTGGTTCACCGTGGTCAGGGCGGGCTCGACCCAGGCGGCGGCCGGCACGTCGTCGTACCCGACCACGGACAGCTCGCCGGGGACGTCGAGGCCGAGCCGCCGCGCGGCCCGCAGCACGCCGAGCGCCTGGAGGTCCGACCCGGCGAAGATCGCGGTCGGGCGGGCGGCGCCCGACAGGAGGTCCATGCCGTGCTCGAAACCGGCATCGACGTAGAAGTTGCCGTACCGCACCAGGGCGGGGTCGACGGCCAGCCCGGCCTCATCGTGGGCGACCCGGAAGCCGGCGACCCGCGCCCTGCTGCACAGCACGTCCTTCGGCCCCGAGACGACCGCGATCCGGCGGTGGCCGAGCTCCAGGAGATGGCGGGTGGCGAGCAGGCCGCCGTTCCAGTTGTTGGAGCCCACGGTGGGCACGGACGCGGGGGTCACGCTGTCGGTGTCGACGACGACGAACGGGATCCGCTGCCGCCGCAGCCTCCGCTGCTGCGACTGCGACGGGCCGCACAGGACGAACAGCACCCCGAGCGGACGGCGGTCGAGCAGCCCGTCGAGCCACTCCTCCGGCAGCCGGTGCGCTCCCCCCAACTGCGAGAGGGCGACCTCGATCCTCGCGGGGGCGGCGACGGAGTCCACGCCCCGGATGATCTCCATCGACCAGACGGAGTTCAACTGGTGGAAGACGAGGTCGATCTGGCCCTTGAGCGGCCGCCGTCTGACGCGGGGGCGGTACTCGTGCCGCGCCAGGCACGCCTCGACGCGTTCCCGGGTGGCCGGCGCGACGTCGGGGCGGCCGTTGAGGACCTTGGACACCGTGGTCACCGAGACACCGGTCTCCTCGGCGATGGACGCGATCGTCGCGCGGCGGGGGCCCTGGGCGGAGGTAGGGCTGGTCATCGGTCCACTCGTCGTTTCCGTGGGCTGGTAGTTTCCGAAAATTTCGTGAAACTCTACCAGCGCGAGGGCCTTCGATAAGCCGAGACCAGCGTGATCGCGGAGCGAGCGGACGGCCCTTGACTTCCCTCTTGACGCCCATTGTCCAGGGGTTTATATTTCCGCAATATTAATCCATATTATCGAAACTTTCGGTCATATCGCCCGGCGTCTTCCGTTCGCGGCGTGCTGACGCGGCGGCGGGGTGGCGACGCGGCGGCGCCGCCACCGGAGATGGCACCGGAGGCACGAGGATGAGCACCACCAAGGCGATCGACGGGTCACCGGACACCGGTGACCCCCGGCGGGCGGGCCCCGGCCCGGCCCGTACGGAACGCCCTCCGGGCCGCACCTGGCGTCAGGCACTGCGCCGTGACTGGCAGCTGTACTCGCTGGCGATCCTCCCGCTGCTGTTCTTCCTGGTGTTCCGGTACCTGCCGATGATCGGCAACGTGATCGCCTTCCGGAAGTTCCGGCCCGGCGGCGGCATACTGGGTGAGGAGTGGGTGGGCCTGCGCTACGTGCGCATGTTCCTGGACGACCCCTCGTTCTGGCACGTGTTCACCAATACGGTGATCCTCGGCGCGCTGACCCTGCTGTTCTGCTTCCCGATGCCGATCGTGCTGGCCCTGCTGCTCAACGAACTGCGCGGCCGGCGGATCAAGCGGTTCGTCCAGTCGGTGTCCTACCTGCCGCACTTCGTGTCGATGGTGGTGGTGGCCGGTCTCGTCATGGAACTGCTGTCGGTGGACGGGCCGGTGAACCAGGTGCTGCGGGCGCTGGGCGACGACCCGATCGCGTTCATGCAGGAGGCGGGCTGGTTCCGGACGATCTACGTCTCCTCGGAGATGTGGCAGACGGTCGGCTGGGGGACGATCATCTATCTCGCCGCGCTCACGACGATCGACGACCAGCTGTACGAGGCGGCCCGGATCGACGGCGCGAGCCGGTGGCGGCAGATCTGGCACGTGGCCCTTCCCGGCATCCGGCCGACCGCGGTCACCCTGCTGATCCTGAACATCGGCACGTTCATGGCGGTCGGCTTCGAGAAGGTCCTGCTGCTCTACAACCCGCTGACGTATCCGACCGCCGACGTGATCTCCACGTACCTGTACCGCATGGGCATCATCTCCAACAGCTTCAGCTACGCCGCGGCGATCGGCCTGTTCGAGGCCCTCATCGGGCTCGCCCTGGTGCTGTCGGCCAACCTGATCTCGCGCCGGACCGTGGGGACGAGCCTGTGGTGACCGTGGACCGGACCCCGGGCCGCCGGGTGTTCCGGGTGGTCAACGCCGTCGTCCTCGCCGGCGTCGTGCTGGTGACCCTGTATCCCTTCGTCAACATCGTCGCGCGGTCGCTGAGCGACGAGTTCGCGATCCGGGCCGGCAAGGTGAACCTCCTCCCCGTCGGGTTCACCTTCCATACGTACGGGTTCGTGGCGTCCGACCCGACGTTCTGGACGAACTACCGCAACACGGTGGTCTACACGGTCGTCGCCACGGCCATCGCGATGATCATGACGACCTGCTACGCGTACGTGCTGTCGAAGAGGCACCTGAAGGGCCGCACGTTCCTGATCGGGGTCGCGGTCTTCACCATGTTCTTCTCCGGCGGGCTCATCCCCAACTACGTGCTGATCTCCGGCCTCGGGATGAAGGACACCATCTGGGCCATCGT
This sequence comes from Microbispora triticiradicis, assembly GCA_003260025.2. Classification (GTDB taxonomy): domain Bacteria; phylum Actinomycetota; class Actinomycetes; order Streptosporangiales; family Streptosporangiaceae; genus Microbispora; species Microbispora triticiradicis. The sequence continues at coordinate 3,266 of QFZU02000110.1, read as the reverse complement.
GCTGCCGAACGCGATCAGCGTCTTCAACCTGCTGGTGATGAAGACGTTCTTCGAGGGCATCCCGGCGGAGCTGGAGGAGGCCGCCGCGATCGACGGCATGAGCACGTACGGCATCCTGCTGCGGATCGTGCTGCCGCTGTCGAAGGCGGTCATCGCCACGATGGTGCTGTTCTACGCCGTCTCGTTCTGGAACTCGTGGTTTCCCGCATTCCTCTACATGACGCAGAGCGACCTGTTCCCGGTGACCGTCTACCTGCGCAACCTCACCGCGGGGGCCACCACGGGGACGTCCGTCGGCGCCGACGCCACCGACATGACCGTGGCCACCAACATCAAGGCGGTGACGATGGTCCTCACCGTCCTCCCGATCCTGACGATCTATCCCTTCGTCCAGCGGTACTTCGTCAAGGGAGTCATGCTCGGCGCGGTGAAGGGATAGCCGCGCCGATCCTCGCACTCAGGCAGCCCCGCTCCCCCAGGGAAAGGACCCCCCTCTCATGCACAAGATCAACCGGCGTCAGGCGATGGTCGCCATGGGTGCGTTCGCCGCGCTCGCCGGCTGCGGAAGCGGTGACGAGACCGGCGGCAAGAAGAGCGGTGAGGCCCTCTCGGCGAACCGGGACGGCGCGATGGCCGACTACGCCGCCGGCAAGCAGTTCAAGGCCGCCGCGCCGCTGACGTTCACCATCCTCTACAACAACCACCCGTTCTATCCGCTGCAGAAGGACTGGTTGTTCTGGTCCGAGCTCACCAAGCGGACGAACGTGACGCTCCAGCCGAACGTGGTGCCGCTCAGCGACTACGAGAACAAGCGCAGCCTGATCATCGGGGCGGGCGACGCACCCATGATCATCCCCAAGACCTACCCGGGCCAGGAGGTTCCCTTCGTCGCCTCCGGCGCGGTCCTGCCGGTCAGCGACTACATCGACCTGATGCCGAACTTCAAGGACAAGATCGCCAAGTGGAACCTGCAGCCCGACCTGGACACCCTCCGGCAGTCGGACGGCCGCTTCTACCTGCTTCCCGGCCTCCACGAGGACTACTGGGTGGAGTACACGCTGGAGGTCCGCGCCGACGTCCTCGAGAAGCTCGGGCTTGAGACTCCGCAGACCTGGGACGACGTGCACGCCATGCTGAAGGCGATGAAGGAGGAGTACCCCGACTCCTATCCCTACTCCGACCGGTGGTCCGTGCCCATCCCGGGCGGCGCCATGCTGAACCAGGTCTTCGGCCTGGGCTGCGGGGCACGCGGCGGCTGGGGCTTCAACACCGGCCTCACCTGGGATCCGGCCGCCGGGAAGTGGGCCTACACGGGCGCGATGCCGCAGTACAAGCAGATGCTGCAGTTCATCCACACCCTGGTGCAGGAGAAGCTGCTCGACCCGGAGAGCTTCACGCAGACCGACGACCAGGCGATCCAGAAGCTGGCGTCCGGCAAGTCCTTCGTGATCAGCGGCAACGCCCAGACCCTCGTCAACGAGTATCGCCCGCCGCTGAAGAAGGCGAATCCGAAGGCCAGGCTGGTCAAGATCCCGGTGCCCGTCGGGCCGCTCGGGCCCATCAAGGCCGACTCCAACGACACCCGGCTGGAGAACGGCATCATGATCTCCGCGAAGGCCAAGGACAGCAAGAACTTCGTGGCGATGATGCAGTTCATCGACTGGCTCTGGTACTCCGACGAGGGCCAGGTGTTCGCCAAGTGGGGCGTCGAGGGGGTCACCCACACCAGGGACGCCTCCGGCTTCCACCTCGCGAAGGACGTCGACTTCGTCGGGCTCAACCCCGGGGCGCCCAAGCACCTGCAGAAGGACTTCGGCTTCTCCAACGGCGTGTTCGCGTACGGCGGGAGCACCGAACTGCTCCAGTCGGTCTTCTCGGAGGAGGAGATCGAGTGGCAGAAGGCCATGAACGCCCGGAAGGCGCTGCCGCCGAAGCCGCCGGCCCCCCTCAACGACGAGGAGCGTGAGCAGGCCGCGCTGTGGCAGACCCCGCTGAAGGACCACGCCACGCAGAACTCGCTCGAGTTCATCCTCGGCAAGCGTGACTTCTCCGAGTGGGACGCGTACGTGCAGGAGCTGGAGGCCAAGAACATGTCCGCCTACGTGAACCTGGCGAACAGCGCCTACGAGCGGTACAAGAAGGAGCACGGCTGACCGTCGTGCCGGTAGGCGCGTTCGACTTCGCGGCGGCCCGATCGACCAGGAGACTCCCCCATGACCGACACGACGACGACGTCAGGGGCGGCGACGTCCGCGGCGACGACGGAGGCGGCACGGCGGTTCGGCACCGGCCCGCTCTCGCGGGCCGCCGCGCTGGTCTACACCCTGCTCGTGGTCGAACTGCTGCTGCTGACCGCCTGCCTGCCCGGCCTGGCGGGGCTCGTCCTGCTCGGCCTGTTCGGGCGTGACGCGACCAACCTGCCGCTGGCCGCGGCCTGCCTGCTCCCGGCCGGCCCGGCGCTGTCGGCCGCGCTGTACGCGCTGCACCGCCGCCGCACGGATCTGGCGGACCTGCGTCCGGCGGCGGCGTTCCTGCGCGGCTACGCGATGAACGTCCGCGGCGCGCTCAAGGTGTGGGTCCCGGCGCTGGCGTTGCTGACCGTCGTCGCGGTCGTCCTCGCGAACTTCCCCGCCGCCGGAGTGCCGGACTGGTGGACGGTGCCACTCGTCGTCATCGGGGTGGTGACGGTGGTGTGGACCGCGAACGCGCTGGTGATCACCTCTCTCTTCGCGTTCCGGGGGCGGGACGTCGCCCGCCTCGCCGCCTACTTCCTGTTCCGGACGCCCCGGGTGGCGCTGGGCGACGCGGGACTCCTCGTCGCGGCGGCCGGTCTCACGCTGGTCGCCACCGAGGCGGCGACGGCGGCGCTGGCCTCGGTGTTCGCGGCGCTGCTGCTGCTGAACAGCCGGCCGATGATCGCCGAGGTGCGGGACAGGTTCACTGCGTGACCCTCCCGCGACGACCGGTACGCCCGTCCGAAGGGAAGTCCCTTGACCTCTTCCGGCCCGCCCGGCACCCCCGGTTCGCGCGGCGTCCACCCGGCGTGGCTGCCGGACGAGGCGTTCCGGCCGATCGGCTCGCGCCGTACGCTCCTGTGCGGCGGCGGACCGCTCGCCGGAACCGTGCACGAGGAGGTGGCGTCGGCCTGCGCCCGGTACGGCGGCAGCGTCCGGCGGCGGGCGGCCGGCCCGGACGAGGCCCCGGAGGCCGGCGCGGACGACGGCGCGGGCGACGGCGCGGACGAGGGCGGGCCGTACGACCTCGTG
>QFZU02000011.1 GCA_003260025.2 Microbispora triticiradicis | reverse complement strand
GCCGCCGGGACGGATCGAGCGGATGGTGGCCGCGGCGCGGGCGCGAGCCGACCGGCAGTTCTGTGCCCAGACCGTCGCGCGACCCCGTGGCCCAAGGCGTAGAGGGGTGAGGCGGCGACCACCGACGTCAAAGGATGCTCGCGGAAGCGACCCTCCTGCACAGCCTCGTTTCCTCGAACATGCCCATCCCGCAAGAACGGCGCCACCGTGGAGAAGGTCGACGCCGAGAGCGTCCAGTGCGGCATCTTCTACACCCTCAACGGCTGCCGAAATCGACGCCCGAAGAAGCCCAGGTCAGACGAGATGGCGGACATCCTGACCGCAACGGCCCCGCCAGCAAGGGAGGTTCGATTACCTGCCGCGCAGGCTCGACAACGGCCCCACTGTGCCCGCGCCAGCGCTACCACACTCCCGGCCCCGCTCCACGACATCGTGAAGGTGTTGCAGAAGACCTGCCGTTCGCAACAACTTATGAAACGCGATCGCCGCAGGTCGCTCAGCGCGAGGCGGGGTGTTTCACAGGCGACCATCTATGAAACAGGCATGCTGTAGCCGCTGGCCGAGGCGGTCTGGCTGTTGTGGTCGGGTAGCCGGAGGCCATTGCTGACCCCCGGCCCCGTGGTTCAGCCGCCGAGGCCGCCGTAGATGTGTACTTCGAGGCGCTGCGGCAAGTCGAGGGCCGACGGCTTCGCCGCGGCAACTCAGCCGTTGCCGTCGCGCAGGGAATGGATCATGCTTCGCAGTATTCGGAGCGTGTCCGCCTGTTCTGCCTCGGTCAGTCCGGCCAGCATCCTGACCTCGACGGAGCGGACTGCTTTGCTCGCCTCCTCCAGGCTCTCCCCACCGAGAGGCGTGAGTCGCGCGGGAAGGGCCTTCCCGACCGGCGCCTCCGCCGGCCTGGTCACGTAGCCGTCCCGCTCCAGGGCCCGGAGCAGCACGTTCATCGACTGCCGCGTCACGAAGGCGCCCCGTGCGAGCTCGGAGTTCGACAAGCCCGGCCGTTGCGCGAGCAGCTCAAGACACGAGTAGTGCGTGATCGTCATCCCGAGCGGCCGCAGCACCTCCTCCATGGCTACGCGCAGGGCACTCGACGCCTCCTTCAGCAGGTAGCCCAGTGATTTGTCGAGGTCGATGCGGTCCCCGTTTGGACTCATGTCAGTATTCTGACACACTGGTTCGTGTCAGTAGGCTGACACAAACCTAAGGAGTACGCCATGCCGGCCACCGGCCCCGATTTCATCTCCCTCCAGGTACGCGACCTCGACGCCTCGCAGGCGTTCTACGAGCAGTACCTCGGCCTCGTCCGCTCGCAGGCCGGCCCTCCGCACGCGGTCGTCTTCGAGACCAAACCGATCGCGTTCGCGCTCCGCGACCTCATCCCCGGCACCGACCTCGACTCGGTGACCCAGCCCGGCATCGGTGTCGCGCTCTGGCTCCACGCCACCGACGTCCAGGCCATCCACGATGCGCTCGCCGGCGACGGCCACACCGTCGTCTCCGCGCCGATCGACGGCCCCTTCGGCCGCACGTTCACGTTCGCCGACCCCGACGGCTACCAGGTCACGCTCCATGACCGCGCCTGAGCCGTCCCTCCTGGTCTTCGGGGCCACTGGCTCGCTTGGCCGCCACGTCCTGAATGCGCTGCTCGACCGAGGGCTCGCTCCCGAGTCGATTACCGCGGTCGGCCGGAACCGGCCGCGCCTTAGCGAGCTCGCGTCCGCGGGGTTCAACACCGCCGCCGTTGACTTGTCCGACGCGGTCGGCGTCGCCGACGTGGTCGCCCGGCACACCGATGTCGTGCTGATCTCCGGCAGCGACCCGAATCGCTGCGCTCAGCACATCTCTGTCATCGCGGCTGCCAAGGGCGCGGATGTCCGGCACGTCTACTACACCAGCGGCGTTCGGGCTGACGACGACCGATTCCAGATCAACGCCGACCATAAGGCGACAGAGGATGCGCTGATTGCCTCCGGGCTGACGTACACGATCCTCCGCAATACCTGGTACATCGAGAACTACATCCCGGCGCTCGCGGCTTGCCGCCACACCGGAGTCCTGGCCGCGGCGACCGGCGACGCCGTGGTGGCGGCAGCCAGCCGGTTGGACCTTGCCGAGGCATTGGCCGTCGTCGCCACCACTGAGGGGCACGACAACGTCAGCTACGGCCTCTCCGGCGACACGGACTTCAGCTACGCGGACATCGCGGAAGCGATGTCCGTCGTCCTGGAGCGAGACGTCATCTATCAGCCGGTCGCTCCGGACGAGCTGCGGGCGCTGCTTGCCGGCTCTGGGATGAGCGAGGAGTTGGCAAGCTTCTTGGTGAATCTCGACGAGACCATCGCCGCGGGGGCGTTCGCTCGTGTCGGCGACGATCTGTCCCGGCTCCTCGGCCGACCGACAACCGGGCTCGTCGCCGGACTGAGGGCGCCATGAGGGGCAGGGCCGGCGCGGGCGGGCCGTAGCCGAGGCCGGCGCCACCCCCGCCGCAGATCGGCGCTGCTGGATCAACACAGTCAGCCTCGATCACGTTGAGGCGGCCATCCAGGGAGGCATCACGCAGGCGGACCATGGAGCCAATACTCGTCTCCAGCAGCCACGCCGAGGCGATGAGATGAGATGATCTTCCACTCCTCGCGTACGGCTCCGTGGGCCCCGCCCACGATCGCAGCGCGCGGCCGGCCTCACGGGAGTGCGCGTTACGCAATGCTGTACGGCCGCGCGCGAAGTCCTTCATCGTCGCTCCGTGCTTGATTAGTCGGCGGCATCCGCCGCGGTGCGGGGGCGGGGCACCGTGAGCCCCAGGTCGAGGCGCTTGTCCATATCCAGGCGGAAGGTCCCGTACGGGTTGACGTTCGACCAGAACAAGGCGGTCAGGCCGCGCCGGTCCTCGTCCGTCAGCTTCTTCGCCCACGTAGGTTCGGCGAGGATCTGCTGCACGAGCAGCGTGTTGACGTGCACGAGCGCGGACTGCAGCAGGTGCAGCGCGAGCATCGAGGTCTCGGCGTGCTCCTTGTCCGGGCCGGTCAGGGCGCCGTCCTTGCCGTAGTGGAGCACGGTGTTCGCGCTGTTCCAGTTCTCCACGACCTGCAGCCCGCCGTGGATCTCGCGGCGCAGCTCCGGGCTGGCGAGGTAGTCGCAGGCGAAGATCGTGCGCACGGCGCGGCCGAGCTCTTCGAGCGCGGCGTACGTGGGGTGCTTGGGTCCGCCGCGGGTGAAGCGCCGCAGCACCTGCTCGGCCTCCGCGGTCCCCAGCCGGAGCGCGGTGGCGTACTTCACCAGCTGGTCGTACTGCTGCTCGATCAGCTCCCAGCGGATCGGGCGGGTCAGCGAGCCACCGAGCCCCGGCCAGCCGAGCGGGGTGTCGTCCGGGCGGTACAGGCGGATGCTGCCGATGTTCTTCAGCCGGGGCAGCAGCCGGAAGTTCAGCAACTCGGTGAACGCGAACCCGACGACGGAGGCGCCGTGGGTGTCGACGTACTGGGACTCGATCTCGGCGTCCGTGCAGTGCCGCAGCAGGCCCTCGATCATCGCCGCGACCTCGGACGACGAACAGCTCTTGAGCTGGGAGTAGATGCAGACGTTCTTCTTCTCGACGTGCCAGTAGATCATCACGCCGTTGCCGCCGTAGCGGGCGTGGTACTCGGTCATGAAGTTGGACGACCAGGACCCGAACTTCTTCGAGTCCGACGCGCACGCCGTGCCCTTCCCCCACCAGGACGTGTCACGGGCGGCGAAGGTGGCGTTCACCAGTTTCGTCACCGCGGCGCGCAGGTTGTCGACGGTGATGAAGTGCCGGCGCACGTGCCGCAGCGCGACCTCGGTCTCGCCGTGCTCGCCGGTCGCCACGATCGCCCGGATGCCCATGTTCGTGCCCAGCGCGAACAGCGCCAGCAGCAGCCGGCGCTGCAGGGTGGGCCGGTCGATGCGCTCGTACGCGGCGATGGAGGAGAACTCGTCGGTAAAGCCGGACAGGAAGTCGGCGTTCTTCAGCATGTCCAGCAGATCGAGGACGCCCCAGCGGCGTACGACCTCCTCCTTGAGCGCCTGCAGTCCGGTCGGCTCGGCCAGCGGCTCCAGCTTCGGGACGGTGATCCACGGCTCGCCCTTGCGGGTGGTGACCTTCACCCCGCCCGCGGAGCCATCCGCCAAGGCGGCACTCAGCCGGTCCAGGCCGGCGGTCATCCGCTGCTTCAGCCCGGCGATGAATTCCTTGGGGTCCTCGGGCTGACGGATCGCGGCGTAGTGCACCGTGCGGGCGGCCTCGAAGTCGCCGGGCAGATCGTCCTCCGGGTTACACCACCGCTGTGCGCCCTTGACGTAGATCTCCCGGCGGCGGATCGCATCCCGCAGCGCCACCAGCACGCACAGCTCGTACGGGATCCGCTCGATCCGCCCGCGGTCGTCCACCACGGCCTCGCGCCAGTCCTTGCGCACCACGCCATCCATCGGTACCACCGCGTCCTCGCGGTAGTAGCGCACCTTGCCGTCCACGCCGGCGTAGGACTGCAGCAGCGCGAGGGCGTCCATCACCGGCCGGTAGGCGGTGTTGTTGCACTTGAAGCCCAGCGTCTTCAGTAGCGGCAGCAGCATCTGCCGGTAGTAGCTGCTGTAGGAGGACCGCAGCGTGGTGCGGACCTTGGCCTTGAACGCCTTCTCGTTCGCCTTCGCCTCCGCGACCAGGTCCCGCAGCGTCTTCTCCCCGACCACCGGGAACAAGGCCCTGCGTACGATCTCGTCCGGCTTGCCGATGGCGGCGTCCGCGAGCTTGAAGAGGATGCCTTCCTTGCCGCGGACCTTCCGCAGCTCGTCCGTCAGCTGCCGCTCCACCCGCCGCTCCGCACGAGCGTTGATCTTGTGGACCAGGGCGATGAGCAGTTCCACGAGCGCGTCGGTGATCTCCGCCTGCCGCGATGCGCACAGCGTGGCCAGCAACGTCGTCCGCACGTCCTCGCCCCCGTCGCGGAAGTCCGAGGGGTACATCTTGATCGCCCGTGCCCGCCAGGCCGCAACCAGCTTCTCCGAGCAGTCCGCGAACAGGCCCGCCGGCAGCTTGAGCCCCCGTACGGCGGTCAGCTTGGTGATCTCCGTCAGCAGCGAGTCCAGCCCCACCGCCCCCGGGTCGCGCTTCAGCGCGGCCAGCAACGCGGTTCCGTCCTCGTTTCCCTCCGCCACCAGCTTCAGCAGCCGGCCGGCGCACTGCTCGCCCAGTCGCGCGACGGTCTGGGCACAGAACTGCCGGTCGGCTCGCGCCCGCGCCGCGGCCACCATCCGCTCGATCCGTCCCGGCGGC
>QFZU02000109.1 GCA_003260025.2 Microbispora triticiradicis | reverse complement strand
GGCACGCCATGCCCACGATCGCCAGCGGCTCGTCGACCGAACCGGCCGTGGCCGCCACCGCCGTACGCCTGGTGTCCGCACCGGCGACCTCGGCCGCGATGTGCTCCGCGACGGCGAGCGCGTTGGGGTAGTCGAAGACCAGCGACGCCGGCAGCCGCAGCCCGACCTGGGCGTTCAGCGCGTTGCGGAACTCCACCGCGGACAGCGAGTCGAAGCCCAGCTCACCGAACGCCCGATCGGGCTCGATCGCCTCCGCCCCGGCGTGCCCCAGCACGGCGGCCGCCTGCGTACGCACGATCTCCAGCAGCGCGGCCACGCGGTCCGCTTCGGACAGCGGCGCCAGCCGCTCGGCCAGTTGCGCCGCCGCCGCGGGAACTCCCGCCGCACTTCTGCGGGCCGGTCGCCGGACCAGGCTGCCCAGCAGGGCCGGCGCCTCCGGGCCGGCCGCGGCGAGCGCGGTGAGGTTCAGCCGGATCGGCACCACCGCGGAGGCGTCCGAGGCGCAGGCCGCGTCGAACAGTTCCAGCCCCTGCTCGGCCGACAGCGGTTCCACACCGGTACGGCTCAGCCGCTGCCGCTCGACGGCGGTCAGCTCACCACCCATGCCGCCCTGGGCGTCCCAGAGGCCCCAGGCCAGCGACTGGGCGGTGAGGCCGTTCGCCCGGCGGTGCGCGGCGAGGGCGTCCAGGAAGGCGTTGGCCGCGGCGTAGCTACCCTGACCCGGCGTCCCGAAGACCCCCGACGCCGAGGAGAACAGCACGAACGCCGCCAGCTCACGATCACGCGTCAGCTCGTGCAGGTTCAGCGCCGCGTCCACCTTCGGACGCAACACCCGATCCACCCGCTCCGGCGTCAACGACCCGATCACACCGTCGTCCAGCACACCCGCCATGTGCACCACGGCCGAGACGTCCACCCCGGCCAGCAGAGCCGCCAACGCATCCCGATCGGCCACGTCACACGCGACCACCGACACCTCGGCGCCGAGGTCCGCAAGCTCGCCGATCAGGTCGGCGGCGCTCTCGGCCGAGGCGCTCCTGCTGGTGAGCAGCAGGTGACGCACTCCATGCGCCACGACCAGGTGCCGCGCCACCAACCGGCCCAGCATCCCGGTGCCACCCGTGACCAGCACCGTCCCCTCGGCGGGGAACGACGTCACCGGCTCGACCTCGGCGGTTGCGGCGGGCACGCGGACGAGCCGGGCCGCGTACATCACCCCGTCGCGCACCACGACCTGCGGCTCGCCCGACGCCACCACGACCGGCACGTCCACCGAGCCGTCGGTGTCCAGCAGCAGGATCCGGCCCAGGTTCTCCGACTGCGCGGACCGCACCAGGCCCCAGACAGCCGCACCGGCCAGGTCGGTCACATCCTCACCGGGCAGCCCCACGGCGCCCGACGTGACCACCGCCAGCACCGCATCGGCCGGCCGCTCCTCCTCCGGCCACGACTGCAACGCCGACAGCACCGCATGCGTCGCCCCACGCACCGCATCCGCCGACACACCCGGCTCACCGCGGACCACGACCACCTCGGCCGGGTCGGTGGTGGCCGGTGACGCGCCGCCGATCGGCGCCCACGAGAGCCGGAACAGCGGGGCGGCCTGCCGCGAAGCGGCCGCGTCGAGCCCGCCGGCCGGGATCGTCCGTACGGTCAGCGACTCGACCGACGCGACCGGGGCACCGGTGTGGTCGGCGACGGCGATGCTCACCGCGTCCGAGCCGACCGTGGTGACCCGGACGCGCACCGCCTGCGCGCCGGTCGCGTGCAGGGCGACCCCCGCCCACGAGAAGGGCAGCGCCGCCTCCTCGCCGATCACGCTGGTCAGCCCGATGGCGTGCAGGCACGCGTCGAGCAGGGCCGGGTGGATCCCGAACCGATCGGCCTCCTCCTGCACGGACTCGGGCAGCGCCACCTCGGCGAAGACGTCGTCGCCGCGGCGCCAGGCGGTCTTCAGGCCCTGGAAGACGGGGCCGTACGTGATTCCGGCCTCGGCCAGGTCGGCGTACAGGCTGCTGAGATCGACCGGGACGGCACCGGCGGGAGGCCATTCGTGAGCCGCCGCCACCGGCTCGGTCACGCCGGGGGCCAGCAGGCCGGTGGCGTGGCAGACCCACGGCGCGTCGACGTCCTCGCTCCGCGAATGGACGCTGACCGACCGGCGGCCCGATTCGTCGGCGGCGCCGACGGAGACGCGCACCGCGACGCCGCTTTCTGGCAGCACCAGCGGAGCCTGCAGGGTCAGTTCCTCAAGCACCTCGCAGCCGACCTGGTCACCGGCGCGGATCGCCATCTCGACGAAGCCGGTGCCGGGGAACACCACGTTGCCGAGAACCCGGTGGTCGGCCAGCCAGTCCTGCGTACGGGAGGACAGCCGCCCGGTCAGCACCACGCCGTCCGACTCCGGCGACGTCACGACAGCGCCCAGCAGCGGGTGATCCGCCGAGTCCAGGCCCGCCGACGCGATGTCGGCCGCCCCCGCGAAGGCCCCGGCCCAGGCCTGCCTCCAGTAGTCGAGGGTGTCGAGCCAGTAGGACTCGCGCTGGAAGGCGTAGGTGGGCAGGTCGACCCGGCGGGCGCCGGTCTCGGCGTAGAAGGCCTGCCAGTCGACCGGGACGCCGGCGGTGTGCAACTGACCGAGCGCGGCGACGACCGTGCCCGGTTCGGGACGCTCTGCCCGCATGGTGGCGGTGAAGACGGTGGTGTCGGCCTCGTCGAGGGTCTGCTGGGCCATCGCGGTCAGCACCGCGTCCGGGCCCAGCTCGACGAACCGGGTCACCCCCTGGGCAGCCAGGGCGCTGACGGCGTCGGCGAACCGCACCGCGCCCCGCACCTGGTCCACCCAGTACTCGGCGGTGCCGAACTCGGTATCGGCGAGGTCGCCGGTGACGGTGGACACGATCGGGATGGACGGCCGCCCGTAGGTCAGCGACTCCGCCACGGTGTGGAAGTCGGCGAGCATCGGCTCCATCAGGTGGGAGTGGAAGGCGTGGGAGACCCGCAACCGGCGCGTCTTCCGCCCCTGCTCCGCCAGCCGTTCGGCCAGGGCCAGAACCGGACCCTCCTGCCCGGAGATCACCACCGCGCGGGGGCCGTTGACCGCCGCGATGTCCACCCCCTCGGTGAGCAGGGGGGTCACCTCGTCCTCGGTGGCCTGAACGGCGACCATCGCCCCACCAGCCGGAAGGGCCTGCATCAACCGGCCCCGCGCCGCGACCAGGCGGGACGCATCGGGAAGCGACAGCATCCCGGCCACATGCGCGGCGGCCAGCTCACCCACCGAGTGCCCGGCCAGGTAGTCCGGCCGCACCCCCCACGAGGAGATCAGGCGGAACAGCGCCACCTCGACGGCGAACAACCCCGCCTGCGCGTACGCCGCGTGCAGTTCGCGGCCCATGCCGAGCCGCTGGGCGCCCTGACCGGTGAACAGCATGCCGACCTTGCCACCGGAGCGGGCGATCCCCTGCACCACCTGAGGTGCGGTACGTCCCTCCGCCAGTGCGGCCAGCCCCGCCAGCAGCCCGGCCCGATCACCACCGGTCACCACCGCTCGACGCTCGAACGACGTCCGCGTCGTCGCCAGCGAGTAGCCGATGTCGGCCACGCTCAGGGCGGGACGGTCCTGCACGAAGGACAGCACCCGCGCCGCCTGCCCGGCCAGCGCGTCCGCCGTCTTGCCCGACACCACCCACGCCACCGGAGCCACGCCCTCGACCGGGATCGGGGCGGGCGCCTCGGTGGGGGTGAGGTCGGCATGGGCCTCGGCCGAGACCTGCGCGGCGCCCTCGCCCGCGACAGAGGCCACGCCCTCACCGGGCACCGGCTCAGCGGCAGCACCGGCGAGCGCCACGCCCTCGCCCGCCACTGCGGCGGCCTCGGGCTGCCCGCTCTCGGCGGTGCCGGCGAGCAGGGCCGGGGAGGGAGCCTCGGCAAGGAGGACATCGGCGGCGAGGTCGGCGGGAGCCTGCTCGATGATGACGTGGGCGTTGGTCCCGCTGATCCCGAACGACGACACACCCGCACGACGCGGACGGTCCACCTCCGGCCACGGCATCGCCTCGGTCAGCAACTCGACCTGACCGGCCGACCACTCGATGTGCGGGGACGGCTCGTCCACGTGCAGCGTCTTGGGCAGCACCCCGTGCCGGATCGCCTGCACCATCTTGATGACCCCGCCGACACCGGCCGCCGCCTGGGCGTGGCCGATGTTCGACTTCAGCGACCCCAGCCACAGCGGCCGCTCCTCCGGGCGGTCCTGGCCGTAGGTGGCCAGCACCGCCTGCGCCTCGATCGGGTCACCGAGAGTGGTACCGGTGCCGTGACCCTCCACCGCATCGACGTCCCGCACCGACAACCTGGCGTTCGCCAGCGCCTGGCGGATCACCCGCTCCTGCGACGGACCGTTCGGCGCGGTCAGACCATTCGACGCACCGTCCTGGTTCACCGCCGTACCCCGCACCACCGCGAGCACCCGGTGGCCCAGCCGCCGCGCGTCCGACAGCCGCTCCACCAGCAGCACACCACAGCCCTCAGCCCACGCCGTGCCGTTCGCGCCCGCGCCGTACGCGCGGCAGCGGCCGTCGGGTGACAGTCCGCGCTGGCGGGAGAACTCGATGAAGGCCTCCGGCGTGGCCATCACCGCCACACCACCCACCAACGCCAGCGAGCACTCCCCCGACCGCAGCGCCTGCCCCGCCAGATGCAACGCCACCAGCGAAGACGAGCACGCGGTGTCGACCGTGACCGACGGGCCCTCGAACCCGAACACATACGACACCCGGCCCGAAGCGATCGACCCGGTGCTGCTGTTCGCGGCGTAGTCGTGGTACATCATCCCGGCGAACACCCCGGTCGCCGACCCCCGCAACGAGCCAGGGTCGATGCCGGCCCGCTCGATCGCCTCCCACGAGGTCTCCAGCAGCAGCCGCTGCTGCGGGTCCATCACCAGAGCCTCGTTCGGCGAGATCCCGAAGAAGGCCGCGTCGAACTCCGCCGCCTCGTGCAGGAACCCACCCCGCTTCACATAACTGGTGCCGGGCCGGGCACCGTCGGGGTCGAAGAACTCCTCGACGTCCCAGCCGCGGTTCACCGGAAACTCGGAGATCGCGTCCACCCCGCCCGCGACCAGCCGCCACAGGTCCTCCGGCGAGGACACCCCGCCGGGATAGCGGCAGGCCATGCCCACGATCGCCAGCGGCTCGTCCGTCGCGTCCGTGGCGGACCGTACGGCGGTGATCTTCCGGCCCGTTCCGGTGAGTTCGGCGGCGAGGTGACGGGCGAGCGCGGTCGGGGACGGATAGTCGAAGACCAGCGACGCCGGCAGCCGCAGGCCGGTCTCGGCGTTCAGCGCGTTTCGGAACTCCACCGCGGACAGCGAGTCGAAGCCGAACTCGCCGAACGCCCGGTCCGGCTCGATCGCGTCGGTCGAGGCGAAGCCCAGCACCTGCGCCACGTGTCCGAGCACGAGCCGCAGCAGCATGGGCTGCCGCTCTTCCTCGGGCAGTTCGGCCAGCCGCCGCGCGAGCGCGCCGTCGGCGGACCCGGCCCCGGCGCTGCGCCGGCGGACCGCGGGGACGACGCCGCGCAGCAGCTGGGGCAGGTTCTCGGCCTGGGCGCGCAGGCCGGGGAGGTTCAGGGTCAGCGGCGCCAGCACCGGCTCGGCCGTCGTGAGGGCGGCGTCGAAGGCGGCCAGCCCGGTGTCGGCGTTCAGCGGGACGAAGCCGCCCTGGGAGAAGCGCGACTGCTCCAGGGTGCCGGCCATGCCGGCCGCCCACGGGCCCCAGGCCAGGGACTGGGCGGTGAGGCCGCCCGCCCGGCGGTGCGCGGCGAGGGCGTCCAGGAAGGCGTTGGCCGCCGCGTAGCTGCCCTGACCCGGCGTCCCGAACACCCCCGACGCCGAGGAGAACAGCACGAACGCCGACAGCTCACGATCACGCGTCAGCTCGTGCAGGTTCAGCGCCGCGTCCACCTTCGGACGCAGCACCCGATCCACCCGCTCCGGCGTCAACGACCCGATCACACCGTCGTCCAGCACACCCGCCATGTGCACCACGGCCGAGACGTCCACCCCGGCCAGCACAGCCGCCAACGCATCCCGATCGGCCACGTCACACGCGACCACCGACACCTCGGCGCCGAGCCCGGCGATTTCGTCGCGCAGCTCCGCGGCGCCGGGCGCCTCCGGGCCGCGGCGGCTGACCAGCACCAGGCGGCGCACGCCGTGCCGGGCCACCAGGTGCCGGACCACGAGTTCGCCCAGCGCGCCGGTGCCGCCGGTGACCAGGACGGCTCCGTCGCCGAACCCGGCGGGCCCGGCCTCCGGAGTGCCGGTCGGCACCCGGACCAGGCGGGCCGCGTACATCACCCCATCGCGCACCACGACCTGCGGCTCGCCCGACGCCACCACGACCGGCACGTCCACCGAGCCGTCGGTGTCCACCAGAACCACCCGGCCGGACAGCTCCGACTGCGCGGACCGCACCAGGCCCCAGACAGCAGCACCGGCCAGGTCGGTCACGTCCTCACCGGGCAGCCCCACGGCACCCGACGTGACCACCGCCAGCACCGCATCGGCCGGCCGCTCCTCCTCCGGCCACGACTGCAACGCCGACAGCACCGCATGCGTCGCCCCACGCACCGCATCCGCCGACACACCCGGCTCACCGCGGACCACGACCACCTCGGCGGGCGACGGCTGGGCCGTGCTCACCGGGAGGGGCGACCACTCCACCCGGTACAGGTTTTCCGGCAGGGCCGGCGACGACGCCTGCTCGGCGGAGATCGGGCGCAGCGTCAGCGAGTCGGCGGACAGCACCGGCCGTCCGCTCGTGTCGGCGACGTCCAGCGTCACCGCCCCGGCGCCGGCCGGGGTCAGCCGTACGCGGACGGCGGGAGCGCCGGCGGCGTGCAGGGTGACCCGTGACCACGCGAACGGCACCACGGCCTGCTGCTCGAACAGCCCGGCGAAGGCCGCGGTGTGCAGGCAGGCGTCCAGCAGGGCCGGGTGGATGCCGAAGTCGGCGGCGGCGGACGTCGCCTGCTCGGGCAGCGCGACCTCGGCGAACACCTCGTCGCCCGAGCGCCAGACGGCTCGCAGGCCCTGGAAGACCGGACCGTAGCCGAGGCCGGCTTCGGCGAGGTCGCCGTACAGGTCGCCGAGTTCGACCGGGACGGCCCCGGGCGGCGGCCACTCGGCCGTCGCGTCCTCGGCGGGGGCGGCCCCGGCGGTCAGCACGCCTTCGGCGTGCAAAGTCCACGGCAGGTCCGTGCCCGGTTCGTCGAGACGGGAGTAGATCGCCACCGTACGCGCGGGAGACGCGGCGTCCTGCGGGCCGAGCACCACCTGGATCCGGACGCCGCGATGGACGGAGTCCGCCTCCGGCAGCGCCAGCGGCGCGTGCAGGGTCAGCTCGTCGAGCACGGCGCAGCCGACCTGGTCACCGGCGCGGATCGCCAGTTCGACGAACGCCGTCCCGGGCACCAGGACCCGGCCCATGACCCGGTGGTCGGCGAGCCACGGCTGCGCGCGGGTGGACAGGCGGCCGGTGAGGACGACCTCCCCGGAGTCGGGCATCTGGACGACCGCGCCCAGCAGCGGATGCCCCGGGGCGTCCAGGCCGGCGGCGGCCACGTCGGCGGTGGGCGCGGCCTCCACCCAGTATCTGCGCCGCTGGAACGCGTACGTCGGGAGGTCCGCCCGCACGGCGCCGCTTCCGGCGAAGACGGCCTGCCAGTCCACGGGAAGCCCGCTCGTGTGCAGCCCGGCGAGGGCTGCGATCATGGCGGCGGGCTCCTGCCGGTCCTTGCGGAGGGTCGGGAGGAGCGCGCCGGTTCCGACGGTCTGCCGGGCCATCGCGGTCAGCACCGCGTCCGGACCCAGCTCGACGAACCGGGTCACCCCCTGGGCCGCCAGGGTGGTCACCGCGTCGGCGAACCGCACCGCCCCGCGCACCTGGTCCACCCAGTAGCGCGCGGTGCCGAAGCCGGAGTCGGCGAAGGCGCCGGTGACGGTGGACACGATCGGGATGGACGGCCGCTCGTACGTCAGCGACTCGGCCACCTCGGCGAAGTCGGCGAGCATGGGCTCCATCAGATGCGAGTGGAAGGCGTGGGAGACCCGCAACCGGCGCGTCTTCCTGCCCTGCTCCGCCAGCTTCGCCGCCAGGGCCAGGACCGGGGCTTCCTGCCCGGAGACGACCACCGCGCTCGGCCCGTTGACCGCCGCGATGTCCACCCCCTCCACCAGCAGCGGCAGCACCTCGTCCTCGGTCGCCTCGACCGCGACCATCGCCCCACCCGACGGCAGCGCCTGCATCAAGCGGCCCCGCGCCGCGACCAGGCGGCACGCGTCGGCGAGCGACAGCATCCCGGCGACGTGCGCGGCGGCCAGCTCGCCGACGGAGTGCCCGGCCAGGTAGTCCGGCCGTACCCCCCACGACTCGACGAGGCGGAACAGCGCCACCTCGACTGCGAACAACCCCGCCTGCGCGTAGGCGGTCTGGTCGACCAGGTCGGCGTCCTCGCCCCAGATCACCTCACGCAACGGCCGATCCAGATGCGCGTCCAGCTCGGCCACGACCGCGTCGAAGGCCTGCGCGAACACCGGGAACGTCGCGTGCAGTTCGCGGCCCATGCCCAGGCGCTGGGCGCCCTGACCGGTGAACAGGAAGGCGGTGTCGCTCTCGGCCGCCGTGCCCCGCACGATGGCCGCCGACGGCTCGCCCGCGCTGAGCTCGGTCAGACCACGCAGGACGGACTCCCGGTCGGTCGCGAGCAGCACCGCCCGGTGCGCGAGCGCGGCCCGGCTCGTCGCCAGGGAGTAGCCGAGGTCGACGACGGACGTGTCCGGCGACCCGTCCAGGTGCTCCAGCAGCCGGGCCGCCTGGGCGCGCAGCGAGTCGGCGTCGCGTGCCGAGACCGGCAGCGGCACGGGCGTCGCGGCCGGCCACACCGGCGCGCTCGCGGGAGTGCTCTGCGTCACCGGCTCGGCGGGGGGCGCCTCCTCCAGCACGACGTGGGCGTTGGTGCCGCTCACGCCGAACGACGAGACGCCCGCCCGGCGAGGCCGGTCGCCCGACGGCCACGGCCGCCGCTCGGTCAGCAGCCGGACGTTCCCCGCCGTCCAGTCCACGTGCGAGGACGGCTCGGTGACGTGCAGGGTGCGCGGCAGCACCCCGTGCCGCATGGCCATGACCATCTTGATCACGCCGCTGACCCCGGCGGCGGCCTGAGCGTGGCCGATGTTGGACTTCACGGAGCCCAGCCACAGCGGCTGGTCGGCCGGCCGGTTCTTACCGTAGGTGGCGAGCAGGGCCTGCGCCTCGATCGGGTCGCCAAGGGTGGTGCCGGTGCCGTGTCCCTCCACCGCGTCGATGTCCGCCGTGGTCAGTTCGGCGCCGGCGAGCGCGTCGCGGATCACCCGCTGCTGCGCCGGGCCGTTCGGCGCGGTGAGGCCGTTGCTGGCGCCGTCGGAGCCGACCGCGGAGCCGCGGATGACGGCCAGCACGTGGTGCCCGTTGCGCTGCGCGTCCGACAGGCGCTCCAGCAGGAGCAGACCGGCGCCCTCGGCCCAGCCGGTGCCGTCGGCGCTGTCGGAGAACGCCTTGCACCGGCCGTCCCGGGCGAGGCCGCTCTGCTTGCTCATCCCGATGAACGGGCCCGGCGTGGACATGACCATCACGCCACCGGCCAGCGCGAGCGCGCACTCCCGGTTGCGCAGCGCCTGCGCCGCCAGGTGCAGCGCCACCAGGGACGACGAGCACGCGGTGTCGACCGTGAGGGTCGGTCCCTCCAGACCGAGGGTGTAGGCCACCCGCCCGGAGATCACCGCGGACGCGGTGGCCGTGCCCAGGTAGGCCTCGGCCACCTCGGGCGCCGCGTCCAGCAGGCCCGCGTAGTCCTGCATGCCGGAGCCGACGAACACGCCGACCCGCTCACCGCGTACGGAGTGGGGGTCGAGGCCGGCGCGTTCGAGCGTCTCCCAGGCGACCTCCAGCACCAGGCGCTGCTGCGGGTCCATGGCCAGCGCCTCGCGGGGCGCGATGCCGAAGAAACCGGCGTCGAATCCCGCCACGTCGGCGACGAAGCCGCCCTCCCGTACGTAGCTGCGCTCGGTGTCGAGGTCCCAGCCGCGGTCGACCGGGAACGGGCCGATGGCGTCGACCTCGTCGGCGACGAGCCGCCACAGCTCCTCGGGTGAGGTGACGCCGCCCGGGTAACGGCAGCCCATGGCGACGATCGCGATGGGTTCGGTGGCATCGGCCTCCACCTGGCGCAGCCGCGAGCGGGTCTGGTGCAGGTCCGCCGTGACCTTGCGCAAATATTCAAGGAGCTTCTCGTCGTTGCCCATCAGCGAGTCCCCAGTTAGTCCTCAGTCGGTGCCACGTTGGTGCTGGTCGGTGCCGGTGCTCGGTCAGTGCTCAGTCATAAGTTCGGAGTCGATGAAGGCGAACAGGTCGTCCGCGGACGCCGTGGCCAGCCGCTCGGCCGTGGTCGCCCCCTCCGGCGCGGACGTCAGGCCGTCGAGCAGGGCCTGTAGCTGTGAGGCCACCCGTGCGCGCTCCTCGGGCGGCAGTGCGCCCGCCTGCGCGCCGATCCGGTTGAGGTCGGCGAGCACGACGTCCGCGGACGGCTCCTCCGGCGCGCACAGCGTGGCGCGGAGGTGCTCCGCGAGTGCCTTCGGCGAGGGGTGGTCGAACACCAGGGTGCTCGGCAGGTTCTCCCCCGTCGCGGTGTTCAGCCTGGTGCGCAGCTCGACCGCCGCGACCGAGTCGAAGCCCATGTCCTCGAACGACCGGCCGGGCTCGACCTCGGTCGCGTCGCCGTAGCCCAGCACCGCCGCCACCTGCGTACGGACCAGGTCGAGCAGCGTGCGCTGCTGTTCGGCCGGACCCATCTCGCGGAGGCCGGACAGCGCCGGAGACGGCCCGGCCGGCTGGGAGGCGGGACCGGAGCCGGCCCCGGAACCGGCGCCTGCGTCCGCGCCGGCCAGCGGCAACGCGTTCAGCAGAGGCCGCGGCCGGGCCAGGGTGTAGGCGGGGATGAAGCGCGGCCAGTCGAAGTCGGCGATCACGACCTCGGTGTCGTCGTGGTCGAGCGCCTGGCCGAGGGCCTTGACGGCCCGCTCGGGCCGCATCGCCGGGGTGCCGATCCGGCGCAGCACCGCGCCGAGCTCGGCGTCGACCATGCCGCTCTCCCAGGGGCCCCAGGCGATGGAGGTGGCCGTCAGGCCGCGGGCCCGCCGGTCGCGCGCGAGCGCGTCCAGGTAGGCGTTGGCGCTGGCGTAGGCCGTCTGCCCGCCGCTGCCCCAGATCGCCGCGCCCGACGAGAACAGCACGAACGCGTCGAGCGGCCGGTCGGCGAGCAGCTCGTCGAGGTGCCGCGCGCCCGCCACCTTGGCCTCGCCGACCTCGGCGAACTCGTCGACGTCGAGGTCGGCCGGCGACGCGATCCGCTGCAGGACCCCGGCGGCGTGCACGACGGCGGTGAGCGGCGGCTCGGCGGGCAGGTTCTCCAGCAGGTCGCGTACGGCGTCCCGCTGGGCGACGTCGCAGGCGACGACGCTCACCCGGGTTCCCCGGGCGGTCAGCTCCTCGGCGAGCTCCGCCGCTCCGGGGGTGGCCGCGCCCCTGCGGCCGGCCAGCACGATGTGCTCGGCGCCGCGCCCCGCGAGCCAGCGTGCCACGTGCGCGCCCAGCCCGCCGGTGCCGCCGGTGATGAGGATGGTGCCGCGCGGCCGCCACGACCGCGCGGGGGCGGTCCCGCCGAGGCCGGCCGGCACCATGCGCCGGCCGAGAATCCGTCCGGACCTGACCGCGACCTGGTCCTCCCCCGTGGTGCCGGACAGGACGGCGGCGAGCCCGTCGAGGTCCGCCTCGTCGATCGTCTCGGGCAGGTCGACCAGGCCGCCCCAGCGCTCGGGGTGGTCGAGGGCGACACCGACGCCGAGGCCCCAGATCGTCGCCTGGTCCGGGCTCGGCGGCGCGTCCGCGGCGGCCGTGCCGACTCCCCGCCGGGTGACGCACCACAGCGGCGCGGTCACTCCGGCGTCGCCGAGCGCCTGCACGAGGGTGAGGGTCGCGGCGGTGCCGGCGGGCAGCGCGTCGTGCCGAAGATGCTGGCCTTGGTCGAAGGCCAGCAGGGACAGCACCCCCGCGAGGGGCGTCCCGCCCGCGATGGCCCGGCGCACGGCGTCGGCCGTCGCGGCCCGGTCGGCGCCGGTCTCCAGCACCTCGACGGTCGCGCCCCGGCCGGCGATTCCGGCCGTCAGCGTCGCGACCGCCTCGCGAGCACCGTCCCCGATCTCTCCGCCGGGCACGGCGACCAGCCACGCGCCGGTCAGCGCGGGAGCGCCTGCCGGCACCTCGTGCCAGTCGATCTTGTAGCGCCACGCGTCCAGGTCGGCGTCCGGCAGGGCCGGGGTCTCCCGCCAGTACTGCTTGCGCTGGAAGGCGTACGTGGGGAGCTCGGTCCGGGTGCCGCCGGTGCCCTCGTAGAACGCCCGCCAGTCGATCGCACGGCCGCGCACGTGCAGGGTGCCCAGCGCCGAGACGACGTCGTGCGCCTCGCCGGCGCTGCGGGAGGACCCGCGCAGCAGCGGCACGTACGCGCGGTCCTCGCCGGGCGCGCCGTCGGCGGCCAGCGCGGTGAGCACGGCGGCGGGACCGAGTTCGAGGAAGGTGGTGACGCCGCCGTCCGCCAGCCACCGCACGGCCTCGTGGAAGCGCACGGTCTGCCGCGCGTTGCGGAGCCAGTAGTCGGCGTTGGCCAGCTCCGCGGCGCCGACCGGCCCGCCGGTGACCGTCGAGACGAGCGGGACCCGCGGCGGGTGGTAGGTCAGTCCCTGCGCCACGGTGCGCAGTTCGGCGAGCATCGGCTCCATCAGCGGCGAGTGGAAGGCGTGGGACACCCGCAGCCGCCGGATCTTGCGGCCCTTGGCCTCGAACCGCGCGGCGAGCTCGCTCACGGCGGCGTCGACGCCGGAGATCACCACGGCGGACGGCCCGTTGATCGCGGCCAGGCCGACCCGGTCGTCGAGCAGCGGCGCGATCTCCTCCTCGCTCGCCTGCACGCTGATCATCGCCCCGCCGTCGGGCAGCGCCTGCATCAACCGCCCGCGCGCCGCCACGAGCTCGGCCGCGTCCGCGACCGACAGCACGCCTGCCGCGTGCGCGGCGGCCAGCTCGCCGACGGAGTGACCGGCCAGGTAGTCGGGCCGCAGTCCCCACGCCTCCAGCAGCCGGAACAGCGCCACCTCGATCGCGAACAGCCCGGCCTGGGTGTAGAGGGTCTGGTCGATCGCCCCGGTGTCGTCGCTCCAGAGCACCTCTCGCAACGGCCGGGCCAGGTGGACGTCCAGCTCGGCGGCGACCTCGTCGAACGCCTCGGCGAACGCGGGGAACGCGGCATGCAGCTCCTGGCCCATCCCCGGCCGCTGCGCCCCCTGGCCGGTGAACAGGAACGCCGTCCCGCCGCGGGGCTGCGCCACGCCGCGCAGCACGTCGGGGCCGTCGGTGCCGTACACCAGGGCGGTCAGGCCGCGCCGCAGGTCCTCGCGGTCGGCCGCGACCAGCACGGCACGGTGCGGCAGCGCCGCCCGCGCGGTCGCCGAGGTGAACCCGATGTCGGGCAGTGACAGCTCCGGCCTGGAGTCCAGGTGGGTCAGCAGCCGCACGGCCTGCGCGGGCAGCGCCGCACCGGTGTGCGCGGAGAGCAGCACCGGCAGGACCGGCACCGTCGAGGCCGGCGGGCGCGAGAAGACCTGCGGGTCCTCCTCGGCCGTCGGCGGCTCCTCGATGATCACGTGCGCGTTGGTGCCGCTGAGCCCGAAGGAGGAGATCCCCGCGCGGCGCGGGCGTCCGGAGGCGGACCAGGGAACCGGCTCGGTGAGCAGCCGGACGGCGCCGGCCGACCAGTCCACGTTGGGCGAGGGCTCGTCGACGTGCAGCGTCTTGGGCAGGACGCCGTGACGCAGCGCCATGACCATCTTGATGATCCCGGCCACCCCGGCCGCCGCCTGGGTGTGGGCGATGTTCGACTTCAGCGACCCCAGCCACAGCGGCCGGCCGGCCGGGCGGTTCCGGCCGTACGTCGCGATGATCGCCTGCGCCTCGATCGGGTCGCCGAGCGTCGTCCCGGTGCCGTGGCCCTCGACCACGTCCACGTCCTGGGCGGACAGCTGGGCGCTGGCCAGCGCCTGCTGGATGAGCCGTTGCTGGGACGGCCCGTTCGGGGCGGTCAGGCCGTTGCTCGCGCCGTCGGAGTTGACCGCGCTGCCGCGTACGACCGCGAGGATCGGGTGCCCGTTGCGCTCCGCGTCCACGAGACGCTCGACCAGCAGCAGGCCGACGCCCTCGCCCCAGGCCGTGCCGTCCGCGGCCGCCGCGAAGGACTTGCACCGGCCGTCGGCCGCGAGCCCCCGCTCCTGGCTGAACCCGACGAACGAGTCCGGCCCGGCCATGACCGTCGCGCCGCCGACGACGGCCAGCGTGCACTCACCGGCCCGCAGCGCCTGGATCGCCCAGTGCAGCGCGACGAGGGAGGACGAACAGGCCGTGTCGACGGTGACCGCCGGGCCCTCCAGGCCGAAGCTGTAGGCGATCCGGCCGGAGGCCACGCTGGCCAGCCCGCCGGCGCCGCCGCCCGGCGCGTAGTCGTGGTAGACGATGCCGGTGAAGACACCGGTACGGCTGCCGCGCAGTGTCGCGGCGTCGATCCCGGCGCGTTCGAACAGCTCCCAGGTGGTCTCCAGCAGCAGCCGCTGCTGCGGGTCGGTCTCCCGCGCCTCCCTCGGGCTGATCTTGAAGAAGTCGGCGTCGAACTGGCCCGCGTCGTGCAGGAAGCCGCCCATGGTGGTGTAGGTCTTGCCGGGCGCGCCGGGTTCCGGGTCATAGAGCCCGGACACGTCCCAGCCGCGGTTGACGGGGAACGACGAGACCGCGTCGCCCCCGCTGGCGACCAGCTCCCACAGGTCCTCCGGGGAGGAGACGCCGCCCGGGTAGCGGCAGCTCATCGCGACGATCGCGATCGGCTCCCCCTGCCGCGCCTCCATGTCGCGCAGCAGCCGCTTGGTCCGGCTCAGATCGGCGGTCGCCCGCTTCAGGTAGTCCCTGAGTTTGTCGACGTCAATCATGTCAATCTCCACTGGAAGGGACTGTCGGCGAATCGACGCCGAGTTCGCTGTCGATGGCCGCGAACAGTTCCTCGTCGCTGGCGTAGCTGAAGTCGTTGTCCGTCGCGGCGATGCCGCCCATCACCCGGGAGTCCTGCCAGCGGCGCAGCAGCGCCTCCAGGCGGGCGGTGATCCTGCCGGACTCGTCGCCCATCACGTCGCAGTTCTCCAGGGCCGTCTCCAGCGCGTCCAGCTCCGCGAACACCGGCGAGGCCGAGCCTCCCGCGCCGATCTCGCCGTCCAGGTAGGCGGCGATCGCCTGACACGTCGGATAGTCGAAGACCAGGGTGGACGGCAGCGAGAGCCCGGTCATCGCGCTGAGCCGCTTGCGCAGCTCGATCGCGGCCAGCGAGTCGAAGCCGAGCTCCGACAGGGCGCGGTCGGCGTCGACCGGCTCCTGCGAGGAGTGGCCGAGCACCACGGCGACCTGTTCCTGAACCAGGTCCAGCGCCGCCTGCGCCCGCGCGACCCCCGACAGGCCGCCGAGCCGCTGCCGCAGCGCCGCGGCGGCGTCCTCGTCGATCGGGGGCAGGTCGACCGCCATCCTCCCGATGTTCGGCCGGTCAGCGTCGATCCAGTAGCGCTGGCGCTGGAAGGCGTAGGTGGGCAGGTCGACCCGGTTGGCGCCGGTCTCGGCGTAGAAGGCCTGCCAGTCGACCGGCACG
>QFZU02000108.1 GCA_003260025.2 Microbispora triticiradicis | reverse complement strand
CGGTCCGGGTGTTGAAGGACTGGTAGGCCTGCTTGCCCGGGGCCACGTCGGTCACGGTCTTGTTGCCGAACGCGGTGTTCAGCACGATCGTGGCCGGCGTGTCGCCGTTGTTGACGGCCGTGACCGCCAGGTAGGCGGTGGTGCCGATGCAGCGGGTGGCCGCGGTGACGGTCAGCTTGACCTTCGACGTGGCCGCCGGGGTCAGCTTGAAGTAGTCGAACTTGACCGTCTTGGACGCCGTCTGGTTGACGCCGAAGCCGAACAGACCGACCTTGCCGGTGCCGGCCACGGCGCTGTTCTTGACCACGGCGGCCGTGCCGTCGGTGGCCAGGTCGGTCCAGGTGGTGCCGTCCGAGGAGTAGGAGGCGGTGAAGCTGTCTCCCACCTTCTTCAGGCGCAGCCACCACACCCCGCTGGTCAGGTTGGTGACCTGGGGCTGCGGGTCCTGCACGACGCCGCCGACCTCGCTGCGCAGTTCGAGCCGCCGGGTCACCGCGGAGCCCGCGGCGTTGTCCGCGACGTAGTCGAACTTCACGTAGTTCTCGTCGTCGCCGTAGACGATCAGGCCGCCCTGCTGGAACTGCTCGTTGAGAGCGGAACCGTCGACCTTGGTCTCCAGCGTCCAGTCACCACTCGGCGCGGTCTGGAGGATGAAGTTCTTCGGGTTGCTGTTGTCGGACCCGTAGATGTCACCCTTGGTCGTGTCGAGCTGGAGCTGACCACCACTGACCCGCGCCGCCGTCGCGTCGTAGCGCACGTTGGCGTTCCAGCGGCAGAGGTCGAGCGCGGTGCCCTCGAACTCGTCGTTGGGGTCCGAGGCCGTGGCCTTGTCGTCGGGCGTGATGTGGAACCAGTCGAAGGCCGCGTCCGTCACCGGGTTGTTGGTCGAGGCCAGCGAGATCAGACCGATCTTCGGGTTGGAGATCCCGGCGAGCGGCTTGGTCTGTGGCATCGCCGTGAAGGTGGTGCCGTCCGAGGAGTAGTGCGCGGTGATGTTGGTGCCGTCGCTGATGAACCGCACGTACACCGTGTCGGGGTAGGCGTCCCCGAGGTTGGCCGTGTTGCTGTCAGTCACCTCGTTCGGGGTGCCGTTCTCCTCCCGGATGAACTGGAAGATGCGGGCCGCGTGGTCGTCGGTGCCCCGTGCCTCCAGCACCATCTTGGCGTAGTTGTCGTCGTCGCCGTAGATGACAAGACCGGCCTGCTGGTAGGTGGTCAGTGCCTTCAGCGTGAGCTTGGCGGTGGCCGTCCAGGCGCCTGACGGCATCGGCTGCACGACGATGTTCGGCGTGTTGCCGCCCGTGCTGTAGATGTCGGTGGCCGAGGTCGGGATGATCAGCTTGCCGTCGGCGACCTTCAGGTCCTGGTTCTCCCGGATGACCGACCAGCGGTCACGGTCGAGCTGGGTGCCCAGGAAGTCGTCGGAGCGGCCGGTGAAGCACGCCGTGGCCGGCGCGTCCACCTTGATCTGCACCTGGGCGCTGCCGGCGGCGCCCTTGGCGTCGGTCACCGTCACCACGGCGGTGTAGGTGCCCGGCGTGGTGTAGGTGTAGCTCGCGTTGGCCGTGGTCGGCTGCGGCGCGCCGTTCACCCCGAAGTTCCACTTGTAGGTGAGCGCGTCGCCTTCGGGGTCGCTGGCGGTGGTGGTGAAGTCCACCTTCAGCGGCGCGATGCCCGTGGTCGCGTTGGCGGCCACCGACACGGTCGGACGCTGGTTGTTGGTGGCGCCCTTGCCGACGAAGTCGACCCAGTTGAAGTTGAGCAGGTAGGCGTTGTCGGCCGCGCTCGCCGGCTTGCGCACGACGAAGTAGAGCGGGCCGCTGGTCGTCGGCGGGTTGGTCAGGTCGACCGTGACGTCCTTGAACGTCTGCCAGTTGCCGGTGGGCGTGATGTCCACCGAGCCGACCAGGGTGCCGTTGTCGGGGTTGCCCTGACGGATCTGCACGGTGCCGCCGGGACCGGCCGAGGAGGCGCGGAGCCGGATCGCGGTGATGTCGGTCAGGTTGATCGGGTCGAAGGACCACCAGTCGCCGTCCTGGGTGAACCCGATGTTCTGGTTGCCGCCCGCGGTGTCGGTCGTGGTCTCGACCTGCACACCCGCGGCGTCGGTGCCGGTGCCGCCGGTGACGCGGCCGGTGGCGCTGAAGTGCTCGGCCTGCTTGCGCTTGGGCTGCAGGATGACCTGACCCCGCCCGGTGAGCGGCTTGGCCGTCCCGGCGCCCTTGTCGGTGTAGCTGGCCTCGATGACGTAGAACAGGTTGTCGTACTCACCGTGGCCCGCCATGGCGGTCTGCACGACGCCCTCGCAGCCGGTCGTCTGGTCGAGCGGGTGACCGTGGGTGTCGTGACCCAGGATGGACTGGATCTGCACCTTGCTGCAGTCGACCGTGCCGTCCTCGGCGTCGGTGACGGTGACCTTGAACTTCACCTGGTCGCCGAACTCGAAGAACGAGCCGCTCGGCGGCAGCTCGACCTTCACCTCGGGCTTGGTGTTGCCCGCGTTGACCGTCACGCTGGAGGTCGCGGTCCTGCCATCGGCGTTGGTGATCGTCAGGACGGCGCTGTACTCGCCGGCCTTCGTGTAGGTGAAGGTGGGGTTGGCCTCGGTGGAGTCGGTCGTGCCGTCACCGTCGAGGTCCCAGGCGTAGGTGATCGCCTTGCCGTCGGGGTCGCGCGAGCCGTCGCTGCTGAACTTGACGGTCAGCGGCGTCGGGCCGTCGGTCTTGTCGGCGCTGGCACGGGCCACCGGCGGGCGGTTGCCCTTGATGTACTCCACGCGGTAGACGCCGGAGTCGGCGTTGTCGCCGCCGAAGCCCGAGCCCCACTCGATCAGGTACAGGGCGCCGTCGGGGCCGAACTTCATGTCCATGGGCTTCTTGAAGCTCAGGGTCTGAAGGATCCGGTTCATCTCGACGAGCTTGGTGCCGTCCTCGTTGAGCTGGAACGACCACATGGCGTTGTTGTTCCACTCACCGAACATGGCCTTGCCGTCCCAGTACGCCGGCCACTTGACGTCCGACTTCACGTTCTCGTCGAAGCGGTAGACCGGGCCGCCCATCGGGGCGCCGCCGCTCAGCTCCCCGATGCAGTACGGCCAGCCGTAGTTGCCCGGCTTGGAGATGAGGTTCCACTCCACCGTGTTCTGCGGGCCACGCGTGGCACTCGCAGCGTTCGAGTCAGGGCCGTACTCACCCAGCATCACGTTGCCGGTCTTGGGGTCCATCCCGATCCGGAACGGGTTGCGGAAGCCCATGCCGTAGATCTCCGGCTTGGTCTTGTCCGTGCCCGGGGCGAACAGGTTGCCCGACGGGATCGTGTAGGTGCCGTCCGCCTCGGGGTGGATGCGCAGCAGCTTGCCGCTCAGGCTGTTGGTGTTGCCCGCCGACCGCTGGGCGTCCCAGCTGGAGCGGCCCGACTGCTCGTCGATCGGGGCGAAGCCGTCGGAGGCGAAGGGGTTGGTGTTGTCGCCCGTGCCCAGCCAGAGGTTGCCGGTCTTGGGGTCCATCACCAGGCCGCCGCCGTGGTGGCAGCACTCGGCGCGCTGCACCGGCACGTCGAGGATCTTCTTCTCACTCGCCAGGTCCAGGGTGTCCCCGTTGACCGTGAACCGGCTCAGCCGGTCGACGTTCTCCGAGCCCGTGGGCGAGTAGTAGAGGTAGATCCACTTGTTCGTCGCGAACCCGGGGTCCAGCGCCATACCGAGCAGACCGCTCTCGTTGGCGGTGAAGACATTGAGGTGAGCGGCCTGGACCGTGCCACCACTGGGCTTGATGATCTTCACATCGCCGAGCCGGTCGATGTAGAAGACCCGGCCGTCCTTGGCGACGTCCAGCATCATCGGGTTGGACGTGTCGGCGTCCAGCTCCACCTTGTCGTAGCTGCTGCTCTGCGAGGCGGAGCAGTCGGCCTTGACGGCGCCTGAGGCGGTCTTGATGCCACCGAGGAGCAGCTTGAGGAAGTTCGCCTCGCTGTAGTTCTCCTTCAGGTGGCCCAGGCCGGTGTACCACGAGCGGCCGCCGTCGTAGTCCTGACACCACGTGTTGGGGTGGTCGGCGCCCATCGTGCCGCCGGTGTAGGACTTCTCGTCCAGCGACGTCAGCACGTGAACCGTGTTACGCGGGTTCGTCTGGTAGTCGTACCACTCGTCGGTACGGCTCCAGGTCGTCGGCAGGCCCGCGGTCGACGGGTGCGCCGGGTCCTCGACCTTGACCGTGGCCTGCTGGATCGCCGGGTGCTGCTTGAAGTAGGCCCCGACCAGCTTGCCGTACCAGTTCCAGCTGTAGCCGCTGTCGGCGGCGGCGTGGACGCCGACGTAGCCGCCGCCCTTCTGGATGTAGCGCTGGAAGGCGTCCTTCTGCACCGCCGCGATCCCCTCGGGGATCGAGTCGTGCCGGAAACCGGTCGTCTTGGAGAAGACGAGCACCTTGAAGTCAGGGGCCGCGGCACTGGCGGCGCCGGTCCGCGTCACCGACGCCATGGCGGGCGACGCGGACATGAAGGGAACAGGCAGAGCTACTGCGAGGGACATCGCCGCGGCCAGACGGCTCAAGGCGCGATGCCGGTGAA
Source organism: Microbispora triticiradicis (assembly GCA_003260025.2). Lineage (GTDB taxonomy): Bacteria > Actinomycetota > Actinomycetes > Streptosporangiales > Streptosporangiaceae > Microbispora > Microbispora triticiradicis. The sequence goes on along the minus strand of QFZU02000108.1, from coordinate 1,427 downwards.
CTGTCAAGACAGCTCCTTTGAGGGGTGAACGGGTGACCCGGGGGCCACCTGCCGGCCTGGGGACTTTGTCACACCAGCCTCCAGAAGAGCAGGCGTCGCGAACGTAATCCCGTTTCGTCCGGTTGTGAAGACCTTTTAATCGAATTGACATGACTTTCTCTACTACTCACTGGAAGTGACGCGCACGCCTGACCGGCTTTCGTAAGTCCGCTGACCAGGGTGAGAGCAGGTCCGGCTTCCCCTAAACTGCTAGACATCCGACGTCTGGCGGCCTCGTCCGCCTGCGAACAGGGGGTGGCTTCGTGGCGGTCACGGACGCGGCGATCGACCGGATCAAGCAAATGATCATTTCGGGTGAGTTGCGCCCCGGTGACCGGCTGCCGAAGGAGGCCGACCTGGCCGAACGGCTCGGCCTGTCCCGCAACTCCCTGCGGGAGGCCGTGCGCGCGCTCGCCCTGATCAACGTGCTCGACGTACGGCAGGGCGATGGCACCTACGTCACCAGCCTCCAGCCCAACCTGCTGCTCGACGCGATGTCGTTCGTCGTGGACTTCCATCGCGACGACACCGTGCTGCAGTTCCTGGAGGTGCGGCGCATCCTGGAGCCGGCCGCCACCGCCATGGCCGCGCTGCACATGTCCGACGAGGACGTCGAGGCGCTCCGCGAGATCCTCAGCGGGGTGCCGGACGAGCCGAGTGTGGAGGAGCTCGTCGCCAACGACCTGCGCTTCCACCAGCACATCGCGGCGGGGTCGGGCAACGCGGTGCTGTGCTCGCTCATCGAGAGCCTGTCCGGGCCGACGACCCGGGCGCGTATCTGGCGTGGCCTCACCCAGGAGGGCGCCAACGAGAAGACGCGGGAGCAGCACGCCGCCATCTGCGACGCGATCGCCGCCCGGCAGCCGGAGGTCGCGAGGGCGTGGGCCACGGTTCACGTGGCCGGGGTGGAGGAGTGGCTCCGCAGCGCCCTGTGACAACCGGCCCCGGTGCTCCTGTCGGGGAGCGCCGGGGCCGGCCGGTGTCACGCGATCAGCTCGATCAGCTGGGTCAGCGCGTCAGGGTTGCGTCCAGCCCCGCCCGGTCACCGTCGCGCATCTGGGAGTAGTCCAGCTGGATCGTCGCCGTCGAGGACGGCCCGAGGATGCGGTGGGTGAGGGTGTTGCGGGCCGAGTACAGGTCGTTGGTCACGGTGGCGGTCTGCAGCCGCAGTCCGCTGCCGACGCTGAACTTGGTGGTGTCGGGGTTGTGGTTCCACTCCCACTCCGGCCCGAGCTGCGACCCGGTGAAGGTGTCGGTCCCGCCGGGGGACTTCACCTGCCGGGGCGGGCGCGGCACGTTGGGGTAGGGGTAGGAGGCGCCCCAGCCGCCGTTGACGGTCGTGATGGTGGGCCATCCGTCGGAGGTCCAGGTGACGGGGGCCAGGACGG
>QFZU02000107.1 GCA_003260025.2 Microbispora triticiradicis | reverse complement strand
ACCACGGCGGCCTGCGCGTCGCCGGCCTCCGGCGGAGGCGGCCCCGCGGCCCCGGGCGGGGCGAGCGGCGCGTCGGACACGACGGGCCGCGCGGTGGGCGACACGTCGGGCGGCGCACCGGTCGACCAGGTGAAGCTCGCCCGGACCGCGGACCGGATCGACGCGATCCTCCGGCGAGACTTCCCCCGGCACTACGCCGGGGTCGTCCTCTCGGGGCACCGCCTGATCGTCTACCGGCGCCCGTCGGCCACCCTGGACGCGGCGCTGCGCAGACGGTTTCCGGGGGCGCCGGTTCAGATGCGCGACGCCCCGCACGCGGCCCGCGAACTGGACGCGCTGGCCGCCCGGGTGCGCGGCGACATCGGCTACTGGCGCCGGCGCGGGGTGTCCGTCACCTCCGTGGCCGTCCGTTCCGACGGCACCGCGGTGGAGGTCGGCGTCACCGGCGTGGCCCGGGCCTCCGCCGCGCTGCGGCGGCGGTACGGATCCGCACCGCTGAAGGTCGTCGAGGCGGGGCCCACGCTCATCCCGGCACGCTGAGGCCCGTGCGGTCCCGCCTCACGGGACCACACGGGCCGGTCCGGCCTGCGCCGGTGGGAGGATGCCTGCCGTCAGGGCGCCGTCAGGGCTTCACCGCGACGCCGCCGTAGGCCCAGGCGTGCCCGCCTGGGATGTACTCGTAGCCGTCGTCCGGCCGCCACCGCACCACTTCGACCAGGCCCGGGTCGATCACCCGCCAGCCGTCGAAGAACGGCAGCACCTCGGCGAGCGTACGGGGCACCATGGGGGCGGTGCCTTTGTCGTACGGCTTGGTGAACTCCTCCCGGTCCACCTTGGGGGCGAAGTCGAGCGTGATGTGCGACAGCAGCAGGTGGCTGCCTGAGGGGACCGCCTCCTTGAACCGCTCGACCAGCGCGTACGGCCCCTCGTCGTCGCGGATGAAGTGCAGGACCCCGGCCAGGATGACGCCGACCGGGCGGGTGAAGTCGATCACCTCCCGGACCTCCGGGTGGGACAGGATCGTCTCCGGCTCCCGCATGTCGGCCTCGATCACCGTCGTCGCCCCGGCCGAGTTGCCCCGCAGGAGTGCGCGGCCGTGAACCAGGACGATCGGGTCGTTGTCGACGTAGGCCACCTTGGCCTGCGGGTTGGCCTCCTGCGCGACCTCGTGGGTGTTGCCCTGGGTGGGGATGCCGGTCCCGATGTCGAGGAACTGCGTGATCCCCGCCTCCGCCGCGAGGTAGCCCACCGCCCGGCGCAGGAAGGCCCGGTGGGCCTGGACGCCCTCCCGCGTGCCCGGCGACGTCTTCAGGAGCTGCTCGGCGGCCTCACGGTCGGCCGCGAAGTTGTCCTTGCCGCCCAGCAGATAGTCGTACACCCGCGCCGGATGGGGGATGCTCGTGTTTATCCGCGAGGCAGCGGACTCGTGGGCCGTCGAGTGGGACATACGTGCTCCTTGCCGTCCCTCGCCGGGGGTGGTCCCCCCGGCGAGAAAGGTCACCGTGTAGTTAGGCGCGGGTCCATCGCTGGTTCGCGCCGCCGTTGCAGGACCAGATTGTCAGCTTGGTGCCGTTCGCGGTGGCGTTGTTGGGCACGTCGAGGCACTTGTTCGCGCCGACGGCGGTGATGGTGCCGTCCGCGTTGAAGCGCCACTGCTGGTTGTTCTGGCCGTTGCAATCCCAGATGATCACATTAGTGCCATCCGCCGTGCCCCGGTTGTTCACATCCAGGCACTTGTTGCCGTACACGCGCAGCTCGCCGGAGCTGGTCTGGGTCCACCGCTGGTTCGTCTGGCCGTTGCAGTCCCAGATCTGCGCCTGCGTGCCGTTGGTCTGCGAGGCGACGTCCAGGCACCTGCCGGAACCCACCCCCTTGATCGCACCGTTCGTGCCCGGGGAGCTCGGCGTGGCCGAGGGCGTGACGAGGCCCCCTCCGGTCACGACGTACATGGCCGCCCCGTGCGCGGGCACGGACGCGCTGATCGTGCCCGTCGAGGAGCCGGTGCTGTGCGCCCACAGGTCACGGACCGAGTAGGAGGACGCGGCGCCGAGACCCAGGGCGGAGGTGGTGGTGGACACCGTCGCCGTCGAGGTGCCCCGGTTGAGCAGCACGACCGCGACGGATCCGTTCGACATCGGCTTGCGCCAGACCTCCAGGTTCCCGTTGTCGCTGATCTTGCTGCCCTGCCGGCCGCCCCAGTCCTGGTTCACGGCGATGACCTCGGTGTTGGTGAGGATCGTCCGGGTGTCGGCGCTCATCGTGCGGAGGTCGTTGCCCGCGATGAGCGGGGCGTTCAGCAGCGCCCACAGGCTGAAGTGCGCCCGGCCCTCGGTGCCGGTGATCGAGCCGTTGCCGACCTCCAGCATGTCGGGGTCGTTCCAGCCGCCCGGCCCCGAGTACGCCTCAAGCCCGACCTGCTGGTCCAGGATGCCCATGACCGAGTTCCAGTTCGCCTGGATGTCGCCGGTGTTGCGCCAGGAGTTGCCGGTCTGCATGCCCCAGGTCCAGACGCTCTCCTGGCCCCAGTTGCACAGGCTGAACAGAATCGGGCGTCCGGTCGCGGCCAGCGCGTCGCGCATCGCCTGGTACCGCTGCTGCCCGTTCTTGCCCTGGTGGTCGCCGCAGTTGTCGTACTTGAGGTAGTCGACGCCCCAGGACGCCCACAGGGCCGCGTCGCGCCGCTCGTTGCCGAGGCTCGCCGGGTAGCCCGCACAGGTCGTGAGACCCGCCGACGAGTAGATACCGAGCTTCAGGCCCTTGGAGTGGACGTAGTCGGCCACGGCCTTGATGCCGTTGGGGAACTTCTGCGGGTCCGGCACCAGGTCGCCGCTGGAGTTGCGGCTCTTGGTGGACCAGCAGTCGTCGATGTTCACGTACTGGTAGCCCGCCGCCGCCATGCCGCTCGACACCATGATGTCCGCGGTCTGCCGGATCAGGCTGTCGTTGACGTTGCAGCCGAAGCTGTTCCAGTCGTTCCAGCCCATCTGGGGCGTACGGGCGAGCCCGTTGTCCAGGGCCGCGGCCGGGGTTGTCGCACTGCCGACCGCGACCAGGGATCCGGCGGCGAGTGCCGCCGCCGTCGCCCAGCGGAGAATCCTGCCCATCTGACTGCTCCTCAGCATCGTGTTCGTCAGGGGGTGGTGCAGCCCCGCCCGGTCACCGTCGCGCATCTGGGAGTAGTCCAGCTGGATCGTCGCCGTCGAGGACGGCCCGAGGATGCGGTGGGAGAGGGTGTTGCGGGCCGAGTACAGGTCGTTGGTCACCGTGGCGGTCTGCAGCCGCAGCCCGCTGCCGACGCTGAACTTGGTGGTGTCGGGGTTGTGGTTCCACTCCCACTCCGGCCCGAGCTCCGACCCGGTGAAGGTGTCGCTTCCGGTCGGCGACTTCACCTGACGCGATGGGAGCGGGTTGGGGTAGGAGGCGCCCCAGCCGCCGTTGACGGTCGTGATGGTGGGCCATCCGTCGGAGGTCCAGGTGACGGGGGCCAGGACGG
>QFZU02000106.1 GCA_003260025.2 Microbispora triticiradicis | reverse complement strand
GCCGAGGCTCCGGCCGCCGAGACCGCCGAGGCCCCGGCCGCCGAGACCGCGGAGGCCGCGGCCACCGAGGCTCCGGCTGCCGAGGCCGCCGAGGCTCCCGCCGCCGAGCAGGGCGAGCAGGCCGAGCAGGCCTAGGGTAGGACCACCGGTCCCCGCCGGCGCGGCTCCGGCCGCTTCCGACAGGCGGGGACCCCAGGGAAGACCTGGTCCCAGGCGCCGGTGCCGCACCGGGCACCGGCGCCCACGGCTCCACCGGGCGGGCGCGCCACACGGCCGGCCCCGCCCCCACGACGATTCGCATCCGGGTCCCGAAGAGGAAATTGGACAATGGCTTCCGTAAACATGGCCGACGTCAAGCGGCTTCGTGAGCTGACCGCCGCCGGCATGATGGACTGCAAGAAGGCGCTCGAGGAGTCCGAGGGCGACTTCGACAAGGCCGTCGACATCCTGCGCCTCAAGGGCGCCAAGGACGTCGGCAAGCGCGAGGCCCGCACCGCGTCGAACGGCCTGGTCGCCGTCAAGCACGAGGGCGACTCCCTGGCGGCGCTGCTGGAGCTCAACTGCGAGACCGACTTCGTCGCCAAGAACGAGCGTTTCCAGGAGCTCGCCGCCGACATCGTCGCGCACATCGTCGCGAGCAAGCCCGCCGACGTGCCGTCCCTGCTCGAGTCCGAGCTGAACGGCAAGACCGTCAAGGAGCTGCTCGACGAGGCCAACGCGGCGCTCGGCGAGAAGATCGAGATCCGCCGGTTCTCCGTGCTGGAGGGTGGCTTCATCACCTCCTACATGCACAAGACCGACCCGCAGCTCCCGCCGGCCGTGGGCGTGCTCGTGCAGCTCGACACGCCGAACGCCGAGATCGCCAAGGACATCGCCCAGCACACCGCCGCGATGGCCCCGAAGTACCTCAGCCCCGCCGAGGTGCCCGCCGAGGTCATCGAGAAGGAGCGGTCGCTGTTCGAGCAGATGACCCGCGAGGAGGGCAAGCCCGAGGGCGCCATCCCGAAGATCGTCGATGGCCGGGTCAACGGCTGGTACAAGGACTTCACGCTCCTTGAGCAGGCGTTCGTCAAGGACAACAAGAAGACGATCGCGAAGGTCGCGGACGAGGCCGGCGTCAAGGTCCTGGCCTTCACCCGCTACAAGGTCGGCCAGGCTTAGGCTTAATTGCCAGGATCGACCCACGCGACACGAGGAGGCCGCCGCCGTGCAGGAGAACACCAGACCCGCCACGCCGGCGGCTTCGTCGTACGACGGGCCGCTGCGGTGGAAGCGGGTGATGCTGAAGCTGTCGGGTGAGGCGTTCGCCGGCGGCGAGTCCCTCGGGATCGACCCGCGCGTCGTCGCCCAGCTCGCGGACTCGGTCGCCGAGGCGGTCCGCGAGGGCGTGCAGGTGGCCGTCGTCGTCGGCGGGGGCAACATGTTCCGCGGCGCGGCCCTGTCGCAGGGCGGCATGGACCGCGCCCGGGCCGACTACATGGGGATGCTGGGGACGGTCATCAACTGTCTCGCCCTGCAGGACTTCCTGGAGAAGCGCGGTATCGACACCCGCGTGCAGACGGCCATCACGATGCAGCAGGTGGCCGAGCCGTTCCTGCCGCGCCGGGCGATCCGCCACCTGGAGAAGGGGCGCGTGGTCATCTTCGGCGCGGGCCTCGGGTCGCCGTTCTTCTCGACCGACACCTGTGCCGCGCAGCGCGCGCTGGAGATCGGCGCCGAGGCGCTGCTGAAGGGCACCCAGGTCGACGGCGTGTACGACTCGGACCCGCGCAAGAACCCCGACGCGGTCCGATTCGACCAGCTTGAGTACGGTGAGGTGCTGACGCGGGGACTCGGGGTCATGGACGCCACCGCGATCAGCCTGTGCATGGACAACGGCCTGCCCATCGTGGTCTTCGACCTCATGGGCGAGGGCAACATCCTGCGGGCGGTCCGCGGTGAGAAGATCGGCACGCTGGTGAGTCCGGCAGGGAAGTAGGGAGCCGCAGTGATCGACGAAACCCTCCTCGAGGCCGAGGAGAAGATGGACAAGGCGGTGACGGTCGCCAAGGACGACTTTGCGAGCATCCGCACCGGCCGCGTGACGCCCTCGATGTTCAACAAGATCAACGTTGACTACTACGGGTCGCCGACGCCCATCCAGCAGCTCGCGTCGTTCCACGTCCCCGAGGCGCGCATGGTGCTCATCCAGCCGTACGACAAGGGCTCGCTGAACGGGGTCGAGAGGGCCATCCGCGACAGCGACCTCGGCGTCAACCCCAGCAACGACGGCACCGTGATCCGCGTGGTGTTCCCCGAGCTGTCGGAGGAACGCCGCAAGGAGTACATCAAGGTCGCCCGCAACAAGGCGGAGCACGGCCGGGTGTCCGTGCGGAACATCCGGCGGCACGCCAAGGAGATCCTCGACAGGCTCGTCAAGGACGGCGAGGCCGGCGAGGACGAGGTCCACCGCGCGGTCAAGGAGCTCGACGACCTCACCCAGAAGCACGTCGCGAAGATCGACGAGCTGCTGAAGCACAAGGAAGCCGAGCTGCTCGAGGTCTGACACCGCGGCCCTCCGGGCCGAACGGCATGACCGTGATCCTTGTGCCGCGCCATGGGCAGGTGCGGCACAAGGATCACGCGTATATGGAGAGTGAGACGCTGTGGACGGAACTGCTGCCGCCGGCGACCGGAACCCGGCGGGGGGCGCGACCGGCCCCTCCGGCGCCGGGCACGGTACCGAGAGGGACGACCCGGCGGACGCGGCCGCGCCGTCCGGCGACGCCGGGAAGGCCACCGGCCGCACCGGGCGCAACCTCCCGGCCGCCGTGGCGGTCGGCGTCGCGCTGGGCGCGGTGGTCATCGGCTCGCTCTACTTTGTCAAGGTGGCGTTTCTCGTCGTGGTCCTGGTGGCCGTCGGCGTGGGGGTTCACGAGATCGTCAAGGCGCTCGGCGGCTACGGCGTGCGGGTGCCCCTCGCGCCGCTGCTCGCGGGCATGGCGGCCATGGTGCTCGGCCCGTACTGGGGCGGCGCCACGTTCCTGGTCGGCGCGTTCGCGGTGACCGTGATGGTGCTGCTGGCGTGGCGGATGTTCCAGGGCGCCGAGGGCTTCGTCCGGGACGCGACGGCCGCGTTGTTCGTCGCGGCCTACCCGGCGCTGATCGCCGGGTTCGTCCCCCTGCTGCTGGCCCCCGAGGACGGGCCCGACCGGGTGATCGTGTTCGTCGCGGTGACGGTCTGCAGCGACATCGGGGGCTACTTCGCCGGAATCTTCTTCGGCAGGCACCGCATGTCGCCGCTCATCAGCCCGAAGAAGACCTGGGAGGGCTTCGCCGGGTCCACCCTCGCCTGCGTGGTCGCCGGCGCCTTACTGGTGCACTTCCTGCTGGGCGGCGAGTACTGGGAGGGCGCGGTCGTCGGCCTGGCCGGAGTCACCTGCGCGACGCTCGGCGACCTGGTCGAATCGGTGATCAAGCGCGACATCGGGATCAAGGACATGGGCACGCTGCTGCCGGGCCACGGCGGGGCGATGGACCGTCTCGACTCGCTGCTGTTCACGCTCGTCCCCGTGTGGCTGCTGCTCACCCTGCTCGTTCCGGCCGCCTGACGACCGGCCGCGCCTGACTACCGTACGCCTCACAACCAACCGCCCGGCGACCGCGACCCCGGGTCAGATCCGGCTGGTGAGGGTGAGCCGTTCGGTCACCGCCCGATGTCCGTGCTCGGCCACCAGGCGGAGTTCGGCGTCGGTGAGCGGGAGCAGCCACAGCCACCGTACGACGTCCCCGCCAAACATGAATCCGGACATATCCGGTAATCCTGGCGGGTCCATCAGCATGAGGACCCCCTCATGCCCGCCGCCCAGCGGGAACGTCACCGGCTTCTGGAACCAGCGGGCCGTGTGCCCATGTCCCAGCCAGGTCACCGACCGCCACGGGTACTGCCCGAGCCAGGAGAACAACCGGGCGGCGACCCTCGGATCCTGCCTGGTCGCGAGCGCGAGTTCCACCCGGCACGCCGTGTCGTACATCTCCGCGGTGGGCATCCGCTGGCAGCTCATGCCCACGGTCGACAGGACGGTGTAGTCCCTGGTGAACGTCGGCGGGCGCTCGCTGACGCCGACGAGCGGCAGGCGGTCGCCGCCGACGTCCCAGTAGCGCCCCGGCGGGCCGAGCCTGCCGTCGAGGTGGCCCAGCACGAACTGCTGGAAGGTGGCCCAGCTTCCCTCCGCCTGCCGCCACTGCCAGTAGGCGCGGGCCTTGGCCACGCGGGGGGCGAGCCCTTCCAGCGCCTCGGCGAGCGACCAGGCGTACGGCGACTCCCCGACCGCGTCCCTGGCGTATCCGGGCAGGCCGCGGTCGAGGTCGGCCCAGGACGGAATGACCGCGAGGAGTTCGCCGTTCTCGTACAGGGCGACGCCGTCGCCCTCCTCGAACCACAGCACCGACAGCGCCGCGGGGTCGAGCGGCGGGGTGCCCTGCGGCCGCGTGGTGCGGTTCGCGGGCAGCACCGGCGGCAGCCCGGCGCCCACCCGTGCGGGGTCGTCCTCGGCGGGGGCCGGGACGTGGTTGGCCAGCCAGACCGCTCCGTGGACGATCCCTCGCGCGTCGCGAAGGTAAGCTACGGAGGAGGTCCGGTCGGCTTCGATCGTCAGTGTGCGGCTCCCGTAGGGGTTGGGGCTGGTGAGCACGACAGTGATGTCCACACCTCACCTCTCGTAGGCCTGCGGGATTCGGCCGCCAGACAGAATGTAGAACCGCTCGCGTCAGTCGTTAAGAGGACGGCCGCGAGGAGATGGAAAGGGTTTCGCGTGAGCGAGCAGCCGAAGACCGGGCAGCTGACCTTCGTCGCGCCCCGACGGGCCAAGCCGCAGCGCCATCTGGCCGACCTCACGATGGCCGAGCGCAGGGCAGCCGTGGCCGAGATCGGCGAGAAGCCGTTCCGCGCCGACCAGCTCTCGCGGCACTACTTCACCCGGCTGACCGGCTCGCCGGAGCAGATGACCGACCTGCCGGCGCCGCTGCGCGAGCGGCTGGTGGAGCAGCTCATGCCTCCGCTGCTGACGTCCGTACGCGAGATCACCTGCGACGGCGGCACCACCCGCAAGAACCTGTGGAAGCTGTTCGACGGCTCGCTGGTCGAGTCGGTCCTCATGCGTTATCCCGACCGCGTCACGATGTGCGTGTCCTCCCAGGCCGGGTGTGGCATGAACTGCCCGTTCTGCGCGACGGGGCAGGCGGGGCTCACCCGCAACATGTCCACCGCCGAGATCGTCGAGCAGGTCGTCGCGGGAGCGCGGGCACTGGCGAGGGGCGAGGTCCCGGGCGGGCCGGGCCGCGTCACCAACGTGGTCTTCATGGGCATGGGTGAGCCGATGGCCAACTACAAGGCCGTCATCGGCGCCGTCCGCCGCCTGGTCGATCCCGCGCCGGAGGGCCTCGGCATCTCGGCCCGCGGGGTCACCGTCTCCACGGTCGGCCTGGTGCCGGCGATCGGCAAGCTGGCCGAGGAGGGCCTGCCGGTGACGCTCGCCGTCTCCCTCCACGCTCCGGACGACGAGCTCAGGGACACGCTCGTGCCGATCAACACGCGGTGGAAGGTCGCCGAGGTGCTCGACGCGGCCTGGAGCTACGCGGCCAGGACCAAGCGGCGCGTCTCCATCGAGTACGCGCTGATCAAGGACGTCAACGACCAGGAGTGGCGGGCCGACCTGCTCGGCCGCCTGCTCAAGGGCAAGCTGGTGCACGTCAACCTCATCCCGCTCAACCCCACCCCCGGCTCGAAGTGGACCGCGTCGCGTCCCGAGGACGAGCGGGCCTTCGTACGCCGCCTGGAGTCCCACGGCGTCGCCGTCACCGTGCGGGACACGCGGGGACGGGAGATCGACGGGGCGTGCGGCCAGCTCGCCGCCGCGCCCCAGCCGTAGCGCGCAGGCCGTGGCGAGTCGGCCGTAGGGTCAGCCGCGGCGGGTCACGGCCGGGTGCGGCGCAGCCACGTGTAGGCCGCCAGGCCTATCGCGGGCCACAGCACCGACTGCGCCGTGAGCAGGGGCGCGTTCGCCAGCAGCACTCCGTGGTGGGCGTCCCGCATCCAGCCCATCACCGGCACGGTGAGCCAGCGGGCCCCGGTGAGGCTGAGCATCAGCATCAGCAGGTACCCGAAGATCAGAGCCATCGTGGAGACCGCCGGGGAGCGCAGGATCGGGCGGCTCGTCAATGCCCCGAGGGCGAGCCCCGCCGCGGCCGACAGCAGATGCAGCCACACGCCGGTCAGCAGCACGCCGGTGGTGGGGGCGGTGGTCAGCCGGCCGAGCAGCGCGGCTTCGGCGATCGCGGTGAGCACGAGCAGCGAGGCGAACGCCGCCAGCAGGCCGCTCACTAGCTCCCGCGTTCCCATGGCGGACAGGGCGACGGAGCGCTGCTCGTCCGGCTCGGTGTCCAGCAGGCCGCGGGCGGCCCACGCGAGCACCGGCACGAGCATGGCCGCGGAGTCGGCCGTGGCGGCGATCTCCTGACCGGTGGGCACGGCGGTCGCGTAGAGGACCGCGAGCAGCGCGAGCAGCGCGAGCAGTGGTTGCAGGGCCCGGTGCGAGGCGACGTATCCGGCGACGCGGAACCGCGCCAGGGCGATCACGGAGGTCATTCCGCGGCCTCCCCGGCGACGCGGGCCGTGCTACGCACCGTGCAGCCCTCGGCGCGCAGGCGGCCGGCCAGTTCCGCGGCCCTCGACGCGGGCACCGCCACCTCCAGCACGGTCAGGGGCTCCTCGCCGGCCCGCTCGACCGGCTCCAGCTCCCGTACGGCGCGGTCGCGGACCTCGAAACGGCGCAGCCCGGGGAAGTCGCGCAGGTCGCCCTGGTGGTCGCTCACCACGACGATCCCGCCGCGCGCGCCGATCTCCCCGATGATCCGGGGAAGCTCGGCGCGGGTGGCGGCGTCGAGTCCGGCGAACGGTTCGTCGAGCACGAGCAGCCCCGGCTCGGCGAGCAGCGCCTGGGCGAGGCCCACCTTGTGGGCGCTGCCCTTGGACAGGTCCGGCAGGCGCCGGCCGAGCAGGTGGTCCATGCCGAGCCGCTCGCTCCAGTGGCCGATCGTGTCCTGGGTCACGCGGCGGACCGCCGCCATGTGCCGCAGATAGGCCGCCACCGTGAACGGCTGGTCGGCGGGGAAGCGCTCGGGGGCGTACCCGACGACCCGGGGGCGGCCCTCCACGCGTCCGCGCACAGGCCTGAGCAGCCCGGCGGCGAGCCGCAGGAGGGTCGACTTGCCGGTGCCGTTGGGGCCCACGACCTCGGCGACGTCCCCCGGACCGAGGACCAGATCGGCGTCGGACAGGACCCACGGGTCGCGCCGTCCGTACCGGAAGGAGACGCTGGCGATCCGCATAGGTCCCCGAGCCTATCGAAGGATCTCCCCCCATTTCGGGTATTCGTGATCAATAGCCCTGCGTCCGGGCTGAAGCGGCATCCGGCTCCGCCGGAAAACCCTCATAAATCGCAACAAGTGTCAATTTCGTGGCGCGATGCACCACGATGGTGCTCATGCTTCGCAGATCATCCCCCCTGACGGCTGTCCTCGCCGCCGGTCTCACCTTGACCGCCTCCCTGGTCGCCGCCCCCGCGGCCTGGGCCGACACCTACACGCCGGGCTCGGCCGGCCTGGGAGACCCGTACTTCCCGCACGCGGGCAACGGCGGGTACGACGCCGGCCACTACGCGATCAAGCTGAGGTTCACGCCGAAGACGCACCACATCAGCGCCACCACCACGATCACGGCCACGGCGACCAAGAACCTGTCCCGCTTCAACCTCGACTTCTCCGGGCCGAAGATCAGCCGCGTCGAGGTGAACGGCAAGCGGGCGGCGTACCGGCGGAAGGGCCAGGAGCTCGTCGTCACCCCCCGGCACGGGCTGCCGTCGGGGGAGAAGTTCACGGTCGAGGTGTCCTACGCGGGCCGGCCGAAGTCGATCCAGGACGAGGCGCTCGGCGCCTCCGGCTGGATCAACACGACGGACGGCGCCGTCGTCGTGGCCGAGCCGGACGGCGCCCGCAGCTGGTTCCCGGTCAACGACAACCCCCGCGACAAGGCCACCTTCAGCTTCCAGGTCTCCGCGCCCCACGGCGTCACGGTCCTCGCCAACGGAGAGCCGAAGAACTCCGGGATCGTCGGCGTCCGCGGCGGCTACAGCACGTGGAGGTGGGAGATGTCCCAGCCCATGGCGCCGTACCTCGCCACGGTCGCAATCGGGAAGTTCAAGGTCACCGAGGGCACCGTCGACGGCATCCCCAGCATCACGGCGTACGACCCCTCGCTGGCCAAGGAGTTCAGGTACCTGCACCGCACCACCGCCAAGGCGATCAGGTGGGAGTCGAAGGTCTTCGGCGCCTACCCGTTCACGTCCACCGGCGGCATCGCCGACAAGCTCGGCGTCTCCTACTCGCTGGAGACCCAGGGCAGGCCGGTGTACGACAAGGGCATGGCCGACGACCTGGTCATCGTGCACGAGCTGGCCCACCAGTGGTTCGGCGACAGCGTCGGCCTGCGGAGCTGGAAGGACATCTGGCTCAACGAGGGCTTCGCGACGTACGCCGAGTGGCTGTACGAGGAGCAGCACGGCGGCCCGTCGGCCGAGACGACCTTCGCGAAGCTCTACAAGAAGAAGAGCGGCAGCGATTTCTGGAAGCTCAGGACGGGCGATCCGGGACGCGCCGGCATGTTCGACGGCGACGCGATCTACACGCGCGGCGCCATGACCGTGCACGCCCTGCGCAAGAAGATCGGCGACGAGACGTTCTTCACGCTGCTGCGCACGTGGACGGAGGAGAACCGGCACTCCACGGTCACCACGAAGGACTTCGTGGACCTCGCCGAGCGGCTCTCCGGCCAGGACCTCGACGCACTGTTCGACGCCTGGCTCTACAAGGCGCACAAGCCCAAGCTCTGAGACGCGCCGACTTCCACACGATGGGCCCGGGCGGTGCGAGGCGCCAGGGCACTCGCGACGAGTCCGGGCCGCGCCACGCGACCGGGTCATGCGAGGAGTTCGGGCGGGCGCGGGCGGCCGGTGAGACACCCGCCGCCCGCGCACCCGCCCCCGCACCCGCCGTCTCCGGGCGGCCGTCAGCGTGACGCCCACGGCGTTCGCGACCCCGCACGGCCGCGACACCGGGCTTTACGCGTCCGCCGGACGTCCCGCGCGACGTCCGGCTTCCACGCGCCCGCGACGCGGGCGCCACGTGACGACGGATCCACGCCGGAGGTGGCGGGCGGGGCTCAGCCCGCGGAGGCCGCGGGAGCGGGTTCGAACCCCGCCGTACGGTACCGCTCGATCTCCACCCATGCGGCCGACATCCCGGTGAGGCACCGGTCGAACACCTCCGCCTGCCGGACGTACGCCTCGCGGGCGGGACCGGGACGCACGCACAGGTCGTCGGTGTCGCTGACCGACCACGGCACGTCGCTGTGGCCGAGCGCGGCGGGCAGCAGCGAGGCGACCCCCCGCGCGCCCAGCTCGCTGGTGAGCTGCCGCCGGACGGGACGGCCGAGAACGTCGGCGAACACCTGCGCCCAGACCTCCGACCGCGCGCCGCCGCCGGCCAGCCGCCAGGGCCGGTCGCCGACGTCGGCCCCGCTGGCCAGGACCCGGTCGAGCTGGACCCGGTGATACTGGGCGACGCCCTCGATGACCGCGCGGGTGAGGTGACCGCGGCGGTGGACGGCGGAGACGCCGAGGAACGTCCCGGAGGCCGCCGGATGCTCGGGGGCGCCGTTGACGAAGGGCAGGAACAGCAGACCGCCGGCGCCCGGCTCGACCGTCGCCGCCTCCTCCAGCAGTTCCGCCGCCGGGACGCCGCCACCCGTCTGCCGGTGCGGGGCCGAGGCCGAGCTCAGCCAGTCGAGGTTGGCGGCCGACGTGGGCGCGACCTCCATGGCGAGCATCGTGCCCGAGTCCGGCATCAGCGCGCTGAGCGTGACCTCGGGCGCGGGCGTCGCCGCGGGGACGACGACCCCGTTGATGGCCCACGTCCCCACGATGATCGTGACGTCGCCCGGCGCCCGGCCGCCCGCGCCGAGCGTCGCGGCCACACAGTCCATGCAGCCCGCGATGACCGGCAGCCCCTCGGGCAGCCCGGTCAGCTCCGCGACCCGCGCGCTCAGCCCGGCGACGACCTGCCCCGACTCACGCAGCGGAGGGAAGCGGTCGAGGTCCGCGGCCGGCAGCCCCACCAGTTCGAGTGCCGTCGGGGTGTAGGCGCGGGTGTCCAGCGCGACCATCCCGAACGCGCTCGCGTCGCTGTAGTCGGCGCTGGGCACGCCGGTGAGCCGCGAGGTCACCCAGTCCTTGCACGACAGCGCCCACCGGGTCCTCGCGTACGCCTCCGGCTCGGCGTCGTGCATCCAGCGCAGCAGCACGGCGGGCTGGGCGGCCCACGGGATGGAGCCGGTCTCGGCGGCGAGGCGGCGGGCCGCCTCCGGCTCGATCGCGTCCACGATGTGCTGGGCGCGGCTGTCGGACGACGCGATGGCCGGCCCGACCGGCCGTAGCCACTCGTCGACGGGATAGAGCCCGTTGCCGTGGGCCGCGACGCCGATCCCGGCCGGCACGTACCCGTCGGCCGCGAGCTTGCCCGCGAGGTCGCCGAGCAGCGAGACGACGGTCTCGGCGAGGCCGGTCATGTCCACGTCGTGGCGGTGGGCCGTCACGCTGGTGCGCGGCGTGCGGGCGTGCACCACCCCCACCTCGCGTCCCTCCGCGTCGAACGCCGCCGCCTTCGACGCGGTCAGGCCCACGTCGACCCCGATGTAACACGTGGCCTGGTTCGTCATGCCGTCCTCCCGCTGCCCCTGCTCCCGCCCACGCCCCCGCCAGTGCTTCCGCCCGCGCCCGCCGCCTCGGCCAGGGCGCGGGGACGGTGACGCCGCAACTCCCTCTCGTACGCGGCCACCTCGGAGCGGGCCCGGTCCTCGTCCCAGCCGAGGTGGCGTACGGCGACGTCCGCGCAGGTCGCGGCGCTGTTCAGGCCCATGTCGCCGTTGAGCCCGACAAGGATACGCCGCAGCATGACGTCGGCCAGCGTCACCGCCCCCTCCTCGCGCACGGCCATGACGACCTCGGCGGCGAGCGCCCCGGTCTCCTTGTCGACCACCTCGGCGAGCGAGGGGTCCCCGGCGGCGATCTCCAGCACCCGCCGGGCGCGCACGCCGTAGAGCTGCAGCAGGCGGCGGGAGGACGCCCGGTCGAGCGGCGAGTCGCGGAGGAAGTCGCGGACGAACTCCGGCCAGGCCGAGGTCTCCGCGCCGGGCAGGGGCCGTTCCCGGGTGACGCACGGGCGGGGACGGCGGCCGAGCACGCGCAGCGCCGCGTCGGTGACGTCCTCCGCCAGCGCCCGGTGGGTGGTGAGCTTGCCGCCGATGACGGTCAGCAGCCCCCGGTACGCCGGCCCGTGGTCGAGCACCGTGTGCCCACGGCTGATCTTCGCGTTGTCCGACACCCCGCTCGTGTACGGCAGGGGCCGGATCCCGGCGACGCTCCACAGCACGTCGGAGGGGGTCAGCCCGGCGCCGGGGAAGATCCGGTTGGCCTCCGCGAGCAGATACTCGATCTCGGTGTCGCTCGCGACGACCTCGTCCAGGTCGCCCTCGTACGTCAGGTCGGTGCTGCCGAGCACGTAGCGGCCCTGCCAGGGGAAGACGAAGATCGGCCGGCCGTCGGCCGCCGCCTCGAAGAAGATGCAGGTGTCGGGGGCGCCGGGGAACGGGTCGAGCACGACGTGGCTGCCCTTGGTGCCGCCGTTCAGGCGGCGGCTCTCGATCTGGCCGTCGAGGATCCGGTCGATCCACGGCCCGGCGGCGTTGACGGTGACGGCGGCCCGGATCTCGCCGCGCGCCCCCGTCCGCACGTCCTCGGTGCGCAGGCCCGCGACGCGGTCGCCCTCGACGACGAGTCCGGTGACGGAGGTGTAGGTCAGCACCCGCGCGCCGAGGCGGCGCGCGTCGAGGAACAGCTCGACGCAGAGCCGCTCCGCCCAGGGCACCTGCGCGTCGTGGAAGAGCGCGGCCCCGCGCAGGCCGTCGCGGGAGAGCGTGGGCCATCTGCGGGCCACGGTGCGGACCGGGACGGTCCGGCTGAGGCCGCGTCCCCGGCCCAAAGCCAGTAGATCGAACGCCAGCAGGCCGAGGCGGATGAGCGTGCCGGGCCGGGTGTTCCCCTTGTAGAAGGGGATCAGCATCGGGTAGTCGCGGACGAGGTGCGGAGCGGTGCGGAACAGCAGGTGCCGCTCCCGGATGGATTCGTGCACGAGCGCGAAGTCGTAGCGCTCCAGGTACTTGAGGCCGCCGTGGATGAGCCGGCTGGAGGTGCTCGACGTGCCCGAGCCCACGTCGGCGCGGTCGACGACGACGACGCGCAGACCGCGGGCCGCGGCGTCCCGGGCGATGGCGAGCCCGTTGATACCGGCTCCGATGACGGCGAGATCGACGACGTCGTTCTCGCCGGAGGGGACATGGTGCGACATGGGAGGCTCCCGGGGGAATGACGGGCGCGGGTCCGCGGGCGGCGCTCGCCGGACCCGCGCCCTTGGGGGTTCAGATCGCGGCGCCGGCCGTCTTCTCCTGGAAGATCTCGTACGCCTCCTCGGGCTTGAGCCCGTCGTGCACGACCCCGCGGACGGCGGCGAGCATCCCGGCGGGGTTCTCGCTCTGGAAGATGTTGCGGCCCATGTCGACGCCCGCGGCGCCCTCCTGGATCGACCGGTAGGCCATCGTCAGGGCGTCCAGCTCCGGCAGCTTCTTGCCGCCGGCCACGATGATCGGCACCGGGCAGCTCGCGGTGACGGTCTCGAAGCCCTCCTCCACGTAGTACGTCTTGACGATGTGGGCACCCATCTCCGCGCTGATCCGGGTGGCCAGGCGGAAGTAGCGCGCGTCGCGGACCATGTCCTTGCCGACGGCGGTGACGCCGAGCACGGCCACGCCGTGCCGCTGACCGGCGTCGACCAGCGCGGCCAGGTTGGCCACCGACCGCGACTCGTGCTCGCCGCCGATGAACACCTGGATGGCCACGGCCGCGGCGTTGAGGCGCAGCGCGTCCTCCATGTCGAGCGCGATGTGCTCGTCGGACAGCTCGCGCAGGATGCTCGGGCCGCCGCTGGCGCGCAGCACGATTCCCGCGCCGGTGGTCGCGGGGATGCTGGTGCGCAGCGCGCCGCGGGTCATCATGATCGCGTCGGCGGCGGGTGTGAGCGGGGCGATCCGGGTGTCGAGGCGCTCCAGACCGGCCATCGGCCCCACGAAGTAGCCGTGGTCGAAGGCGAGCATGACCGTGCGCCCGGTGTCCGGCCGGAAGATGCGCGACAGGCGGTTGCGCAGGCCCCAGTCCTGCCCGTGCGCGCCCTTGACGTGGAAGCCGCCCGCCGCGGGCTCGGACGTCCCGAAGTCGCGGGCGTCGAGCAGGCCGTCGGTGTCAGCCATCAGTGTCGTCTCCTGTGATAGTGGTGGTGGTCGTGGCGGCCGCGGGTCGCGGCCGCCGTCTGAACAGGGAGGCCAGGCCTCCGCTACGGTCGCCTCCGCCTGCGAGGAACAGGACGAAGAGCACCAGGCCGCCCTTGAGCAGGTTCTGCGCCGCGGTGCTCCAGCCGACGAGGTTGACCAGGCCGTCGAGGAGGATGAAGAACAGGGCCGCGCCCCACACGCCCACCGGGACCGCCCGGCCGCCGGAGATCAGCGTGCCGCCGATGACCACGACGGCCACGGAGTCGAGCAGGTAGCGGGTGCCGAGATCGGCCGAGGGCGCGATGTAGGCGGCGAGCAGCGCGCCGGTCAGCCCGGCCAGCGCCCCGCTCAGCAGGTACGTCGTGGCGGTGACCCGGGCCACCGGGACGCCGGCCCGTTCGGCGGCGCGGCGGTTCTGCCCCACCGCGACCAGCGACCGCCCGTAGACCGTACGGCGCAGCAGGGCGGCGACGAGCACGGTCAGCACCGCGATCGCCAGCGCGAGGACCGGCACGCCCGCCGGACGGAGGTTGAGCGCCGCGCGGAGACCGGCGTCGGGCACGGCGGTGAAGCCGTTGGCCGTCGACAGCGTGATCGACGAGGCGACGAGCCCCGCGGCCAGCGTGGCGATGATCGGGGGGACGGACAGGCCGAGGATGGCCACGGTGCTGACCGCCGCGACGAGGACGCCCACGCCGATGCCCGCGAGGATGCCCACGGCCGCCGAGCCGGTCGCGGAGGCCGCCGCCACCGAGACGAACCCGGCGAGCGAGATGATTGAAGAGACCGACACGTCGATGTTGCCCGGGCCCGCGGTGACGACGAGCATCTGCCCGAGCCCGACGATGACGAGGTAGGGCGCGAGGGACAGGGCCAGGGAGACCGTCTGCCCGCCGCCCTGGCCCGAGATGACCAGGATCACCAGCCACACGAGCGCGGCGGCGGCGAAGCCCCACACCCAGGGGGCGCCGTTCCGGGGGCCGCTCCAGGAGCGCGGCCCGGCCACGCGGATGTTCATCGCAGCACCTTCCCCACGACGACGCGGCCGGCGAGCACGGCCAGGACGATCACTCCCTGTACGGCCGACTGCATGTCGGACCGCACGTCGAGCAGGCTGAGAACCACGCTGACCAGGCCCAGCGTGACCCCGCCGACGGCCGCGCCCCACGGCACCGCGGTGCCGCCGGCGAAGGAGCCGCCGCCAAGGATCACCGCGGCCACCGTCATGAGCGTGTAGCTGGAGGCCGACGACACGTCCCCGCCGCCCGTCTGGGAGGCCAGGACGAGGCCGGACAGCACGCCGAGCACGCCCGCCGCGGCGTAGGCGACGACGCGGGAGGTCACCGGGCGCAGCCCGGCCCGCCGCAGCACGACCGGATTGCTGCCGAGACCGCGCATCCGCACCCCGAGGGCGCTGCGCGCGGAGAGCAGGTAGACCAGCAGGGCGACGACCACGATCGGCAGCAGCGGCGCAGGGAAGCCGGCGGGCTGCCACGCGCCGAAGGACGCCAGCCACTCCGGGGTCGTGCCGCCGGGGGTGGGCAGCAGGAACAGGCCGAGGCCGAGCCAGACGAACGACGCGCCGAGGGTCGCGATCAGCGCCGGCACCTGCCGCAGGTGGATGAGGAAACCGAGGACGGCGTACGCCGCGACCAGCCCGGCCAGCACGAGGACGCCGGTCAGGGGCGACGACACCAGCAGCGTGGCGGAGACCACGGTGACCAGGCCGACGAAGTTGCCGATCCCGAGGTCGATGTCGCCGACGGCCATCAGCGTCATCTGGGCCTGCGCGGCGATCACCAGCGGCACGGTCGCGGACAGGACCAGGGTGAGGCCCTCCACGGTCAGCACGCCCGGCTGGAGCGACGAGCAGACGCCGATCATCACGATCAGGGCCACGGCGCTGACCGCGGCGGGTGCGGAGCGGCGCATCCGCGCCCGGCCCGGCAGGGCGGGGGCGAGAAGCTGGGCCATCAGTCGTCTTCTCCCTTCTCGGCGAAGGAGACGCCGATGATGCGTTCCTCGGAGATCTCCTCGCCGGTGAGCTCGGCCACCACCCGGCCGGCGCGGAAGACGTAGACCCGGTCGCAGTGGGCCATCTCGGCGTTCTCGCTGGAGTACCAGACGACGCTGCGGCCCTTGGCCGCCTCCTGCCGGATCAGGCCGTACAGATCGGTCTTGGTGTGCACGTCCACGCCCCGGAACGGGTCGTCGAGCAGCACGAGCCCGGCCGGGGAGGCGAACGCGCGGGCGACGATGACCTTCTGCTGGTTGCCGCCGCTCAGCTCGGTGATCCCGGCCTCCGCGCCGCCCCTGATCGACAGGCGCTTCACCCAGTCGGCGACGACGGCGCGTTCCTCCGCCGGGCGGCGCAGCCCGCGCCGGGCGATTCCGCGCAGCGCTGTCACGATCAGGTTGTCGCCCACGCTCCACAGGGGCAGCACCCCCGAGCGCTGCCGGTCGCCGGGCACGTAGGCCCGGCTCACACCGACGGTGGTGTCGCGCCGGACGGGCCGCCACAGGCGTTCGAGCACCTCCTGCTGGCCCTGACCGGCCAGCCCGGCGAGGCCCACGACCTCGCCCCTGCCGACCCGCAGGGTGACCTCCCGCAGGCCGGGGCCGGTGGCCCCGAGCAGTTCGGCCACGGTCTCGCGGGCGGCGGTCCCGGCGGCGGCGGGCGCGCCGAACGTCGGCGCAGCGGCGACGTGCGCGCCCATCAGCCCGAGGACGTCCGGTTCGCTCAGGCCGGAGGCGGGCCGCTCGGCGGTGACCGCGCCGTCGCGCAGGACGGCGACGCGGTCGGCCACCGAGAGGACCTCCCGGATGCGGTGCGAGATGAGCAGCACGGCCGTCCCGGCCTCGGTCAGCCGCCGCACGTAGGCGTACAGCGACCGGGCGGCGTCCGGGCCGAGCGACTCGGTGGGCTCGTCGAGGATCAGCAGGTCGAGCCGGTCCACCAGGCAGGCGCGGGCGATCTCCACCATCTGGCGGCGGGCGAGCGACAGGTCCTCCACCCGGTCGCGCGGGGAGACGCCGTGACCGGGGAACATCTCGTCGAGGCGGCGGCCTACCGCGTCGCTCGCGGCCCGCCGCCACCGCAGGCGGGGCAGGCAGTGCCGCGAGGACACCCACATGTTCTCCGCCACGGTGAGATCGGGGCACAGCGACGTCTCCTGGTAGGCCATCCGCACCGTGCGGAAGTCTCCGGCGGACGCCTTCGCGCCGTGGACGAGGACCGTGCCGGCGTCGCAGGGCTCCAGCCCGGCGAGGACCCGCATGAGGGTGCTCTTGCCGGCGCCGTTGTGGCCGACCAGCCCGAGCACCTCACCCGCGCGGACCTCCAGATCCACGCCCGTCAGCGCCCGGGTGCGCCCGTACGTCTTGGTCACGCCCCTGGCGGTGACGACGGGCGGCCGCCCGGCCGGTCCCGTGTCCGTGTCCGGCGGCGCGGTGCCGCCGGCCGGGAGATTGTCGACGTGCATGCCCGGTCTCCTCCGTCTCCTGCGTGCCGTCGGTGTGTGGAGCGGGTCAGCCCTGCGCCGACGGGATCGGCGGCTGCACCGGCTTGCCGCCGGTCTTGACGGCCTCGACCTGCTGCCGGAACAGGTCGCGGGTCCACGGCCAGGCGGCGTACTCGTCGGGCTTGAGCACCGAGGCCCAGGCGTCGCGGTCCTTCTGCTCGATCAGGACGATCGGGAAGGTCATCTGCTTGGGCACGTCCTTGCCGTCGAGCAGGTCGAGCGCCTCCCAGAGGGCCGCGACCGACTGGCCGGGGTCGGACATGACGGCGACCGAGCCGTTGTCGATCTTGTTGTCCCGCCAGTAGCTCAGCGCGCGGCCGTTGGTCTCGAAGTCCACCGCGGGCACGGTCTTGCCGGCCGTGGCGAACGCCTGGGCGACGCCGTAGCCGTCGCCGCAGCCGATGACGCCGTCGACCTTCGGCACGCTGGACAGCACGCCGAGCACCGCCTTCTGCGCGGTGGCGCCGTCGCACATGCCGGTCACCGTCGCCACGGTCTTCACCCCGGGGTAGTCCCCGAGGATCTTCTTGGTGGTGTCGAGCATCTCGGCCTCGGGCTGGGACCCGACGACGCCGCGGCTCACGATGACCGAGCCCTTGCCACCGATGCCCTCCAGGAGCGGCTTCGCGGCGTACGTCGCCCAGTCGACGAAGCTGTTCTGCAGGACGTGCGCGCAGGGCGCGTCGATGGCCGAGTCGAAGACCACGACCTTGACGCCCGAATTGCAGGCCTGCTGGATGACGGGCTGCAGCGCGGTCGGCGAGGCCGGGTCGATGAGCAGGGCGTCGGGCTTCTGCAGCAGCAGGCTCTTGATCTGGGCGACCTGCTCGGTCGCGGAGTTGTCGCCCGGCGCGTTGACGACCTTGTACTTGCCGATCAGCCCGTCGCTCTTGGCCTGCTGGGCGGCGGCCTCGAACTTGGCGATCATCGTCTGCCGCCAGCCGTTGCCGATGAAGCCGTTGCTCAGCGCGATGAAGGGCTTGCCGCCGCCGTCGCCGCCGCTCGCGGCCCCGTCCGCGGCGGCGGTGTCACCGGAGCCACCGGAGCCGCAGCCCGCGGCCAGGACGGCGAGAGCGGAGATCGCCGCGGCCGAGGCGGCGCGCCAGGGCC
The DNA here is from genome assembly GCA_003260025.2 of Microbispora triticiradicis. Classification (GTDB taxonomy): domain Bacteria; phylum Actinomycetota; class Actinomycetes; order Streptosporangiales; family Streptosporangiaceae; genus Microbispora; species Microbispora triticiradicis. The sequence continues at coordinate 33,088 of QFZU02000106.1, read as the reverse complement.
GGCGTGTGGGACGCATGTGCATGGTGTCTCCAGTCAGAGCGGGTTCGCGAGGGGGGAGATCGGCTGGGACACGTCGGCCCGGTGCCGACTTGTCATTACAGGCCTGTAGTGACAAGCAAACTAAGACGGCGTTTCGGGCATGTCAAGAGGCTGTTTCCGGTCGTACTACTTGGAGAGTCATGGATAATCTTGATGACGGCTCCGACCACTTGTAGTGACAGGTGTTGGTCGGGCATGCTGCTGCGGTGCCGCCAAGGAGGTTCCCGTGACCCTGACCTATCCGCCCCTGGACCGCGACGGGGCGGAACCGCTGTGGATGCAGCTCATGCGGGCGCTGCGCGCGGAGATCGAGAGCGGCGAGCGCGGCCCCGACCGGCCGCTGCCGTCGGAGGCCGAGCTGAGCGACCTGTTCGGCGTCTCCCGCACGGTGGTCAGGGAGGCGCTGCGCGAGCTGGTCCAGCAGCGCCTGATCTACAAGGTGAAGGGCAAGGGGGCCTTCGTCGCCCCCCGCAAGACGGAGCTGAGGTTCGTCGGGTCGATGTCCGGATCGGCCGACGACCTGCGGGAGTCGGGCCGCCGGGTCACCACCCAGACCATCCGCCAGGAGCTCGGCGAGGCCGACGAGCGGGAGGCCGCGCTGCTGCGGATCCCAGAGGGAGAACAGGTCGTACGGCTGCGCAGGCTCCGCCGCGTCGACGGCCAGCCGTGGCTGCTCGTCGAGACGGCCCTGCCCGCCCGGCTCGTCCCCGGCCTGGAGCGGGTCGTCCTGGAGAACCAGTCGCTCTACGACACACTGCGGCGCCGGTACGGCATCGAGCCCGCGGCGGCCGACCGCTGGATCGAGGCGGTCTTCCCCGACCGGGAGGACGCGGCGCTCCTGGAGGTGTCCACCTCGACGCCGCTCCTCGGCATCGAGTCGGTCGCGTGGCTGGAGGACAACACCAGGTTCGAGGCCTACCACGCCCTCCACCGCAGCGACCAGACCCGCTTCTACGTCGGCATCCGCTGACCACGCCGTCGTCCGTGCCTCCGGCGTCCCGGGCGGCGGGGCGTCATCCCTCGCTTCGGAGGCCGCGGCCTCCGGACGGACGACGCCCCGCCCGGCTCACCAGCTCCTGCCGGCCTGCTCCCGGACCGTACGGTTGATCCGGTTGAAGAAGTTGGTCAGCGCGATCTCCAGGTTGATCGCGGACAGCTGCGCCTCGTCGAAGTGCGCGGCGGCGGCGTCCCAGATCTCGTCGGTCACACCCGGCGCGCCGTCCTGGATCCGGGTGGCGGCCTCGGTCAGCGCGAGCGCGGCTCGCTCCGCCTCGGTGAAGAAGGGCGTCTCGCGCCACGCGACCACGTTGTGCAGCCGCTCGTCGGTCTCCCCGTGCTTCCTGGCCGCCGCGACCCCGGCGAAGACGCACGGGCTGCAGCCGTTGATCTGGCTGGCCCGCAGGTGGACCAGATCGAGCACGCGCGGGTCGACGCCACTGGCGTGAATCGCCTTGTAGAGGTGCTGGATCGCCGTCGTCACGTCGGGATTCGCCCGGCTCTTCATCCGTGCTTCCATCGGTGTCGCCCCTTCATCGGTTACCCGAGCCCGTCCGGGCCCGTCATCACCCATGACGTGGCGGATTCGAGGAAGGTAACAACATGTCCGACACCAGCCCGGCCGACCCGGTGGGCGAGGCGTTCGAGGCCCAGCGCGACCGGCTGCGCGCGGTCGCCTACCGCATGCTCGGCTCGCGGGCCGACGCCGAGGACGTGGTCCAGGAGGCCTGGCTGCGGCTCTCCCGCCAGGGCACCGAGACCATCGACAACCTCGCCGGCTGGCTGACCACGGTGGTCGGCCGGATCAGCCTGGATGTCCTGCGGTCGCGCCGGGCCCGCCCCGAGGCGTCCTACGACGACCGGCTGGCCGAACTCGTGGTGACGGCCGACGACAGCCTTGCGCCGGAGGACGACGTGGCGCTCGCCGACTCGGTCGGGGTCGCGCTCCTGGTCGTCCTGGAGTCGCTCCGGCCGAGCGAGCGGCTGGCGTTCGTGCTGCACGACCTGTTCGCGGTGCCGTTCGACGAGATCGGCCGGATTCTCGGCAGGTCCACCGACGCCGCCAAGATGCTCGCCAGCCGCGCCCGCGGGAAGGTGCGGGCGAACCCTCAGGAGCCCGGACGGCCGAGGGCCGCCGGACGGGAACAGCGCGAGGTGGTCCAGGCCTTCCTGGCGGCGGCCCACCGCGGCGACTTCGAGGGGCTGCTGCGCGTGCTCGACCCCGAGGTGAAGCTGACCGTCGACACCTCCGACGGTGTGGTCGTCGTCCTCGGCGCCACCAAGGTCGCCGCGGGCGCGACCGCGCGAGTCGCCGCAGGCGCGGCCGCGCGAGGGCGAGCGGTGCTCGTCAACGGCCTTCCCGGGTTCGTCTCCTGGCGCGAGGACGGGACTCCGCTCTCGGTCATGGCGTTCACCGTCGTCGACGGCCGGATCGTGGCCATCTCCACCGTCATCGACCCGGCCAGGCTCGCGTCGGCGGATCTCCCGGATCCGGCGTGAGCCACCGCCGGGCATGAGATCGCGCACCGCGAGCCACCCGGGCCCGCGAAGCCGTCGTGAAGACCGAAGTCCGTACCGGCCCTAGAGACCGCCGAGCTGGGAGGCGGCGCGGATGGCGAGCCACACCTCGGCGAAGTCGCCGGTCGCCGACAGGTCGCGGCCGGTCAGCGCGCCGAACCGGCGCAGCCGGTACGCCAGCGTGTTGGGGTGGACGTGCAGGGCCCGCGCGGCGTCGTCGACGCGGCGGTCGCGCTCCATCCAGGTCCGCACCGACGCGACCAGGTCCGATCCGTGCGCGGTGTCGTACCGCAGGGCGTCGCCGAGCACGTGCTCGACCAGGGCGGCCAGCACGCCCACGTCGTCCGGCAGCCACCGGCCCGTGGTGTCCTCGCCGTACGTCACCAGCGGCCGGCCGGACTCGGCGGCGCGGGAGGCCGCCCACAGCGCCTCGCGCTGGGCGACCCGCAGCGACGACCCGGGCGGGAGCGGGCGGCTGACGCCCGCCGCGATCCCCGGGATCTCCCGCAACGCCGCCCCCGCCTCTCCGGCGCCCGCCCCGCCGTCCTCCCCACGCGGCGCGGCGCCCGTCCCCGCGTCGCCGGTGATCACGGAGGCCGGCGTCAGCACGTACAGGTCGCGGTTCCGGCGGAGCATGAGGTGGGGGTGCTCGCCGAGGGCGCCCACGACGGCGTCGTCCTCGGCGTCGCGCGCCACGAGCAGCACGACCTCGACATCCGGGAGGAGGCCCATGAGGGCGAGCCTGCGCCGGGCGGTCTCCGGGTCGAGCACGTCCTGCAGCAGTTCGGCCAGCGTCTCCGCGCCCTGCCGCCGCAGCGTCTCACGCCGGCTGCGCACCATCGCGAGCCGCAGCGCGGCGACGGTCGCGATGTGCTGCACCACGGCCAGCCCGGCCGGGCGGGCGCCCTGCCGCTCGAAGGCCACCAGCCATCCCGCCGGGCCGCCGGGCGCGGGGACCGGGAGCGCGAAACCGCCGGGGATGGTCGGCGGCGCGTCCGCCGAGGCGGGCAGCCGTACGCCGGGAGGGGGCGCGGGCACGCCGGGCAGCAGCGGACGCCCCTGCGGGGTGCTCAGGTGGATGGCGTACCCCGACAGCCGTTCGAGCCGCTGGAACAGCCCGGCCGTGTCCAGCCCTTCCGAGGCGAGCCAGCGCAGCGCGCCGAACACCTGGAGCTGGGCTCCGAGCCGCTGCCGGGCGTCCTCCTGCACGGCCGCCGCGACCTCCTGCGCGATCGCGATGAACGGCACGGCCAGTGGCACCTCCAGCACCGGGAACCCCCGCTCCTCGGCGGCGTCGAGGAAGGCCCGGCGCAGCGGCGGGACGTGCAGGCCCGCGCTGAGCGCGAGCGCGGCCACCCCCGCGTCGTCCAGCCGTTCCAGGTACGCGCGCTGCGCGGCGGCGGCGCGCGGCACGCCGATGCCGGTCGTCATGATGACCTCGGCCCCGAGCAGCCAGGGGGTCGGGTCGTCGAGCTCGCTCACGTGGGCCCAGGAGACCGACCTGCCGAGGCCGCGCTCACCGGCCACGACCCTCAGTTGCAGCGCGGGGGAGCGCAGCAGGTCCTCCACCGTGGTGTGCGTGTCCACATCGTGGAGCCTATTTCTGGTGATAGACCCAATTGTCCTTATTCGGAGGGGTGGGGCACACTCAAGCGGTCTCCCTTGACCTGGAGGAACGCATGACCGGCCGCCCCACCCTGATCGACGCCCCGGCGGGACCGCCGGACGGACCTCTACCGGCGCTCGACGTGGCCTACGATCTGAGCGGCCTGCTCGCGCCGGGCACGGCCTGACGCCGGGGAGAAGCAATGATCGTCGACCTGTCGGTGCCCGTCGTGAGCGGCATGCCCGTCTACCCCGGCGATCCGGAGGTGGAGATCGCGCCCGCTCTCACGGTGGCGGAGGAGGGCGTGAACGTGCTCCGCCTGCACCTCGGGTCGCAGTCGGGCACTCACGTGGACGCGCCGTGCCACATCGACGACGCGCTGCCCACGCTCGACGACCTGCCGCTGGAGCGGTTCCTCGGCCCGGCGGCGGTACTCGACGCCCGGGGCCTGCCGCCGCATGCGCCGATCACCCCCGCGATGCTCGGCCCGGTCGGCGGGCGGCTCGGGCCGGGGACCGTCCTGCTGGTCGCCACCGGCTGGGACGCCCACTGGGGCACCCCCGGCTACCTGGCCCACCCGTACCTGGAGCCGGAGACCGCCCGCCTGATCGTCGCCGCGGGCGTGCGGACCGTCGGCGTCGACGCCCTCAGCGTCGACCCGACTCCCGCCCCCGCCGACCTGCCCGCGCACCGCGTGCTGTGCGGCGCGCACGCCGTCATCGCGGAGAACCTGCGCAACCTCGGCCCGCTCCTGGAGGCCCAGGCCTCCGGTCGTCCGATCGAGGTCTCCCTGCTGCCGCTGCGCCTCCACGCGGCCGACGGGTCTCCCGTACGCGCCGTCGCGGTCACGCGCTAGGAGGGGGTCAGCGCGTGCCCCAGGAGTAGGTCTGCTTGTGCAGCTTGAGGTAGACGAACGTCTCGGTGGCGCGGACGCTGGAGATGGCCCGGATCTTGCCGAGGATCTCCAGCAGGTGGGTGTCGCCCTCGCAGACCACCTCGACCATGATGTCCACCGAGCCGGCCGTGAGCACGACGTAGTCGATCTCGGGGATCTGTGACAGTTCGTCGGCGACCTGCTCCAGGTCGCCCTCGCACTTGATGCCGATCATCGCCTGGCGCGGGAAGCCCAGGGTCAGCGGGTCGGTCACGGCGACGATCTGCATGACGCCGAGATCCAGCAGGCGCTGCACCCGCTGGCGCACCGCCGCCTCCGACAGGCCCACGGCCTTGCCGATCGCGGCGTACGGCTTGCGCCCGTCCGTCTGAAGCTGCTCGATGATCTGCTTGGAGATCTCGTCGAGCACCACCGGCCCGCCCTTCGCGGCAGCCGCGCGGGATCTAGGCGGAGTCGTCATCCTCGGGGGGTGTCCTCTCTTGGAGAGCGCGTCGGTCCTACCGACCTCGTGTTACGGCACCGTTTTTGCCATGTTGCGATCGTGGTCTGACATGGTGTCAGCTCAGTCGCTTCCGTCAAGCGATTCCGTAGCAATTTGGTATCTTAGCCACGAAATCCCTTGTCGTAGGCTCTTTCCTCTGTCAGAGTCGCGACATCCTAGCTACCTCAACAGGAGGTCAACGGTGACCACCCGTCTCCAGAACTTCGTGAACGGGAAGTTCGTCGACGCCGCGAGCGGCCGTTTCTCCGACGTCGTAGACCCTACGACGGGAGAGGTCTACGCCCAGGCACCGGTGTCGGGACAGGAGGACGTCGACGCCGCGTACGCCGCCGCGACGGCCGCCTTCGAGACGTGGGGCCAGACGACGCCGGGTGAGCGCGCGGCGCTGCTGCTGAAGGTCGCCGACGCGATCGAGGCCCGGGCCGACGAGATCAACGAGGCCGAGTGCCGCAACACCGGCAAGCCCCGGGCGCGCATGGCCGAGGACGAGACCCCGGTCGCCGCCGACCACTTCCGCTTCTTCGCGGGCGCGGCCCGCACCCTGGAGGGCCCGACCTCCGGCGAGTTCATGGCCGACCACACCTCCGTCATCCGGCACGAGCCGATCGGCGTCATCGGCCAGGTCACGCCGTGGAACTACCCGATGATGATGGCCGTGTGGAAGATCGCTCCCGCGCTCGCGGCCGGCAACACGGTCGTGCTCAAGCCGTCCGACACCACCCCGGCCTCCACGCTGAAGCTGGCCGAGATCCTGGGCGACGTCCTGCCGGGCGGCGTCTTCAACGTCGTCACCGGCGACCGGGAGACCGGCGCGCTGGTGGTCGGTCACCCGGCCGCGAGCATGGTCGCGATCACCGGCTCGGTGGGCGCGGGCATGGCGGTCGCGAAGACCGCCGCCGACGACGTCAAGCGGGTCCACCTGGAGTTGGGCGGCAAGGCCCCCGTCGTGGTCTTCGACGACGTGAAGGACATCAGGGCCGTCGCCGAGGGGATCGCCGGGGCGGCCCTCTACAACGCGGGTCAGGACTGCACCGCGGCCTGCCGGGTGCTGGTGCACGAGAGCATCCACGACGAGTTCGCCGCGGCGCTGACCGAGGCCGCCGCCGCCACCAAGCTGGGCGGGCTCGACGAGGAGGACGCCTACTTCGGCCCGCTGAACAACGCCAACCAGCTCGCCCGGGTCGAGTCGTTCTTCGAGCGGCTTCCCGAGCACGCGAAGGTCCTCACCGGCGGCGCCCGCGTCGGCGACAAGGGCTACTTCTTCGCCCCCACGGTGGTCGACGGGCTGCGGCAGGACGACGAGATGGTGCAGGACGAGATCTTCGGCCCCGTCATCACCGTCCAGACGTTCACCGACGAGGCCGACGCGCTGGCCAAGGCGAACGGTGTCCGCTACGGCCTGTCGGGCTCGGTCTGGACCTCCGACCACGGGCGCGCGATGCGGATGTCCAAGCGCCTCGACTTCGGCGTGGTCTGGGTCAACACCCACATCCCGTTCGTGTCCGAGATGCCGCACGGCGGCTTCAAGCACTCGGGCTACGGCAAGGACCTGTCCGTCTTCGGGCTGCACGACTACACCCGCGTCAAGCACGTGATGCACTACATCGGCGAATAGGTTCCCCCGGCGCGAGCCGTACGACCTATCGATAAAGAGGGATAAGCCTGGAATGACAGATATCCAGGCGGGCCCGGGGGCGGCGGTCGCCGCCCCCGGATCAGTCAGCGTGCCCGCCATCGAACTCGACAACGTGGTCAAGGAGTACACCTCGCACGGCGAGGTCGTACGGGCGGTCAAGGGCGTGAGCCTCGCGATCGCGGAAGGGGAGTTCTTCTCCCTCCTCGGGCCCTCCGGCTGCGGCAAGACCACCAGTATGCGAATGATCGCCGGGTTCGAGGACCCCACGCAGGGGGTCGTCAGGCTCCACGGGGAGGACGTCACGCACGTCCCGCCGAACAAGCGTGACATCAACATGGTGTTCCAGTCGTACGCGTTGTTCCCGCACATGAACGTCTGGGACAACGTCGCGTTCGGGCTCAGGCGCAAGAAGGTCCCCGACGCGGAGATCACGCGCCGCGTCGGCGAGATCCTGGAGGTCGTGGACCTCACCGGCCGTGAGAAGCGCCGTCCCAAGGAGATGTCCGGCGGCCAGCAGCAGCGGGTCGCGCTCGCCCGCGCGCTGGTCAACCGGCCCCGCGCGCTGCTGCTCGACGAGCCGCTCGGCGCGCTCGACCTCAAGCTCCGCCAGGCCATGCAGATCGAGCTCAAGCGGATCCAGCGCGAGGTCGGCATCACGTTCGTCTACGTGACGCACGACCAGAGCGAGGCGCTGACGATGAGCGACCGCATCGCGGTCATGAACGACGGCCTGGTAGAGCAGCTCGCCGAACCCCGCGAGATCTACGAGCGGCCCGCCAGCAAGTTCGTCGCCGGCTTCATCGGCACCTCCAACCTGTTCAGCGGCACGGTGCAGCAGGTGAGCGGCGACACGGCCGTGCTCGCCCTCGGCCCGAGCGACCGGATCCTCGTCCCCGCGGACGGCGCGCTCTCCACCGGGCAGGCGGTCGATCTCACCGTCCGCCCCGAGAAGATCAAGCTCGCCAAGGAGCAGCCGGAGGGCGATCTGAGCGTCGTCCGGGGGACCGTGGCCGAGGTCGTCTACCTCGGGACGTACAACAGCTACGTCGTGGTGCTCGGCGACGGGGCCGAGATCACGGTGTTCGAGCAGAACGCGAACGACAGCACGATCACCGCCGAGCGCGGCGACGAGGTATGGCTCTCCTGGCAGCCCTGGCACTCCTACGCGCTGAGGTAAAACCCCGAACTCCCCGGAGCACACGAACCCCATGAACCATCCTCACAGGCAGGACCCCGCCTTCCTCCGCGGCACGACCCAGCGCCGGCTCGGCAGGCGCGACGCCTTCCGGCTCGCGGGACTGTCGGCCGCCGGGCTCGCCCTCGCCGCCTGCGGCGTGCAGGGCAAGGGCACGGCCAAGCCGACCTCCTCCGCGCAGGCCCAGTCCGAGGTGGAGAAGTACTGGTCGGGCAAGACCAAGAACGGCCACGTGGACTTCGCCAACTGGCCGCTCTACATGGACCCCAAGCAGCCCGAGCTCAAGCAGTTCACCAAGCAGACCGGGATCACGGTGACCTACAAGGAGGTCATCCAGGACAACCCGAGCTGGTTCGCCAAGATCCAGCCGCAGCTCGCGGCCGGGCAGTCGATCGACTACGACCTGATGGTCGTCACCAACGGCCTGCACTTCACCCAGCTCGTGCAGCTCGGCTACCTCGTCCCGCTCGACCACTCCAAGCTGCCGAACTTCGCGGCCAACGCCGGCGACCGGTACAAGAACGAGTCGTTCGACCCCGGCAACGTCTACAGCATCCCGTGGGCGTCCGGCATGACCGGCATCGCGTACAACCCGAAGTACGTCGACACGCCGCCGACCAGCATGGCCGACCTGTGGAACCCCAAGTACAAGGGCAAGGTCGGCATGATGTCCGACTCCCAGGAGATCGCCAACTTCGGCCTGTTCGCGCTCGGCATCGACCCCGACAAGTCGACCGAGGCCGACTGGGAGAAGGCCGCGGCCAAGCTCCGGGAGCAGCGCGACGCCGGCATCGTGCGCAAGTACTACGACCAGGCGTACATCGACCCGCTGGCGAAGGGCGACATCTGGCTCACCATGGCGTGGTCGGGCGACGTCTTCCAGAAGAACGTCTCCGACGGCACGGACCTGAAGTTCGTGCTCCCCAAGGAGGGCGCGACCATCTGGACCGACAACATGATGATCCCGAAGACCGCGACGAACCCGGTCGACGCGATCACGCTGATGGACTTCTTCTACGACGTGAACGTCGCCGGGCGGCTGGCCGAGTACATCAACTACGTCACCCCGGTCCCGGCCGCCAAGGACGTCATCGCGGCCGACGCCGCGAAGGCCACCGGTGAGGACAAGAAGCTCCTCGACGCGGTGGCGGCCAGCGAGCTGGTGTTCCCGACCGAGGACGACTACGCCAGGCTGCGCAGCTACAAGAACTTCGCGACGCCGCAGGAGCAGAAGAAGTTCGAGTCCATCTTCCAGGCGATCACGACGGCATGAGCAGGCTCAGGGCTTCGCTGACGCCGTACGCGCTGCTCTTCCCGGGCACGCTCTGGCTGGCGATCTTCTTCGTCATCCCGACGGTGGTCATGCTGTCGCTGTCGCTGCAGTCCGGCGACGTGGTCAACGGCTACGCGTTCACGTTCAACTGGCACAGCTACGTGGACGGGATCAGCACCTACCACGACCAGATCATCCGGTCCCTGGTGTACGGCCTGGCCTCGACCCTGATCCAGATCGTCATCGGGTTCCCCGTGGCGTACTGGATCGCCTTCAAGGGGGGTAGCCGCAAGTCGGTCTACCTGTTCATGCTGCTGCTGCCGTTCCTCGTGTCGTTCGTGCTGCGCACCATCTCCTGGCAGTTCTTCCTGTCCGACAACGGCCTGCTGCTCGGGCCGCTGAAGTCGGCCGGGCTGGTGCCGCAGGACTTCCACATCCTGGCCACGAGCGCGGCGGTGATCGGCGGCCTGGCGTACAACTTCCTGCCGTTCATGATCCTGCCGATGTACGTCGCGCTGGAGCGGATCGACCCGCGCGTCCTGGAGGCCGCGCAGGACCTGTACGCCAGCAAGGCGCAGACCTTCCTGCGGGTGGTGCTGCCGCTGTCGCTGCCGGGGGTCTTCGCCGGGGTGCTGATGACGTTCGTCCCGGCCACGTCCGACTACGTCAACGCGTCCGTGCTCGGCGGCACCAGCAACACGATGGTCGGCAACGTCATCCAGAACCAGTTCCTGATCAACCAGGACTACCCGACCGCCTCGGCGCTGTCGTTCACGCTGATGGCCCTGCTGCTGGTGGGCATCTTCGCGTACGCGAGGGCGCTCGGCACCGAGGACGTGCTGGAGGTGGCGGCGCGATGAAGCGTGGCCTGCTGCGGGGCCGCCTCCTGCAGATCTACACCTGGCTCGTGATCGCGTGGCTGGTGCTGCCGATCGCCGTCATGATCCTCTTCGGCTTCAACGACACCCACGGCCGGTTCAACACGAGCTGGCAGGGCTTCACGCTCAAGTGGTACGGCAAGCTGTTCGAGATCGGCGACCTCACCCAGGCCCTGGTGAACTCGCTGGTCATCGCCGTGCTGACGATGCTGGTCGCCGGGGTGCTCGGGTCGCTGATCGGGCTGGCGCTCGGCCGCTACCGCTTCCGCGGGGCCGGGGCGATGAACCTGGTCATGTTCGCGGCGATCTCCTGCGCCGAGATCGTGATGGGCGCGTCGCTGCTGTCGCTGTTCGTCACGCTCGCCGTGCCGCTCGGGTTCTGGACGATCGTGATCTCGCACGTCATGTTCTCGATCTCGTTCGTGGCCGTGACCGTGCGGGCCAGGGTGATGACGCTGGACGCCTCCCTGGAGGAGGCGGCGCGCGACCTCGGCGCGGGGCCGTGGACGACGTTCCGCCTGGTCACCCTGCCGATGATCTTCCCGGGTGTGCTGGCGGGCTCGATGCTGGCGTTCGCGCTGTCGATCGACGACTTCGTCATCACCAACTTCAACTCCGGCGGCACGGTGACGTTCCCGCTGTGGATCTGGGGCGCCACCCGGGTCGGCATCCCGCCGCAGGTGAACGTCATGGGCACGCTGATCTTCGCGGCCGGTGTGCTGATCGCCCTCGGCAACGCCCTCCTGGCCCGCCGCCGCGCCAACGCCTAAGAAGGAAGTGGAATTCGTGGTTCCGTCGAAGGCGCTCGCCGACGCGGAGCGCAGGCCGTACTGGCTGGACCGGCCGCTCGCACCCGAGCCGCTGCCGCCGCTGACCGGAGACGCCACGGCGGACCTCGCGGTGGTCGGCGGCGGCTTCACCGGGCTGTGGACCGCCCTGATGGCAAAGGAGCGCGACCCGTCGCTCGACGTGGTCCTCCTGGAGGGCCGCGCGGTCGGATGGGCCGCCTCCGGCCGCAACGGCGGGTTCTGCGCGGCGAGCCTGACGCACGGGCTCGGCAACGGCCGGGACCGCTGGCCGGCGGAGATCGCGACGCTGGAGCGGCTCGGCCGGGAGAACCTCGACGAGATCGAGCGGACCCTCTCCCGCCACGGCGTCGACTGCTCCTTCGAGCGGACCGGCGAGCTGCGCGTCGCCACCGAGGAGTGGCAGCTCCCCGGGCTCGACGAGGACGTCAGCGCGGCGGCCTCGCTCGGCGTGCGGCTGGAGCGGCTCGACCGGGAGCGGGTGCGGGCCGAGATCGACTCGCCGACGTACCTCGGCGGGGTGTGGGACCGGGACGGCGTCGCCATGGTCGACCCGGCGCGCCTCGCCTGGGGGCTGCGCGACGTCTGCGTCCGGCTCGGCGTGCGCGTCTTCGAGCACACGCCGGTGCGCTCGCTGCACGAGGACGGCCCGGCGCTGGAGCTGGGGACGCCGAAGGGCCGGGTCAGGGCCGGGCGGGTGGCGCTCGGCACCGGCGCCTTCCCGCCGCTGCTGCGCCGGCTCCGGCACTTCCTGGTGCCGGTGTACGACTACGCGCTGATGACCGAGCCGGTGCCGGACGACCTGCTGGCGGAGATCGGCTGGCGGAACCGCCAGGGCGTCGGCGACTCGGCCAACCGGTTCCACTACTACCGCCTGACCGACGACAACCGCATCCTGTGGGGCGGCTACGACGCCGTCTACCACAACGGCGGGCTGGTCAGGCCGGAGTACGACCAGCGCGACGCCACCTTCGAGAAGCTCGCCACCCACTTCTTCGAGACGTTCCCGCAGCTCCACGGCCTGCGCTTCACCCACCGGTGGGGCGGGGTCATCGACACCTGCAGCCGGTTCAGCGCTTTCTTCGGCACGGCGTACGGCTCGCGTCTCGCCTACGCCGCCGGATACACCGGTCTCGGCGTGGGGGCGACCCGCTTCGGCGCCAACGTCATGCTCGACCTGCTCCAGGGGCGTCTCACCGAGCGGACCGAGCTGGAGATGGTGCGGCACAAGCCGATGCCCTTCCCGCCCGAGCCGGTGCGGTCGGGCGTCATCCAGCTCACCCGCTGGGCCATCGCCCGCGCCGACGAGCACGAGGGCCGCCGCAACGCCTGGCTGCGCACCCTCGACGCCTTCGGCGTGGGCTTCGACTCCTGACGCGGCGTCCGCGTCACCGGCCGCGGACCTCCAGGAAGTGCCGGTTGTACATGACGCCGAGAACGTTGCCGAAGGGATCGACCACGGAGGCGGTGACGAATCCCGGGCCGCGCTCCACGGGCTTCTCGTACGTCGTGGCGCCGAGGGCGAGCAGCCGGTCGACGGCCGCCTCGACGTCGTCCACATGCCAGTAGACGACCGCGCCCGCGGGCTCGTCCGGCCGGGGGCGGGGGGCGAAGCGGCTGTCGACGACGCCGAGCTCGTCCTCGTGGTCGCCTATCCGGAACTCGGCGTAGGCGAGCGTCCCCTCGACGGAGCGCGTGAAGTACGGCTCGACGCCGAGCAGTCCGGCGTACCAGCGGGTGGCGGCGGTGACGTCGTCGGCGTAGAAGCTGACGGTGCTGAGGCCTCGCAACATCGGGGTCTCCCTTCTCGACGGGTGATGTCGTCAATCCTCCGGCCTGAAGTGCTCACCTTCTGAGCACTTTTCCGGGCAGAATCGGGAACCATGCGCGCCGACCGTCTCGTCGCCGTCCTGCTGCTGATGCAGGCGCGCGGCCGGGTGACCGCGGCCGAGCTGGCCGGCGAACTCGAGGTGTCCGTGGCCACCGCCCGCCGGGACCTGGAGGCGCTGTCGGCGGCGGGCGTCCCGGTCTATCCGCAGCCGGGGCGTGGCGGCGGCTGGTCGCTGGTCGGCGGCGCCCGTACCGACCTCAGCGGCCTGTCGGCGGCCGAGGCACAGGCGCTGTTCCTGCTCCTCGGCCCGGCCACGGCCGGGTCGTCCGCGTCGGGGCCGGCCGAGGCCGGAGCGGCGCTGCGCAAGCTTCTGGCGGCCCTGCCCCGGACCTTCCGGGCCGACGCCGAGGCCGCCCGCGACGCGACCCTGGTCGACCCCGTCCGGTGGGGGGAACGCGACCGCCCGCGGCCCGCGACGGTCGACCTGCTGCAGACCGCCGTGGTGAGCCGTCGCAGGGTCCGCCTGACCTACGCCGGCAGGGACGCGGAACCCGCGGAGCGGCTGGTCGACCCGTGGGGACTGATCGACAAGGACGACGTCTGGTACCTGCTGGCGGGAACCGACCGGGGGCGGCGGACCTTCCGCGTCGACAGGATCGTCCGGGCCGAGGCGACCGGCGAGACCGCCGAACGCCCCGCCGGCCTCGTCCTCGCCGCCGCCTGGCAGGAGGTCGTCGAGGAGATCGAGCGGCGGCGTTCGCGCACCTGGGCGACCGTGCTCGTCGAGGAGCGGTTCGTGCCGGTCCTGCGCGACCGGTTCGGACGGCACTGCCACACAGAAGGCGAGGCGGGCCGGGGCCGTGTCCGGGTGCGCCTCGCCGCCCCGACCCCGCTGGACGTCGCCCGCCACCTCGCGGGGTGGGGCGCCATGATCGAGGTCGTCGAGCCGAGCGCCGTCCGGGACGAGCTCGCCCGCATCGGCGCCGAACTCGTCGCCCGCTACTCCGGACGGGAGCCGGCCTAGGACGGCCGGGGTTCTCCGGCCGTTCCAGGCCGGCGGGTCGCCGTCGGCTCCGTTCACATCAGGTTCGCGCGGGGGTCCGTACGTTTCCCGCATGCGAAGACTCCTGGTGGGACTGCCGGCGGGACTGACCGTCGCCTCCCTGCTCCTGACGGCCTGCGGCGCCGGGCCCGGCCGCCCGGCGCGTACCCCTGAGGCGCCCGCGTGCGCCCCCGCACTCGACCGCGCGTTCGGGGCCTGGGCGGACGCGGGGTTCAGCGGGTCGGTCGCGATACTCCGGGACGGCGCGTTCGAGTGCCGCGCCGCGTACGGCACGGCCGACGCCGCCGCCCACCGGCCGAACACGCCCGGCACGGTGTTCAGCATCGGCTCGGTGACCAAGGCGGTCACCGCGGCCGCGATCCTCCGGCTCGCCGACGAGGGGCGGCTGTCGCTCGACGACCGGGTGGGCGCGATCCTGCCGCGGCTGCGCGGCCCGGTGGCCGGCGCGACGGTCAGGCAGCTTCTGCTGCACACGAGCGGGCTCAACGGCACCCACGGCGGCGACTACGAGCCGCTGTCGCCGGACGCGGCGCTGGCCGCGATCGGCAGGCTGAAGCTCGCCTTCCCGCCGGGCACCGGGTACGTCTACTCCAACGCCGGATACACCCTGCTGGCCCTCGTCGTCGAACGCCTGTCGGGCCGCGGCTACCGCGACTACGTGGGCTCCGCCGTCCTGCGGCTGCCCGGCGGTCGTACGGCGGGCGGGTTCTGGGACGGGCGCCCGGCCGCGCCGGGCCCGAGAGCGGTCGGCTACCTCGACGACGGCAAGCCGGGACACCAGGGCGGCTTCGCCGGGCCGTACTGGGGTGCGGAGGGCAACGGCGGGCTGGCGATGACCATGCCCGATCTGGCGGAGTGGACGTACGCGCTGTTCACCGGCCGGGTGGTCACGCCCGCGTCGGCCGGACTCGTCGCCCGCCCGGGGTGGCCGCTGGGGAACGGCAGGTCCGAGACGCCCGGCTGGGTCGCCTTCGACCGGTCGGTCTACGGCGAGCGGTTCCTGAGCGCCGCAGGCGGCGGTGGCGACGTCGGCCACAACGCGGTCGTCGCCTGGGTCCCGGCCCAGCGGCGCGTGGTCGCCATCGCGTCGAACACCGCGAAGCTGCCGGCCGAGGCGCTGCTGCGGGCGGTGGGACCGGCGCTGCTGGCCGGCCGCCCGCTGCCCGGTCCCAGCCCCGCCACCCCTGCCGAAGGCCCCGCCCGCGGCGGCGATCTCGCGGCTATGGTCGGGACGTACCGGCTGGAGAGGGGAGGCGGGTTCCAGGTGTCCGCCGAAGGGGGCAGGCTGACCGTCTCCGCGACCGGGGCCGACGCGGTCCGCGCGCTGGCGCCGCCCGGCCCGGAGGTGACGGAGGCGGCGCTGCGCGCGCACGAACAGCGGGTGCTGGCGCTGCTGAACGGCCGGACCCAGGAGGGCCGCAGGGAACGGGCCTCCCTTGAGAAGGCGTTCGGCGCGGTGTCGGGGCTCACGCTCGCCGGCACGGTCACGAAGGGCGCCGACACCCGCACGTACGTCACGCTCACCACCGGCAGGGGGCCGGTCCTGGCCTGGTACGCGGTCAACGAGCAGGGCGGGGTGATGGCCGCCGAGGTCCCGGCGAAGCCGCCGGCGCTGACGCTCGTGCCGTCGGGCGGCGCCGGCCGGTTCCGCCCGGACGATCCCACCGGCACCGGCCCCCGCGTCGAGGTCGCGTTCGAGGGCCGCCGCATGACCGTCACCGGCGCGTCCGGCACCGTCACCGCCGAGCGGTCCGGCTGACCCGCCGTGCGCGTGCTCCTCGTCGAAGACGACCCCGAGCTGTCGGAACTGGTCTCCCTCGGCCTGCGCAACGAGTCGTACGCCGTGGACGTGGCGGCGACGTACCGCGAGGCCGAGGAGTCGCTGCGGGTCACCTCCTACGACGTGGCCTGTCTCGATCTGGGGCTGCCCGACGGCGACGGCCTGGACCTGCTGCGCCGGCTCGCCGGCGACGCGCACCTGCGCCGCCCCCGGCGCACGCTCGTCGTCACCGCCCGCGACGCGGTCGGCGACCGCGTCGCGGGGCTGGACGCGGGCGCCGACGACTACCTGGTCAAGCCGTTCCACTTCGCCGAGCTGGTGGCCCGGCTGCGGGCGCTGGGCCGTCGCGGCGACCAGCACGGCTCGCTGCTGCGGGTGGGCGACCTGGAGCTCGACCAGGTCACCCACCGGGCCTGGCGGGCGGGCGACGAGCTGGAGCTGACGTCGCGCGAGTTCGCCCTGCTGCGCTACTTCATGCACCACCCCGGCCGGGTGCTGTCGGCCGAGGACCTGCTGGAGCACGTGTGGGACGCGAACGCCAACCCCTTCACCACCTCGGTACGGGTGATCCTCAGCCGGCTGCGCAGGAAGCTCGGCGACCCGCCCGTCATCACCACCGTCACCGCCGCCGGTTACCGCCTGGAGGGACCGTGACGCGGCCCTGGCGCTCGCTCCGCGTCCGGCTCGCCGTGCTCGCCTTCCTGGGGTTCTACGTCCCGCCGCTGGTGCTGTTCGGCGTGGTCCTGCTGACCGACACCGAGACGACCGCGCAGGCGCTCAACGGGGCCGAGCACGTGCGCAGCGCCTCGGCGCACCGCCTGCCGTGGCTCTCCTGGACCCTCCTCGCGCTCGCCCCGGCCGCCGCCGCGGCCGCCTGGTGGTGGGCGGGACGGGCCGTCGCCCCGATCAACCGGGTCCGCGCGGTGGCCCGGGAGATCGGCGGCACCGACCTGAGCCGCCGGATCGGGCTCGGCCACGGCCCACTGGAGGTGGTGGCGCTGGCCGCCGAGTTCGACGCGATGCTGGACCGGCTGGCGGCGGCCGCGGCGGCCCAGCGGCGGCTGCTGGAGGAGACGAGCCACGAGCTGCGCAGCCCGCTGTCGGTGCTGATGACCAACGCGGAGGTCCTGCTCGCCCACCCCCGGCCCACCCTGGAGGTCTACCGCGACGGGCTGCGCCGTTCGGAGAGCGTGGCGCGGCGGTTGCGGGCGACCGTCGACGACCTGCTGACCGAGGCCCGCGGACGCGCCCGTACGCTCGACCACCGGCCGGCCGACCTCATGGAGGTGGCGCGTGACGTGCTCCGGCAGGCCGAGGTCCTGGCCGCCGGGAAGCGGATGACGCTGTCCTTGGCAGGCCCGGCGGAGGCCGTGTGCCCGGTCGACGAGGCCACGGTGACCCGCGCCCTCGCGAACCTCGTCGACAACGCCGTCCGCTACGGCCCGGAGGGCACGCCGGTGACCGTGGAGATCGGCCTCACGCCCGGCCTGGCCGTGGTCACGGTCGCCGACCGGGGGACGGGCATTCCCGAGGAGGAGCGGGAGCGCGTGTTCGAGCGGTTCTGGCGCGGCCACCGCGACGTGCCCGGCACCGGCCTCGGCCTGCCCATCGCCCGGCAGATCGCCTGGGCCCACGGCGGCGACCTCACCGTCGTGTCCGGCGATCCCGGCGCCCCGGGCTGCGCCTTCCGCCTCACCCTGCGCCGCCCGCGCGGCCAGGTACGGCGGTGAGATCAGGCGGTGCGGTCAGGCTGTGTGGTCAGGCTGTGTTGTCAGGCGGCGAGGCGGCCCTGGCCGGCGGTGAGCCAGCGGACGGGGTTGTCGCGGGTGACGAGGCGGAGGGTGGCGTCGTCCACCCCTGCCGCCCGCAGGGCCGGGACGACCGAGGAGAACAGCCGGCCGTACCCCTGCCCGCCGTAGTCGGCGAGGTGCTCGCGCAGCCGTACGCCGCTGCTGACCAGGATGCGCTCCGCGTGACCGGCGTCGAGGAGGGTGAGCACGTCCTCCGTGCAGGACACGCTCACGTACGCGCCGGTCTCGGCGATCTTGCGCTGGGCCGGCGTGTCGGCACCTGGGGCGCTGAGCCGCTGGGCGGGCACGTTCTGGGAGAGCAGCAGTTCCAGCAGCTCCAGCCCGCCGGCGGCCACCGGGAGGTCGGTGCGCAGCGAGGCCCGGGCGGCGGCCGTGACCGCCCGCTCCTCGGCGGGGGTGGGCGTCTCGTCCCACGACGCGGCGACGATGACGCCCGGCCGGGCGCCGGTCCCGTCCAGCCCGGCGCCGATCTCGTGGAGCAGGTCCGCGGTCAGGTCGTCGACGCCGTACCGGGTGATCGCCGCGCCGGCGAACGGCTGGGCGGCGAAGCCGGTGGCGGCGACGATCGGGACCCGCGCGCCCATGGAGATCCGGGCGAGGGACGCGGGGTCGCGGGCCATGCCGACGCAGCTGTGCTCGACGACGAGACCCAGCTCCCGGCCCCTGCCGAGATCCTTGATCTCGGCCAGCACGTACCGCTCCTCGTCCAGCCACCGGGCGGGATCGGAGTCCACGCCGATCCCCCAGCGGGTGTCGGTGCGCAGGTGCTCGTGGGGGAGCACCGGCCCGTCGATCTCAGAGACGGGAAGGGCGCCGGTGACGGTCTGGATGCGGGGGAAATATGCGCCGGACATGAACGGACATTAACTCATTTTTTGACGAAACCCTCTCTGGATCTCCAGATTCTTTACCTCTCTTAAGGTTTGGTCAGCTCATCGTCCTGCCGCCGTTGACGGCGAGGCGTTGACCCGTCACGAACCGGGCGCCGGGGGAGGCCAGGAACGCCACCGCCTCGGCGATGTCGAGCGGCACGCCCATGTGTCCCAGCGGCACGTCACGCAGATAGCCGGTGTAGTCCTCGGGCGGCACGTCCGCGTGGCGCTCCACCGGGATCCAGCCGGGCTCGACCGTGTTGACGGTGATCCCGTACGGCCCCAGCTCCCGCGCCCACGACCGGGTGAGCCCGTGCATCGCGGCCTTGGCCGAGACGTAGTGCCCGAACTCGGCGTTGCCGAGGTCGGCGACCTCGCTCCCCACGTTCACGATCCGGCCCGAGCCGGCCTCGCGCATGCCGGGCAGCACGGCCTGCAGGAGCAGCAGCGGGGCCTTGACGAAGAAGCGGAGCTGGCCGAGGTGGTCGTCCCAGGTCTGCTTCTCCACCGGCATCATCGGCTGCGGGCCGGTGGCGTTGTTCACCACGACGTCGACCCGCCCGAGCGCGGCCACGCCCTCCCGTACGGACCGCTCGTCGGTGACGTCGAACCGGGCCGGGGCCGCCGAGCCGCCGGCGGCGGTGATGCGGTCGGCGACGGCGGACGCTCCGGCGGTGTCGTTGGCGTAGTTGACGGCGACGTGCCAGCCGTCCGCGGCGAGCCGTTCCGCGATGACGGCGCCGAGCCCTCGCGAGGCGCCGGTGACAAGTGCGATTCCCATGGGAACCGTGCCTATCACACGATCTCATGGGCATGATGGGGCGCATGGATCAGATCGCCGCACTGGTCGACCGCGCCGAGATCGTGGACGTGGTGACCGCAGTCTTCGACACCGTGGACGCAAAGAACTGGCCGGTGTGCCGGGAACTGTTCGACGAGGGGGTCGACGTCGACTTCACCAGCCTCAACGGCGGGGAGCCGGCCCGGATCAGCGCCGACGCCCTCGTGGACGGCTGGCGTACCGGGTTGCACGCCCGCAAGCAGAGCTTCCACACCGTGAGCAACTTCGCGGTGACCGTGGACGGCGCCGAGGCGCACGTGACCGCGAAGGGCTACGCCTACAACGTGCTCGACGAGGGGCTCGGCGGCGGCCTGTGGGAGGTGTGGGGCGTCTACCGGCTCGGGCTCGTACGGCAGGCCGAGGGCTGGAAGGTCACGGCCCTGACGTTCGACGCCTGGCACACCCGGGGCGACGAGGCGGTGCGCGCCCACACGATGGACTGAGATCCCGCGGCCGCCGGGTGGCGAAGTGGCCGCTCACGCGATGCCGGGGCCCGCGCCTCAGCCGGGAGAGGCGCGGCCGGCCAGGAGCCGGAACCGGGGACGCCGCCTTGTCGAGGGCGGCCGTCGCTAACCGGTGATCGCCGGGGCCTCCGTGTGCAGCCGCCGCAGGACCCGGCGGAACGCCCAGACGGACGCGAGGAACGCGATCCCGGTGATGACCGCCACGGCCGTCGTCCGGACCAGCAGGTAGGTGCCGATCGACTGGTGCAGCAGCAGCCAGATGCTCACGCTCGAGTTGACCAGCAGGACGAACGCCCACAGCAGCGTGATCCGGGCGAAGAACTGCTGGACGCGCTGGTGCCGCAGCACGAACGACGGCAGGTGGATGTAGTCGAGCGTCAGCTTCTCCACGAGGGGGCGGCGCATCCGGACGGACGCCAGCAAGACCATGCTGATGACGATCGTGCCGAGTTCCGGCTGGATGAAGTAGACCACCGCGCTGCCGCTCCACAGGCCGAGCACCGTCCGTACGGTGATGGCGATTGCGGCGAAGATCATGGTGCCGGGCACCGGCTGGTGGCGCACCAGCCGCCACAGCACGCCCAGGTAGACCCAGGAGATCGCGGCCATCAGCGCGCCGCGCAGGCCGAGCACCGCGAGCGCCGCGTAGAACACGGCGAGAGGAGCCACCACGCCTTCGAGGAGCCGGGGGACCGCCTGTTTGATCAGGGCGGTGAGCCTGGGCATGGCGAAGGGCGTGTGGTTCATGACACTCCAACGGGCCGGCGGGGGAGACCGACGCTGTAGTTGGCAAACGCGCCTACCCGGACATCGCGGTCGGAAACGCCCAGGAAAGGTGTTGCATCGGTGGCTTACCGTACCTGACGGTACGGCCTTGACGGGCCGGAAGCACTGTCTGAGGTGACATCCGATACCGATGCGGCATGTCATTTGAGAGTCCGTCGACGGAACGAACGCACTGGTCATCGCTTCGTCACGCGACTCGGGCCGCTTCCCCCGCGAACACGGACGCGGGTTACGGTGACGAGATGAATACGGGATTCGGGTACTTCGCAACTCATGATGCGGTTCGTCCGGATACGCTCGCCCGCCTCGTGGAGCAGCGCGGCCACGCGGCGCTGCTGTTCACCGAACACACGCACATTCCCGTGCCACCCGGCGGCGAGGCGCCGAAGGACGAGCGGGGCGGCGAACTGCCGCGGCGCTACTGGCACACCTACGACCCGTTCGTCGCCTCGATGGCGGCCGGGGCCGCGACGACCCGGCTGCGGGTGGGCACCGGCATCTGCCTGGTGCCGGAGCACGAGCCCATTGGCCTCGCGAAGACGGTCGCGAGCGTGGACGACCTGACCGGCGGGCGCTTCGAGTTCGGCATCGGCGCGGGCTGGAACCGCGAGGAGATGCGCAACCACGGGACCGACCCGGCTCGCCGGTTCGCGCTGATGCGCGAGCGCGTGCAGGCCATGCGGGAGATCTGGACCCGCGACGAGGCGGAGTTCCACGGGGAGTTCGTGTCGTTCGACCCCGTCTGGTCGTGGCCCAAGCCGGCCCAGCGCCCGCACCCGCCGATCCTCGTGGGCGGCGTCGGGCCGCGGGTGTTCGGCCGGGTCCTGGAGTACGGGGACGCCTGGCTGCCCAACTACGGCCCGGGGGTGCTGGAGCGGATCCCCGAACTGTTCCGGCGGGCGGAGGAGGCGGGCCGGCGCGTCGAGGTCGTGATGCTGGCGGTCCCGGCGGACCCCGGCGCGCTGGAGCGGTGCGAGGAGGCGGGGGTCTCCCGCGTCATGGCCTGGCTGCCGTCGGCCGGGTACGACCGGGTCCAGCGGGAGATGGACGCCTTCGAGACCGCACTCGCCGAAGCGCACGGCGAGTGAGCTCGTGACCCCGGCGCGGTCAGTTCAGCGTGGCGGTGGCCAGTTTGGCGCCGAAGCCCAGGAAGAGCGCGCCCACCCCGGACGTCAGCCCGGCCGCGAGCCTGCGGCGGCGGCGGAAGTGCGCCGCGAGGAACGTGCCGCCGAAGATGAGGGTGGTCAGGTAGGTCACGCTGAACACCTGCACGATCAGCGCCAGGATCAGGAACGACAGCGCCGGCGCGCCGTACGACGGATCCACGAACTGCACGAAGAAGGCCACGAAGAACAGGATCGCCTTGGGGTTGAGGAGGCTGATCGTGAGCGCCTTGCGGAACGGGTCGCGCCCCTCACCGGCCGCCCCGGCCGGGGTGGAGGACGGAGCGACGGCCGCGCCTCCCGTCGTCGTCCCGGGCGCCGTCCCGGCCGTGGTCCCGGGCGGTGAGGTTCTGGCGCGGGAGGCGCGCAGCGAGCGCCAGGCGCCGCGCAGCATGCCGAAGCCGATCCAGCCGAGGTAGACCGCGCCCGAGTACTTCACGATCGTGAACAGGACCGGCGTGGACTTGAGCAGCGACGCGACCCCGGCGGCCGACAGGAACATCAGCGCCGAGTCGCCGGCGAAGACCCCGGCGGCCGCCCGGTAGCCCCGCCGGATCCCGTGCTGGGCGGCGGTGGACAGGACGAACAGCGAGTTCGGCCCGGGCAGCAGAATGATCAGGAACGAGCCGACCACGTAGGTCCAGATGTTGGTGATGCCGAAGAACAACCCTGCCTCCGTAAAGCGAGATAAGTCAGGGTATAGGTCATCACCGTCTGTGGTCACGGCAGGATAAGACACCGAAGATCCCTATTGACCCTGTGGGTAATAAGGACAATTCTTGACTCCATGACGCTGTGGAAGCCCGATCCGACCTTCTATCCCTCGCCCCGCGACGCCGCCGAGGCGCCGCCGGAGAAGCTGGCCTACGTGGCCGCCTTCGACCGGTCGGCCCAGCGGCCCGACGCGCTCGCCGTGCTCGACACCGACCCCGCCTCTTCGGCGTACGGGACGGTGGTCGGCTGGACGGACCTGCCGCACACGGGGGACGAGCTGCACCACTTCGGCTGGAACGCCTGCAGCAGCGCCCTCTGCCCGTATGCGCCGCACCCGCACGTGGAGCGGCGCTACCTGATCGTCCCCGGCCTGAGGTCGTCGCGCATCTACGTGTACGACACCAAGGACCGGGTCAGTCCCGAGCTCGTGAAGGTCGTCGAGCCCGAGGAGCTGGGCAAGCGGGCCGGCTACTCCCGCCCGCACACCGTCCACTGCGGCCCCGAGGGGCTGTACGTCAGCGCGCTCGGCGGCTACGGCGACGACGGCCCGGGCGGCATCGCCATCCTCGACCACAACACCTTCGAGGTCCTCGGCCGATGGGAGGTCGACCGCGGCCCGCAGTACCTCGCCTACGACTTCTGGTGGCACATCAACCACGACGTGCTGGTCACCTCCGAGTGGGGCACGCCCTCGATGATCGAGGACGGGGTGGTCGGCGAACTGCTGCTCGGCCGCAAGTACGGCCACAAGCTGCACTTCTGGGACCTGCGCAAGCGCCGGCACGTCCAGGAGGTCGACCTCGGCGACCAGCACCAGATGACGCTGGAGCTGCGCCCCGCCCACGACCCGACGAAGACGTACGGCTTCGCCGGGGTCGTCGTCAGCGTCGAGGACCTGTCGGCCTCGGTGTGGGTGTGGCACAAGGAGGGCTCCCGCTGGGCGGCGACCAAGGTCATCACGATCCCGGCCGAGCCCGCGTCGCCGGACGACCTGCCCAACGTGCTGAAGCCGTTCGGCGCGGTGCCGCCGCTCGTCACCGACATCGACCTGTCGGTGGACGACCAGCGTCTGTACGTGTCGTGCTGGGGCACCGGCGAGCTCAAGCAGTACGACGTGTCCGACCCGTTCAAGCCGGTCGAGATCGGCTCGATCCGCCTCGGCGGCATCGTGGACAGGGCCGCCCACCCCGCCGCCCCGGACGAGCGCCTCGCCGGCGGGCCGCAGATGGTCGAGGTGAGCCGCGACGGCCGCCGGGTCTACGTCACCAACTCCCTCTACGGCGCCTGGGACGACCAGTTCTACCCGGACGGGGTCGGCGCGTGGATGGCGAAGATCGACGCGGACGGCTTCACGCTCGACGAGCGGTTCTTCCCGCACGGCGACGACTTCCGCGGCCTGCGCCCGCACCAGACCCGGCTGCAGGGCGGCGACGCGTCCTCCGACTCCTACTGCTACCCGTGACGCTGACCGCGGTCATCCTGCTCGGCGCCTTTCACGGGATCAACCCCGCGATGGGCTGGCTGTTCGCCGTCGCCCGGGGACTGCAGGAGCGCAGCCGCGACCTGCTCCTGCAGTCCCTCCCGGTCATCGCGCTGGGCCACCTCGCGTCGGTGGCCCTCGTGGTGGCGGTGGTGTCCGCGACCGGGTCGCTCGTGACCGGGACGGCCCTCGCGATCGGGGCGGGGATCCTGCTCGTCGGGTTCGGGCTGTGGCACCTGCTCGCCCGGCGGCACTTCCGCTGGGTGGGCATGCGGCTGTCGCTGCCGCAACTGGCCGCCTGGTCGTTCCTGATGTCGTCGGTGCACGGCGCCGGGCTGATGCTGCTCCCCGTCCTCACCCGGATGCCCGCGGGTCACCACGGGCACGCGCTGTCCGGCGGGCTGTTCGTCGCGGGCGTGCACACGCTCGCGATGTTCCTCACCGCGACCGCGGTCGCGGTGGTCGTGTACGAGTTCGTCGGCGTCGCCGTCCTGCGCCGGGCCTGGTTCAACCTCGACCGGATGTGGGCCTTCGCCCTGGTCGGCGCGGGCGTCTTCACCCTCGTCGCCGCCGTCTGACCGCCTAATGATGTCCCTTTGATCGCTTGGGCTGCATGAGGAGGGCTGGTCACGGGCTCGTTGCCGGCGCCATGGACGCGGCTGAGCGAACGATCCCGGCTCGATCTCCACGAGAATGCCCAGGCCGACCAGGCGTTTGAGCTTGACGCGGGTGTTCTCGATGTTCTTCCGCGCCACGGGCAGGTCCAGGCAGAGGTCGCGCGCTCGTGTGGGCTGGCCGGTGCCGGCCATGAGGGTGAGAATCTGCTGGTTCCCGTCCATGCGCACGCCCAAGGCGACATCTCAGCCCAGCTCGGGCAAACCGGGCGCGCGAGGCGGATCTCTTCGGAAGAGCCTGGGCAATATCGAAACGCATGCGTACACTTCCTGTCTAAACGGTGTCGTTTCGATAGGACTGGTCATGCCGGCTCACCGCCGCGGCGAGATTCGAGAAGAAGCCATCCTGCGCGTGGCCATGAGCCTGTTGGTCGAGGTCGGCTACGACCAGTTGACCATTGAGGCCATCGCGGAGCGCGCCCGTGCCAGCAAGGCCACGATCTATCGACGGTGGCCGGGTAAGGCCGAGCTGGTGGCGACGGCCATACGGCGGTACGCCGGAACACCGGTGGCCGCGCCACCCGACACGACGAACCTGCGTGACGGTCTACTGGCTGTTCTGCTGGAACTGCGTACCAGCCTCATAGGTCAAGACAGCGCGCTCATTCTCGGACTCCTCGTCGCGATGCGCCGCGACCCCGATCTCGCGCACACCGTACGGCGACACGTCCTCGACCACAAACGCGACGTATTCGCGGCCGTGGTGGCCGGAGCCATCGCTCGAGGCGAGGTTCCCCAAACCATCGACCACGCGCTCGTCGCTGAGATCAGCTCAGCCGCACTGCTCTCTCGCCTCCTCGTCACCGGCGAACCTCTCGACGACCTGTTCCTGCAGCTGCTCGTGGATGCGGTGCTGCTGCCCATGCTGAACCATCAACTCGACCAACGATAAGGACCTATCGCGATGTGGCAAACGATCATTTTCGGCTTCCTTGGTGGTCTCATCGCCGGCAATGGGCTTCCCCATTTCATCCGCGGCATCACCAGAAGGCGCTATCCGAGCGCGTTGGGCAGCGGGCCCATCCCCAATCTCATCGCGGGATGGGCCGGCCTCGTTCTTGGCGGTCTGCTGTTGTGGTGGGCTCACATCGACCGATACCCCGAACCGGCCTTCGCGTCCATTTGTACGAGCGTCCTACTCATCGGCCTATTCCACGCGGGTCCAGGTGCCTTCGGGCGCAAGGATGCACCTCACCCATTGGGGCAACAGCATCCATGAAAAGCGTCAGAGCCAAAAATGGGGTAGCCCCATCACGTGGCCGGGGGTCGCAGGCCGAGCCACTGCTCGGCGTCCCAGGCCTGGAACCGCTCGACCTCGGTGAACCCCAGCTTTGCCGCGAGGCGCATCGAGGCGACGTTGGCGCTCTGGGTGGTGAGCACCACCGGCTCGCCGGGAAGGACGCCGTCAAACCAGTCGAGTGCCGCCGCGCACGCCTCGGCGGCGTACCCTTGCCCCCAGGCCTTCGGCAGGAACAGGTAACCGAGATCGGCCTTCCCCACGGCGGCCGGGCGACGGTGCCCGGCTGCTCTCCTGAGCAGGATCTGGCCGATCATCGTCCCGTCGAGCTCGACGACGAAACTCCCGGGCCATCGCTCGGGCACCTCCGGCATCTCACGCTCAAGCTCGTCACGCGGGCGGGGACCGCCGAGGTAGGTGTGCACCTCTGGCGAGGCGAGCAGCTCGATGAACGTTGTACGGTCCCGCGCCTCGGGCTCACGGAGCACGAGACGCTCGGTCCGGATCAGCTCAGGCGGCCAAGCCACATGCCCTAGATCTGACATGCGCGCAGGCTAACGACCCTGTAGGACGTCGTTCAAGTTGGGCATGAACGCGTGGCTCACCGGCCGAGCTATGGGGCCGGCAGGTGCTCGTAGTCGCGGACCAGGCGTCGGTGGAACATCAAGATGCCGTACGTTTGCTCGACGACCCATCTCTTGCGCTGGGGGACGAACCCCTTGTTGCCGGGGTTACGCTCGACGATCTCCACGTCGATCCCCAGGTCTGCGCCATGCGCGAGGACGGCGTTTTTGAACCCCTGGTCGACCAGCGCTTTGGTCACCGTGTCCTCGGTGTCGGCGACGACCCGGTCCAGCAGGGTGATCCCGGCGGTGTTCTCGTGGACCGAGGCGGCCGGCATGACCACGGTGATGACCAGGCCCGGCACGCTCTACCGACCAGGCCCCGCTTCCTGCCCGGCACGCGCTTGGCGGCATCTTTTCCGGTGGTGGAGGCGGGGACTCCGGCCGCGACCTGGACGCTCTGGGTGTCCAGCACGACCAGGCTCGGGTCGGCTATCGCTTCTTCTTCTCGCGCAGATGCCTGCGCAGCATGTCGTGGATTGTCTTGTCGGTGCCGTCGTCGCGCCACTTGGAGAAGTAGTAGTACGTGGCACTTCTGGGTGGCAGGTCCTGCGGGAGATAGTCCCATTGGACGCCGGTCTGCCCCTGGTAGCGGATGGCGTTGACGATCTCGCGTAACTCGTAGTTGCCCTCGTGGCCGCTGACGGACGGGGTGCGTGGCCTTCCATGCCGTGAGCACTGGCTCGATCAACGCCCACTGCGCGTCGGTTAAGTCGCTGGGGTACGGCTTGCGCTCAGTCACGCGGCTATCCCAATCAAGGGCCTAGGCTCGCGAACCGCGTTCTCAGCCGCACGGGTGAAATTTGCAGAGATGACGGGCATGATGAAAACAGCAGGTCGGCATGCTGGAACGCGCCCACCTGCGACATGAGCCACGCATAATCCGGCCTTAAGACTGCACCGGTTGTCGGCCGGTCGAAGACGTCACTACGCTCCCGCGGCATTCCCTCCCTCGGCGTTTCGACGCCGGAGGTCCCTTTTCCGTTCGGAGCAACCATGCAAGCGATCACGCGTGGCGTCTTCACCGTCGTGGTCCTGTCGGCCGTACTTTCCGCCCTGTTCATCGCCTGCTTCGACCCGGCACGGGCGACCGGGACCGCCGCCCCCGCCGCGCGGAACACGCAGGTGAAGCCGCGTCTCGTCGCGCCCCCCGCCGTCGCGCCCGTCAAGGCGCCGGCTCCGGCACAGGTTCCGATACAGGCCGCCGCGCAGGGCGCGATGGTGCCGGTGCAGGCCGCGGCCGCCCGGCTGGAGAGCGAGTCCGTGCCCATGCCCGAGGTGACGGTCACCGTGACGGTCACCCCCAGACCCTCTCCCAGGCCCTCCCCCTCGCCGCGTCCGATCAGGGTCGGGTACGTCCCCCAGCGCGGCGCGTTCGGCGCCACGTCGACCGTGCACGACCTGGAGGAGAGCGGGCAGGCGAGCCGGCTGACGCACGCCGTCTACGCCTTCGCGAACATCGACCCGACGTCGCTGACCTGTCTGGCCGGTGTCACCCGGCCGCCCGCGCCCGACCCCGAGGACCCCGACCAGGGCGACGGCGCGGGTGACGCCTGGGCCGACTACCAGCGGGGTTTCACGGCGGCCGAGTCGCTGGACGGCAGGGCGGATCCGCCGGACGCCCGGCTCGCCGGCAACTTCAACCAGTTGAAGAAGCTGAAGGCCCGGCACCCCAACCTGAGGACGCTCATCTCCATCGGAGGCTGGACGTATTCCAAGTACTTCTCGGACGTCGCGCGTACCGCCGCCACCCGGCAGCGGTTCGTCAAGTCGTGCCTCGACGCGTACATCAGGGGTGACCTGCCGGGCGTGGGCAGCCGCGGCGGCCCCGGCAGCGCCGCGGGCGTCTTCGACGGCATCGACGTCGACTGGGAGTGGCCCGGCGGCGAGGGCCACCTGGGCAACCACGTCGGCGCCGAGGACAAGCGTCACCTGACGGCCCTGCTGGCGGAGTTCCGCGCGCAACTCGACGCGCTCGGCGCGGCCAACGGCCGCCGCTACCTGCTCACGGTCTACGTGCCGGCCGAGCCGGACCGCGTCAAGGCGGGCTTCGACCTGCAGAAGCTGACCGGCGTGGTCGACTTTGTCACCGTCCAGAGCGGAGGACGGCACGCCCTGCGCGAGGGCACCATCCTCCGCTGAACGCGCTCCGGCGCGGTGACCGGGCGGGCGCCGGTCGGGGGAGGAGAGATCAGCTCGTGCACGAGGCCGTGACGGCCACGTAGGCGCTCGCCGCGGTCCCGTTGACGGCCGTCACCTTGAGCAGGTCGCGGTGGAAGACGTCGGAGTCGCGGGTCAGGCTGGTCGAGATCGCCACCCCGGCCGGGGCGGTGATCGTGATGGTGTCGGCCAGCATGTGCGGCGCGTACGACGGGCAGATCGCCAGGAAGGTCCCGGTGGCGCCGGGGGCGACCCGGCCCGAGTTGGCCGTGGCGCCCGTGGCCGCCAGGGCCGGGGCGGCGGTGACGGCCAGCCCACCGGCGACGGCGGCGGCGGCGAGGGCGAGACGGATGGAGGTGCGCTTCATCATGAGAGGTGTCCTTTCTTTCCGGTCCCTTGGGGACCGCTCTGGTGGGGAGACAGGGCTCGGGTGAGCCGTTCAGGCCGGGACCTGGTCCCGGGGCGTGGCCCGGGGGTCGGCCGGGGGTGATGCCTGGGGTGATGTCGGGGTGCGGCCGGCCCGCGGCCGGAGCACCCGGGCGAGGACGCCCGGAGACATCAGGTGCTGCGGAGGCACCTGCAGGTTGGCGACGCTGAGGAACGCGTGCCCGACCACCGGGTCCGCCTCCGCCGCCACGTGCAGCCGGGAGATGTAGCGGTTCAGCAGCTTCGTGCGCGGGGTGCGCGGTCCCTCGACTGAGGGGAACCGCAGATCGCCGCCGACCGACATGTCCCACGGCACGTCGATGATCCGCCCGGCGCGCTCGAAGAAGCGGCGGGCCAGGCCGCCGCCCCCGCCGCCGGCCAGGCATTCGCGCAGCGCGGCGGCCTCGCAGGCGGCGACCGTCATGCCCTGCCCGTACGACGGGTTGAACTGGCACAGCGCGTCGCCGAAGACCAGGTAGCCCTCGGGGAAACGGTCCAGCCGTTCGTACCGGCGGCGGATGCTCACCGGAATGCGCATCAGCCGCGGCTCGCTGAGCGGTTCCAGGCGCTCCAGGAGGAGGTGCAGGTCCGGCACCGGGAGCCGGGCGGCGAAGCGGTGGTAGCCGTCCGGGTCGACGGGCGGCACGTCGTCGCCCATGCCGAACAGGGTGACCAGCCAGCGGTCGCCCTCCCCGCTGAGCGCGACCCCGCCCCTCGGCACCGACGCGGTGTGCCCCACGATGAGGGCGACGAACTCGGCGTCACCGGGACGGCGCCGGTACTCGCGCGAGACGTACACCAGCCGCGAGTCGACGCGCTCCTCGGGAGCGGGCTCGTACCCCAGCCGGCGCAGCCACTCGGTGCCCCGGTTGCCCCGGCCCGTGGCGTTGACCACGAGGTCCGCGGGCATTTCCTCCGGCCCGTGCCCCGCCTCATGACCGGCGCCCGCCAGCCGCACGGCGGTCACCGCGCCGCCGGAGCCGGTGACCGGTTCGACCACCTCGCGGCGTTCCAGGATCGTCACGCCGGGAAGGGCCGCGACCCGGGACAGCAGGGACGCCTCCAGCCGCGGTCTGCTCACCGTCAGGCCGCGCATCCGCGAGGGAGCGGACCGCAGCCGCCGGCCGTCGTTGTACCAGCGGACGTCGTTCTGGATGTCACAGGGGGTGGCGCCCGCGGCGATCAGGTCCGCGGTCAGCCCGGGGAACAGGTCCTCGAGGATCTCGCAGCCCCGGGACAGCAGCCCGTGGGCGTGGTGGCCCTGCGGCACCCCCCGCCGGGGGACACCCTGGTCCGGTAGCTCGTCACGGTCGATCACCGTGACCCGGCCGAACGTCTCGGTCAGCACCCGGGCCGCCAGCAGCCCGCCGATTCCCGCCCCGGCGACGACGGCGTGCCCGTCCGGCCGGATTTCGGCCGGGGTGCGCGTCACTCGCTTGATCATGGTCTTCCTCGTCGTCAGGCCGCCCGGGTGAGGGCGGCGCCTGCTCACGAAGACGAGGATGTGCGGGCCCGCTGGGGGGCCGCTGGGAACCGGCTTTCCCAGCGGCTTTCCCAGTGGTTCCCGGCGGCCGGGAAGGCACCGGCCGGCGGGAAGGCCCTGGTCATGGAGAGGTTTTGGCCTTCGGCGAGGCCCTGGACATCGGGAGGGCTTGGGTCGCTGGGAAGACCGTGGTCGCCGGGAGGACCGTCTTCCGCGTCACCGGGACCGGCGGCCCGGGACCAGGGTCCTGACCAACCGGCTCGTCTCCTCCCGGGACAGCTCCCGCCCGCGGGCGGCATGGCGCTCGTACTCGTGCGGCGGCAGCGCCCCGCGGACCGCGGCGGCCTCGCGCGGGCCGTCCAGCGGGTCCATCAGCTCAGGGGACACGCCTGCCCGGGCGCCGATCGCCTCCACCGCCCCCATCAGCACGGCGGCCTCCTCCGCCCGGCCGGTCAGCGCCAGCGCCCGCGCCGTGCTGTGCACCGTCACCAGCCAGAAGGAGATGTCTCCGTAGCGGTCCATGGCCGCCAGGAGGTCCCCCGCGACGGCCAGCGCCCTGTCGCCGTCCCCGCGGTCCGAAGCGGTCTTCATGTCGCACCAGGCGGCGCCGTCCGCGGCCCAGTCGTGGCCGCTGGCGTGGGCGGCGGCGATCGCCTCCTGGAAGACCGCGTCGGCGGCCGGCAGATCTCCCAGGGCCCGCAGCGCCATGCCCCGCACCATGAGCGTCTCGGCCTCCAGCCAGGACAGCGCGGTGTTCCGGGCGATCTCGACGGCCCGCCCGGTCAGGGCCGAGGCGTCGACCGGCAGGCCGGCCAGCACGCCCGTGTACGCGCCGTAGGCGGTGGCGCCCGCCTCCGTCACCGGGTCACCGGCCTCGCGGGCCTCCTCGACGGCCGCACGGGCCGCCTCGTGGGACCGCGCGGTCTGTCCGGCCAGGTAGAGCAGCGCCGTCATGGCGAAGCGGGCACGTGCGCGGACACCGGGGCCGGCCTCCGGGGCGGCCGCGAACGCCTCCGACAGCCAGGCCAGGCCCTCCGCCACGTGGCCCATCCGGAACCAGAACCAGAAGAGCGCGCCGCCCAGCCGCAGCGCGTAGTCGCCGTCGCCCGCCGCCAGCGCGGAGGCGAAGGCGGCGCGGAGCTCCGGCTGGTCGCGGCTCAGCCCGTCGAGCAACGCCGCGCCCTGCGGGCCGCGCAGGTGGCGTTCGACGCTCTCGGCCCGCGCGAGCGCCCAGGTGCGATGGCGGGCCCGCGTCTCCTCCAGATCCTCCGGGGAGAGCGCGGCCAGGGCGTACTGGCGCACGGTCTCCAGCATCCGGTAGCGGCGCGGCGTCGTGCCGGGCTCGGCGGTGACCAGCGACTTGCGGACCAGCGCCGACAGCGGGGGGAGGACGGGCGTGATCCCGCCGACGGCGGCCGCCGTCTCCAGGTCGAAGCCGCCCCCGAGCACCCCGAGCCGGTGGAAGAGGAGGCGTTCGTCCGGCAGCAGCAGGTGGTCGCTCCACGCGATCGTGTCCAGCAGGGTCCGGTGGCGGTCGGGACGCCCGGCCGGCCCTCCCACGAGCAGGGTGAAGCGGTCCTCCAGCGCGTCGGCGATCTGGTCCACGGACAGCGTGCGGCACTGCGCGGCGGCGAGCTCGATGGCCAGCGGGATCCCGTCGAGCCCCGCGCACAGGGCGGTGATCCTGTCCCTGTCGTCCGGCCCCGTCGTCCAGCCGGGAACGGCGGCGGACGCACGGCTGAGGAAGAGGTCGGCGGCCTCCGTGGCGGCGTCCAGAGGCGGCACCTCGTAGACCGCCTCACCGGTGAGGCCCAGAGCCTCGCGGCTCGTGCCGAGGATCCGTACGGCTCCGCAACGGGTCAGCAGGGTGTGGGCCAGCGTCGCGACCGGAGTCAGCAGGTGCTCGCAGTTGTCGAGGACGAGCAGCGCGTCGCGCCCGGCGAGCATCGCGGCCAGCTGCTCGGCGGACGACGCGGCGGGCAGGCCCAGGGTGGTCGCGACGGTCGCCGCCAGCAGATCGGGGGCGCGCAGCGCGCCCAGCTCCACGAGCCAGGGCCCGTCGCCGCCGTCGCGGGTGCCGTCGTGGGCGCGGGCGCGGGCGACCTCCAGGGCCAGCCGGGTCTTGCCCACCCCTCCCGGCCCGGTGAGCGTGACGAGCCGGTGCTCCTCCAGCAGGCCGGCGACGGCCGCGAGGTCGGTGTGGCGGCCGACGAATCCGGACAGCGCGAACGGCAGGTTGCCCGAGGACGGCGGGGGCTCCGCGACCCGCGGGGACCGCGCGGGGCCGGACCGCGCGGGCGGCGGGGCCAGCCGGGGGTCCTGGGCGAGCACGGCCG
>QFZU02000105.1 GCA_003260025.2 Microbispora triticiradicis | reverse complement strand
CCCGCCGGCCCGGACGGCGCGGGGGTGGACGGCGCCGGGCCCGATCTGCGCCTGCTGCCGGGCGGCGTGGCCCAGGCGACGCGCGGCGAGGGCGTGCGGCGGGGCGTGGGCTACGGCGTCGGCATCAAGAACATCTGCTTCTCCGAGGGCTTCGACGACTACTCGACGGCGCGGGTGCGGGTTGAGCTCGCCGGTGACGAGCCGCACGTGCTCGTGCACACCGCCGCCGCCGAGGTGGGGCAGGGCCTCGTCACCGTGCAGGCCCAGATCGCCCGTACGGAGCTGGGCATCGAGCGGGTCACCGTCGCTCCGGCGGACACCGCGGTCGGCTCGGCCGGGTCGTCCTCGGCCTCCCGCCAGTCGTACGTCACGGGCGGGGCCGTCCGGGCCGCCTGCGTGGCGGTGCGGGAACGCCTCGGCGCGCTGCGCGCGGCGCATCCCGGGCTGTCGCTCTGTGAGGTGCTGGAGCGGTCCGGGCCGGTGGAGGAGACCCGGGAGTTCCGCCACCGGCCGACCTTCCCGATGGACCCGGTCACCGGCCAGGGAAACTCCCACACCCAGCTCGCGTTGTGCGTGCATCGCGCGGTGGTCGACGTCGACGTGGATCTCGGCCTGGTCAGGGTCGTCGAACTGGCCGCCGTGCAGGACGTGGGGAAGATCCTCAACCCGCTCGCCCTCGAAGGGCAGATCCACGGCGGCTCGGCGCAGGGCCTGGGGCTCGCGCTGATGGAGGAGATCCAGGTCAGGGAGGGCAGGGTGCTCAATCCCTCGTTCACCGACTACCTGATCCCCACCATCCTCGACATGCCGCCGATGCGGCTGTCGATCCTGGAGAACCCCGACCCGCACGCGCCGTACGGGCTGCGCGGGGCGGGCGAGCCGCCCACGCTGTCGTCCACCCCGGCCGTGGCCGCCGCCGTCAGGGCCGCGACGGGCCTGGATCTCCCCCGGGTGCCGATCCGGCCCGAGGACATCGCCCTCGTGCCCGCCTCCCGGCCCTGAGGACCGGCCGGGTCGGTCCGCTCTCGGGCTCAGTCGGCGATGTAGCCGATGGAGGTCACCTCGTAGCCGCGGGCCTTCGAGCCGCCCAGCCGCATGAACATCGCGCCCCCCTCGTAGGAGTAGGCGCAGCTGTAGCCCTTCGAGTCGCGGTTGCAGCCCTGGAAGATGTAGGCCACGCCCTTGGGGTCGAACCTGTTCCGGAAGAGCGTGGTGACGGCCCTGTTCGTGGCGGCCTCCAGACCCCGGTAGCGGTCGCCCGCGCGCCATGCCTTGAAGAGGTGGGTGGCGGCGGCGGACGGCTTGACGAGGTGCCGGGACTCGTACACCTTCACGACCTTCGAGCCCGAGACGACCATCAGGATGCCGTCGAGCCCGCCCGGGACGTTCACGCTGGTGTGGACGAACCGGCAGTCGCGCCCTCCGGTGCAGCCCGCGAACCTGTCCGGGGCCCGGAAGGGGTAGGCGAAGATCGTGGAGACCGCGCCAGCGGTGGCGACCCGGGAGGCCGCGTGGCGGTCCCGGCGCAGCCACGCGCCGAAGAGTTTCTTGGCGACCGTCGCGGGCGCGGGCCTGAGCCCCATGGACGCCGCCTGTGCGGCGGACGGGGCCGGGGCCTGCGCGGCGGAGTTCGCGGAGTGCGCGGAGTGCGCGAGCGCCGGAGCGGCGGGGAGAAGCAACGCGGCGGCGGCGGCCGAACCGGCCACGCCTCGCAACCATGGTGCTGACACGCTCCGCACGCTACCGGGCTCTGCTTGCACCCCGATTGCCCGCGGCTTGCACGCCCGCCGGACAGCCCCGGCTCGGCCGGGTATCGGCACCGCGGCCCGCTCGGACATGGGCCGTAGCGGACATGGGCCGTCGGTGGGTGCGGCACGGCGTTCCCGTCGCGCCGTACGCCTGACGGGGCGAGGGGTCAGACCATGTCGTCGGGGTCGCAGGCGACGCCGTCGTGGTCGACGTCGACGTACCAGTCGTACTCGGGGTGACGGCCCTTCGTGTACGGCCCGGCGCCGTGGGCCTTCGCCTCCTTGCACGAGGCGTACCGGCCGCCGTTCCCTCCGCCCGTGCCCGCCGAGGTGAGAGCGGCCTGCGTGGCCCCGGGCTGAGAGGAGCCGGTGCGGGAGCCGGAGCTGATCGTGCCCTGCCCGCCGTTCTGCTGGGAGACGCCGGGCGGGGTCGAGCCGGGCTGAGGGGCGTTCTGGTTCGTGCCGGACTGGTCGAGGCCCGGCTGGGTCCCACCCTGCTGAGTTCCACCCTGCTGTGTGCCACCCTGCTGTGTGCCGCCCGGTTGCGTGCCGCCCGGTTGCGTGCCACCGGGCTGGGTTCCACCGGGCTGGGTTCCACCCGGCTGAGTCCCGCCCTGCTGGGTTCCGTCCGGCTGGCCGGCGCCGGGCGTGGGGTTCTGCTGCTGGCCCGCGGGGGCCGATCCTCCGGTCAGCAACCCGATGATCGCGTCGGCCTGCGCCTTGTCGAAGCCCGCGATGCCGAGGCTGTCCTGCGTGATCTCCTGGGCGACGCGGGGCGCCGCGACGACCTTCTCGCCCACCACGACCGCGAGTTGCTGCTTGACGGTGTCCCGGGTGAGCTGGGCGATCTCCTCCCGGCTCGACGGCGACAGCACGAGCCGGACCGAATAGGTGCCGTCGTTGTCGGGCACCTCTTCGATCTTCTGCACTGTCTTGACCGTGACGCCCGGGTCGAGCAGGTAGCAGGTGGTTCCCTTGTCGTCCGGGATCGCGTCGGTCCCCTCGCAGGGCGCGGGCCGCACCCCGGTGACCGGGGCGAAGTGCACGGGAGTGGTCAACGTGTGGACGGGCGTCTGCTTGAGCGGGGGCGCGTCCGGATTGCGGGTCATCAGGACCGCGACCGCCCCGAGGACGCCGGACATCACGACCACCGTCACGAGCGCCGCCACGAGGGCGATCGTCGTCCCCCTCGCCGCGCGCGGCTCCGACGGCCCCTCCGGAGCCGCGGGGCCGGCGGGTGCGTCAAGGGGCACATCCGCCGGAGCCTCCTCGACCACCTCGACCACGACGTCGGACGGAACGGGAGGAAGGTCGGCGAGCACCTCGACGGGAACGCCGGGAGGAACGTCGAGGGGGACGCCCGGAGGAACGTCCGCGAATACGCCGGGGGGCAGGTCGTCCGGCCCACCGGCGCCGGGAAGCCCGGGCGCGCCGAGCCCCGCGGGTACCTCCGCGTCGCGGAGGCCGCCGCCGGGGAGGCCCGCGACCCCGTACGGGTCATCGGTCACGCGGGGACCGTACGGGTCGCCGCCCACGCCGGGAACGGCGCCGATCACCTCGGTCTGCCCGAACCCGTCCGGCGGGATCTCCTGCGGGCCGTACGGGTCGCCGGCCGCACCCGGTCCGTCTCCGGGCGCGCCGTACTCCGCGGCGTGGCTGCCGCCGGGCGGGCCGTACGGTGCGGCGTGCCTGCCGCCGGTCCGGCCGTACGTCCCGGCGGGCACACCGCCGGCGTCGTCCGGGCCGGCCACGCTCTGCAACGGTGCCGTCTCAGTCCCCGGGGTCGGTCCGCCGGGCCGCGGACCGGGTTCCTCGTCTCCCGGCACGGGCGCGTTCTGCATCCCCACCTCGATCCCTGACATCGCTCGCAGAGCCTACCGACCTATGCCAACGGTAGGTAACCGGGCGACCATATGCGGTTCAGCGGCTTCCAATCCTGACCATTTGTCATGAATGCCAGCCAAATTGTTGCTCGTTGCCCGCTGCCAGGGCAAACACGGGGAGCAGACAGTGAGAACATGAAGGTGGGAGTGCCCCGAGAGATCAAGACCCATGAGTATCGCGTCGCGCTCACCCCTGCCGGGGCCAACGAGTTCGTCCGCAAGGGCCACCAGGTCGTCGTGGAGCAGGACGCCGGAAGGGGGTCGGCGATCCCCGACGAGGACTTCGCCGCCGCGGGGGCGGTGATCCTCGACTCCGCCGACGAGGTGTGGGCGGAGGGTGATCTGATCCTGAAGGTCAAGGAGCCCGAACCGGACGAGTACCACCGGATGCGTACGGGCCAGGTGCTGTTCACCTATCTCCACCTCGCCGCATCGGAGCCGTGCACCCGGGCCATGCTGGAGTCGGGCGTCACCGGCATCGCGTACGAGACCGTGCAGCAGCCCGACCGCACGCTGCCGCTGCTCGCGCCGATGTCGGAGGTCGCCGGGCGGCTGGCTCCCCAGGTGGGCGCCTACCACCTCATGCGGCAGGGCGGCGGGCGGGGGGTGCTGATGAGCGGCGTCCCCGGCACCTATCCGGCCAAGGTCGTAGTGATCGGCGCGGGCGTGTCCGGCATGAACGCCGCCGCCGTCGCCGTCGGCATGCGGGCCCAGGTGCTGCTGCTCGACCGCGACGTCGACCGGTTGCGCCAGGCCGACCTGGTCTTCCGGGGCGACTGCCAGACCGTCGCGTCCAACGCGTACGAGGTCGAGCGAGCGGTGGTGGACGCCGATCTGGTGATCGGCGCGGTGCTCGTGCCGGGCGCCAAGGCGCCGACCCTGGTGAGCAACGATCTCGTGGCCCGGATGAAGCCAGGGTCGGTGCTCGTCGACATCTCCGTCGACCAGGGCGGCTGTTTCGAGGACTCCCGGCCGACCACGCACGCCGACCCGGTCTACCGGGTGCACGGGTCGGTGTTCTACTGCGTGGCCAACATGCCCGGGGCGGTGCCGCACACCTCGACGTACGCGCTGACCAACGTGACGCTTCCGTACGCGCTGTCGATCGCCGACCTGGGCTGGCGCGGGGCGCTGACCGCCGACCCCGCGCTCGCCCTCGGCCTGAGCACCCATCAAGGCCACCTCGCGAGCCGCCCGGTGGCCGAGGCCCACGGGCTCGAAGCCGTGCCCGTGGACCGCCTGCTGGTTCCCTGAGTCCCTCCAGAAGGGGCTACTACCCCGGTCAGGAGGACGGGGACGCGCCGGGCATCGGCTCCTGGCTGGTCTCCGCCTGCGGCGGCGGGAGCGGCTGCTCGGAGGTGGTGCCGACGCCGCCCGTGCAGGACGCGCCGTACTCGGGGGTGTAAGTCGGGTTCTGCTTGTACTTCTTCACGAACTCCGGCAGGCGGGGGTCCTCAGCACCGTCGAGGATGATCTGGTGGTCCCACGAGGAGGCGACGACCTTGGCCGGCAGGTTCGGGTACGGGCTCAGCAGCATGTAGTCGGCCGAAGCGATGGTCTTCAGCTTGTCGACCTCCGCCTTCGGCAGGTCCGGACGGTAGGTGATCCACACCGCGCCGTGCTCCAGCGAGTGGACGCCGTGCTCGTTGTGGATGGGCTTGTCGTAGATGCCACAGTTCTGCCAGTAGTAGTTGTGCTGGCCGCCGACGGGCGGGTTCTCCTTGTAGTCCACCTTCGCCCAGGAGTGGTCGGAGCCCTTGTAGTTGAAGGACTTGACCGCGCCGAGCGACTTGCCCGAACGGTCCTTCACCACCCAGACGGCGACAAGAGC
The DNA here is from genome assembly GCA_003260025.2 of Microbispora triticiradicis. GTDB lineage: Bacteria > Actinomycetota > Actinomycetes > Streptosporangiales > Streptosporangiaceae > Microbispora > Microbispora triticiradicis. Next base: position 20,534 of record QFZU02000105.1, on the reverse strand, counting down.
GACCAGGACCACGATGACGAGGCCGCCTATGCCCCACATGAGAAGCGCGGCGCGCCGCTCCTTGCGCTTCTGGTCGGCGCGCATGCGGGCGAGGTGCTCACGCCTCGCCTGCGCCTTCTCCTTGGTCATCGCTCCTCCAAGCACTGATCACTGACGCCCCCGCTGGGTATGGAGAATAGTGGTTATACCTACCACTTCGGGTAGATCTTGTTTGGCGGCGGTACCCTGTGGGTGATGAGCACTGACCTCGACGCCGCGGTCGAGACCGCCTCCCCGCCCCGGCGCTCCTTCCCCCTCCTCGGGCTGATCGCCGTACTGCTCGCGGCGGTGGTGCTCGTGGTGTTCTTCACCAGGCAGGGAACGCCCTCGGACTCCTCGCCCGAGGCGGGGTTCGCGCGGGACATGGGGGTCCACCACGCCCAGGCGGTCGAGATGTCCTTCGCCCTCCGCGACAAGACCTCCGACCAGGCGCTGCGCGGCCTGGCGTACGACATCATCACGACGCAGAGCACGCAACGTGGAATTTTCATGGGCTGGCTGCAGCAGTGGGGGCTGGACCAGAGCGCGAGCCGCCCCCCGATGGCCTGGATGTCGGGGCACGGCCACGGCGGCGGGGCGGCCACCGCCATGACACCCGGCGGGACCATGCCCGGCATGGCCACTCCCGCCGAGATGGACAGGCTGAGGGCGGCCACCGGCAAGGACGCCGAGATCCTCTTCCTCCAGCTCATGATCCGCCATCACCAGGGCGGGGTGGAGATGGCCGAGGGCCTGCTCCGGCTCTCGTCGCGGGAGGAGGTGCGGGCCTTCGCCCAGCACATCGTCGACAGCCAGAACGCCGAGATCCGCACGATGAAGGAGTTCCTGGCCGCCCGCGGCGCCCAGCCCCTCCCCGCACCGTGACCCTCTCCGCACCGTGACCCTCTCCGGCCGGCCCGCCGTCGGCTGGGGGTGACGGCGAATGGGCCTTCAGCCCCTCCCGGCGTGGATCGCGGTGAAGGCCAGCAGGGGGCCGGCGGTCCTCGCCGGGTCCTCGAGTATGGGCGAGTGCCCGAGACCGGGCAGCAACTCGACCTTCGCGCCCGGAACCGTCCGGTAGCCGGCGGCGGACGAGGAGCGCCACCTGCGGTCGTCCTCGCCGAAGATCACCAAAAGCGGCTTGCCGAGGGCCGTCAGCCGCTCCGGGAGCGCCTGCTCCTCCAGGTAGGCGCGGGTGCCCACCATCGTCTCGGTGAGCGTGTGGTAGGTCATCATGCGTACCTCGTCCAGAAGCTCCTGTGGGATCTGATAGCCCGCGCGGCTGAAACCGGTGCTCGCGAACCGGCGGATCTGCTCGTCGGCCGGCGGCCACTGCGACGGTGCGATCACGGCGGACTCGGATGCGATGAAGGCGGCCATGCCGGGTCCGGTGTTGATGAGCACGAGCGCGGTCACCAGGTCGGGTCGTCGCTCGGCGAGAGCGGTGGCGACCGCACCGCCGCTGGAATGACCGACCACGATCGCGCGCTCGACGCCGAGCCGGTCCAGTGCCACGCCGGCCCGGCGTCCCTGGTCCGGGGTCGCGTAGCTCGGGCCGGCCGGTTTGGCCGACCGCCCGTGCCCGAGCAGGTCGATCCGGATGACGCGATGCGAGCCGGTCAGCAGCGGAACCAGGGAGTCCCACGAGCGGGCCGAGGAGGCGGACCCGTGGATCAGCAGGAGTGCCGGGGCGTCGCGGGGGCCGTCCTGGCACACGTGGATGTCGCCGTCGTCCAGGGACAGCGTCGAACTTTCGGTGGTCTCGGCTTGCGCATGCCGATCGCCGTCGGAAACAGTCATGCGCCCACTGTCGCCGCCGTTCCCTCCGGTCGTTCCCTCCGGTCGTTCCCTCCGGTCGTTCCGCGCGGCGCTCGGCATAGCCTGGCGGTCGTGTCGGCTTTCGTGCACGGTGAGACGGTGTGGGACGTCGCCTGTCCGCGGGGGCCCGGCCGGGTGGCCGGTGTCACCATGGCCGGGTTCCGCGTCGGTGACCTGGACGCGCTCCGGATGGTCCCGCACCCGGCCGTGACGCTGCTGCTGGAATTCGGCGCCGGTTCGCCCGTCGTGGACTACGCCGCCGGGCGGCGGCAGCGCGGAAGCCTCGTCGCGGGGCCCGGGCTCGGGTCCGGAGGCGCGGCCTGGGCACGGGGGGAGAACGTCGAGTGCGTGCAGGTACGCCTGTCCCCGGTCATCGCCCGCGCGATTCTGGGCGTCTCCCCCGCCGACCTCGACGGCGCCGTGGTGGCCCTCGACGACCTGTGGGGCCGGGAGGCGTCGCGGATCCGTGAGCGGCTGGCCGACGTCTCCTCCTGGGAGGATCGCTTCGCGTTGACCGGCGCGCTGCTCGCCCGCCGGCATGAGGCGGGGCCGCCGGTGGACCCTGAGGTGGCCTGGGCCTGGCGCCGGATCGCCGGAGGTCGCGGCCTGGTCCGGGTCGACCGGCTGGCCGCCGAGCTCGGATGGAGCCGTAAGCGCCTGTGGTCCCGATTCCACGCACAGATCGGCCTGCCGCCCAAGCGCGCCGCGAAGCTGGTCCGCTTCGATCACGCCGCCCACCGCCTGGTCGCGGGCGGCAGCGCGGCCCGAGTCGCGGTGGAAGCCGGCTACGCCGACCAGTCCCATCTGCATCGAGACGTCATGGAGTTCATCGGGGTGACCCCGGCGAACGTGGCGGGCGAGCCGTTCCTGGCGGTCGACGACATCGCATGGCCTTGCCGGGAGGCTCCCGCCGGACCGGATCTCCCGTCGGCCGGCAGTCCAGGTCCCTGATCCCGGGGAGACGCGCTCCCTAGGCGCGCAGTTCCTCGGCGAGCGCGGCGGCGAAGGCGTCCACGTCGGCCTCGGTGGTGTCGAAGGCGCACATCCACCGCACCTCGATCATCCCCCCGCCGACCTGCTCGTCCCAGTTGTAGAACCGGAACCGCTTGCGCAGCCGGTCGGCCACGTCCGCTGGCAGGATCGCGAAGACCCCGTTGGCCTCGACCGGCCGCGGCACGGTCACGCCGGGCAGGTCCCGTACGGCCGCGGCGAGCCGCCGGGCCATCGCGTTGGCCTGCCGCGCGTTGCGCAGCCACAGGTCGCCCGCGAGCAGCGCCTCGAACTGCACCGACACGAACCGCATCTTCGAAGCCAGCTGCATGCCGGTCTTCCGCAGGTACGGCAGGCCCCTGGTCGCCGACGGGTTGAGCACGACGACGGCCTCGCCCAGCATCAGCCCGATCTTGGTGCCGCCGAACGACAGCACGTCGACGCCCGCGTCCGTGGTCAGGGCGCGCAGCGGCACGTCCAGGGCGGCGGCGGCGTTGGTGAGCCGCGAGCCGTCGAGGTGGACGACCAGGCCGAGTTCGTGCGCGTGGTCGCAGAGCGCCCTGATCTCGTCGGGCGTGTAGACGGTGCCCACCTCGGTCGCGTTGGAGATCGTCACGGCCCGGGGCTGGGACCGGTGCACGTCGCCGAAGCCCCACGCCTGCCGGTCGAGGAGATCGGGCGTCAGCTTCCCGTCCGGGGTGGGCACGGTCAGCAGCTTGAACCCGCCGACGACCTCCGGGGCGCCGCCCTCGTCGTTGTTGACGTGGGCGGTCTCCGGGCAGATCACCGCCTCCCAGTGCGCGCACATCGACCGCAGCGACACCACGTTGGCCGCCGTGCCGTTGAAGACCGGGAACGCCTCGGCCTGCTCGCCGAAGTGGCGTCGGAAGACCCCCTGCAGCGCCTCGGTGTAGACGTCGTCGCCGTAGGAGACCTGGTGCCCCTCGTTGGCGAGGGCGATCGCCTCCAGGATCTCCGGATGCACTCCCGCGTAGTTGTCGCTCGCGAAGGTGCGGATCGCCGGGTCGTGCCGCCGTACGGCATCGGTTGTCACGAAATCTCTCCCCACAACACTCAGCGGAACAGCGCCGGCTCAGCCGACCGGATCGGGCGTGAGGTCGATCCGCCGGCCGTTGACCTCCGCCGCGTCCTGGTCCCACAGGGCCTCGACGGCCGCCGCGAGGTCCCGCACGTCCGTGAAGGTACGGTACGGCTTCTCCGGGTTCGCGGCCCGCATCTCGTCGTGCACCAGCGCGGTGACGACGAGGACCACGGCCGCGGCGGAGGTGCCGGTGAACGCGTCGGCGAGCGACAGCGTCCACGCCTCGGCGGCGGCCTTGGCGGCGGCGTAGGCCGCGCCGCCCTTCACGGGCTTGCGCGCCGCCCGGGCCGACACGATCACGAAGCGGCCGTCCCCGCTCGCCCGCAGCAGCGGCTCGAACTCCAGCGACACGTTCTGCAGGGTCCTGATCAGCAGGTCGTGCAGCAGGTCCCAGTCGTCGAGCGAGGTCTCGGCGAAGGTCTTCGACCCGCGCCAGCCGCCGACCAGGTGGACGACGCCGTCCACCCGGCCGTGCTCGGCCCGCACCCGCTCAGCCAGGCCGCGTACGGCGTCCCGGTCGAGCAGGTCGACGGCCAGGGCCCCGTCCGCCCCGGTCTTGTCCACGGCGACGACGGTGTCGCCCCGGCCGGCGAGCCGCCCGACGACGGCGCGCCCGGCCGGGCCGCCCGCCCCGGTGACCACGATCACCCTGCTCATCGCACGTTCCTCCAGGTCCGCGCTCACGCCCGGATGCCCCGGGTCGACTCCACCACGTCGGTGAGCTTACGGCGCAGCGCCTCGTAGAACATGCTCAGGGGGAACTCGTCGGGCAGCACGGCGTCGACCATGGCCTTCTGCTCGGCGGGCAGCGCCTCCGCGCCCCGCTGCCACACCGAGGCTGGGTCGGGCTCGACGTACGCGGACACGAGCCGGTGCGCGGCCAGCCAGTGGGCGCGCTTGGACCGGTCGATGCCGTCCCGGTAGAGCTTCTCCACCTCGGCGCGCAGGTCGGCGACGCCGTCCGCGACCCGCGGCCAGTCGACCGAGAGCCGGTTGTCGGTCCACCGGACGACGCCCTGCCGGTGCAGGTAGGCGAACAGCAGCTGGCCGCCGAGCCCGTCGTAGTTGCGCACCCGCTCACCGGTGATCGGGAACCGGAACAGCCGGTCGAACAGGATGGCGTACTGCACGTACCGCGCGTGCGGCACGCCCGCGGCCTCCAGCTTCACGGCCTCGCCGTACGCCGTGAGGTCGCAGCGCAGCTCCTCCAGGCTGTAGAGCCAGTACGGCATGCGCTGCTTGATCATGAACGGGTCGAACGGCAGGTCGCCGTGGCTGTGCGTGCGGTCGTGGACGAGGTCCCAGAGCACGAACGTGTCCTGGGCGAGGTCCTGCGAGGCCAGCAGCCGGGCGGCGTCCGGCGGCAGTTCCAGCTTGAGCGTGGCGGCGGCCGCCTCGCTGACCCGGCGGAACCGGGCCGCCTCGCGGTCGCAGAAGATGCCGCCCCAGGTGAAGCGCGGCGGCGTCTGCCGCACGGCGACGGTCTCGGGGAACAGCACGGCCGAGTTGGTGTCGTAGCCGGAGGTGAAGCCCTCGAACGCGATCGGCACGAACATCGGGTTGTCGTAGCCGTTCCGCTCCAGTTCGGCCAGCCACGCCGGCCACACGACCCGGATCCAGACCGCCTCGACGTTCCGGTTGAGGTTGCCGTTCTGGGTGTACATCGGGAAGACGACCAGGTGCTCCAGGCCGTCGGTCCGCTGGGTGTCGGGGTGGAAGGCGTTGAGCGAGTCGAGGAAGTCGGGCACGCCCAGCCCGGCCGCCACCCACGCGCGGAAGTCCTTCATCACGGCGTCGAGATACTCGGCGTCGTGCGGGAAGTGCGGCGCGAGCCGCGCGACGCCGTCGACGATCTCGCTGATGCACGCCACGGCCTCGTCGTGGTCGCCGGTGACCGAGCCGTCCTTGGCCTGCAGCGGGCGCAGCCGCTCGACGGCGGCCGCGAGCGCGGCGAAACCGGCCGCGACCTCCTCGTGCCGCGCGTCGCGCGCCGCGGCTCCGGACGCCTCGGGCACCCGGGCGGCCCAGGTCACGAGGTTGCCCCACAGCTTCTCGTGGTCGTAGTCGCGGATCGAGTCGTCGCCGAACAGGTCGGAGTCGGCCAGCACGACCACCCGGCCCCTGCCGTGCCGTACGGCGACGGCGAGCGGGGCTCCCGCGGGGTCGGCCGACGCGGAGGCGGCGAACAGCACGGTCGCCCCGGCGGGGACGCCGAGCGTCCCGGCGCGGTAGAAGCAGGCCCGCCGGACCTCTGCCAGCAGATCCTGGGCCACGCCGCCGGGCTCGGTCACGGCCTGCGCGGAGGGGACCCCGAGGACCCAGGTGGCCACGGTGTTGTGGCAGTTGCCGGGGTCCTGCACGGTCGCGTGCTCGGCCGTGACCCCGAAGCGGGTGAGCAGGGCGCCGAGGTTGCTGCCGTACTTGTCCTGCTCGTGCTCGGCCAGCACGATCAGCCCGCCGCCGCCCGCGACGTACGCCTCGACGGCGTCGATCTCCGCGTCGGCGAAGACCGGGCTGCCGGAGCCGGTCGTGCGCTCCCAGCGGGCGTCGGAGGGGTGCGCCACCACGAAGACGTCGCACCCGTCCAGTACGGCCGGGGTGACGGGACCTTCGGTGTGCGCGCGGACCGTGTGGCCGAGCCGCCGCAGCGTCCCGGCGGCCTCCGCGTAGCTGCTGTCGTCGGGATGGGCGGGATTGATGGCCTCGGCGACCTCCCGCCGGATGGTCCAGGCCTCGCTGTGCGCCTCGTCGAACAGGACCGACGGGAAAGCCTTCATGAAAAATCTCCCGTAGTGTGAGCCGTCTTCCGAAAAATATACACATACCTCGCCTGAAGGCGATAAGTAGCCCCAGCGGATGAGGACGCATCATCCGGGCGGCGGACGAGTCCGCCGCGTTCCGTCACCTACGGTCCCCGGCTGTAGGAAGACGGACCCGAAGGGGAAAGATCGATGTTCAAACTGTCCGACTCGGTGGCCTTCCGGCGAGGCGTCACCGGAGTCCTGCTGTTCGTTGCGCCGCTGCTGCAGTTCGTCGCGCTCCTGGTCGACCCCGGCACGTGGGGCGACGACCGCGAGATGGTCAGCTACGGTGCCAACCCGGCGCTGGCCCAGCTGGAGTCGGCGCTCTACCACTGGAGCTGGATGCTCGTCCCGATCGCGGCCTTCGGCCTGCTGCACCTGGTGCGCAAGAAGTCCGTCATTCTCGGGCACATCGCGGGCGGCATGACGATCATCGGGTACATGAGCGTCTCGGCCCTGCTCCTCATGGACCCCGTGGAGTGGTGGTTCGGGCAGCACTACCCGGTCGAGCAGGGCGAGAAGATGTTCAACGAGGTGTTCGACATCCCCGGCGTCGTCTTCGGCTTCACGCTGCCGTGGATCTACTTCGGCATGGTCGGGCTGCCGCTGCTCCTGCTGGCCGTCTCGCGCACCGGGTTCGTCCACTGGTGGGTGCCGGCCGTGGTCGCCGTGGGCTACCTCGGCGCGGTGGCGGTGCCCTACAGCCCGGCGACGATCCCGTTCTGGGGCGCCCCCGTCATCGCGATGGGTTACCTCGGCCTCAAGGTGCTCAAGATGACGAACGCCCAGTGGCGGTCGTACTACCCGAGCGCCGACCCCGGCGTCACCACGCCCGACTCGTACGCGAACACGACCGCCTGAGCGCGGTCGCGCAGGTTCAGCTTCATGAGCACACGGGCGACGTGGGTCTTGACCGTGGCCTCGCCGACGAAGAGTTCCTTGGCGATCTCGGCGTTGGTGTGGCCGCGGGCGAGCATCCGCAGCACCTCCAGCTCACGCGGGGTGAGCTCGGCGAGCTGCGGGGGCCGCACCGGCTCGTGCCGGCCGGCGAACGACGCGATCACCCGCGTCGTGACCGCGGGGTCGAGCAGTCCGTCCCCCGCGGCGACCACCCGGATCGCCTCCACGAGCTGCTCGGGCGGCGACACCTTCAGCAGGAAGCCGCTGGTGCCCGCCCGCAGCGCGGCGTACAGGTTCTCGTCGGTGTCGAACGTGGTCAGCATGATGACCTTGGGCGGATGGGGCGAGTCGAGCACCCGCCTGGCCGCGGCGAGGCCGTCCATGCGCGGCATGGAGATGTCCATCAGCACGATGTCCGGCCGCACCCGGGCCGCCAGGGCGACGGCCTCGGCGCCGTCGGCGGCCTCGCCCACGATCTCCATGCCGGGCTCGCTCTCGACGACCATGCGCAGCCCCGCCCGGATCATGGCCTGGTCGTCCGCGAGGACGATGCGGATCGTCAACTCGCCGCCTCGCTCATCGGCGCCGCCTGCGCGATCGGCAGCGTCGCGCGGACGCGGAAGCCGCCCTCCGGCCGCGGCGCAGCCTCCAGGCGTCCGCCGAACAGCTCGGCCCGCTCTCGCATGCCGATGAGCCCGTTGCCCGTGGACAGCGCCGTCGCGGCCCGCCCGCCGTTGTCGGCGATCTCCAGCTCCAGCCGGTCGGGACGGTAGGCCACGACGATGCGGGCGTCGGCCTCGCCGGCGTACTTGACCGCGTTGGTGAGGGCCTCCTGGACGATGCGGTACGCCGACAGGTCGAGACCGGGCGCGAGCCGTACGGGGTCGCCCTCGGTCTCCAGCGTGACGCGCAGGCCGGAGGACGCGACCGTCGAGATGAGGTTGGGCACCATGTCGAGCCCCGGCTGGGGCAGCGCCTCGTCCTGCGGCATCCGCAGCGCGCCGAGCATGATCCGCAGCTCCTCCACCGCGTCGCGGCCCGCCTGCTCGATGCCGGAGAGGATGGCCGCCTCCGGGCCGGGGCCGTCCTCCCGCGCCACGCCCATCCTGCGCCGCAGCGCCCCGGCCTGCATGACCATCATGCTCACGCTGTGGGCCACCACGTCGTGTAGTTCCCTGGCGATGCGGTTCCGTTCGGCGGCGACGGCCTCGGCGGCCCGCCGCTCCCGTTCCATCTCCAGGCGCGCCGCCCGATCGGCCATCCGGTGCGCGCGCAGGAGGTAGCCGCGCAGGGCCAGGCCCGTGGCGTACGCCGAGCCGAACATCACGGTGAGGAAGATGACCTCCTCGAACGGCAGGAACCGGTGGTCGACGGCGCCCGAGTCGAAGATCAGGATGCCCGCCAGCCCCCAGGGCCCGCCGTGCCGCACCGGCAGATGGGCGCCGATCGTGTGGAAGACGATGAGCAGCGCGGCGAGCTGCCAGACGGGGCACTGCTCGTAGCCCTGCCGGTGCCACACGTACTGCGCGAGGATCATCAGGATGAAGACCGTCACCGGCGACCTGCGGCGGTACCAGACCAGCACGCCGGTGACCACCGCCTGCCCGACCCACCACAGCTCGGGTGTCTCGGCCGCGCCGTAACTGCCGGCGACCGTGAACGCCTCAAGGGTGCCCAGCGCCATGATGGCCAAGCCGATCAGCAGATCGACGCGGGGGACCGAGCGAAGGGGGGAAACGCGCATGACGCGCAGCGTAACTCTTATCCGGCATAACGCGCATCAGTCGAATCTGCCCAGCAATCGCCCTGCAAGTGGTTGTCAAGTGACTGACTGATCATTGCCCTGTATCAAGTGGATGTCAGTCACGGTGCTCACCTTGTCGAGCACCGTCCGCACTGAGACGCTTTAACCGATCCGAGAAGGCCGAGGAGACGCAGAATGCCCCGCCTGCACTCTCTTGTCGCGGGGCTGGGCGCGTTAGCCGTGCTCGCGGCGCCCATGCTCCACCCACACCCGAGCGGCTCCACCGACCGCGTGACCCCGGGTGCCGTACGCGTCGAGTCGTCCTCCACCGTGTCCATCACACTGCTGGACGACCGCGGCGTGATCAAGCAGATCGCCCGGAAGTACGACGTGGACCTCGACGGAGGCAGCGGCTTCACCATCACGCCCGACGGGGTGGTCGTGACCGCCACCCAGGTCGTGCAGTCGGCCCAGGACCCCCGGGTGTACGCCGCGAACCGGGTGTTCGCCGAGTACTTCAAGGTCAAGGTGCCGGCGGACTTCAAACGGCACACGCTCGACGATCCCGACCTCGACCGGCGGCTCCAGGGGTGCTATCCGCCCCAGGAGAGCGACTCGACCTGCATCGCGACGGTCACCACGAACGTCACCGTCTACCCCTACCTCGACCCGCCGACCGGAGGGCTGCCCGCGCAGATCCTCACGACCGGGACCTCCCCGGCCGCCCCGGCCGTGCTCAAGGTCACCAAGGGCGGCGAGAAGCAGTCTCTGCCCACGGCGCCGCTGGGCACCACGATCGCCGGCAGCATCGCGTCGCTCGACGTGATGACGCTGACCGGCAGGCCGTCGGCCAAGCTGCCGCCCAAGCTCGACACCGCGCACCTCGACCCGCCGGGCAGCCGGACCTTCAAGGACGACGAGCGCGCCAAGCTCGCCGGGCTCCTCGCCGAGGGCGCGCCCGGCGCGGCCCTCATCGACGACGGCAAGAGCGAGGTCGTCGGGCTGCTCGCCGGAGGCGGCGACGTCCCGCTGACCATCACGCCCGCCGACGAGATCCGCACCGCGCTCGTCGGCGTCGGGATCACCCCCCGCCGCGGCCCGGTCGACGTGGTGTACGAGAACGCGCTCGCCTCCTACCACAACAAGCTCTACTCGAACGCGGCGCCGGTGCTGGAGCAGGTGCTCAAGCTCCGGCCCGACCACGCCGTCGCGGCCGACCACCTGCGGGTCGCCAAGGCCAAGGCGGGCACGGCGGAGGACTCGGGCGCCAAGCGGCCGACCCGTCCGGTGCAGGCGGAGCAGCCCAAGTCGTCCGTGTCGCCACTGGTCTGGGCGGCGGGCGGTGTCGTGGTCCTGGTCCTGCTCGTCGTGGGCGTCGTGCTGCTGCGGCGCAGGAGCGCCGCCGACCGCGCCGCTCCCGAGCCCCAGGACCTCGCCCACGCCGACGCCCACCATGACGCCTATCCCGTCAGTCACCCGAGCGGCGGGTCGGCGGGCGAGGCCGGTGACGCCGGCCCCTCCTGGCCGCCGTACGCGGTCACCCGGGTCTTCGGAGCCGAGGCCGCCCGGTCGCCCGAGGTCATGCGGCCGGCGCCCTCGGGTGGACCGGCCGCCCAGACGCCGGTCGACTCGTCGCCGCCCGGCGGGCACTCCCACCCCCCGGACCCGTCGCCGCCGCAGGGGCGGTCGTACCCGCCGGACCTCTCGCCGCCACGGGGACAGGCGCAGCTGAAGTTCTGCACGCAGTGCGGCATGCGACTGGGCCAGGGACATCGTTTCTGCGGCTTCTGCGGGAACCCGGTCGACCAGTGATCCGAAGAACGTTCAGGGGGGAATCCGCATGACGGAGGGGCCGGTGATGCCTCCGCTCATCGGGCGGCGACTCGGCGACTACACGGTCGAGGCGGTCGTCGGGCGCGGGGGGATGGCCACGGTCTACCGTGCGCGGGACCAGCGGCTCGGGCGGGCGGTGGCGCTGAAGGTGCTCGCGCCGCAGCTCGCCCAGGACGACCGCTTCCGCGACCGGTTCGTACGGGAGTCGCGGCTGGTGGCGAGCATCGACCACCCCAACATCATCCCCGTGTACGAGGCCGGCGAGCGCGACGAGCTGCTGTTCATCGCGATGCGGTACGTCGAGGGCTACGACATGCGCAAGCTGGTGCAGTCGGAGGGGCCGCTGCCGGTCGGGCGGGCCAATCCGCTGTTCGCGCAGATCGCCTCCGCGCTGGACGCGGCGCACGCCAACGGCCTGGTGCACCGGGACGTGAAGCCGGCCAACATCCTGGTCACCCGGTCCGAGCACGTCTACCTCACCGACTTCGGCCTGACCAAGAGCTCGTCGGCCGAGGCCGGGCTGACCAGTCACGGGCACTTCATGGGCACCCCGCGTTACGTCGCTCCCGAGCAGATCCGCGGCCTGCCGGTCGACGGGCGCAGCGACCTCTACGCCTTCGCCTGCGTCGTCTACGAGGCGCTCGCCGGGCAGCCGCCGTTCCAGCGGGACACCGAACTCGCCCTGCTCTACGCCCACGTCTCGCACGATCCGCCGCCGCTCACGCCGTACCGGCCGGACCTGCCGCACGCGGTGAACGCCGTGCTGACGCGGGCGCTCGCCAAGGCGCCGGAGGACCGGTACGCGACCTGCCTGGCGTTCGTGTCGGCCCTGCGTGACGCGATCAGCGGCGGAGCGGCCGGCCCGGCGGAGGGGGCCTCCTCCTACCCGCCGGTCTCCTACCCCGGCGGGTCCCATCCGGCCCAGTCCTCTCCAGCCCAGTCCTCTCCGGCAGGGTCGTATCCCCCGGCGTCGTCCTCGGTCCCGCCGTCGTCCGTCCCGCCGGTCTCCCGGCCCTCCGCCGGGCAGCCGGCCTCCTACCCCGGCGCCCAGTACGGCTCGTATCCCGCCACCCACCCGGGCACACAACCCGGCCCCCACCAGGGCTCGTACCCCGGCGGCCAGGCCGGATCGCACCCCGGATCCCACCCCGGTTCGCATCAGGGGTCGTATCCTCCGGGCTCGCATCCCTCCGGCGCACAGGCCGCGGCCTCGCATCACGGCTCACCCCACGGTTCTCATCACGGGTCGTATCCCCCTGGGTCGTCCCACACGCAGGCCACGGTCGCGGCGGGGACGGGGAGGCCGCCGGGCCGGCGCAAACTCCCTCTCGGACCGCTGATCGGCGGCCTGGCGGTCCTGACGGCCATCGCCGTCGCCGCCACGCTGCTGCTCACCAGGGGCGGGGACACCGCCGCTACGTGGAACACCTACCCGGGCAGCACCGCCGCGCCGTTCACCATGGCCTACCCCTCGACCTGGGGCGAGGCCAGGACCAACGCCGACCAGTGGATGATCGCCTCCCCCGCCCGCGACGAGTTCGACGCGCTGTTCGCGGTGCCGGGCAACACCGACTGGTCGAGGGTGAACCCGATCATCACGGGTCAGCCGGATCGCGCCAGAGGGGTGTTCGCCCAGGTCAGCAATACCCTGAGTCTCTCCGACTCGCCGATGGAGCTCCAGGAGAGCCTGCAGACGGCCTTCCCCGGCACGGTCGCCTACACCGGCGTCCCGTCCCCCACGACGGTCGGGGCCAAGCCGGCGTTCCAAATCGAGGGCGTGCTGAGCGACCCCCAGCAGGGCGGCCGGCTCGACTTCTACGCCTACCTCGTGCGGCAGGGCGACACCGGCACCGCGGTGCTGATCACGTTCTTCTGCCCGACCGGCAAATGCGACCGCGGCCTGATCGACCACATGGTGAACACCGTCACGTTCAAGTAGCGGCCACCCTCACGGAGCAGCCGCCTTCACTCAGCGGCGCGTTCCGCCCAGTCGCGGGCGCCGTCGAGGACGGCCCGGTGGACCGCCCGGGCGATCCGCGCGCCCCAGACGGAGCGCGGGCCGCCGAACGGCTCCGCCGGGCCCTCCCGCCGTACGGCCACGCAGACCGCGTCCGACGCGGTGCCGGTGCAGGGGAAACCCGCCTCCAGCAGCGCCTGGGTCTTGGCCTCGGTAACCGTCATGACGACGTTGACCAGCGCCGCGTCGGAAAAGGCCACGGGCACCGCCACCAGGATGTTGACCGTCCCCGGGCGGGGCAGGCACGCCGTCGCGTCCCCTGGGCCGGGGGTCTCCCGGGTCGCCTCCCGCCCGCGCTCCGGGGCATGCCCTGGGGGCCTCCGCCCGGGCTGTGGGACGGCCGGCAGGCCGGGGTCGGGCACGCCCTCGGGTGACGCCGCCCAGGTGGGCACGCCCAGGCCGACCGTGGCGGCGGCCTCCGCTCCGCCGTCGGCCGCCACGCGGAGCCGCTCGACCGGTGCCGCCGTCATCATGCCGACGCCGGGGCCCTCAGGGCCGAGCGAGGCCATGTGCTCCACCGGGTCCATGCGCGCGTAGCCGCTCGCGACCTGCGCGTTCAGCACCCACTCCCGGGGGCCGATCCCGCCGCCCAGCATCGCCGAGGAGATCATCCGCCAGCCCGGCCCGAACCGCCACAGCAGCGTGCCGAGACGCGCGCCGTCCTCGGCCCGGTGGGTCAGCGACGGCCGCGGCAGGCCGGTCACCTCTCGTCCCCGGCGGAGATCGGTGCAGGCAGCGGCGGGCGCACCAGGTGGACGAGCGGCCGCCCGTCGGCGCCGGGCTCCACCCGGACGCGGGCGCCGAAGTGCTCGGTCAGCAGCGGCTCGGCCAGCACCCGCCCGGGCGGGCCCGCCGCGACCGCGCGGCCCGCGGCGAGCAGCACCAGACTGTCGGCGTACTGCCCGGCGAGGCTGAGGTCGTGCAACGTCGTCACGACGGTCAGGCGGTCGGCCAGGCGCAGCCGGTCGACGAGTTCGAGCACCTGCTGCTGGTGCCCCAGGTCGAGGGCGGTGGTCGGCTCGTCCAGCAGCAGCACCGGCGCCTGCTGCACCAGTGCGCGGGCGAGCACGACCCGCTGCCGCTCGCCGCCCGACAGGTGCCCGAGCGGCCGGGTCGCGAAGTCGTCCAGGTCGAGCCGCTCCAGCACCGACCGCGTCACCTCGCGGTCCCTGGCGCTCTCGCTGCCCAGATAGGAGATGTACGGGGTGCGGCCGAGCGACGCGTAGTCGTACACGGTCATGTCGGGCGGCAGCGCCGGGCTCTGCGGGGCGTAGGCCACCAGCCGGGCCCGCCGGCGCGGGCGCAGGCCGTCCACGGCCGCGCCGTTCACGAGCACCTCGCCCTGACGCGCCACCAGCCCGGCGACGGCCCGCAGGAGCGTCGACTTGCCCGCGCCGTTGGGGCCGATGACCGCAAGCCATTCCCCCGGCGCGGCCGACAGGGTGACGTCCGCGAGCACCGGCCGCCCGCCCAGCGTGACGCCCAGCCCGCGCGCCTCCACCGCCGGGACGCCGGGGCCGGCGGCGTCGCCGCTCACGTCTCCACCCGCCGGGTCATCCGCAGGACGGCGACGAAGAAGGGCGCCCCGACGAACGCGGTGACCACCCCGATGGGCAGTTCCGCCGGGGCGAGCACCGTACGCGCGATGGTGTCGGCCAGCACGAGGAACGCCGCCCCGCCGAGGAACGACAGCGGCAGCACGACGCGGTAGGACCACCCGGCGAGCCGCCGGACGACGTGCGGCACCACGATCCCGACGAAGGCGATCAATCCGCTGACGGCCACCGCGGACGCGGTGGCGAGCGAGGCGGCCAGCAGCACGGTGAACCGCACGCGCGTCGCGTGCAGGCCGAGGCTGACCGCCTCCTCGTCGCCGACCGACAGCACGTCGAGCAGCCGCCCGTGCAGCAGGACGACCACCGTCGACACCACCGCGTACGGCGCGATCATGCGGAGCTGCTCCCACCCGCCGCCGACGTCGCCGAGGATCCAGGAGTAGATGCGCTGCAGCTCGTCGACCTTGAGCTGCTGCACGAAGGTCTGGATGGCGGTGAGGAACGAGGTGACCGCGACCCCGGCGAGCACGAGCGTCGCGGTGCCGCCTCCCCGGCCCGCCGTGTGTCCCAGCGCGTACGCGAGGACGACCCCGCCGACGGCCCCCGCGAAGGCGGCGACCGGCACGGCCGCCACCCCCGCGTCGCCGCCCAGGAAGACCACGACGAGCGTCACCGTGAGCCCGGCCCCGGCCGCCGCGCCGAGCAGGTACGGGTCGGCCAGCGGGTTGCGGAAGACGCCCTGGTAGCCCGCCCCCGCGAGGGCGAGCAGGCCGCCCACGACGGCGGCCAGCAGCACCCTGGGCACCCGGAGCTGGAAGACGATGCCCTCCTCGTTCGGCTGCAGGCCGGAGTGCAGGGACACCAGCGGCAGCCGGTCGAGCAGGGCCAGCGCGATGGCGCGGGGCGAGATGACCGCCGCGCCCGCCGCCAGGCCGGCGATCAGGCTGACCAGCAGCACGACGGACACGACGAGCAACGCCCGGCGTGACCGGCCCGCCGCCGTCACCCCGTCACCCGGACCCGCCGCGGCACCGCTCTCACCGCGATCCCGGGGGCGTGCGCGTCACCGGGGGCCTGCGCGTCACCACCGGCTCAGCCCGCCGCCTTCTGGACGGCGTCGCTGACGACCTGGGCGAGGTCGGCGACGCGCGGTCCCCAGCGGGAGGCGACGTCGTCGTCGAGCTCCACCACACGGTCCCGCTTCAGGGCGGCCAGGCCGGACCAGCCCGGCCGCTTGGCCAGCGCGGCGGCGTTCTGACCACAGCACTTGGTGTCGCCGAGGAAGATCAGGTCGGGGTCGGCCTTGGCCACGAACTCCGCCGACAGCTTGGGATAGCCGCCCGCCGCGTCGGGGGCCTCGTCGGCGATGTTCTTCAGCCCGAACAGGCTGTAGACCTGCCCGATGAACGTGCTCGACGTGGCCGCGTACGGCGTGGTGTCCAGTTCGTGGTAGTAGGTCAGGCCCTTGCCCTTGGGCGCCGCCGCGACGAGCGCGTCGATCTTCTGCTTGACGCCGCCGGCCACCTCCTCGGCCTTGTCCACGTTGCCGGTGGCCGCGCCGAGGTCCCTGATCTGGTCGTAGGTGTCCTCCAGCTTGGTCGCGGCGGGCTCCAGCAGCACCGGGACGCCGACCTTCCCCAGGCCGGCGACCACGCCCTCCAGGTCGTTGGCGAGCACGATGAGATCGGGCTTGGCGGCGGCGATCGCCTCGACGTTGGGCTTGAAGCCCGACAGCGACGTCTTCGGCGCCTCGGGCGGGTAGTTCGACTGGTCGTCCACCGCGCCTACCTGGGCGCCCGCGCCGATCGCGAACAGGATCTCGGTGGCCGTCGGGGACAGCGACACGATGTGCTCGGGCCGCTTGGCGATGGTCACCGCGCCGTTGCCCGCCTGGACGGTGACGGGGAAGGCGCCGCCCGAGGCGGCGGAGTTCGAAGCGGCGGGGTTCGAGGCGGCGGGGGACGCGGAAGTGGCGGAGCCGTCGCTCTGGCCGCAGGCGGCCAGTCCGAGCATGCCCAGCACCACACCCGCGACGGCCGTACGCAGGGGCCTCACGAGGGTCCTCCAAAGGGGGAAGCCGGGAAATCGAGAGACCCGCGGGATTGGACGGATCACCCTTTTCCACGAGGGTTGACGGCGTCGGCGCACAACGCAGGCGACCTGGCTCGTCCCCGGGGGCGGGGAACCACAGTTGCGGGACAGCGCCGGGTTCTCACCGGACTTCGCTGCGCTGCGCGCGTCGGACGCAACGGTACCAACCCGCCTCGCGGCGCCGTCATCCTCCCCCGGCCGCCGAGGTCCGCCCGCCTGCCCGTACGCCGGGGTGGTGGGGCAGGCCCCACCCCGATGGTGGGGGCTCGCCCATGATCGGGAGTAGTGGCTCCGTCGCTGCGCCGGACGGCGGCCGGGCGGGACCCTGGAGCGGCCGGGCGGTTCCCGGCAGAAGCTCCTGACGGTCTATCTCCCCGCTCACTGTCTCTCCCGCTCCTCATATCTCGGGCCGGCGCCGGATCGCGCGGTCGCGACCGCTCCCCGCTCCGGTCCGCTCTCCGGCCGGGTCCGCGACGGACGACCGGCGTCCGGCAACCGACGATCGACACACCGAAGGCGGCTCCCCCGTGTCCCTGACCATGCTTCCCCCCGCCCCCGCGCGGGCCCCGGCCGCCCCCGGGCCCCGGGACCGCTTCATCGACATCCTGCGCGTCTTCGGGATGGTCCTCGTGGTCGTCCAGCACTGGGCGATGCCGGTCCTGTCGTACGCCGGAGGACGGCTGACCACGGGCAACGCCCTGGCGGCGGCTCCGTTCGTCACCTGGATTTCCCAGGTGATGCCGCTGGTCTTCTTCGCCGGTGGCGCGGCCAACGCGATCAGCTTCCGGTCCGCGGCACGCCGCGCCGGCCTGCCGGACACGCGCGAGACGGGCCGGGCGGCCCGGGAGCGGTTGACGCGGCGGCCGAGCGCGGAGAAGCGGACGGCCTGGGAGTGGACGGCGCGGGAGTGGACGGCGCGGCGGGTGCGCCGCCTGGCCTGGCCGGTGGCGCCGCTCGCGGCCGTCTGGCTGCCGCTCCCCCACCTCCTGACGGCGCTCGGCGTGCCCCCGCAGCCGGTCGAGGTGGCCGCGCGGACCGTCGGCCAGTTGCTGTGGTTCCTCGCCGTCTACCTGCTCGCGGTGGTGGCCACCCCCTGCCTGCTGCGCGTACGGGCCGGGGTCGCGCTGCCCGTGCTGGCGGGCGGCGCGGTGCTGACGGACGTGGTCCGCTTCTCGGGGCTGGAGGCCGCCGGCTATCTCAACGTCGCGTTCGTGTGGCTGGCCGTCCACCAGGTCGGCTTCCGGTACGCCGACGGCGGCCTGGAGTGGCTGCGGGGACGCCGCGCGGCGGCGCTCGCGGTGGCCGGGTTCGCGATGGTGGCGGCCCTCGTGGCGGCCGGACCGTACCCGGCCAGCATGATCGGGATGCCCGGCGCGATCTCGAACATGGCCCCGCCGAGCGCGTGCCTGCTCGCGCTCTTCGCCGGGCAGCTCGGCCTGGCGATGCTGCTGCGCCCCACCCTGAACGCGCTGGCGCGCCGGCCCCGCGCCGAGGCGGTGCTCACCACGCTCGCGCCCCGCATGATGACCGTCTACCTGTGGCACATGACGGCGCTCGTCGCCGTCGCCGGGCTCGCGACCATCGGGTTCGGGCCGACTACTCCTCTCCCCGGCTCGGCGGCCTGGTGGAGCGGCGCCCCGCTGTGGCCGGCCGCCCTCGCGCCGGTCCTGCTCGGGCTCACCGCCCTGTTCGGCCGATGGGAGGAGCCGGCGGGAGCCGCCACCGGACGACACGTGGCGGTCGCCGCGCCGCTCGTCGGCGGCGCGCTGCTCACCCTCACGGTCACCGGCTTCGCCCCGGGGCCGGCGCCGGTGATCGCGTCGATCGCCCTGGTCGGGGGCCTGTGCCTGGTCAGCCGGCCCGCAGTCGCCGCTCCGCCACGTCGATGACCTCCTGCGGACGCGGGCCGTGGCGAAGCGCGGCGTCGCCCGGGCCGGCCCCCTTCAGGTGGACCGGCCCGGCGCGACGCCGTACGACGGCTTCGGGCCGTCAGCCCGCCTTCCTGGCGCGGAGCCCGAGCAGGACGTCGATCACCAGGAACACGGCCAGGGAGATGCCCATCAGGGGCAGGTAGTAGCCGACCACGGCGGTGAGCAGGGCCAGCGGTGCCAACAGCCCCCAGTGCAGGCCCCGCACGCCGCCCCGGGGGTGGGGCCGGCCGAAGCCCCGGGTCGGGCGGCGGCGCCACCACATGCGGTAGCCCAGCACGATCAGCGTGATGAGCCCGGCGGCGATCATGGCCAGGACGATCTGGTTGGCCAGGCCGAAGAGCAGCCCCATGTGCGCGTCGATGCCCCACTCGGTGAGCTTCGCGGCCAGCGGGTAGTCCGCGAACCGCAGCTCGCCCACGAACCGCCCGGTCGCCGGGTCGAACGCCAGCTGGTCCAGGCGCGTGGGGACGGTCTTGCGGATCTCCTTGACCACGTACGCGTCCCCGGGCTCGCCCGGCAGGACGACCTCCAGCGGGCCGGACAGCCGCCAGCTCGCCGCCGCCCGCGTGATCTGGTCGATCCCCACCTCCGGGGTGTCGCCGGCCCGCCCGCCGCTCGCGGCGTGCCCGGCGTGCCCCGAGTGCCCGGCGTGCGCACCGAGATCGGTGTCGATCGTGGGAGTCTCCCAGCCGAACGCGGTACGCAGCCCGGCGATGTTGTCCCCGGCGTACTTCGACCAGGTCAGGCCGGTGACGGACAGGAACAGCAGGCCCAGCAGCGCCCACAGGCCCACCGAGCCGTGCCAGGACAGCGTGCGGCGCGACCCGGTCGCGGCGCGGTCCGGGGTGAACAGGCCGCGCAGGCGGCGGCCGTCGCGGCGGCGCCGGGTCAGCCACAGCGCGAGCCCGCCGAGGGCGACCACCCACAGCCAGCTGGCGGCCAGCTCGCTGTAGATCCGGCCGGGCTCACCGAGGTGCAGGCGACGATGCAGGTCGGAGATCCAGGCGCGCACGGGCAGCGCCCCGGAGCCGCCGTAGCTCTCCAGGGCGCCGCGCACCTGACCCGTCCCGGGGTCGACGAAGACCGCCATCCGGGTGCTCTCCGGCAGGCCCGGCACATCGAACAGCACTCGGGTCGTCAGGCCTGGCTCGGCCGCGGGACGCACCGCGGCGACCTTCCCCTCAGGCAGCGCCCGGCGGGCCGCGGCGACCTGCTCACTGAGGGGGACGGTGACCTGGCTGACGGGCGCGGTCAGCTCGTGCCGGTAGACGACGTTCTCGATCTGGAAGGAGGCGGCGTACAGCAGGCCCGTGGCGGCCGCGACGAGCAGGAAGGGGGCGATGAGGATCCCGGCGTAGAAGTGCAGGCGGACCACGAGCGGGCGCAGCGCCGCCCAGGTCGCGCTTCTGCCGCGAGGAGGGCGTGGGGGATCGACGACGGGATGGACGTCGGCGGTCGAGGTCATGGGGGTCTCTCCGTTCGGCCGTGAGCGCGCCCGCGGGCACGCCTCACCAGGGCAGGGGGGAAGTGTCCGGCGAGCGCCGCCCTTCACGAGCGGAACCCGGGTGGACGCGTCGCACGGCGGATCGGGCCGGAGCGGGGCTCCGGCCGGCGGCTCCAGGCCCTGCGAGAGCGTTCCGAGCCCGCGAGGCGTCACCGCGGGTGGGCGGCGGCGCGGCGAGGCGTCACCCGGGCCACGCGCGGCGGGGCGTGCGTGCCGGACACGAGCCGCG
>QFZU02000104.1 GCA_003260025.2 Microbispora triticiradicis | reverse complement strand
GGGCAGGACGAGACGGACGGCCAGAGCGGGCGGGAGGCGCCGGGCGGCCCGGCGGGCCCCGCCACCTCGCCGGCGTCACCCCCTCCCGCGGCGAGCGGCGGGTCCGCCTGCGACGAGCGCGTCGCCACCCCCGACGCCGTACGGCTGTCGTTCCGCGGGCGGGCCCTGCACGGCCTCACCGTCTACTGGCCCGCCACCACGGGGCAGTGCGACACCGCGACGGTGGCGGTGCACCAGGCCGGGCACCGCCTGCGCATCTGGGTGCGGGAGGGCGCGGAGGACGGGCGCCAGGAGGGGACGCACCGCGTCCCGATACGCGTGGAGGGGGGCGTCGCCTCCCTCAGCCTCCGGCTGAGCCCGGCCACCCGGCACCATCGCCGCTACGTCGCCATCGACGGCCACACCGGCGACCGAATTCCACTCAGGTCGCACATGTCCTAGTGAATGGCGATTGGCCATTCTCCGCTTTCCCGCGCCGGTTGAAACAAACACACACGCCACTCATGCCTCCGGTGGCCGTTCACCACACCGGTATGGACAATCCTTATCCCGCCCCGGGCATCCCGCGAATTTCCCGAATCCTCGCCCTCCCATGAAGGTTCGAAGCTGATAGCAATGTCCTCCACGCACCCGCCTTCGCAGCGAGCCCCGGCCGCGCTGCCCTACAGTTGGAGGACGCCCTATGGCCGTGCCCACCCTCAAACAACGCGTCAAGCGCTTGGAGAATGACTTTATGGAACTCAGCGTCTATTGCCGCAAGCAGTCCGTGGGGCACGCGTACGACGCGATGCAGATGAATTGGGACAAGATCGATGCGATGAGCGACCGCCTGCTCCGGGTCGAGCAGGTCGCCGAGGAGACGAAAGCGGACGTCGGCGTCCTCAAGCGTCAGATGGGTGTCGTGACCATCCGGCTCGACCGCATCGACGGCGAGATCCGCCGCCTGGACCGCAACGTCGAGGCCCTCAACGTCCAGGTAGACGGACTCACCCACCAAGTCGGAGACCTCACCAAACGAGTCGACGGACTCAACGACCGGGTCGACGGCCTGACCCAACGCGTCGACGGACTCACCCAGCGCGTCGACACCCTCAACGAACGCTTCGATGGCCTGACTCAACGCGTCGACGGGCTGACCGAGCGCTTCGACGGACTCACCCAGCGCGTCGACGGGCTGACCGAGCGCGTCGACACCCTCAACGAACGCTTCGACGAACTCACGAAACGAGTCGACGGACTTAACGACCGGGTCGATGGACTCAACGACCGGGTCGATGGGCTCAACGACCGGGTCGACGGACTCAACGACCGGGTCGACGGCCTCTCAAGAGGAGTCGACGGGCTGACGGAACGCGTCGAGGGTCTCAGCGAGCAGATGGACCGGATGGCGGAGTCCAACGCGACGATGTTCGAGGCCGTTCTCCAACGGCTGGACGACCTGTCCGCCCAGGTCCGCATGAACCAGCACGCCTCGCGAAGCGGGACTCCGCCCCAGGGAGAGTGACGGCGTCCCTCGGTTCGCCGCCCTGTCAGGGGCGGCGGACCGAGGGCCAAGGCGGGGTCACCTGCGCTGGGTGGCCCATTTGCGGATCATCGCGATCCGCTCGCGGACCTGCTCGGCGGTGGCCTGGGCGATGGCGGGCCCGCCGCAGGCCCGGCGCAGCTCCGCGTGGATGACGCCGTGCGGCTGGCCGGTGCGGTGGTTCCACGCCCCGACGAGGCCGTTGAGCTCCTTGCGGAGCTCCGCGAGCTGCTCGTGCGGCGCGAGGGCCGGCGCCTGCTCCTCGCCCTTGCGGGTCTTGCGAATCGCCGCCTGCTGGTCGGCCTGACGCTTACGCAGCAGGGACGCCACCTGGTCGGGCTCCAGCAGGCCGGGCAGGCCGATGAAGTCCTCCTCCTCCGGCGAGCCGGGGGCGGCGGCGGTGCCGAACTCGCCGCCGTCGAACAGCACCCGGTCGAAGGTCGCGGACGCCTCAAGGGTCTGGAAGGGCAGCTCGTCGCCGAGCGCGTCGGGCTGCTTCTTCTCCTGCTGCGCCTGCTCCAGCAGCATGTCGTCGAGGCCGTCCTCGTCCCGGCGGCGGCCCAGCACGTGGTCGCGCTCGGTCTCCATCTCCCCCGCCAGGCCCATCAGGACGGGCACCGACGGCAGGAACACCGAGGCCGTCTCGCCGCGCTTGCGGGCGCGCACGAACCGCCCGACGGCCTGGGCGAAGAACAGCGGGGTGGAGGTGCTCGTGGCGTACACGCCGACGCACAGCCGGGGGATGTCGACGCCCTCGGAGACCATCCGGACCGCGACCAGCCAGCGCCGCTCGGAGGTGGCGAAGTCCTTGATCTTCTTGGACGCGCCGGGGTCGTCGGAGAGGACGACCTCCGCGCCTTCGCCGGTCACGGTCCGGATGTGCCGGGCGTACGCCCGGGCGGACTCGTGGTCGGAGGCGATGACCAGGCCGCCGGCGTCCGGGACGCCGCGCCGGACCTCGGTGAGCCTGCGGTCGGCGGCGTGGATGACCTGGCGGATCCAATCGCCCTTCGGGTCGAGCGCGGCGCGCCAGGCCTGGGAGAGCTGGTCCTTGGTCAGCGGCGTGCCGAGCGTGGCGGCGATCTCGTCTCCGGCCCGCGTGCGCCACTTCATCTCCCCCGAGTAGGCGAGGAAGATGACCGGCCGGACGACGCCGTCGCCCAGAGCCGGGCCGTACCCGTAGGAGTAGTCGGCGACGCTGCGCAGGGCGCCCTCGCCGTCCTCCACATAGGTGACGAACGGGATCGGGCTCTCGTCCGACCGGAACGGCGTGCCGGTCAGCGCCAGCCGCCTGGTCGCCGGCTCGAACGCCTCGCGGACGCCGTCTCCCCACGACTTGGCGTCACCGGCGTGGTGGATCTCGTCGAAGATCACCAAGGTCTTGCGCGCCTCGGTGCGGGCGCGGTGCAGCGCCGGGTGCATCGCGATCTGGGCGTAGGTGACCGCGACGCCGGTGTAGTCGCGGGAGGTCGCGCCCTGGCTGTTCTTGAACTCGGGGTCGATGCCGATCCCGACCCGCGCCGCCGCGTCGGCCCACTGCCGCTTGAGGTGCTCGGTCGGCGTGACGATGGTCAGTGCGCGCACGACACCGCGGCTGAGCAGTTCGCTGGCGATCCGCAGCGCGTACGTCGTCTTTCCGGCGCCGGGGGTGGCGACGGTCAGGAAGTCTCTCGGCTCGCGCCGGACGTAGAGGTCGTAGGCCTCCTGCTGCCAGGCACGCAGCTTGGGGGCGGTCCCCCAGGCGGCTCTGTCGGGGTAGGACGGGGAGAGGTGGGACGCGGCCGAAACGCTCAACGACGCCTCCCCGAACTCATCGGAACACTGGTGTCTCTATCGGTTCGCTCCCTCACAGTGCCATCAGAGTAGCCCGCCACACCGACAGAACGCGCCGACCACACGCATGGTGGTCCGAAATCGCATGGTGTGGGAATCCCCACAGCTCCGGAACTGACCGCCGTCGGACGTGGCCCGATCCGTACCGGACGGAGCCACGGACCAGGAGGATCGCGGCCCAGGCCGGACGGCGGGCACGCACGAGGCGGCCGGCCCGCGGAGCCCCCAGGCTTCCGCGGACCACCCGCCCCGGCGTCGGTCAGCCCGTCGTCACAGACGCGCCGGCGTGGTGCAGTCCGAGGCGGTCAGCGGCAGGGTCGAGGCGCCGCTCGTGTTCGCGACGCTGCAGTCGGAGACGAAGATGCTGCCGTCGGCCTTCCGCACGGTGACCCTGAGCCGCCCCACGGGAGTGCCGCTGGCGGTGAGGCTGCTCAGAACGCCGCCGGTGCCCAGCAGGGTGGTGCTCGGCGACGGCGCCAGGGTCACGTCGTACAGGAAGCCCGGGGAGAACACCGAGGTGAGGTCGGCCCAGGACGTGCCGTCGTTGACGAACACGTGGCCCCTGCGGGCCGAGCCGGTGAAGGTCTGCGAGGTGAGCGGCACCACGCTTGTGGTGGCGCCCGCCGCCGGCAGCACGCTGAAGGTCGTGATGATGTTCGCCGAGTCGAGACGCGGGAGGGGAATGAAGCTCTTCTCCCCGCCCTGCGGACTCGTCGCCCCATGCGCGACCGGGGTGGTCTTCGTCGAGGTGGCGCTCGCCGCGATCGAGCCCGACAGCCCCACGGTCGCGCAGGTCACCGCCACCGCGGCGGACCAGGTCAGCAGGCGACCGGCGCCACGCGAACCAGAGGCAGAGCTGCTCCTACGAGAAATCAATTTGATTTCCCCCCCATGGTGAGAATTGGTCTTTCCGGGTCACCGCGTTTTTCGTGCGATGCGACCTCGAAGATACCCGTCCGGAGAAACGCGGGCAGCGAGCCACTTATCGGATACCGGCAAACAGATGTTACGCCTATCTCAAAGCCGTTCCGGCGATTACCGCGATTCCCCGCATCGCACGACGGAACCACTGACCGGGCACTCGCCCATTCATATACTCATCCGCCTGGGCATACAGGACAGAGCGCGCGACCGTTATGACAACCGGTTTTCCGATTGACCGCTATATCGGGCAGAACACCGCCAAGATGCCATTTTCCAGGCACGCGACGTGCCGTATCCGCCGTACGGAGAAGGCCCGGCGGATCGGTCCACCGCCGTCAGCGGGCGCCCCACATGAGGCCCTCGATCTCGGCTCGGGACCGCGGCTGGTCGGGGTGCGCCAGCCCGAGCAGGACCGTGCTGCCGCCGTCGGACCGGGTCAGCAGGGTCACCCGCATGAAGGCGGGCTCGTTCACGACGTCGCTGTACTCGGCCCGTACGGCCCGCGTGTGGCCCGGTCGCCCGCCGACGGTCACCGCGCGGTCGTCGAGCACCTCGACCTTGTCACCGTGCAGCAGCAGGCGGGCGTAGAGGTCGCTCAGGTCGATGACCTCCGAGCGGAGGCCGGGCGGATCGACCGGGTCGCCCGGCCGGGCCATGACCGTGGCGCTGTCCCCCCGCGCGGCGACGGTGGTGAAGCCGCTCACCGGGGCGACCACCCCCTCACGCCACTCGGGCGGGAGGGTGTAGGCGACCCCGGCGACCTGGTCGTGGATCACGGTGGGCGGCACGCGCTCGGCCCGGTTCAGGACCGTGACCACCACCGCGCCGATGACCGCCGCCGAGCAGGCCAGCGCGAGGCCGCCGACCAGGAGCCGCCACAGCCATCGGGGCATGCGCCGGGGCGGCGTGGCGGGCGCGCCGTACCGGCGGGCGGCGGGCGGAAGCTCGTCCTCCTCCTCGCCGGGCGGCGTGAGCGGCCACACGGAGGGTTCGGCCGTCGCCCGCCCGGAGACCGGCGCGCCGTACGGGGCCGTGCGCTCGCGCCCCCCGGCGTCGCGCGCCGGGC
>QFZU02000103.1 GCA_003260025.2 Microbispora triticiradicis | reverse complement strand
GGCCCCGAGGCGGCGGCGCGGGACGCGCGCTACGCCGCGCTGTCGGCCGCGGCCGACCGGCTGGGCGCCGCCGCGGTCCTGCTCGGCCACACCCTCGACGACCAGGCGGAGACCGTGCTGCTGCGGCTGGCCCGGGGCAGCGGCTCCCGGTCCCTGTCCGGCATGGCGGAGGTCTCCGGGATCTACCGGCGGCCGCTGCTGTGGCTCGGCCGGGAGCGCACCCGGCAGGCCTGCGCCGCCCTCGGCCTGCGGCCGTGGGACGACCCGCACAACGACGACCGCGTCTACCGCAGGGTCCGCGTGCGGCACGACGTCCTGCCGGTGCTGGAGGACGCGCTGGGACCCGGGATCGCCGAGGCGCTCGCCCGTACGGCGCGGCTGTGCCGGGACGACGCGGACGCCCTGGACGGGTGGGCCGCGGAGGTCCACGCGCGGTCGCGGGGACCGGCGGGGGAGCTGAGGGTGCCCGATCTCGCGGACGTGCCGGCGGCGGTGCGGCGGCGGGTGATCAGGCGCGCCGCCGTCGAGGCGGGGGCGCACGCCTCCGCGCTCGCGGCGGTGCACATCGAGGCGGTCGACCGGCTGGTGACCGGCTGGCACGGGCAGAAGGGGGTGGACCTACCCGGGGGGGTGGTTGTGGTCAGGCGCTGTGGCACCCTTGTCTTCGCTGTGGACAACGTCTCGCTCGCGTAAGGAAAACCCCAGGTGGATGCAGCAGACATGGGCAAGGACCTCTCCCGCGTCCTCATCTCGGAGCAGGAGCTGCAGGCGAAGATAA
Organism: Microbispora triticiradicis; assembly: GCA_003260025.2. Lineage (GTDB taxonomy): Bacteria > Actinomycetota > Actinomycetes > Streptosporangiales > Streptosporangiaceae > Microbispora > Microbispora triticiradicis. The sequence continues at coordinate 28,180 of QFZU02000103.1, read as the reverse complement.
AGGAGCTGGCCGGCCGCATCGACGCCGACTACGCCGGCACGGAACTGCTGATCGTCGGTGTGCTGAAGGGCGCGGTGATGGTCATGGCCGACCTCGCCCGCGCGCTGCACGTGCCCGTTCAGATGGACTGGATGGCCGTGTCGTCGTACGGGGCGGGGACCAAGTCGTCGGGCGTCGTGCGGGTGCTGAAGGACCTCGACACCGACATCGCCGGCCGGCACGTGCTCGTGGTCGAGGACATCATCGACTCGGGCCTCACCCTTTCGTGGCTGTTGAACAACCTGAGGTCGCGCAGTCCGGCGTCCGTGGAGATCTGCACGCTGCTCCGGAAGCCGGACGCGGTGAAGGTCGAGATGGACGTCCGATACGTCGGTTTCGACATCCCCAACGAGTTCGTCATCGGGTTCGGCCTCGATTACGCCGAGCGCTATCGCAACCTGCCGTTCATCGGGACTCTTGCGCCGCATGTGTACGGAGGGGAGTAAGCCCTTAGCGAAGTGCCCCGCCGATCGTGCGTTATTGGGCGCCAGGTCGGGGAACACGGGGTTGGCTGACGTACGTTGGAAAGGCAAAGCCGGAGCCGCTCGGGCAGTTACCCGACGCGGCGGCCGGGTGTACCTTCGGATATCCGTGGGGAGCCGTTCGGCGTCCCTCGGTAGCCAGAAGGAGCGGTAACGGATGCCGCGACCCCGGGTCCGCCCGGGGCAGGCCTTGGTCAGGAAGGGACGGGCCCGCCGGGGTTCCGCAACGGATGGATCTCAAGCGATTTACACGTGGCCCACTCCTGTGGATCCTGGGCATCGTATTGCTTCTCCTGCTCGTCACCACGATGTTCGGCGGGGACGGCAACTACACCACCGCCGACACCTCGACGGTCGTCCAGCAGATCCAGCAGGGCAATGTCAAGAGCGCGACGGTGGTCGACAAGGACCAGCGGGTCGAGTTGACGCTCAAGCAGCCGATCACGGTGCAGAACAAGAGCGTCACCCGCATCCAGGCGCCCTGGGTCGAAGGGCAGGGTGTCCAGCTCACCCAGGCGCTCGACACGTCCAAGCCGTCCGAGGGCTGGACCGTCGAGGTGCCGAAGGAGAACTTCCTCCTCAGCCTCCTCGCCAGCTTCCTGCCGATCATCGTCATCGTCCTGATCTTCCTGTTCATCATGAACCAGATGCAGGGCGGCGGCTCCCGGGTCATGAACTTCGGCAAGTCGCGGGCGAAGCTGATCACCAAGGACACCCCCAAGACCACCTTCGCCGACGTGGCGGGCGCCGACGAGGCCATCGAGGAGCTCCAGGAGATCAAGGAGTTCCTGCAGGCCCCGGCCAAGTTCCAGGCCATCGGCGCCAAAATCCCCAAGGGCGTCCTGCTGTACGGCCCGCCCGGCACCGGCAAGACCCTGCTCGCCCGGGCCGTGGCCGGCGAGGCGGGCGTGCCCTTCTACTCGATCTCCGGTTCCGACTTCGTCGAGATGTTCGTCGGCGTCGGCGCCTCCCGCGTCCGTGACCTGTTCGAGCAGGCCAAGGCGAACGCCCCCGCGATCATCTTCATCGACGAGATCGACGCCGTCGGCCGGCACCGCGGCGCGGGCCTCGGCGGCGGCCACGACGAGCGTGAGCAGACGCTCAACCAGCTTCTCGTCGAGATGGACGGCTTCGACGTCAAGGGCGGCGTGATCCTCATCGCCGCGACCAACCGGCCGGACATCCTCGACCCCGCCCTGCTGCGTCCCGGCCGCTTCGACCGTCAGGTCGTCATCGACCGGCCCGACCTGGAGGGCCGCAAGGGCATCCTGCGCGTCCACGGCCGCGGCAAGCCGTTCGCGCAGGACGTCGACCTCGACGTGATCGCCCGCCGGACCCCCGGCTTCACCGGCGCCGACCTCGCCAACGTGATCAACGAGGCGGCTCTGCTGACCGCCCGGCAGGACCAGAAGCTCATCACGATGTCGACCCTCGAGGAGTCGATCGACCGCGTGATGGCCGGTCCGGAGCGCAAGTCGCGGGTCATGTCGGACCAGGAGAAGAAGATCATCGCCTACCACGAGGGCGGGCACGCCCTGGTGGCCCACGCGCTGCCCAACTCCGACCCGGTCCACAAGATCACGATCCTGTCGCGCGGCCGCGCCCTCGGTTACACGATGACGCTGCCGATGGAGGACAAGTTCCTCGCGACCCGGTCCGAGATGATGGACCAGCTCGCCATGCTGCTCGGCGGCCGCACCGCGGAGGAGCTCGTCTTCCACGAGCCCACCACCGGCGCGTCCAACGACATCGAGAAGGCGACTTCGATCGCCCGCCGCATGGTCACCGAGTACGGCATGAGCGAGCGGCTCGGCGCCCGCAAGTTCGGCAGCGGCAACGGCGAGGTCTTCCTCGGCCGCGAGATGGGTCACGAGCGCGACTACTCCGAGCAGATCGCCTCGGCGATCGACGAGGAGGTCCGCCGCCTCATCGAGAGCGGGCACGACCAGGCGTGGGAGATCCTCGTCCAGTACCGCGACGTGCTCGACAACCTGGTGCTGGAGCTCATGGAGAAGGAGACGCTCTCCCGGGAGCAGGTCCTCGAGATCTTCTCGCCCGTGGTGACCAAGGAGAAGCGGCCCTCCTACGCCGGGTACGGCAAGCGCCTCCCGTCGGACCGTCCTCCGGTCATCACGCCGAAGGAGCGGGCCAACGGCAACGGCTCGGCGCTCCCGGCCGGCGGCTCCGGCTCGGCCCCGTGGGTGAACGACCAGCCGGCGCAGCGGGACGAGGCCTGACCGTGGCCGAGCCGCACGCGGCGGAACCGCCTTCCGGATTCGACCACGGCCGGATCGAGAAGGCCGTACGCGAGATCCTGATCGCGATCGGGGAGAACCCCGATCGCGACGGGCTCCGCGACACCCCCGCCCGGGTGGCGCGGGCGTACGCCGAGCAGTTCGCGGGTCTGGGGCAGCGTCCCGAGGACGCGCTGACCACGATGTTCGACGCGGACCACGACGAGATGGTGCTCGTCAAGGACATCGAGGTGATGTCCACCTGCGAGCACCATCTGCTGCCGTTCCACGGCGTGGCGCACATCGGGTACACGCCGAACGAGAAGGGGCGCATCACCGGCCTGTCGAAGCTCGCCAGGCTGGTGGACGTCTACGCCCGCAGGCCGCAGGTGCAGGAGCGGATGACCTCGCAGATCGCCGACGGCCTGATGCAGGTGCTGGAGCCGCGCGGGGTGATCGTGGTGATCGAGGCGGAGCACATGTGCATGACCATGCGCGGTGTGCGCAAGCCCGGCGCCAAGACGATCACCTCGGCCGTCCGGGGCGACTTCCGCACCAGCGAGGCGACGCGGGCCGAGGCCATGTCGCTGATCCTGCGTGGTTGAGTGGGCGGGTGCGCTCCTGCCGGACGAGCCCTGCCGAACCGGGCACTAGGCTGGACCCCATGACCACGTCGAGCGTGCCCGGCATGCCGGAGGCCGAGCGCTGTCTGGTCATGGGTGTGGTCAACGTGACCCCCGACTCCTTCTCCGACGGCGGGCAGTGGTTCGATCCCGACGTCGCGATCCGGCACGGCCTCGACCTGGTGGCCGAGGGTGCGGACATCGTGGACGTGGGCGGCGAGTCCACCCGTCCGGGAGCGGCCCGGGTCTCGCTGGAGGAGGAACTGCGCCGCGTCGAGCCGGTGATACGCGCCCTCACCCAGGAGGGCGTCACGGTCAGCGTCGACACCATGCGGGCGGAGGTCGCCGAGGCGGCCGTCGCCGCCGGAGCCGTTCTGGTCAACGACGTGAGCGGCGGCCTGGCCGACCCGGCGATGCCGCGCGTGGTGGCCGCGACCGGCGTGCCGTACGTCGTGATGCACTGGCGCGGGCACAGCCGCGACATGGACACCCGGGCCGTCTACGGCGACGTGCTGACCGAGGTGGCGGAGGAACTGCGCAAGCGGGTCGACTCCGTGCTGGCCGAGGGCGTGCGGGAGGAGCAGATCGTGCTCGACCCCGGCCTCGGTTTCTCCAAGAACGCCGAGCACAACTGGGCCCTGCTGGCCGGCATCGCCGAGCTGAACGAGCTCGGCCATCCCCTGCTGATCGGGGCGTCGCGCAAGCGGTTCCTCGGCCGGCTGCTGGCCGGGCCGGACGGCGAGCCACGCCCCTTCGACGGCAGCGACGACGCCACCATCGCCGTCACCGCGCTCGCGGCGCAGGCCGGGGCGTGGTGCGTCAGGGTCCACCGGGTGCGGCCGAACGCCGACGCGGTGCGCGTCGCCGCCACCTGGAGGGCAGCAGGCGTACGACACGCGGCAGGCGGACGGGACGCAGTAGCCGCACGACACTCAGCCGCGCGACATGCCGACGAGAGCCGGTGAGGATATGCCGACAGGGACGCCCATGAAGGACATCGAGGAGCTCAACCAGGCGTTCTACAACGCCATTGAAGCGGGCGACCTCGACAGGATGTCGGAGATATGGATCGAGGACGTCCCGGGACGTCCGGCGCTGTGCGTCCACCCCGGCTGGCCCATGCTGAGCGGGCGGTCGGAGGTGCTGCGCTCGTGGGCGCTCATCATGGCCAACACGACGTACATCCAGTTCGTGCTGACCGACGTGCAGACCACCGTGCTCGGTGACGTCGCGGTGGTCACCTGCGCGGAGAACATCCTCACCGCCGCCGACAGCGACGAACCGGGTTTCGCCGCCGGCCGGGTCGTCGCCTCCAGCACCTATGTGCGGACCTCCGGGGGCTGGCGGTTGTGGCTCTACCACGGATCTCCGGTCCTGCAGAGCGACGACGAGGACGAGGAGGAGGACCAGGAGCAGTGAGCCGCGACGCGGTGCGGTTGACGGGGTTGCGGGCGCGCGGCAGGCACGGGTGCCTGCCGGCCGAGCGCGAGCTCGGCCAGGAGTTCGTGATCGACGTCTGCCTGCGTCTCGACACCGCCCCGGCGGCGGCGGCCGACGACCTCACCCTGACGGTCGACTACGGCGCGCTGGCACTGGAGCTCGTCCGGATCGCGGAGGGCGAGCCGGTCAACCTCATCGAGACCCTCGCCGAGCGGCTGGCGGCGGCCTGCCTGGCCCACGACATGGTCGAGGAGGCGGAGGTCAGCGTGCACAAACCGGCGGCGCCCATCCCGCTGCCGTTCGACGACGTGGTGGTGACGATCAGAAGGGGGCGCGCATGAGGGTCGTGATCGCACTCGGCAGCAACCTCGGCCGGCGCATCGAGAACCTCCAGGGCGCCGTCGACGCGTTGTTCGACGCCCCCGGGCTCACGTTCGTGGCCGCGTCGCCGGTCTACGAGACCGAACCGGTCGGCGGACCCACCCAGGGCGCGTACCTGAACGCGGTGGTCGTCGCCGAGAGCATGCTCGACCCCCGCGCCCTGCTCGACCGGGCGCACAGCGTCGAGAACGCCTTCGGCCGTGAGCGCGCGGAGCGGTGGGGGCCCCGGACCCTCGACGTGGACCTGATCGCGGTCGGCACGCTGATGTCGGACGACCCCGAGCTCACCCTCCCGCATCCCCGCGCGCACGAGCGGGCGTTCGTCCTGGTGCCGTGGGCCCAGGCGGACCCCTCGGCGGTGCTGCCCGGTCGCGGGTCGGTCGCGGCCCTGCTGGCCGACCTGGACCAGAGCGGGGTGCGGCTGCGCACCGACCTCGTGCTCGAACCCCCGGCCTGACGAGGAGAGACCCCGCGTGAAGCCCAGCAATCCCGGCGTGCTCGTCGGTCTCGTGGTCGTGTTCGCCGTGATCACCTGGGGCCTGCTGCGGCAGTCCTACTCCGTGGTGCCCACACTGCCGTGGACCGCGGTGCCCACCGTGCTGCTGCTCGCGCTCGGTGAGGCGTACACGGGCTGGCTGACCCGGGCGAGGATCCTGCGCCGCCCGGACACCAAGCCCGTCGAGCCGCTCGCCGTCGCTCGACTGGCGGCGCTGGCCCAGGCCACCGCGTACGCGGGCGCGGCGTTCGCCGGGGTCTTCGCCGGTTTCGTCCTGCGTGTGCTGGACCTGCTCGACCTGGACAAGCCCCGCCAGGACGCGATCGTCGGCGGCGGGTCGTTCGTGGCGTGCGTGATCCTGATCTGCGCCGCGCTCTTCCTCGAACACTGCTGCCGGGTGCCCGGCAAGCCCAACGGGGAGAGCTGACCCCTGCCTACCGGCCTACTTGTCGATGTCGCCGACCACGAAGAACATCGACCCGAGGACCGCGATCAGGTCGGCGACCGAGTGACCGGGCAGCATCTCGCGGAGCACCTGGACGTTGTTGTAGGAGGCGCTGCGCAGCTTGAGCCGCCAGGGGGTCTTCTCGCCGCGTGACACCAGGTAGTAGCCGTTGAGGCCGAGCGGGTTCTCCGTCCAGGCGTACGTGTGGCCCTCCGGCACCTTGAGCACCTTCGGCAGGCGCTGGTTGATCGGGCCGGGCGGCAGGTGGCGCAGCCGCTCCACACAGGCGTCGGCCAGGTCGAGCGACACCTTGACCTGGTCGAGCAGCACCTGGAACCTCGCCTGGCAGTCTCCCGCCGAGCGTGTCACGACCTTCACGGGCAGCTCGCCGTACGCGAGGTAGGGCTCGTCGCGCCGCAGGTCGAAGTCCACCCCCGAGGCCCGCGCGGCCGGGCCGCTCACGCCGTACTGCATGATCGTCTCACGGTCGAGCACGCCGACGCCGCGGGTGCGCGCCACGAAGATCTCGTTGCCCGTGACCAGCTCCTCGATGTCGGGCAGCCGCCGCCGCACGGCCGCCACGGCGGTGGTCACGCGGCCGAGCCAGCCCTCGGGCAGCTCCTCCTTCAGCCCGCCCACCCGGTTGAACATGTAGTGCATGCGGCCGCCGGAGATCTCCTCCATGACGTACTGCAGCGTCTCCCGCTCCCGGAAGGCGGGGAAGACCGGGCCGGCCGCGCCCAGCTCCAGCGGATGGCCGCCGAGGAACATCAGGTGGTTGAGCACGCGGTTGAGCTCGGCCAGCAGGGTCCTCGCCCACACCGCCCGCGGCGGGGGCTGCATGCCGATCATGCGCTCGACCGCGAGCACGACGCCCAGCTCGTTGGCGAACGCCGACAGCCAGTCGTGCCGGTTGGCCAGCACGATGATCTGCCGGTAGTCGCGCACCTCGAACAGCTTCTCCGCGCCGCGGTGCATGTAGCCGACGATCGGCTCTGCAGCCACGATCCGTTCACCGTCAAGGACGAGCCGCAGCCGCAGCACCCCGTGCGTGGACGGATGCTGCGGCCCGATGTCGAGGATCAGGTCCTCCGTCGCGAGCCCTCCCGGCCGCACCGCGTCCGCCCCGGCCCCGATGCCCACCACTCGCTCGACACGCGGGCCGTCCTGCTCGGTCATACCGTCCATGCTTTCACGCCCGTCACGCCCCGGCGGTCGGGGTCAGGCGGGGGCGATTTCGCGGAGGGCGGTGATGAGGCGGTCGACGTGCTCCTCGGTCGTGCCGATGCCGATCGAGGCGCGTACGGCGCTCACCGTGCCGTCCGCGCAGCCCTCGTCCTCGGCGCCGCCGAGGAGGTGGCGGACGAACGGGTGGGCGCAGAACTTGCCGTCCCTGACGCCGATGCCGTGCTCGGCCGAGAGGATCTCGGCGACCTCCCGGGCCGGGCGGCCCTCCACGACGAACGACACGATCCCGACCCGCGGGTGGTCCGGGCCCCACAGCGACAGTTCGCGTACGCCGGGGATCGCGGCGAGCCCGGCGCGCAGGCGGGCGAGCAGCCGCTCCTCCTCCCGCACCAGCGGGGTCCAGCCGGTCGCGGCGAGGGCGTCGCAGGCGGCGGCGAGCGCGACCGCGCCGAGCACGTTGGGCGTCCCCGCCTCATGCCGCGCCTCGGGGTCGTCGCTCCACTCGGTGGTCTCGCCCACGGCTCGCACGGCTCCGCCGCCGCGCAGGTACGGGTCGGCGGCGGCGAGCCAGTCGGGCCGGCCGACGAGCACGCCCGCGCCGAACGGCGCGTAGAGCTTGTGCCCGGAGAAGGCGACGTAGTCGAGGTCGAGCGCGGCGAGGTTGAGCCCGCGGTGGGGGACGAGCTGGGCGGCGTCCACGGCGATCCGCGCGCCGTGCCGGTGCGCGATGTGCGCGAGCCCGGCGATCGGCCACAGCTCTCCGGTGACGTTGGACGCGGCGGTCACGACGAGCAGGGCCGGGCCCTCGATCGCCGCGAGGGCCTCGTCGGCGGCCCGGACGGCCTCGCCGGGGAAGGCGGGCGGCGCGAGCCGTACGGCGTCGGTCCAGGGCAGCAGCGAGGCGTGGTGCTCGGTGCCGAACACGACGACCGTGGTGCCCTCGGGGAGGCTGCGGGCCAGCAGGTTCATCGCGTCGGTGGTGTTGCGCACGAAGACGAGGGCGTCGCCGGGGCGGGCGCCCACGAAGGCCCGCACGGTGTGCCTGGCCTGCTCGTACCGCTGGGTCGTGAGCTGCGAGGCGTAGCCCGCGCCCCGGTGCACGCTGGAGTAGGCCGGCAGCGCCGCCGCGACGGCGGCGTTCACCGGCTCAAGACAGGGCGCGCTCGCCGCGTAGTCGAGGTTCGCGTACGGCACGAGCCGGCCGCCCCGGACCGGGACCTCCAGGTCGGCGCCCACGACCACCGGTACGCGCACCGGCTCGGACACGGGGTTGGCGGGCTGCTGCGGGACGAAGGTGAGAGCGGACAACGCCAGGCCTCCTCGGGTCGGGGACCCCTGCCATGGCGTCGTACGGCGGAGCCCGCGCTTGCCCGGCGCACCGCGCGCCAGGCCCGGTCCTCACCCGGGGCACCCCGCCGCGAGCGCGAGGGTTGCCGGCCAGCAAGCCGGGGCTTGACGCTGGCACTCATGACCTGAGCGCACTATAACCCGGAGAACGGGCGATCCGGCAAGTCCCCTGGTGAGAGGCGCTTTACCGTTATGGTGTCCAATGTGAGGTTTGATCCCTGGAATCCGGAGTTCGTGGCTCACCCGTACGACGCCTACCGCGACCTGCGGGACAACGATCCGGTCAGCTTCTTCGAGCCGACCGGGCAATGGCTGGTCGCCCGGCACGCCGACGTCAACGCGCTGCTGCGCGACCGCCGCCTGGGCCGGTCCTACCTGCACACCGCCACGCACGAGGAGTTCGGCCGGGAGCCCGAGCCGGACTTCCAGGAGCCCTTCTGGCGGGTGATCCGGGCCGGGATGCTCGATGTGGAGCCGCCGGTCCACACCCGGCTGCGCCGCCTGGTGTCCAAGGCGTTCACGCCCCGGATGGTCGAGTCGCTGCGCCCGCGCGTACGGAGGATCGCGGCGGAACTGACCGAGGGGCTGGTCGAGCGCGGCGGCGGCGACCTGCTGGCCGAGGTGGCCGAGCCGCTGCCCGTCACCGTGATCGCCGAGATGCTGGGCGTGCCGGAGGCCGACCGCCACCTGCTGCGCCCCTGGTCGGCCGACATCTGCGGGATGTACGAGCTGAACCCGTCGCCGGAGGTCCAGCACACGGCCGTACGCGCGGCGACGGAGTTCGCCGGGTACCTGCGCGGGCTGGCCAGGGCGCGCAGGGAGCGGCCGGGCGACGACATGATCTCCGCGCTCGCGCAGGTGGTGGACGACGGCGACCGGCTCACCGAGGACGAGCTGATCGGCACCTGCGTGCTGCTGCTCAACGCCGGGCACGAGGCCACGGTCAACGCCACCGGCAGCGGGTGGTGGGCGCTGTTCCGCAACCCCGGCGAGCTGGAGCGGCTGCGCGCCGACCCCGGCCTGATGCCGGCGGCGGTCGAGGAGCTGCTGCGTTACGACACCCCGGCGCAGATGTTCGAGCGGTGGGTGCTGGAGGACGTCGAGGCCGGCGGGGTGACGATCCCTCGTGGTGCGGAGATCGCGCTGTTGTTCGGCTCGGCGAACCGGGACCCCGAGGTCTTCGACGACCCCGACCGTCTCGACGTCGGCCGGGCGGACAACCCGCACATCTCGTTCGGTGCGGGCATCCACTTCTGCCTCGGCGCCCCGCTCGCGCGAGTCGAGCTGGCGGAGTCGTTCGGCACGCTGCTGCGGCTCGCGCCCCGCCTGGAGCTCGCCGAGGAGCCGACCTGGAAGCCCAGCTACATCATGCGCGGCCTGGAGTCACTGAAGGTCGCCGTCTGACACGCTGACCGTGTGGTGGGTGACCGTGGTGTCGTAGCCGAGCAGGACGGCCTGGGCCGCGGGCTCGACGACGGCCGTCGCGGGGTCCTCCCCGGCGAAGCGGCGGATCGCGTCCATCGAGTCCCACAGGGTCATGACGTCGATCTCCACCCGGCCATCGGTGTCGCGCCGCAGCAGGTAGGCGCCGCGGTGCCCGGCCACGCCGCGCAGGGAGGGCAGGACCGCCTCGGTGAAGTGCCGCTCGTAGCCGTCGGCGCCCTCCGGGGTCGCGCTCGCGCGCCAGATTCTCGCGATCATGATGTCTCCTCATCCACACCGGGACTGGCTGAGCCAGCCGAAGCCGCCGAGACCGGCGGGGTCGATGAGCTCGGCCTCCTGCGAGGCCCGGCCGAGCGCGCGTACGTAACCGGCGGGGTCGGCGGACGCGAGCGCGAGCGGCGGCCGGGCGCCGGTGACCCCCAGGTCGCGCAGGGCCTCCCGCTGCGTCGTGAGCGTGGTCGCCTCCGCGCCCGCCCGCTCGCCGGCCGCCGCGCAGGCGTCCAGCGCGACGTGGGCCGTGACGTCGCACGACCCGTCCGGTACGGCGGGCACCGGCGAGCCGTCGCGGTAGCCGGCCAGCGTGCCGAGGGCGGGGCGCCGCCCGGCGAGATGGGCGTAGTCCACGGCGACCGCCGTGCCGCGGGTCAGCCGCGCGATCACCCCGGCCCACGCCTCGTCGCGGGGGCGGCCGATCTCGGCGCGGTCACCGACCGGGCCCAGCGGCCACCAGCGGTCCAGCCAGGCCAGGTCCTCCGGATCGGGGACGGGACCGGGCCGCTCCGCTCCGGTCGCCGGGTCGACGAGCACCAGCCGGGGGCCCGCGGGGGTCGCCTCGGCGACGTCGAGGGGCACGTTGTCCAGCCATTCGTTGGCGACCACGAGCCCGGTGACCCCGTACGGGACCTCCGGCTCCCAGGCGACCCGGGGATCGAGGCCGCGGGGCCGGGGGGACAGGTCCACCGCGACGGCCCGCAGGCGCGCCGCGAGGTCCGGCGGCGCGGCGGCCACGACGCGGGCGGCCAGCAGGCCGTCGCCGCTGCCCACGTCCACGAAGTCGACCACGCCGGGGCGCCCGAGGGTCGCGTCGACCCGTTCCAGCAGGCGCAGCACCGCCTCGGCGAAGACCGGTGAGGCATGGACCGAGGTGCGGAAATGGCGGTCCGGGCGCTCCCGCAGGTAGAAGCCCTCCGCGCCGTAGAGCGCGCGCTCGACGGCCTCCCGCCAGGTCACCTCCACACCGCATCACGCTACCGACACGCGCGGGCCGTGGCGAAAATCAGTCACATTCGTACCTGTAGCTCAACATAGGCCCGTTAGAAACGGGACAAAATCCGACCGTCGGGCCCGTCGTGGTCATGCTCGGCATGGCCTGATCCGTGAGGCACGACCTGGCACCGGGCCGGCGGGAGCGCCGCCGCTACGCTGAACCGAGGGGAGGCGTCATGGACACAAGTGACCGCCCGGCGCGGCTCGCCGTGGGAGTGCTCGGCGCGGGACGGGTCGGCTCCGTGCTCGGGGCCGCGCTCATGCTCGCGGGTCATCGTGTGGTGGCGGCCAGCGGCGTGTCAGACGCGTCGCGCCGCCGCGCCGCCGACCGTCTCGGCCAGGCGCTCAGCAGGCCGGAGGAGGTCATCGCCAGGTCCGAACTCGTGCTGCTGACCGTGCCGGACGACGTGCTGCCCGGCCTGGTCTCCGGCCTCGCGGCCACCGGCGCCGACCTGCGCGGCAAGCTGCTCGTGCACGCCAGCGGCGCGTACGGCCTCGGCGTGCTCGACCCCGCCGCCGAGGCGGGGGCGCTGCCGCTCGCGCTGCATCCGGTGATGACCTTCACGGGCCGGAGCGACGACCTGACCAAGCTCAACGGCTGCTCGTTCGGCGTCACCGCGCCGGACATGCTGCGGCCGGTGGCCGAGGCGCTGGTCATCGAGATGGGCGGCGAGCCGGTGTGGATCGCCGACCAGGACCGGCCGCTCTACCACGCCGCGATCGCCGGCGCGGCCAACCACATGGTGACGCTCATCGCCGAGTCGCAGGAGCTGCTCGCGAAGATCGGTGTCGAGCATCCCGGCCGCATGCTCGGGCCGCTGCTCGGCGCGGCCCTCGACAACGTGCTGCGTCTCGGCATCGGCGGGCTCACCGGGCCGGTCGTCCGCGGCGACGCGGGCACGGTGCGCAAACACGTGGACGCGCTCATCCTGGCCGCCCCCGAGGCCGCGGACGCGTACGTCGCCCTGGCGCGGCTCACCGCCGACCGGGCGCTGGCGGCGGGGCTGCTCAAGCCGGAGGCGGCCGAACGCCTGCTGGACGCCCTGGGAGGGAACATATGGACGTGACCGTGGCCGCCGACCGGGCCGCCCTCGTCAAGGCGAGGGACTCTCTCGGCCCGGGAAGGATCGCCCTGGTCCCCACGATGGGGGCGCTCCACGAGGGCCACCGGTCGCTGGTCCGGCTGGCGCGTGAGCACGCCGACCACGTGGTGGTGAGCGTGTTCGTCAACCCTCTGCAGTTCGGTCCGCACGAGGACTTCTCCCGCTATCCCCGCACGTTCGACGCCGATCTCCGGGTGTGCGAGGAGGAGGGCGCGGGCGTGGTCTTCGCGCCCTCGGCCGAGGACATGTACCTGCCCGACCGGCAGGTGGAGGTCTCGGCGGGCGGCATGGGCGGGACGGCCGAGGGCGCCTTCCGCCCGGGCCACTTCGACGGCGTGCTGACCGTGGTGCTCAAGCTGTTCAACCTCGTGCGGCCGGACGTCGCGGTATTCGGGCAGAAGGACGCCCAGCAGCTCGCGCTGATCCGGCGGATGACGGCCGACCTCGACGTCCCGGTGTCGATCGTGGCCGCCCCGACCGTACGGGAGCCCGACGGGCTGGCGCTGTCGAGCCGCAACCGGTACCTCTCCGAGGACGACCGCCGTACGGCCCTCGCGCTGTCGCGGGCGCTGAGTGCCGGTGCGGCGCGGGCCAGGACCGGGCCGGCCGGGGTCCTCGACGCGGCCAGGGCCGTGCTGGAGGAGGCGGCCCGGTTCGACCCGCCGCTGCTGCTCGACTACCTGATCCTGGCCGACCCCGCGACGTTCGCGCCGGTGGGCGGCGACCACCGCGGCGAGGCGGTCCTGGCCGTCGCCGCCAAGGTGGGCACCACCCGCCTGATCGACAACATGGTGCTCACCCTGTAGGCGCGCGGAGCGTGAACCAGAAGGTGGGCACCGGGTTCGTGCCGGGTGTGGTGTCGACCAGCTCCCAGCCGGCGAACCGGGCGCGGAGCTCGTCGGCGGTGACACCGGAGATCGGGTCGTCGAACGCCTCGGGGCCGTACCCGAACATCAGCAGCCGTGCGCCGGGAGCGGCGCGGCGGGTGAGTCCGGCGACGTAGGCGTCGCGGCGGTGCGGCGGGATGCCGCAGCAGCAGCTCAGGTCGAAGAACAGTTCGTAGGGGCCGGGCGCGTCCAGCTCGTCGAGCCTGGTGGCGTCTCCGTGCAGCAGCCGTACGTCCACTCCCGCCGCCTCCGTCCTCTCCCGGGCCAGCTCGATCGCGCGGCCAACCAGGTCGACGGCCACGACCTCCCAGCCGTGCCGGGCCAGGTAGATCGCGTTGGTTCCGGTGCCGCAGCCTAGCTCCAGGGCGCGGCCGGGCGGCAGCGCATCGTGTCCCTCCCCGTGCCCCTCGACAAGGGCGACCAGCTCGGGCGGTGTCACGCCGGTGTCCCACGGCGGTTTCCCGGCGCGGTAGTACTCCTCCAGCGCTCGGCGCACCGCCTCCTTCTGATCCCGTCCGGCCTCGGCCCCGCCCGCGTCCCGGAGGGTGTTCGGCTTGTCCATCGGCTCTCGCTCCCCGTTTTTAGAGTTAAACTCTAGTGACGAACTCTAGAGATATACTCGCGCAATGGACACCGTCAAGCGGCCGGACAAACGGGCCGAGCGCTCACGCCGTACGCGGGAGAAGGTCATCCAGGCGGCGCGGGAACTGTTCGTCGCGCAGGGCTACGGGGCGACGAGCCTGCAGGAGGTCGCCGACCGGGCGGGCGTGGCCGTCCAGACGGTCTACTTCGTCTTCGGCAACAAGCGCACGCTGTTCAAGGACGTCGTCGACACGTCCATCGCTGGGGACACCGAGCCGGTGGCCACCATGGACCGTGAATGGTTCCGCGCCGCGTGTGCCGCGCCCACCGCGGCGGACCTGCTGGGCGCGCTTGTTCGCGGCACCGGCGAGATCCTCGGCCGGGTCGCCCCGATCATGCCGTTGATCGCGTCCGCCGCGGCCACCGATCCACAGATCGCCGCGCAGTGGCCCGACGGGCCCGATCCGCGCTACACCGTGCACCACGCGGCGGCCCAAGCGCTGGTCGGCAAACCCGGGGCCCGCGACGACGTCTCCGTCGCGATGGCCGCGGACCTGCTGTTCTGCGTGCTCAGCCCGCAGCTGTACCTGCTCTTCGTGCAGGACCGCGGCTGGTCGCGGGACAGGTGGGAGGAATGGGCGTACGCCACTCTGGCCGCCCAGCTCTGCACCGGCCCCGCGGCACCCCCCTTCTAGGAGGGGGCGGGGCGGCAGCACTTGGCGGGGGGCGTTATCGTCATTATGACGAAAGGGGATCCCCTCATGGTGGCGCTCGCACGCAGACTCACCGCCCCCGCACCCGGCTGGACCGTCGAGGCCGACGCGGTCGTGATCGGTTCCGGCATCGCCGGCCTCACCGTGGCGCTGCGCCACGTCGAGCTCGACCCGCGGGCGCGGGTGCTCGTGGTCACCAAGGACGTCCTGTCCGCCGGGTCCACCCGCTGGGCCCAGGGCGGGATCGCCGCCGTCCTCGACCCCGAGGACACGCCCGACGAGCACCTCAGGGACACGCTCCTCGCGGGAGTCGGCCTCTGCGACGAGGAGGCCGTACGCGTCCTGGTCACCGAGGGCCCCGACGCGCTCAAGCGGCTGATGAGCCACGGCGCCGAGTTCGACCGGGACGTCGACGGCGGGCTCCAGCTCACCCGCGAAGGCGGCCACCGGCGCAACCGCATCGTCCACGCGGGCGGCGACGCGACCGGCGCCGAGGTGCAGCGGGCGCTGGCCGAGGCGGTGCTCGCCGAGCCCCGCATCGAGGTCATCGAGCACGCCCTCGCCCTCGACCTGCTCCTCGACGCCGAGGGTCACGCCTGCGGGGTCACGCTCCACGTGATGGGGGAGGGCGCCCACGACGGCGTGGGCGCCGTGAGGGCCGGGGCCGTGGTGCTCGCCAGCGGCGGCATGGGACAGGTCTACGCGGCCACCACCAACCCCGTCGTGTCCACCGGGGACGGCGTCGCGCTGGCCCTGCGGGCCGGCGCGGTGGTCAGGGACATCGAGTTCGTGCAGTTCCACCCCACGGTCCTGTGGCTCGGGGAGGGCTCGACCGGTCAGCAGCCCCTCGTCTCCGAGGCCGTGCGCGGCGAGGGCGCGGTGCTGGCCGACGCGGCGGGCGAGCGCTTCATGCGCGGCGTCCACGAACTGGCCGACCTCGCGCCCCGCGACGTCGTCGCCAAGGCGATCATGCGGAGGATGCACGAGACCGGCGCCGACCACGTCTACCTGGACGCCACCGGCTTCGGCGAGGACAGGTGGCGGACCCGCTTCCCGACCATCCTCGCGGTCTGCCGGGAGCACGGCATCGACCCCGTCACCGAGCCCATCCCCGTCGCTCCCGCCGCCCACTACGCGAGCGGCGGCGTGCGCACCGACCTGTACGGCAGGACCAGCGTGCCCGGCCTGTACGCCTGCGGCGAGGTGGCCTGCACGGGCGTCCACGGCGCCAACCGGCTGGCCTCCAACTCCCTGCTCGAAGGGCTCGTCTACGGCGAGCGCATCGCCGCCGACCTGGCCGCGCGCGACCTGACGCCGCGTGAGCCCGCCGGACGGGACGACCGGCCAGAGGGGCTGGTGGACCCGCGTACCCGCGCCCGGATCCAGAGCCACATGAGCCGCGGCGCCGGGGTGCTGCGCGGCGACCGCAGCCTCGCGGAGGTCGCCCGCGCGCTCTCGGACGCCCGCTGGACCCCGGTCGCGGTCGAGCCCTGCACGGAGTCGTGGGAGGCGACCAACCTCCTCACGGTCGCGTCCGCGCTGGTCGCCGCGGCGACCGTGCGCGAGGAGACGCGCGGCTCGCACTGGCGGGAGGACCACCCCGACCGCGACGACGCCCGCTGGCGGGCGCACATCGACATCGCCCTGACGGCGGAGGGACTGACCTTGACGCACACGCCCCACGAGGCCCTGCGGACCGAACTGGACGAGAACGGCCTCGACCCGGACGCCGTGCTCGGCCTCGTCCGCGCCGCCCTGGACGAGGACCTGGCCGGGGGACAGGACGTCACCTCGGTCGCCACGATCCCGGCGGACCAGCGCGCGGTCGCCGACGTGGTGGCGCGGAAGGAGGGCGTGGTCGCCGGCCTGGCCGTGGCCGAGGCCGTCTTCCGCCAGGCCGCCGGGGGAGCCGAGGTCGAGCGGCACGCCGCGGACGGCGACCGCGTGCGCCCCGGCGACGTGGTGATGACCGTGCGCGGCGCCACCCGCGACCTGCTCACGCTGGAGCGCACCGCGCTCAACTTCCTCACCCACCTGTCCGGCGTCGCCACCCAGACCCGGCGCTGGGTGGACGCCGTCGAGGGCACCGGCGCCCGCGTGCGCGACAGCCGCAAGACCCTGCCGGGCCTGCGTGTCCTGGAGAAGTACGCCGTGCGGGCGGGCGGCGGCGTGAACCACCGGATGGGCCTGCACGACGCCGCGCTCATCAAGGACAACCACGTCGTGGCCGCCGGAGGCGTCGCGGAGGCTTTCCGCGCCGTACGGCAGGCCTTCCCCGGCCTGCCCATCGAGGTCGAGGTGGACCGGATCGACCAGATCGAGCCGGTCCTCGCCGAGGGCGCCGACGAGATCCTGCTCGACAACTTCACGGTGGACCAGCTCGCCGAGGCCGTACGCCTGGTGGCCGGCCGGGCGCGGCTGGAGTCGAGCGGCGGGCTGACCCTGGACGCGGCCCGCGCGGTCGCGGAGACCGGGGTCGACTACCTGGCGGTCGGCGCGCTCACCCACTCGGCCCCGGCACTCGACCTGGGTCTAGATCTTCGTGAGGCATAATCGGGGGATGCTGCTCACCATCGACGTCAGCAACACCCATACGGTGCTGGGCCTGTTCGAGGGTGAAGAGGTCATCGAGCACTGGCGGATCGCGACCGACCCCCGCCGCACGGCGGACGAGATCGCGGTGGTGCTGCAGGGCCTGCTCGGGCAGTCGCCGTTGCTCAAGGACGCCGACATCAGCGGTATCGCGATCTGCTCCACGGTCCCGTCGGTGCTCAACGAGATGCGGGAGATGTCCCGGCGCTACTACGGCGACGTCACGGCGGTGGTCGTCGAGCCGGGCGTCCGCACCGGCGTGCCGGTCCGGATGGACAACCCCAAGGAGGTCGGCAGCGACCGCATCGTGAACGCGCTCGCCGCCACCACCCTGTACGGCGGGCCCTGCGTGATCGTCGACTTCGGCACGGCGACCTCCTTCGACGCGGTCTCGGCCCGGGGCGAGTACGTCGGCGCGGTGACCGCCCCCGGCCTGGAGATCTCGGTGGACGCGCTGGCCACGGCCGGGGCGCAGCTCCACAAGGTCGAGCTGGTCCGGCCGAGGTCGGTGATCGCCAAGAACACCGTGGAGGCGCTCCAGTCGGGCATCCTCTACGGCTTCGCCGGGCTGGTCGACGGGATCGTGGACCGCATGACCGCCGAGCTGGCCGCAGACCCCGACGACGTCACCGTGGTCGCCACGGGCACCGGCGCGCCGCTCGTCATCGGCGAGGCCCGCACGATCGACGTGCACGAGCCCTGGCTCACGCTCATCGGCCTGCGGCTGGTCTACGTCCGCAACACGTCCTGACGACTCCCTCGGGTACGGGACCATAGAAGGCAGGATCCCGTTTCGAGAGGACTGACGTGATGGACGCCGACTGGGTGGCGCGTTTCGCCGATGAGGTCATCGCCGAGGCCGAACGGCGCGCACCGGGCAAACCCGTCGTCTGCGCGTCCGGCCTCAGCCCGTCCGGCCCGATCCACCTGGGCAACCTGCGCGAGGTCATGACCCCGCACCTGGTGGCCGACGAGATCAGGCGGCGCGGGCACGAGTGCGTGCACATCATCTCGTGGGACGACTTCGACCGCTTCCGCAAGGTCCCCGCGGGCGTCGACCCCGCCTGGAACGAGCACATCGGCAAGCCGCTGACCACCGTCCCGGCTCCGCCCGGCAGCGAGTACCCGAACTGGGCCGAGCACTTCAAGGCGCCGATGATCGCCGCGCTGGCGGAGATGGGCGTGGAGTTCCACGGCATCAGCCAGACCGAGATGTACACCTCGGGGGCGTACCGGGAGCAGGTGCTGCTCGCCATGCGGGAGCGGCGGCGGATCGACGCGATCCTCGACCAGTACCGCACCAAGAAGGCCAAGGCCAAGGAGGTCCTCGACGCCGACGAGGCCGCCGCCCTGGAGGGCTCGGGGGCCGCGAGCGAGGACGACGGCTCCGGCGCGGGGGGTTACTACCCCTACAAGCCGTACTGCTCGTTCTGTGACCGCGACCTGACCACGGTCACGTCGTACGACGACGAGACCACCGCGTTGTCGTACACCTGCGTCTGCGGGCACGGCGAGACCGTCCTGCTGTCCGAGCACACCCGCGGCAAGCTGGTGTGGAAGGTCGACTGGCCGATGCGCTGGGCGTACGAGGGCGTGGTCTTCGAGCCGTCGGGCGTCGACCACAGCTCGCCGGGCTCGTCGTTCGTCGTCGGCGGCCAGATCATCCGCGAGGTGTTCGGCGGGCAGCAGCCGATCGGGCCGATGTACGCCTTCGTCGGCATCAGCGGCATGGCCAAGATGAGCAGCTCCAAGGGCGGCGTGCCGACCCCGGCCGACGCTCTGTCGATCATGGAGCCCGCGCTGCTGCGCTGGCTGTACGCCCGCCGCCGCCCCAACCAGTCGTTCAAGATCTCCTTCGACCAGGAGATCCAGCGGATGTACGACGAGTGGGACACGCTGACCAGGAAGGTCACGGAGGGGACGGCGCTGCCGGCCGACCAGTCGGCCTACCGCCGGGCGTCGAGCACCGCGTCCGCGACGCTGCCCGACACGCCGCGCCGGCTGCCGTACCGGACGCTCGCCTCGGTGGTCGACATCGCGACCGGCCACGAGGAGCAGACGCTGCGCATCCTGCGCGCCTTCGACCCGGAGATCGGCGGGCTGGACGAGCTGCGGCCGCGGCTCGACCGCGCCCGGCACTGGGTGAACACCTACCTGCCCGCGGAGGAGCGCACGCAGGTGCGCGAGACGCCCGACAAGGAGCTTCTCGACACGCTCGGCGAGGCGGAGCGGGAGTCGTTGCGCCTGCTGCTCGACGGTCTCGACGACCACTGGTCGCTCGACGGCCTGACCACGCTCGTCTACGGCGTGCCGAAGGTGCTGGCCGGGCTGGAGATGGACGCCAAGGCGGCCACGCCGGAGCTGAAGGCCGCCCAGCGCGCGTTCTTCGCCCTGCTCTACCGGCTGCTCGTCGGCCGCGACACCGGCCCGCGCCTGCCCACGCTGCTGCTGGCGGTGGGCCGCGACCGGATCCGCGAGCTGCTCGACGCGGGCCGCGCCGCCTGACCCTGACCGCCTGACCCGCTGACCGTCTGATTCGCCGCGGTCCGTTCGCCGCCCTGACCGTGTTCCGGCCCTGTGCTTGCCCTGTGCCGGCGATGTCCGGGGGGCGAGCGGCCGGGCCGGACGGCATCCCCGTCCGGCCCGGCCCGGCCGTGTGCCGGTCTCGCGTGCCGGTCTCGCGTGCCGGTCTCCTGTGCCGGTCTCGTGCGCGGGGGGTGTCAGGGGGTCAGCACCAGGCGTCCGCGCACGCCGCCCCGGACGAGCCGCTCGTGGGCCTCGGTCGCGCGGTCCAGCGGGTGGACACCGGCGACCCGTGTCGTGAGCCGGCCCGCCTCGGCCAGCCTGACGACGTCCCTGAGCTGCGCCGCGTCGGCCCGGACGAACACCGTGGAGGCGCGGATTCCGCGCAGCGGGAGCGGGGCCTGCCCCGCGCCGACGGCGACGAACACGCCTCCGTTACGCACCGCGTCCAGCGCGGGCAGGCCGACGACGGCCGCGTCCACCACTCCGTCCACGCCGCCCGGAACGACGGCCCGTACGGCGCCGGCCAGATCGGCGCCCCTCGCGACGAACCACTCCGCGCCGAAGCCGCGGACCAGCGCCTCGTCTCCGGGCGCGGCGACGGCGGCGACCCTGATGCCCCGCAGGGCCGCCAGTTCCACCAGATATCCGCCGAGGCCCCCGGCCGCCCCCGTCACGAGCAGGCTCGCGCCTTCGGCGAGCCCGGCGAGGTCGAGCGCCTGAACGGCGGTCAGTGTGTTGAGCGGCAGCGTCGCCGCCTCGACGGCGGGCATCCCCGCGGGCGCGGGCGCGACGGCGTGCTCGTCCAGCACGACCAGTTCGGCCTGGGCCTTGATCGGGTCCGTCAGCCGGTCCGACAGGCCGATGACCGGATCGCCCGGGCCGGCCGCCGTCACCCCCGGTCCCACCCGGTCGATCACCCCCGCCACGTCCCAGCCCAGGGCGTACGTGTCGAGCCGGGGCGTGAGCCCGTAATCGGGAAGGGTGCCGGAGACCGTGAAGAGATCGATCGGGTTGACGGCCGCCGCCTCCACCCGGATCCGCACCTGGCCCGGCCCCGGCTCGGGCTCGGGCACCTCGGCCACCTGTACGACTCCGTCCCGCCCCACCAGTGCTCTCATGTGTCCTCCTCTCCGTACGACAGGAGGCTATGGAGAGTTACTCTCTTGCGGTAAGGAGGCACCCGCAAGTGCGTAACGGAGGCGGAGGGAAGATCATGCCCACCCGGACGGCGGCCCAGCGGCGGGAGGAGGCGCGGCGGCGGTACGACGCGTACGTGGCGACCTGCCCGTCCCGGCAGTTGCTCGACGCGCTCAGCGACAAGTGGGTGAGTCTCGTGCTGACCGCGCTCGCTCGCGGGTCCCTCCGCTACAGCGAACTGGCGAGGACGATCGCCGGGGTGAGTCAGAAGATGCTCACGCAGACGTTGCGGACGATGGAACGCGACGGACTGGTCTCGCGTACGGTCACCCCGTCGGTGCCGGTACGAGTCGACTATCGGCTCACGCCCCTGGGTGAGAACCTGATGCCGCTGATGGAAGCGATCAAGAATTGGGCGGAGATCCACATGGAGGACGTGGAGGCCGCAAGGGAGGCGTATGACCGGCGGCCCGCCGCCGCACCTTGACGGCCTTCAGCAAAGGCGTTTA
Source organism: Microbispora triticiradicis (assembly GCA_003260025.2). Lineage (GTDB taxonomy): Bacteria > Actinomycetota > Actinomycetes > Streptosporangiales > Streptosporangiaceae > Microbispora > Microbispora triticiradicis. Next base: position 6,747 of record QFZU02000103.1, on the reverse strand, counting down.
CCGTCCCTGGAGGGTGGGCCGACGAATCATCGTCGTGGGGAGGGCGGACGATGGGTTATCCGGAGGTCGTCTACCGGGGTGAGGATCTCGCCTCGGACCTTGAGCGTGCCGGTCTCACCGAGGAGGACCTACTGCTGCTCGCCGAGCTGGCGAAGGGCGTCACCGCCGACCGGGTGGGCCGCAGCCTCGACGTCAGCGGACGTACGGTGCGGCGGCGGCTGCGCTGCATCTGCGACCGGATCGGCGTGGCGACCGCCATCGAGGCCGTCGCCTGGGCCGCCCGCCGCCGTCTCATCTGAGCACGTCCCGAACTCGTCCGGCCGCGCACGCGGGCGCGGCCGGTGAACGGTGGTCGTGCACGCCGACCATCCGTGTGATCAGTCGGCGACGCGCACGCCGCCCGCGAACGGCCGTCCGGCGATCTTCGCGATGTGGATGACGTCACCGGTGCGCGGCGCGTGGACCATGTAGCCGCCGCCGATGTAGAGACCCACGTGGTGCAGGTCGGAGTAGAAGAACACGAGGTCGCCGGGGCGGAGCTGGTCGCGGGAGATGTGCGTGCCGGCCGTCCACTGGTCGCCCGTGTAGTGGGGCAGGCTGATGCCGACGGACTGGTAGGCGGCCATCACCAGGCCGGAGCAGTCGAACGAGCGCGGCCCTTCCGCGCCCCAGACGTACGGCTTGAGCTGCTGCGCGAGGGCCCAGCGCGCCGCCTGGGCGGCCTTGCCGCCCCCCACGATGGGGAACGACATCTTCCTGCGCGTCTCGGTGCCGACCTCTCGCGAGACCTGCCGGTAGAGGCTGCTCTCGGTCTTCTTGATCAGTTTCGTGATCTTGTCGCGCCGCGTGTCGAGGCCGTCCAGCAGCTTCCTGACCTCGCTCTGGCGGGCGGCGGCGCTGGACTTGGCCCGCGCGGCGGCGTCCATCGCCTTGCTGACCTCCGCGACCTCCTGGCTCTGCTGTAACTCCAGCGCGTACGTCGTGGAGGCCTGGTCGAGGTACTGCCGCGGGTCCGTGGACTTCACGAGCACCAGGGCGTTGCCGAGCCCGTTGGTCATGTAGGAGTGCTGGGCGAGGGCGCTCGCCCTCTGCCGGCGGGTCTCCAGTTCGGCCTCGCTCTTGGCGAGGTTCTTCTTGGCGAGATCGGCGGACCGCTCGGCCGCCTTCAGACGCACCCGCTCGCCGTTGTACTGCTCGGTGAGTGTCTCGATTTCGCTGTAGAGGTCCTCCACCTCCGCGGCGAGCTCCTTGAGGCTCGGCTTCGGGTCGGCGGTCGCGCGGACCACCGGAGCGCCGAATGTGACCGCGGCGAGCGCGACTCCGACGAAGGTGAACCGCCGGATGGCACCCGGACCGGCCGGGCCGGATCCGGGCCGTCGGCGACGGGCGTGCCTGCCCGCCTGCCGTCCTCCACGCATGCGCAACCGAGCTCCTCTCCCATAGGTGCCCCCGCATCGGCCGGCGTCGTCGTGACGGGTCGTGCGGCTGGGCACTGCCGAGCGCCTGCCGGGTTAGCTGACGGGTTCGGGCCGGAGCAGCCCTACCTGGCGGATTCACCCCTGGACGATCTGAACCTGAACCGATCCTGATCCCATGGATTGGGTCCCCGGCTCCTCTCCGCACCCGGCCCCCGACAGGGTTCGGGCACCGGTGCTTCGAGGATTCGGCGCCCGATCGTCGAGATCGCTCACGACGATCGGCATCGTCGCTGGACGATAGTGCACCCTGAGTTGTTGCTCAACCAGAACTCGCAAACCCGTCTACGTTTCACAACCAAATGATCACGCTAGGGTCACGGGTTGATCAGTGATACCGGCTGGTCTACCTGGGTTTGTGGTGCTTTGGTGACGTATGAGGTGCTGGTCGGAAGCAGAGAAAATCGATACGCGGCCAGGCGCGCGCCACGGGGCCCGATCCGGCGTCGATCCGTATTCCGGTGGCTACAGAACGTCAGGCGCGATGTCGGACGGGCCGTTTGGGGTTGACCGTAAATCGGAGCCGCCTTCGCCGATCCGCGCGCGACGGGCGAGGGGGACGGCGGGAGGGGCACTAGGCTGGCCGTTCATGGAGCAGGTCGCCGCACAGACACCGAGCGGATCCGGCGCCAGGGGCGTTATGGTGCGCCGGGCCAGGACCCCGGACGTCAGGGCGATCCGCCGCCTCGTCGACGCGTACTCGGGCGTCGGGCCGCGCCTGCTGAAGAAGAGCACGGTCACGCTGTACGAGGACGTCCAGGAGTTCTGGGTCGCGGAGATCGGCGGAGAGGTCGTCGGCTGCGGCGCGCTGCACGTGCTCTGGGAGGACCTGGCCGAGATCAGGACCGTCGCGGTGGATCCGGCGGTGCGCGGTGGAGGCGTCGGCTACCGGATCGTCGCCTCGCTCATCGACGCCGCGCGCGGCCTCGGCGTACGCAGGGTCTTCTGCCTCACGTTCGCCGTGGACTTCTTCGCGCGCCATGGTTTCACCGAGATTCAGGGCACCCCCGTGTCACCCGAGGTGTACGCGGAACTCCTCGCGTCGTACGACGAAGGCGTCGCCGAGTTCCTCGACCTGGAGCACGTCAAGCCGAACACACTGGGGAACACGCGAATGCTGCTGCATCTCGATCGCCATTGAGTCATAATGCCGACATTGGTGGCTGATCTTGACGGTCATGGTCAGTCGCTGCAAAGGTGACTGTTGATACGCGTGTCGCTACTTTTGGCGGTATCAGCGTGTGCTACTGAGATGCGGCGCATGCGTCTTCGAAACGAGGTGACACGGTGAGCACCGGACAGCCGCCGTACCCCCAGGACGAGTCGGACGGGACGCCACCGCCGCCTTCGAACCACGGGTACAACCCGGACAGACCTTCCCAGGACTACGACCCCGAGGCCACGGTCGTCGGCTATCGGGCACAGCAGACGGGCCCGCAGCAGACTCCCGGCCAGACCCCCGGCCAGGACTCCGGCCAGGGCGGATACGGTCAGCAGCAGTACGGCCAGTCTTCACAGGGCGGATACGGCCAGCAGGGTTATGGCCAGGAGACGGGCCCGCAGGGCTATGGCCAGCAGTACGGTCAGCAGGCTCCGCAGCAGGGCTACGGTCAGCAGCAGTACGGCCAGCCTTCGCAGGGCGGGTACGGCCAGCAGGGTTATGGCCAGGACACCGGCCCGCAGGGGTACGGCCAGCAGGCTTCACAGCAGGGCTACGGTCAGCAGCAGTACGGCCAGTCCTCCCAGGGCGGGTACGGCCAGCAGGGTTATGGCCAGGACACCGGCCCGCAGGGCTATGGCCAGCAGCAGTACGGCCAGCAGGCCCCGCAGCAGGCGTCGCAGCAGGGCTATGGCCAGCAGTACGGTCAGCAGGCTCCGCAGCAGGGCTACGGCCAGCAGCAGTACGGCCAGTCCTCCCAGAGCGGGTACGGCCAGCAGCAGGGTTACGGCGAGCAGCAGGGTTACGGCGAGCAGCAGGGTCAGCCGACGGGCGGCTACGGCCAGCAGTCGCAGGGGGGTTACCAGCAGTACGGCCAGCAGACCGGCCCCCAGGCATCCGGCTCGCAGGCGTACGGCCAGCAGGGCTACGAGCAGCAGGGTTACGGCCAGCAGGCTCCGCAGCAGGGCTATGGCCAGCAGCAGTACGGCCAGCAGCAGTACGGCCAGCCCGGCTACGGCGGCGGGCAGGCCACGCCGGGGTACGGCCAGCCCGCCTACGGACAGTCGTACGCGCCGCAGGGGGCGATCCCGCCCGGCGCGCCGGCCCCGCTGGCGGAGTGGTGGCAGCGCCTCGTCGCCCGTCTGATCGACGGTGTCGTCGTCGGGATCCCCTACATGATCCTCAGCGCCGTCATCGGGGGCTTGGTGTTCACCGCCGCCAGCATCGACCCGACGACCGGCGTCACGACCCTGGAGAGCGGGGCCTTCCTGGCCGCGCTGCTCGTCGCCGTGCTGGGGGGCGTCGTGATGGCCGTCTACGAGTTCTTCATGCTGCGCTCACGCGGGCAGACCCTCGGCAAGATGGCGATGGGCATCAAGGTCGTCCCGGTCGGCGGAACGCTGACCGCGGCGGGGCTGCCCCAGGACGCGGCGATGAAGCGCGCCGGAGTGCTCTTCGCCTTCCAGTTCCTGTCGTGGATTCCCTTCATCAAGTACCTCGCGAACCTGGCCGCCCTTCTCAACGTGCTCTGGCTGCTGTGGGACAAGCCGCTGCAGCAGGCTTTGCACGACAAGGTCGCCAACACCGTGGTGGTCAAGGTCAAGTAATGACCGCGGACGGGGCCGATGGCGTGGACCATCGGCCCCGTTTTTCGTATGGCGTGACGGTTCCGGGCGTCGACGGCGCCTGCTCCGGAAAATTCGGTAACGGAACCACCCGGACATGCCATGCTTGGCGGACCGGCGGACCCGCCCGAGAGATGGCAATGACCGCGACACCGCCACGTCAATCCTTCCGGTCGACCGCCGTCACCCCGCTCCGGGCCATATCCGGCCGGAGCGGCTTATGGAACCCGCTCGACGCTCTTATGGGCCCGAAGGCGGCGCACCGGCCCTTATGGGCTCCTCCGCCCGCCCGGCCCCGGCGAGCCCCGGTGCCGACGCCCGAAACGGCGGGCCGTTTGGCCGCGCGAAACCTTAGGCGGGCCCGGCCGGCGGGGGCGGCCATGCGTTTGTGGCGCGGCCGGTTAAATCGATCTTCAGGCCGCCCGGGCAGTGGATCTTGTCGGGATGCGGTGCGGTCCTCTCTTTTTGCGAGCCTTCCCGGCACCGAGGATCTGTTTTAGACGCGCGTATATCCCGTCAAGGGTGCGCCGGTCGTACCAGAAGGGTCACGGTGGTCATGAAGATCCGAGTGCCGGGGGACGCGGCGTCCCCTCGTTTCAGTGACGCTCATCAACGGTACGGCGTGCCGGGACGGACCTATTGTGTGAGAGTTGTGTGAGAGTCGGATGGAGAGCCGGAAGGAGAGGCGGACAGAGTGGCTGACAGAGTGGCGGATTGCTGGTTCAGCCTTGTCGCCGCGCCTTCGCGGCGCTGGCTGACAACGCTCTGACCTGCGGCTTCGCCGCTACGAGCCAAGCGTCCGGCCGAGTGGGAGCCCTTGCCGTCCCGCCGTGAGTAGTGGCCGCGAGCGGCCGAAACATCGGGCCGGACGGCTTCCGGTGACCGTCCGGCCCGACATTTGGGTACGATTTCGTGGAGCATCCGGTAAGGCCGCTGGAGAGACGAGGATTAGGCTGCCACCCCCGGGGCACCCCGGAAGGCGCGCCTGACCCTCCCGGCGCTATGGTCGTATGAGGGCGACCGGCCCGGCAAGAGGGCCCGGGACCTCGGCGCGTCCTCGGAATTTCCTCGGGTGCACCTAATGACACCCCGGCACGAGCGAGGCAGAATGTCAGAGGTATTGTCCGCCTTGATACCTTCCGTGGTCGTCGCCGGCGCGGTCGTCTACGGCATCGTAAAGTTGGTACGTTCCGACGCGGCGGGTCTCCGCCCGGCTCGGGAGCCACGCGAGAAGTCACCGGACTCAGGAGTTCCTGAGAATCCGCAATCTTGAATTGTCAGCCGGGGGAAACCGGGTATATGTTTGGCTGACGAATCAAACTATGGGCTGCGAAAGGATTGCCGGATGGCCAAGCACACGCAGGTGATTCTCATCGACGATCTCGATGGCGGCGAGGCCAATGAGACGGTCACCTTCGCGATTGACGGCACGTCATATGAGATTGACCTGAGCGACGGCAACGCGAAGCGGCTTCGCGACGCGCTGTCGCCTTTCGTCGGCAGCGCGCGGCGCGCGGACAGCGGGCAGGCCCGCGGTCGCCGTCGCGGTGCGGGCGGCGGGGGTCAGCGAGCCATGACCCGCGAGAAGAGCGCGGAGATCCGCGCGTGGGCCAAGTCGCACGGACACCCCGTGAGCGAGCGCGGCCGTATCGCCGCCTCGATCGTCCAGGCGTACGAGGACGCGCACTAGGCGGGGTCGGGTGCGATCCGGGTCGCACCTGCCGGACCTTCACCCGTCGCGGTCGGCCGGGTGGCGCCTCGCCAGGCGCCGAGGGCGAATGCCGCGGGTGAAGCGCGGAGTTCGCGCGGGACCGGAGTGGCCCTCTGCTCTGCTTTGGGCTCCTCCGTCGCATTGTGATGCATCCCGCCAGGCCGGTCCTCGGTGTGGCGTGATCCGCGGGATGGTCCGTAACCGCATCTTCGATCGCGCGGTTATCCGGTTCGTCGGAGGACCTGACGATCGCATAACCGCGCGATTGTGTTTGCGCTCCCTAAAACCTCGTTCGCTTGCGGCGTATCGGGAACATGTCACCCCCGGCAGGGGGTTGGATAGAGCGTGAACGCCCTGCGCTTGGGGAACCCTTCCGCCGAGGACCGGGTCGCTGGGTCGGGGCTACCGTGCGGGACGGCGTGCCGGATCTCCCGGATTCGCCTGACCGCTCTGTGAGGAGCGATTGAACCGGGTGCGGCAGCAGGTCATCCAGTTGCTGCACGGTTACCAGGGCAAGGAGCCGGCGGCGGCGGGCGGGCCGCAGGAATCGGCGCCGTCGACGTCGCTGGTGCTGGACCAGTTCGGGCGGAACCTGACCCAGGCCGCTCGGGAGGGCAAGCTCGACCCGGTGATCGGCCGGGACAAGGAGATCGAGCGCGTCATGCAGGTCCTCTCCAGGAGGACCAAGAACAACCCGGTGCTGGTCGGCGAGCCCGGTGTGGGCAAGACCGCGGTGGTGGAGGGCCTGTCCCAGAAGATCGTCAAGGGTGAGGTGCC
>QFZU02000102.1 GCA_003260025.2 Microbispora triticiradicis | reverse complement strand
GCGAGGTGGTGGGCGAGCAGGGCGCCGATGCCGGTGAGGCCGCCGGTGATCAGGACGGTCCCGTCGGGGTTCCAGGCGCGCGGCTGAGCGTCCTCGGCCCTGTGCTGGGGGGCGGGCTGGGTGGTGTGTGGGGTGAGGCGGGGGGTGAGCAGGGTTCCGTCGCGGAGGGCGGTGTGGGGTTCGTCGTGGTGGCGGGCGGTGGTCACGGCTTGGGGGAGCAGGCTGGGGGTGTTGTGGTCGTGGTCGATGAGGTGGATGCGGCCGGGGTGTTCGGTCTGGGCGGAGCGGACCAGGCCCCAGACGGGGGCGGTGGTGAGGTCGATGGGTTGCCGGCTGGTGGTGGCGACGGCGTGGTGGGTGAGGACGAGTAGCCGGGTGGTGGTCAGGCGGTCGTCGGTCAGGAAGGTCTGCAGGGTGGTCAGGGTGCGTTCGGTCACCGCGTGCGCCCCCGCCACCGGGTTTCCGCCCGTACTGCTGCCCTCATCCCTCCTGCTGTCGTGGTGAGGGTGGGCGATCGGGAGGACGATCACGTCGGGGACGGGTTCGGCGGCGTCGACGGCGTCGGTGAGGGCGGTCAGGTCGTCGTAGTAGGAGGCGGTGACGGTCTGGCGCAGGGTGTCGTGAAGGGTGCGGTCACCGAGCACGGCCCAGGCCTCGCGCGCCGCCGGCTGGAGTTCCAGGGGCGACCACTCCACCCGGAACAGGCTGTTGTCCGGCCTCGGTCCGGAGACGTTCAGCTGTTCTGCGGAGACGAGCCGGGTGGTGAGGGTGTCGATGGAGGCGACCGGTGCGCCGGTGGGGTCGGCGGCCTGCAGTGACAGCGATCCGGCGTCGCCGAGCTTGACGCGTACCCGCAGGTCGGTGGCGCCGGTGGCGTGCAGGCGCACCCCGCTCCAGGCGAACGGCAGGTTGCTGTGGCCGCTCGGCGTGCCGTCCAGCCAGTGCAGCGCGGCCCCGTGCAACGCCGCGTCGAGCAGCGCCGGGTGGATGCCGTAGTTCGTCACGTCGGCTTGTTCGTCCTCGGGGAGGGCGACCTCGGCGAACAGTTCGTCGCCCCGCCGCCATGCCGTGCGCAGCCCCCGGAACGCCGGGCCGTACCCGAGGCCCGTCTCGTGCAACCGGTCGTACGCGGTGCCGAGGTCCACCTGTACGGCGCCCTCGGGCGGCCAGGCGGTGAGGTCGAAGCCGGGTGTGGCGTCGTCTCTGGTCAGTACGGCGCTCGCGTGGCGGGTCCAGTCGCCGGTGTCGCCGTCCGGCCGGGAGTAGATCTCCACGGTGGGCCGGTCGGAGCCGGTGACGATGATCTGCACCTGCACGCCGCCGTCCTCCGGTTCGTCGATGGTGGTGTGGCCGGTGTGGTCGGCGGCGTGGAGGGCGAGGTCGAGGTAGGCGGTGCCGGGGAGGATGGGGGTGCCGAAGACGGTGTGGTCGGTGAGCCAGGGGTGGGCGGTGAGGGAGAGGGTGCCGGTGTAGACGGTGGTGTCGTTGTGGGCGAGGGTGAGGGCGGCGCCGAGCAGGGGGTGGGCGGTGGTGGTGAGGCCGAGGGCTGCGGGGTCGGTTCGCCGGGTGGGTGGGGTGAGCCAGAGGTGTTCGTGCTGGAAGGCGTAGGTGGGCAGGTCGACGGTGGTGGCGGGGCCGTGGACGGCGGTCCAGTCGACGGGGGTGGCGTGGGCGTGGACGTGGGTGTGGGCGGCGGCGGTGACGGCGGTGTGGGGTTCGGGCCGGTCACGGCGCAGCACGGGGACAGCGACCAGGCCGGGTGTGCCGTCGAGGGTGTCGCGGATCAGGCCGGTGAGGATGCCGTCCGGGCCGATCTCCAGGAACGTCCGCACTTCCTCGCCCGGCTCCCGGCCCTGATGTAGCCGCCGTACGACGTCGGCGAAGCGGACGGGGCTGCGCAGGTGGCGCGTCCAGTAGGCGGGGTCGGTGAGGTCGGCCGGGGTGGCGGTGGCGCCGGTGAGGTCGGAGACGAAGGGGATGACCTGCCCGGTCGGCAGGGTGAGGGACAGCGCGGCCACGGCCTGTTCGAACTCGTCGAGGATCGGGTCCATGTGGGGGGAGTGGAAGGCGTGGCTGACGGTCAGGACCCGGACCTTGTGTCCCCGCTGCCGGAAGCGTTCGGTGATTTCCGTGACGGCGTCGTGGTCGCCGCTGATGACGGTGGAGGTGGGGGTGTTGGCGGCGGCGATGGTGACCCTGCCGCCGTAGGAGGCAAGCTCCGGGGTGATGTGTGCTTCTGTGGCGTTGATGGCGGTCATGGCGCCGCCTGGGGGCAGGGTGTGCATGAGGCGGGCGCGGGTGGTGACGAGGGCGGCGGCGTCGGTGAGGGTCAGGATGCCGGCGGTGTGGGCGGCGGCGATGGCGCCGATGGAGTGCCCGGCCACCGTGTGGGGGGTGATGCCCCAGGTGGACAGGAGGTGGGTGAGGGCGGTCTGCAGGGCGAACAGGGCGGGCTGGGTGTAGAGCGTCTGGTCCAGCAGCCTCTGGTCGGCGTCCCC
>QFZU02000101.1 GCA_003260025.2 Microbispora triticiradicis | reverse complement strand
GCAGGTTCGAGACTCGTGACCACCCCCGGACCGGGCGCCGCCCCCTCGGCGTCGTCCCCCGTACCCCCGGCCACCTCGCCGCCGCCCCCGTCGGCCCCCTCGGCCCCGTCGCTTCCGCCGCTGCCGGCGCCGGCCGACGCCGCGCGGGAGGCGCTGGCGGCGCTGCGCGCGGAGGTCGGCAAGGCGGTCGTGGGCCAGGACCCGGTCGTCACCGGCCTGGTCATCGCGCTGCTCTGCCGGGGTCACGTGCTGCTCGAAGGCGTGCCCGGAGTGGCCAAGACCCTGCTCGTCCGCACGTTGTCGGCCACGCTCTCGCTCGACTTCAAGCGCGTGCAGTTCACCCCCGACCTGATGCCGGGCGACGTGACGGGATCACTGGTCTACGACGCGCGGACGGCCGAGTTCGAGTTCCGTGAGGGGCCGATCTTCACCAACCTCCTGCTCGCCGACGAGATCAACCGCACGCCGCCGAAGACCCAGGCCGCCCTGCTGGAGGCGATGGAGGAACGGCAGGTGAGCGTCGAGGGGGCGGCCCGCGCGCTGCCCGATCCGTTCATCGTCGTGGCGACGCAGAACCCCGTCGAGTACGAGGGCACCTACCAGCTTCCCGAGGCGCAGCTCGATCGGTTCCTGCTCAAGCTCACCGTGCCGCTGCCGCCGCGCGAGCAGGAGATCGCCGTCCTCGAACGGCACGCGCTCGGCTTCGACCCGCGCGACCTGTCGGAGCTCAGGGCGGTGGCGTCCGCGGCCGACCTCGCGGCGGGACGGCGGGCGGTCGCCCAGGTCCACGTGGGCCCGGAGGTGCTCGGCTACATCGTGGACCTCGCCCGGGCCACCCGGCAGTCGCCCTCGCTCCAGCTCGGCGTCTCGCCGCGCGGGGCCACCGCGCTGCTCGCCGCCGCGCGGGCCTGGGCCTGGCTGTCGGGCCGGTCGTACGTGACCCCCGACGACGTGAAGGCCCTCGCGCGGCCCGCCCTGCGGCACCGCGTGGGGCTGCGCCCGGAGGCCGAACTGGAGGGGGCCACCCCGGACGGCATCCTGGAGGGCATCATGTCGGCCGTACCGGTGCCCCGGTGAGGGCCGCGTGGCGCTGACCGGGCGCGCGGGACTGCTCGCCGCCCTCGCCGCGATCGTGGTGCTCCTCGCCCCCGAGCCCGGCCTGGTCGTGCTGGCCGCCGCGCTGGTGCTGGCCGCGCTCGTGACGGCCGACCTGCTGCTCGCGGGCGGCGTACGCGGGCTGCGGTTCCACCGGGACGGCGACCGGCGCGTACGGCTCGGCCAGTCGCTCGTGATCGGGCTGGTCGTGGACAACCCCGGCCCGCGCCGGCTGCGGGGCGTGCTGCGCGACGCCTGGCAGCCCTCGGCCGGGGCCGCCCCGCGGCGGCAGGCGCTCGACGTGCCGCCCGGCGAGCGTCGGCGGCTGGTCACGACGCTCACGCCCGTACGCAGGGGTGACCGGGAGGCGGTGGCCGTGACGGTGCGCTCGGTCGGGCCGCTGGGCCTGGCGGCGCGGCAGCGGACGTTCGAGGCGCCGTGGACCGTGCGGGTGCTGCCGCCGTTCCTCAGCCGCAGGCATCTGCCGGCGCGGCTGGCCCGCCTGCGGGAGCTGGACGGACGGCACCCCGCGCTGGTGCGCGGCCAGGGCACCGAGTTCGACTCGTTGCGCGAGTACGTGGTCGGCGACGACGTCCGCTCCATCGACTGGCGGGCGAGCGCCCGGCGCAGCGACGTCGTCGTGCGCACCTGGCGGCCGGAACGCGACCGCCGCGTGCTGATCGTGCTCGACACCGGCCGCACCTCGGCCGGCCGGATCGGGACGGCGCCACCGGGCTTCGGGCCGGGCTTCGCGCCGGACTCCGGTGCGCCAGGCTCCGAGGCGGACGCGGGGCCGGGCCCGGGACGAGGTCGGGGAGCCGGTTCGGGGCCTGGTCCGGCACGAGGTCAGCGGGCCGGTTCGGGGGCCGCCGGATGGCCGCGGCTGGACTGGTCGATGGACGCCGCGCTGCTCCTCGCCGCCCTCGCCGCGCGGGCCGGCGACCGGGTGGACTTCCTCGCCTACGACCGGGCCGTACGGGCGCAGGTGTCCGGCGCGTCACGCACCGAACTGCTGTCGTCGATGGTGAACGCGATGGCGCCGATCGAGGTGGAGCTGGTCGAGTCCGACGCGGCCGGGATGGCGGCGGCCGTGCTGTCCCGGGCCCGGCGCCGCTGCCTGGTGGTGCTGCTGACCGACCTGAACACGGCGGCCATGGAAGAAGGGCTGCTGCCCGTGCTGCCGCGGTTGTCGGCGCGTCACCTGGTCCTGGTCGCCGCGGTGGCCGACCCGCGGGTGGCCGAGATGGCGGCGGGCCGGGGCACCGCCGAGGCGGTGTACGACGCCGCGGCGGCGGAGCGGCTGCGCGGCGAGCGGCGTGAGGTCACGGCGACGCTGCGCCGCCAGGGTGTGGAGGTCGTCGACGCCCTGCCCGAGGACATCGCACCCGCGCTCGCCGACGCCTACCTCGCGCTCAAGGCCGCCGGCCGGCTGTGACCCGTCAGGCCGTGGGGGCCAGGTCGGGGGCGCGTTCGATGTCCCCCGTCTCGTTCCGGCGCTCCGCCCGGCGGCCGAAGACGACGACGTACGTGAGGAACAGCGCCTCCGCGAGCGCGCCGATGGCGATGCGCGCCCAGGTCGGCAGGCCCGAAGGGGTGACCCCCGCCTCGATGAGCCCGGAGACGAACAGCACCACGACCAGGCCGAGCGCGACGCTCATCACGGCCCTGCCCTGCTCGGCCAGCGCCTCCGCCCGCCGCCTCGGGCCGGGGTCGACGACCGTCCAGCCGAGCCGCATGCCCGCTCCCGCCGCCAGGAACACCGCGGTGAGTTCCAGCATGCCGTGCGGCAGGATCAGCCCCCAGAACACGTCGGCCCTGTCGTGGGCGTGCATCAGGCCGCCGAGCACCCCGACGTTGGCCGAGTTCTGCCACAGGATCCACGGGATGGGCAGGCCGAGCAGGATCGCCGACACCACCACCTGCATGGACAGCCAGGCGTTGTTGAGCCACACGTGGCCGGCGAAGGACGCCGCCGGGTTCTCGGAGTAGTAGTCGGCGAAGTCGTGCTCGACGATCTGCCGGATCTCCTCCGGCGTGCCGACGACGCCCTGCACCGCCGGGTCGGTCGCCACCCACACGCCCATGACGTACGCCACGACGAGAGAGGCGACCGTGGCGCCGATCCACCAGCGCCGGGCCCGGTAGGCGACGACCGGGAACGACACGGTGAAGAAGCGGACCACCTCCCGCCAGGCCGGGCTGTGGGCGCCGGTGACGGCCGAGCGGGCCCGCGCGACCAGCGACGACAGGCGGCCGGCGAGCAGCGCGTCGGTCGACGCCGACCGGACGATGGACAGGTGCGTGGCCGCCTGCTGGTAGAGCTCCACCAGTTCGTCGATCTCGGCGCCGCGCAAGGTGCGCCGCCGCCGTACGAGGTCGTCCAGCCGGTCCCAGGACGGCTTGCTCGCGGCGACGAACGCATCGATGTCCACGGATCGGACCCTATCGACCACGGCGCAGTAGGGTGCGCAGTGTGTCCGAAGTCGTGACCGGTGAGGCCGTCGTCGTCGAGGTCCGCGTGGCCCAGCTGCCCAGCCGCGCCCTGGCCTTCCTGATCGACTTCGTCGTGCAGTGGACCGTGATCATTGTGGCGTCCGTGCTGGTCTCCCACGCCTCGTCGCTGACCGACGACTCGCTGTCCGTCGCGCTGCTCATCCTGTTCATGGTGCTCGTCACGGTGGGCTACCCGGTCGCGTTCGAAACGCTCACCCGGGGCCGCTCATTGGGCAAGCTCGCGCTGGGCCTGCGGGTGGTGAGCGACGACGGCGGGCCGGAACGCTTCCGGCAGGCGCTGTTCCGCGGGCTCGCCGGGTTCCTGGAGTTCTGGACGCCGTTGTTCGGCGCCCCGGCGCTCATCACCTCGCTGCTGAACCCGCGCGGCAAACGCCTGGGCGACGTGTTCGCCGGGACGATCGTCATCGGCGAGCGCGGGCCGGGCGAGACCCCGCCCCCCGAGATGCCGCCGGCGCTGGCGTCCTGGGCGGCCACGCTGGAGCTTTCCGGCCTGTCCGGCGAACTCGCCGCCACCGCCCGGCAGTACCTCGTGCGGTGGCACCAGCTCAGCCCGCCGATGCGCGAGGAGATGGGGTTGCGGGTGGCCGGTCAGGTGAGCGCCCGCATCGCGCCGCCGCCCCCGCCCGGCGTCCCGCCGTACGCCTATCTGGCCGCCGTGCTGGCCGAGCGCAGGCGCCGCGAGGAGGCGCGGCTCGCCGCGATTCGCGAGAACCGCGCGCGGTACGGCGCGCAGAGGCACGGCCCGCGCGTGTACGGCACGCACGCGGAATCTCCCCTGGTCAGCCGTGGGGTGGAGGTGCGTCAAGCCGCGCCTGTCACCCCTCGGGGAGAGGCGCCGGAAGGGTCTGCGACGACATCCGGCGGATTTGTTCCACCGATTTAGGTGTAGACCCGCGATTGGGGGGCACCTGTGGCAATTGCAGGTCATGGGGCATCCTGCAGTGGGGTTGAGGCGGGCGCCGCCGGTGTGTTGAGGGAGAGGTCACACCGACGGTGCCCGCCTCCGTGTTGTCCCGGCCGCCACGGTCGCGGCGCCGGGCTGGTTCGGTGTTGTCGGCGATCAGGTATTCCCGCTCGGTTCTCCAGCCGCGCTGTCGGCGACCAGAAAGCCGGTGCCGTCGAGGCCCACTTCCAGATGCCACCCGTCCGGCCACACGTGGTCGCGCGTAGGCGTGGCCCTCGCACCGGTGAATGTGGCCTCGGAGAAGGCTTCGCCGCTCTGCCAGGTCGTGAAGAAGGTCTGATCGTCGGCCGCGGCGCCCCGGGAGAATGCCACCCCGCCGAAGTTCGCGGCTCCGGAGAAGACCGCGCCGTCGAACTTCGCGTCCTCGGAGAAGACCGCCGAATCAAACCACGTATCCTCGGAAAAGCTCGCGTCCCCAGAGAAGACCGCCCCGTCGAACCGGGCGGCCCGGGAGAACATCACCCCGCCGAACCTGGCCTCCCCGGAGAACGTCACCCCGTCGAACCGGGCGGCCCGGGAGAACGTCACCCCGCCGAACCTGGCCTCCCCGGAGAACGCCGCCCCGCCGAACCTGGCCTCCCCGGAGAAGATCGCCCGAGCGAAATCGGCATCCCCGGTGAAGGTCACCCTGTCGAATCCGGCGTCCCCGGAGAAGGTGACGAAATCGAATCCGGCCCTTCCGGAGAAGGTCACTCCGTCGAAACTGCCGGTGAAACGGGCACGGGTGAGCTCGAAATCGATCAGGGTGGCCCCGGTCAGGTCGAGTCGCATGCCCTCCCAGTACCGAGGGCTGGGCGGGGACTCGTCCCAGGTGCTGAGAGGGCGGTCGTCACGCAGGTGCTCGGCGAGGACGCGCTGAGCGGTGAGGCGGACCTGCAGTTCGCCTTCCCGGTCGGTCTCCTGCCGGGGTGCGTGATCAGGAACGGCGAGGGCGCCGAGACGAGCGGCCCGGTAGCGGCGTCGGGCCGCCAGCAAGGCCGCCTTGCGTTCGCTCTCGCGAGCCGAGGCCGATTCCGGCGCGGCGTACGGCATGCGTAGATAGGCGCAGATGACATTGACGATGGTCTGCCGGTGGAGTGGGTTGTCCTGCGCGAGACGCTCCAGGGCGTACAGGCCGGCCAGACGTACGGCGGCTCTGTCGTGACCGAGTTGTTCGGCGGCCTTGGTGTACAGGTCGGTGACCCGGCGTTCGGCGGCGTCGTGCTCGGTGGCGGTGGCCACCCGCTCGGCGTGCCGGGCGGTGATGAAGCTGTGCAGCTCCTGATGGTTCTGCCGCCGGAAGGCCAGCGCGAGGGTGATGGCGGCGCCGACTCCGGCGCCGGCGGCCAGCGCGGTACGCAGTATCTCCCCCCGTGCGCTACCGGCCCCGGGAACGGGTTGCCCGGCGGACTGATGGGCCAGGTCGGCCAGCAGCCACCACAAGGTGCCGCCGGCGGCGGCACCGACCAGGAGAACGGCCAGCACGATCCACCAGGCAGCAGCACGCGGAGGACGCAACGCCGGAGGAACCGGCACGGGATCGTCCAGCGGACGGGCTGCGCGGCGGTGCGGCAGTAACGGCATACCTCCCATTGCAGCCGCACCGGGCCCGCCCCTGCCTCATGCAACGCCTGATCGTTACCGGCGCGGCCCCTGACCGGTCCCGGCCGTCCGGCCGGAATAGTCGTCCCGACCGCGCGTCAGGACGTCACTGGTCGGTGGTGCGACGGCGCCGGGTACGGCGCGGATAGGCCTTGGCCGTCTCGGCCAGCCGTGCGGCGTGCTCGGCCTGCTTGCGCCAGTGCCCGTAGGCGTCGCCGCGCTGCGCGAGCCGGTCCAGTTCGCGCATGGTGGCCAGTGGGATGAACGCGGGTTCGGCGTCCCGCCACGGCGTGCCGGGCAGCGGCATGAACGTGTGGGTGTGGATGCGCGCCCCGAGGTCGGCGAGGTCGGCGGCCAGCCGCAGAGACGCCTCCTGGTCCTCGGCCGACTCGCCGGGCAGCCCGAAGATGAAGTCGACGTTCGGCCGGAAGCCGAACTCGGCGGCGATGCGGACGGCGTCGCGGACCGGTTCGGCGCCGTGACCGCGACCGGCGGCGGCCAGCACCCGGTCGGAGCCCGACTGCGCGCCGATGATGATGTTGTCGTTCGCCACGTACCGCTTCAGCAGCCGCATCGCCTCCGGCGTGACGTGCTCGGGCCGGATCTCGGAGGGGAAGCTGCCGAAGAACACCCGGCCGCCGGCGGGCAGTTCCTCCTTCACGCCCGCCAGCAACTCCTCCACGGCGTCGAGCGCCGGGTCCGGCCCCTGCGTGCCGTACGAGAGCGAGGTGGGGGTGATGAACCGGACGTCGCGCAGGCCGTGCGCGGCCATCCGCCGGACGTGCTCCCGCACACTCGCCACGCCGCGGTGCCGGAACCTGCCCCCGAACATGAAGGGCGTCTGGCAGAAGCGGCAGGTGTACGCGCAGCCGCGGGTGATCTCGATGGGCCCGAAGGCGCGGCGGCGGTCGGGAAAGGACGGGAAGGCGTCCAGCGGCAACTGCGGCGCCGGCGGCGTGCGCAGCGCCATGCCGTCCGCGTCGCGCACCGCCAGGCCGGGCACGGTGGTGAGCGGCGTGTCCGCGCGCAGCGCCTCGACCAGGGCGACGATCGTCGTCTCGCCCTCGCCGATCGCGGCGAGGTCCCAGCCTGCGTCGATGACCTGCTGGGGTTCCGCGGTCGCGTGGACGCCGCCCGCGATGTGCAGGACGCGCGGGTCGTCGGCGAGGGCTCGTACGGCGGCCAGTTCGGCGGCCATCGCCTCGGCGTCCGGGGAGTAGAACGACCACAGCACCAGGACACGATCGGCGGTGCTCGCCGCGATGTGCGCGGCGGTCTCCTCGGCCGTGACGCCGAACCGCAGATCGCACTCCGCTTTGGCGGTCTCCAGCGCGCCGAGCAGCGCGTGTACGCCGTACGTGACGGCCTTGCGATAACGGACGACCACCGACACATCCACACTCACCCTGGCAGGGTAGTGCCGGCGCGCCCTGAGAGGGGCCCGGGCGACCCGCCCCAGGCGGCGCGGGCGGTCCGGGGAGCGGGTCAGGACCCGAGCCGCCAGGAGTGGAGATACTTCTCCTGCTCGGCGGTGAGCGCGTCGATCGAGATCCCGGCGGCGGCGAGCTTCAGGCGGGCCACCTCCACGTCGATGCCGGCCGGGACGTCGTGGACGCCGGGCGGCAGCCGGGACGGCTCCTCGACCAGCCAGGCCACGGTGAGGGCCTGGGCGGAGAACGACATGTCCATCACGGCGGCCGGGTGGCCCTCGGCGGCGGTCAGGTTCACCAGGCGGCCCTCGGCGAGCAGGAGCAGCCTGCGGCCGTCCTCCAGGACGTACTCGTCGGTGTTGGGCCTGATGCCGAAGCGGACCTCCCGGGCCATCCCCTCCAGTGCCCGCACGTCGATCTCGACGTCGAAGTGGCCCGCGTTCGCGAGGATGGCGCCGTCCTTCATGACGGCCAGGTGCTCGGCGCGGATGACGTCGCGGTTGCCGGTGACGGTCACGAACACGTCGCCGATCTCGGCGGCCAGGCTCATCGGCCGTACGTCGTAGCCCTGCAGGGCGGCGTCGAGGGCCTTGACCGGGTCGATCTCGGTGACGACGACCCGCGCGCCGAGGCCCTTGGCCCGCTCCGCGACTCCCCTGCCGCAGAAACCGAAGCCCGCGACGACGACGGTGCGGCCCGCGAGCAGCACGTTGGTGGCGCGCATGATGCCGTCGAGCGTCGACTGGCCGGTGCCGTAGCGGTTGTCGAACATCCGCTTCGTCCGGGTGTCGTTGACCGCGACGACCGGGAAGCGCAGCGCGCCCTCCGAGGCCATCTGACGCAGCCGGATGATCCCGGTGGTGGTCTCCTCGCAGCCGCCCATCACGCCGTCGAGAAGCCCGACCCGCTCGGTGTGCAGGATGTTGACGAGGTCGCAGCCGTCGTCGAGGACGACGTGCGGCTCGATGTCCAGCGCCTGGTTGATGTGCCGGTAGTAGGCCGCCCTGTCCACCCCGGCGCGGGCGTGCACGGCGATGCCGTACTCCCCCAGCGCCGCGGCGACGTCGTCCTGCGTGGACAGGGGGTTCGAGGCGGCCAGGGCGATCTCGGCTCCGCCCTGCCGCAGCGCCCCCATGAGCACGGCCGTCTCGGCCGTCACGTGCAGGCAGGCGGCGATGCGCAGGCCGTCGAGCGGCCGGTCGGCGCCGAACCCGGCGCCGATGGCCTGGAGGACCGGCATCGACCGGGCCGCCCACTCGATGCGCCGCTCCCCGGCCTCGGCCATGTCCGGCTGGATCACGCCGGCCCTCCGTCTTTCGTGCAAGCTCTCGTGCAGGCTTTCTTGCGAGCCTTCGTGCGGGCTTTCGTACGGGCCGTGGGGGCGCGGCGCCCCCACGGCCGTCCCGCCGTCAGTAGCGGTAGTGGTCCGGCTTGTACGGGCCCTCGACGTCGACGCCGATGTACTCCGCCTGCTTCTTGCTCAGCGTGGTCAGCTTCACGCCGAGCGCGTCGAGGTGGAGGCGGGCGACCTTCTCGTCGAGGTGCTTGGGCAGCACGTACACGCCGGTCGGGTACTCGTCGGTCTTCGTGAACAGTTCGATCTGCGCGATGACCTGGTTGGTGAACGAGTTCGACATGACGAACGAGGGGTGGCCGGTGGCGCAGCCGAGGTTCATCAGCCTGCCCTCGGCGAGCACGATGATGGAGTGCCCGTCGGGGAAGACCCACTCGTCGACCTGCGGCTTGATGTTGATCCTCTTGATGCCGTCGATGCGGCCCAGGCCGGCCATGTCGATCTCGTTGTCGAAGTGGCCGATGTTGGACACGATCGCCTGATGCTTCATGCGCGACATGTGCTCGGCGGTGATGATGCCGTAGTTGCCGGTGCAGGTGACGAAGATGTCCGCGATGCCGACGACCTCCTCCAGGGTGGTGACCTGGAAGCCGTCCATCGCCGCCTGGAGCGCGCAGATCGGGTCGATCTCGGTGACGATGACCCGGGCGCCCTGGCCGCGCAGCGCGTCGGCGCAGCCCTTGCCCACGTCGCCGTACCCGCAGACCACGGCGACCTTGCCGCCGATCAGCACGTCGGTGGCGCGGTTGAGACCGTCGATCACCGAGTGGCGGCAGCCGTACTTGTTGTCGAACTTCGACTTGGTCACCGAGTCGTTGACGTTGATGGCCGGGAAGAGGAGCGTGCCGGTCTTGTGCATCTCGTACAGGCGGTGCACGCCGGTCGTGGTCTCCTCGGTGACGCCCTTGATGTCCTCGGCGACGCGGGTCCACCAGTTGTCCCCGGAGACCGTGCGGCGGAGGGTGTCGAGGATGACCGCCCACTCCTCGGGGTCGTCCTCACCGGCGACCGGGACCGCGCCGGCCTTCTCGAACTCCACGCCCTTGTGCACCAGCAGCGTGGCGTCGCCGCCGTCGTCGAGGATCATGTTGGGGCCGGAGCCGTCGGGCCAGCGGAGCGCCTGCTCGGTGCACCACCAGTACTCCTCCAGCGTCTCGCCCTTCCAGGCGAAGACCGGGACGCCGGAGGGGTTGTCGGCCGTGCCGTCCGGGCCGACGACCACCGCGGCGGCGGCGTGGTCCTGGGTGGAGAAGATGTTGCAGCTCACCCAGCGGACGTCGGCGCCAAGCGCGACCAGCGTCTCGATCAGCACGGCGGTCTGGATCGTCATGTGCAGCGAGCCCATGATCTTCGCACCCCGCAGCGGCTGCGCCGCGGCGTACTCCTCCCGGGTCGCCATGAGGCCCGGCATCTCGTGCTCCGCGAGGCGGATCTCTTTGCGGCCGAACTCCGCGAGCGCAAGGTCGGCGACCTTGAAGTCCATGAGTGTGTCCCTCTCCGTTGTCTGTCGGTGCGAGTTTAGGCGTCGCGGGACTCGGGACGCATACGCGAGAGCACAAACCTGACACAAGAATGTGAGATTCGGTCGTCCGCGGGTGCCGGAAGGCTCCGGGACTGTCTAGCGTGGGGTCCGGGAACGTGGACCGGAGGCATGATGCGCATCACCGAGGCGGCACGGCGGCTCGGCATGTCCCCCCGCATGCTGCGCTACCGGGAGGCGCTCGGCCTGCTGCCGCCCGTACGCGACAGGGGCGCCCACCGGCGCTTCGGCCCGGACGAGATCGAGGCGGTGCGGCAGGCGGTGGACCTGGAACGCCGCTTCGACGTCTCGCCGGCGGAACTGGCCTTCGCGCTCCGGGCGCTGTCCGAGCCCGCGGTGGCCCAGGCCGTACGGGACCTCGGCGTGCGCATCGGCCGCATCCAGGCGCCGCGCCGGGCGCTGGACTTCGAGAAGGAGAAGGCCCTGCGGCTGCTGCGGCACCGCTGACTCCGGCACCGGCGGCCCAGTGGCGGCGGCCCAGTGGCGGCGGCTCAGTACCGGCGGCTCAGGCGCCGACCACCAGGTGCAGATCGTCCGCGCGCAGGGAGTCGGCCGTGACGTACGGCTGCTCGCTGACGACGTCGGTCATCGTCAGCGGGACGTTCAGGGACGGCACCAGCTTGAGCGCCCGGACCAGGATGTTCGGGTGCTCGGCGGTGAACTGCTGGGGCACGCCGAGGAGCTTCGCGGTCATCTTCGTCGTGCAGATCACGACGTTGCCCTCGAAGGTGAAGGTGCTGCCGACCAGGGTCGTCGAGCCCATGGTCTGCACGGGCCGCTCCAGCACGGCCTTGTGCATGGTGAAGCGGAGCATCTTGACCGTGCCGGTCGCGGTGGGCATCTCCACGACCCCGGTGAACTTCATGCCGGTCATGGTGAGGGAGGGGGCGCGGACGGCGGCCGGCTCGACCGCCACCCTCGCCTGACCGCCCGCGGATCCGGAGGGCGGGCCCTGGCCCTCCTGGTCGTCCTCGCCCGGGGACGGCGACGCGCCGGGCGAGCGGGACCGCCCCCCGGTGAGGGGGGCCAGCGGGTTCGCCGATCCCAGGGCTCCCGGCAGGTCGGTGGGCACGACCGTGGGCACGACGTCCGGGACGACGTCGGAGACGGCGCTGGGCACGGCACCGGGAAGCAGGCTCGGCACCGCGCGAGCAATCGAGTCGGACCCGCCCCGGTGTCCGGCTTCGGGCACCGCGCCCCGAGCGGCCGCGGGAGCGGCGCGGGAGACGGCGTTGTGTACGCCCTTGGGGGCGACAGCGGGAACAGCGCCGTAAGCGGCGGCGGGCACCGCACCGTGAGCGGCAGCGGGCACGGTGCGGGAGACGGTGCCGCGCTGGGCGGACACGCCGGGGTCCGCATGTGGCACGCCCGTCCCCGTCACCAGGAGGACGGGCAGCATCGCGATGGCCAGCGCCCTGCCCGCCGGACCCGAACCCGGACCCCCGCTCCCTTCGTCACCCGCCCGCGCACCACCGTCACCCCCGTCACCGCTGTCGCCGTCCGAGGCACTGTCGCCTGGACCGCTGTCCGGGCCCGCGTGCCCGGGGCCGGAGCGGGCCCTGGTTTCCTCCGCCCGCCTGTCATCGGCGGGGACAGCGGCGGGAGAGGAGGAACCCGCGGAGCACCCGCTGCCCGCACCGGCCTCCGGGCCGGAGGCGGGGCGGACGCGGCCGACGAGAACCTGAGGGCCGTCGCCGGTGGGCGGCGCGGCGGGCAGCCCCGGCCGGGCCGACGTGTCGGTTCGCGGGCCGGGCTCGGCGGCGGGCGGCTGGGGCTGGGTCCTCGTTTCGGCCTGCGCGCCGGTCCGCGAGTCGTCCTGTGCGACGGGCGGCTGGGGCTGGGTCCGTGGGCCGGTTTGGACGTCCGCCGGCCGCAGGTGCTCGTCGCGGCCGACCACCCGGCGGGCGGTGAAGGTGATCTCTCCGCCGGCGGACGCGGGCGGGGCGGCCGCGCCGGAGGGCTCGGCGTCGGTTCCGGAGACGCGGGGGGCCGTCTCCCCCGGAGCCCAGGCGACCGCGAGCGCGCCTCCCACGAGGCCGAGCAGCATGCCGATCAGGAAGCCGCCCAGGTTGGCGTAGACGAACGACGCGATCGAGACCAGCACGGCGACCACGCCGAGGAAGGCCCGCTGGCCGGGCTGGAGCCAGATCATCAGGCCCAGGATGACCAGCACGAGCGCGACGAGGTAGGTGGCCCCGACCGTGCCCGACTGGATGACGAGCGGCAGGGCCTTCGTCACGAACGGGATGCTCAGCAGTTCCAGGCCCGCGGCCAGCACGAGCAGGCCGCCCCAGAATGGCCTGGACCGCCGCCAGGATCCGTTCATCGCCGCCCGCCGGGGAGTTCGACCGGCCTCCGCATCAGAAGCACTCGTGCTCGCCGGGTTCGACGGTCAGCTTCAGCCCCGGCAGCTTGAAGGTCGCCGCGTTGACCGACCAGGAGACCTGCCGGAAGTTCTCGATGGAGACCGCGCTCGCCTGCTGGCCGAACATGCCCGCGGCGCCCTGCGCCTCCGGCACCTGGTCGAGCGTGCTGGCGTCACGGCCGGCCTCGATGTCGGTGAAGACCGCGTTGCCCTGGATCTGGGAGGCGTCGACGATCATGTTCTCGGCGGTCACCGGGTCCTTGCCGGTCCCTGCGGTGATCCGGAGCGTCACGGCGCCGACCGGCGACTTCATCAGGACGGTCTGGCACATGTTCGTCAGGGTGGCCTTCCGGATGCCGGAGACCGCGACGGGGATCTTCTGGCCCTTCTTGTTCTCGGTGACGCTGCCGTACTGCACGAAGCCCTGGCCCTGCAGCTTGTCGGCGGAGACCTTGAACGTGTCGCCCGATACCACGAACGATGCGCCGATGGCGCCCTGGGCGGTCGCGCCGACGAGCACGGAGGCGACCGCGAGCGCGGGTACGAAGACGAGCGCGAACCGTTTCCAGCGCACGCGTCCCTGCTGAATCATGAGTCACCTCCGGAGGGGGGAACCGGTCGGATGCCTATGTAAAGTTACCGATCGGTACCACAGAGGTTGAAGTGACTCAGGATCACATTTCAATCACGGTGCGCAGTGGGAAAGTGACCGGGCGAAAAGACGATCACGCGCCGGCGGGCTGCGCCGAGGCGGCGTCGGCCCGGTAGAGGTCCGGCTCCAGGTAGATCACGCGGGCCATCGGCACGGCCTCGCGGATGCGCCGTTCAGCCTCGTCGATGCCGCGGGCCACCTCGCTCGCGGTGTCGTCGTGCTCGACCGCGATCTTGGCGGCGACCAGCAGCTCCTCGGGGCCGAGGTGCAGGGTGCGCAGGTGGATCACCCGGCTGACCTCGGGAGCCGACTCGAGCGCCGCGCAGATCTTCTTCTCCATCTCGGGAGTGGCGCTCTCGCCGATCAGCAGCGACTTGGTCTCGACGGCCAGGATGACCGCGATCACCGCGAGCAGCAGGCCGATCACGAGGCTGCCCACGCCGTCCCACATGCCGTTGCCGGTGATCACCGCCATCGCGACGCCGAACAGCGCGAAGATCAGGCCGAGCAGCGCGCCGAAGTCCTCCAGCAGCACGACGGGCAGCTCGGGCGCCTTGGCCCGGCGGATGAAGGACACCCAGGACTCCTTGCCCTTGTGCTCCCTCGACTCCCTGATCGCCGTGCGGAACGAGAACCCCTCGGCGACGATCGCGAAGATCAGCACGCCGAACGCCCACTGCGGCGACTCCACCGGATGCGGGTCGGCGATCTTGTGCCAGCCCTCGTACAGCGAGAACAGGGCACCGATCGTGAACAGCACCACCGCCACGACGAACGCGTAGAAGTACCGCTCGCGCCCGTAGCCGAACGGGTGCTTGCGGGTGCTCCGCTTGGCCGCCCGCTTGCCGCCCAGCATCAGCAGCGCCTGGTTGCCGGAGTCGGCCACGGAGTGGACCGACTCGGCGAGCATGGACGACGACCCGGTGAAGAGGAACGCCACGAACTTCGCCACAGCGATCGCCATGTTGGCGCCGAGCGCCGCGAGGATCGCCTTGGTACCGCCACCCGCACTCACGTTGAACTCCTCATATCTACCGGCCGAAGCGATCCTAGTGCCCCTATTGGGAAATCCGGGCTCGGAGTTCCGTGGATACGGCCACCGACGCCGGGTCGATCCCGTACCCGAGAGCAAGGTAGACAGTCGCGTAGTCGACCAACCCGGCCAGGGCGGCGAGCCGCTCCAGCGGGCGCACGCCGTCGGCCGTGATCTCCGACACCGGAACCCCGCGGTCCTCGGCCATCCGTACGGCGGCGGTGCGGGACCTGGTCACCTGCGGGTGTTCCTCCACGTCACGCAGCAGGAACAGGCGAAGCCGCGGGCCGCCTCCCGGCTCGTCGGCGAACGGGTCGGCGAAGATGTCACGCCCGGCGAGGGGACCGTCGAACGTCCCGATCTGGTTGTGCGCCGCCTCGGGCAACTCACCCCAGATCGCGGGATATCCCGCGTACGCGCCGAGCCGGGCGGCCAGGAGGTGGGCCGCCACCGCGGCCATCGGAGAGGTGCCCCAGACGACCGGGACCGTGCCGGCCAGTTCCATGGCCAGCGTCTTGCCGGGGTTGATGAACGACTCGCTCGACGGGCGGCAGCGGTGCGCGAGGTCCTCCAGCCGCCTCGCGACCGACTCGAACTCGTCCTCGTCCACCGAGACCAGCCCGAACGCCGCCGCCGCCAGGATCGGCGGCACCATCAGCGACCACAGGGTCGCCTCGGGCCGCCCGGCCACCCCGCCGACCGGCACGTACGGCCCGCCGGCCCGCGCGACCAGGGCCGCCAGCGGCGTGTCAGGCGCGCCCACGCCGACGAGCCCGCAGCCGCGCCGTACGGCCTCGGCGGTCACGGCGACGGTCTCCTCGGTCGTCCCCGAGCGGGAGACGGCCACGACGAGATCGGCGGCGCCGACCCAGCCGGGCAGCCGGTAGCCGCGCACCGTCACGACCGGACCCGGGGCTCCGTACCGGCACAGTGCTTCGAGCACCTCGCCGGCGAGCCCGCTCGCGCCCATGCCCGCCACCACGATCGCCCGCGGACGTCCGTCGCGGCCGATCCGCGCGAGGCCGCTCTCCACGGCCGCCCGGTACGCCGTGCGTACCTCGGCGGCCGAGGAGGCCACCGTGCGGAGCATTCCGGAGGGGTCGCCCTCCACCAGGTACGCCTGGTCGTCGAGCCGGTCGGGCTCGAACCGGGCCCCACCGGCGCCGGTCATGCCCGGCGGGCCTCGTCGACGAGGAGGACCGGGATGTCGTCACGCACCGGATAGACCAGGCCGCACGACTCGGAGGAGCACGCCAGCTCGTCCGCCTCCGGCACCGCGCGGAGGGGGGACTTGCACGCCGGGCACGCGAGGATGTCCAGCAGCCAGTCGTCGATCTTCAACTCGTCAGCTCCTTACGACGGCGAGCACTTCGTCGCGGACGGCGGCGACCTTCTCCTCGTCCGAGGCCTCCGCGTTGAGCCGCAGCAGCGGCTCGGTGTTCGACGGACGCAGGTTGAACCACCAGTCCGGACCGCTGACGGTGAGTCCGTCCAGCTCGTCGAAGGTAACACCCTCCCGCGCCGCGAAGGTCTCCCGTACGCGGGCCAGGGCCGCCGCCTGGTCCTCGACCCTGCTGTTGATCTCTCCGGAGGCGGCGTAACGCGAGTAGCGCGAGAGCACCTCCGAGAGCGGCCGGTCCTGCTCGCCCAGCGCGGCCAGCACGTGCAGCGCGGCCAGCATGCCGGAGTCGGCGAACCAGAAGTCGCGGAAGTAGTAGTGGGCGGAGTGCTCGCCGCCGAAGACCGCGCCGGTGCGGGCCATCTCGGCCTTGATGAACGAGTGGCCGACGCGGGTGCGGACCGGCCTGCCGCCGTGCTCGGCGACGATCTCCGGCACGCCCTTCGACGTGATCAGGTTGTGGATGACCGTGGCGCCGGGGTCCTTGGCCAGCTCGCGCACCGCGACCAGCGCGGTGATCGTGGACGGCGGCACCGACTCGCCCCGCTCGTCGATGACCCAGCAGCGGTCGGCGTCGCCGTCGAAGGCGATGCCGATGTCGGCGCCCTGCGAGACGACCGCCTTCTGCAGGTCGCGCAGGTTCTCCGGCTCGATCGGGTTGGCCTCGTGGTTGGGGAAGCTGCCGTCGAGCTCGAAGTAGAGCGGGGTCAGCTCGATCGGCAGGCCCTTGAATACCTCGGGGACCGTGTAGCCGCCCATCCCGTTGCCGGCGTCGACGACCACCTTCAGCGGGCGGATGCCCGACAGGTCGACCAGGGTCTTGAGGTGGGCGGCGTAACCCTCCAGCAGGTTGCGTTCCGTCACCGTGCCCGCGCCGGGAGTGCCGCCCAGCCCGCTGTCGAGCAACTCGGCCGCGCGGTCACGGATCTCCAGCAGCCCGGTGTCGGTGCCCACGGGAACGGCTCCGGCGCGGCACATCTTCATGCCGTTGTACTTGGCCGGGTTGTGGCTCGCGGTGAACATCACGCCCGGCAGGTTCAGGCTGCCGCTGGCGTAGTAGAGCATGTCGGTCGAGCCGAGGCCGGCGTTGACGACGTCGGCGCCCCGGGAGGTCGCGCCCCGCGCGAACGCCGCGGCCAGCGGGCCGGAGGAGGTGCGCATGTCGTGAGCCATCACCACCGACGTCGCACCGGTCAGCTCCACGAACGCCGCCCCTACGGCCTCCGCGATCTCCTCGTCGAGCTCGTCGGGCACCACACCGCGCACGTCGTACGCCTTGAAGATTCTGCTGAGGTCGGCCACTGCACGCCCCTAAAAGTCGTTAAGTCTTCGCACCTGAGCCTATAGCGCCTGATTGCCCCCACAACGGGCGATCCAACGCGGTGCGCGCGATCTCGTCGCGCGGGGTCTGATCGCGCTTCCTCAGCGCTCCCGATTGGGCTGTGCCGACTTGAGCACGCGCAGATGGCCCCGGCGTCCCACCTCGACCGCCTGGCCGACCGGCTCTCCCGCAGCGGGGGCGGGGCGGGCGGCCTCGCGGACCGCGTTCGCCAGGGCCTCCAGGTCGTCTCCGCTCGGGGACGCGGCCTCGGAAGGAAGGCGCACGACCTCCCAGCCCCTGGGCGCGGTGAGCCGTTCCGCGTGCTCCGCGCACAGGTCGTAGCAATGGGGCTCGACGTACGTCGCCAGAGGGCCGAGTACGGCGGTCGAGTCGGCGTAGACATACGTGAGTGTGAAGACGGCAGGCTGCCTGCAGGCGGTACGGGAACAGCTGCGGACGGGGCTCACGGAGGGACCGTATCCGGTCCGCGTTCACATTGCCACCACCCCGCCGCTCTTATCGAGCGTGTCGCCACAATTCAGCGTTCTGAGAAGTCCTCATGAGATTGTCGGGCAAAGCGGACACAACGCCGCGCAGTCCGTCGTACCTGCGGAAGGTGCTCAGGCGGTGTCCCTCGGATCACGCCGGTCACGCCTTAAGCTGACTCCGTGAGCGATCGGAGCGGTGACAGGCCGGACCCTCGGCGGCGGGTACGCCGGCGCGACCGGCACGGTCGCGGCATGCGCGGCCCGCTCGCGCCCTCGCACGTCCCCATCGCCAAGTCCCGCGGGGAGCGTTTCGACGACCTGGTGCTCGACGCGGTCGACCGGCTCAAGCCCCGGTGGGGCGCCCAGCTCGCTTCCGTCGAGTTCGCCGTCGAGGAGGTGCCGCCGGCCGACGAGCTGGTGGACGGCCCGGCCCGGTTGTCGTCGGACCCGATCCCGCTGGGACGGGCGGACTCTGCCTCCGGGGACGACCCCGCGACCGTCGTCCTGTATCGCAGGCCGCTCGAAGCGCGGGCCCGCGACCGGGACACGCTCGGCACGCTCGTGCTGGACGTGGTGGTCGAGCAGGTGGCGAGCCTGCTGGGCCTCACACCGGAGACGATCGACCCCGGCTACGACGACCGCCACTGACGCACCGCTGATACCACCACTGAGACCGCCCGAGACCGGCACAGGCACCCGGCACCGGGTTCGGCCCTGAGGTCGGCATTGAGGCTCGGCATGCCCCTCAGCTTGATCGACTTCGGCGTGCACTTCAGCGGTGACCGGGTGCAGGGCGATCGGCTACACAACCCGTCAACGGCGTAGGCGGCCGTGACCTCGGCGGGTTGCCCCAGATGCTCGGTTCGCAACGCGGCTTTGATCCGCGAGGCCCGCTCGGCAAGGTCGCCACGGCGACGCGCCCGCTTCAGCACGGTCGTGATCTGCCCGATGGTGAGCCTGGCCGCCGCAGCCGGATCGGGTGCCTTGGCCAACAATTCCAACATCGATCTCACCCGGCCCGCAGCCGCGGGAGAACCGTCTGCGACCTGGGCGTCGCGCCTCTGGTCGCGGTGACGTTGCGGGGCCGTCCTCGTCGCGGGTTGCCGCGACGAGGACGGCCCTCGACCGTGATCGTGGTCGAGGGCCATACGCGGGTCATGGCAAACGGCCGGCGCCCGGCTGGATTCAGCGCTCGGCCACGAAGACGTGCGCGGCGGTCTGCGTGGGGAGTTCGGCGGCCTTCCCGCCACTGCCGACCATCACGCGGCCGGGTGACGACGTCACGCTCACGACCGCGCCGGGCCGCACCCCGGCGTGGCGCAGGGTGTACATCAGCTGGGGATCGGCCTGAATCGGCTCCCCGATCCGCCGTACGACCGCACTCGCGCCGTTCCGCCCGGGCTTCAGACAGTTGAGGCTGACGATGCCGTCGTCGAGGAACGGATCCGCGATGCCCTCCTCGCCGAGCTCCTCCAAGCCCGGGATCGGGTTGCCGTAGGGCGACTCCGCCGGGTGTCGCAGCAGTTCGAAGACGCGGCGTTCGACGGCCTCGCTCATGACGTGCTCCCAGCGGCAGGCTTCGGCGTGGACCTGCTCCCACTCCAGCCCGATCACGTCGACGAGCAGGCACTCCGCGAGCCGGTGCTTGCGCATCACGCGCGTGGCGATCCGCCGGCCCTCCTCCGTCAGCTCCAGGTGCCTGTCGCCGGCGACGTGCAGCAGACCGTCGCGTTCCATGCGGGCGACGGTCTGGCTGACGGTGGGGCCACGCTGGTTCAGGCGCTCGGCGATGCGGGCACGCATGGGGATCACGCCTTCCTCCTCGAACTCCAGGATGGTGCGCAGATACATCTCTGTGGTGTCGATGAGTCCGGACATGCTGTTCGTCAGGCGGGGGTTTCGGCGGTGGCGGTCAGCACCGCGCGGCCGAGGGTGTGGCCGGCCATGGTGAAGCCGAGGAGGGCCGGGGTGGCGTCGGCCGGGACGCCGATCGATTCGATGTCGAGGGCGTGCACCACGATGAAGTAGCGGTGCGGGCCGTGCCCGGCCGGCGGGGCGGCGCCGATGAAGCGGGCCGCGCGGACGTCGTTGGGCAGTTGGAAGGCACCCTCGGGCAGGCCAGAGCCGGTGTCGTCGCCGGCGCCCTCGGGCAGTTCGGTGACGGCGGCGGGGATGTCGGCGACCGCCCAGTGCCAGAAGCCGGACCCGGTGGGGGCGTCGGGATCGTAGACGGTGACGGCGTAGCTCTTGGTGCCCTCCGGGGCGCCGCTCCAGGACAGCTGCGGGGAGATGTCCTTCCCGCCGGGGACGCCGGAGGAGAACTGCTCGCGCCCCCAGGCGGCGCCGTCGGTGACGGTGGTGCTGGTGACGGTGAAGGAGGCCGCCTCGGGGAGGCGGGCGAAGGGGTCGTTGGCGCTCATCGCGTCGTTCCTTTCAGGCCGTGCTGCGGGCTGGCGGTGCTGGGGTCGGCGGAGAGCCCGCGGTTTGCGTAGAGGCATCGCCGTCGCCTCTTGCCGACCGGTGAATCGACTCTAACACGAAAAATCGATTATTTGTTGAATCCTCTATGATGACCGCATGACCCAGACGGTCCACCCCCCGAACTCGTCGGGGAAGCAGATGCTCTCCGAGCAGGTCTACGCGTACCTGCGGGATGCGATCATGCGCGGGGACTACGCCCCCGGTGACGCTCTCAAACCGCAGGGCCTCGCCAAGGAACAAGGCGTGAGCCTGGCCGTCGTGCGCGAGGCGCTCGTACGGGTGGTCGGCGAGGGCCTCGCCGACCGGCTGCCCAACCGCGGCTTCGCCGTCCCGGCCTTCTCCGACCGCCGCTGGCAGGAGATCGCGGAAGCCCGCAGGACCATCGAACCGGTCGTGCTGCGCATGTCCATCGAGCGAGGCGACGTCGACTGGGAGGCCCGCGTACGAGCCGCTCACCACCGTCTGGCCCGCACCCCGGCGTTCGTGCCCGAGGAGGGCGAGCACTACAGCAGCGCATGGTCCGAGGCCCACCGCGTCTTCCACCGCACCCTGCTGGAGGGCTGCGGCAACCCCGTCCTACTGGAGACGTTCGACCGGATGTGGACCGCGAGCGAGCTCGCTCGCCGCTGGGCGGCGCAGCGCAACCCGGACCGGGACGCCCTCGGCGAGCACCGCCGCCTGGAGGAGGCGGCGCTGGCCCGCGACGCCGACACCGCGGCCGAGGTGCTGGCCCAGCACCTCACCCTGACCGCGGCCGCACTGACCGGCTGTACCCAGCGGCAGGGCTGAGCATGCCCAGGGTCGAATGGCGGCGGCGGGGGTTGTAGAACCCTTCGATGAAGTCGAAGCAGGCGGCCTCGGCCTGGGCACGGGTGACGAAGTGATGCCGGTCGAGCAACTCGGTCTCGAACGTCGTGATCAGATCGCGACCCATCTCACCATCAGGCCCAGCCCATCGCTTGATCTTGGAACGCCGTGGGGTCGGCATTGAGGGTCGGCAGAGACCCCGTGCCGGGAGCCCGGACCGCCGCCGTTCAGAGAGGCCGTTCAGGGGAGGCCGTCAGGGGGGATCTCAGGGGAGGACAACTCCTGGTGCGTCGACGGCCGGGGGCACCAGGGCCCAGATGCGGCCCACGGCCAGCGGCTGCGCGGTGACCAGCTGGCCGTCCTTGGTCGCCTCGTCCAGGACGCGGCCGCCGTACACCTGGCCGGAGCCGGGCAGCGGACGCACGACGACGCTGAAGGCGTCCTTGCTCCCACGCGGTGTGAGCCTGATCTCCTGGGTGTGGGCTGCGGCCAGCTTCACCTCGACGGGGGCCGGCGCCTCCCCCTTTGCGGGCAGCAGCCGCACCTCCACGGTGGCCGGGGCGAAGGGCGCCGACAGCACCAGCCGCGAGACCTGCTTGCCTCCCGTCGCCTGGGCGTCCGCCACGACGCTGCCGAGATCGATGGAGTCGGCGCCGGCCGTGAAGGCGACGTCCTGCCGGGCGCCGGTTCCGGTGATCTTCAGACCCGCCACGATCGGCACGTCCGACTCCAGCACCAGCGCGGCGGGCTGCCCGCCGATGCCGGTGGACAGGTCGAGTGAGGCCGTCGATCCGGCCGGGACCTCGATCGTCTCCTTGTTCTTCAGCGCGTAGGAGCCGTCCTCCAGCACGGCCTTGATCCGTACGACCGTGTCGCGCTCCCCCGGCGCGGCGACGTACAGTTCGCGTTTCCCCGCGGTGCCGGGGATGCCGGGGACGACGACCCGGGTGGCGGGGGCGGCGGCGACGGGCAGCCAGTCGGCGCCCCGGCCCTCCCCGAGCACGGCCTTGACGGCGGCGGCCACCCGGCCGCTGCGGGTGCTCACCCGCAGCGCCATGATCAGCGGAGACGGCGCCAGGTCGCGCAGCCTGATCACACGGTGCCCGCCGGGCTTGACGACCGCGCCGTTGCCGCGCTCGCTCAGCACCGGGCCCTCGCCCGAGTAGACCATGAACGTGATGTCGGCCGGGGCGGAGTCGGGGTTGGCGAGGTAGAGGGTCATCTCGGCCGCGGCGGGTCCGGGCCCGATGAACCACGTGTCGGCGCCCGGCTCGACGCAGCGCACCCCGGCGAGGCCCCGCTGGGCGCCCGAGGTCTCCCTGGCGGTCTGCGCGCT
This sequence comes from Microbispora triticiradicis, assembly GCA_003260025.2. GTDB lineage: Bacteria > Actinomycetota > Actinomycetes > Streptosporangiales > Streptosporangiaceae > Microbispora > Microbispora triticiradicis. The sequence continues at coordinate 78,644 of QFZU02000101.1, read as the reverse complement.
CTCCAGCCCGGCGGCCATCGAGCCGGTGGCGTCGACCATGAGAGGGCCGCCTCCGGAGGCGATCTCCCGCTGCCACAGCAGGCCCGGCCGGTCGATGACGGCGTCCTTCTCCCCCGGGTCCTTCCCCCCTGAGTCCTTCGCGTCTGTGCCCTTCGCGTCCGGGGCGGCGATCGCCGACAGGGTGGCGCTCCCGGGTCCACCGGCGCCGGGCGGGGTGATCACGCTCACCCTGCTGCCCGCCGGAGCCGGGCACACGGCCGTGACCGACTCGACGGGCGCCCTGACGGCCTGCGGCCGCACCTGGGCCACCGGCGCGGGCCTGCTGACGAAGGCCACGCCGAAGAGCGCGCCCGACGCGATCAGCACGAGGGCGAGCAGGCCGAAGCGGTTCTCGATCAGTCTTCTCACGCGGGCACCGTTTCTTCCCTGCCCTTGTCGTTCCGGCCCTTGCCGTCCCGGCCCCTGTCGTTCCGGGACTTGTCGTCCCGGGCCCGGCGGCGGCCCCGCGTCCCCTCCTCGGCGGAGGCGTCGGCGAAGTCGCCGTCGGGCTCCGTCGTACGGGCGCCGGGCGAGGCCAGCACGAGCACGAGCACGAGCAGCGCGCCCTGCGCCCACAGCCACCCACGGTGCAGGGCGCTTGCGGGCGCCGCGGGCGGCGGCACCTTGACCTGGCCCGACATGCGCCACAGGCCGCCCGCCTCCGACAGGCTCCTCCTGGCCAGGGCGGGCTCGGAGTCGAGCGCCCGTTGCAGCGCGGGGTCGACCGGAGCGGGTACCGACACGAAGCGGACGCCGAAGGACGCGAGCGTCCGCGCGTACTCGCCGCCCCGCCCGGACGCGAGCCCGGCGACCGCCGCCCCGAAGCGGGTCCTCGTCTCCCCCGGCGGTTCGAGGTCGGACTCGCCGATCAGCGGCCCCCGGCCGGGCAGCAACGTGTAGCCGACCTCGCCGCCCCTGGACCGCAGGAGCAGCGTGCCCTCTCCCGGTGCCGACTCGACCGCGGCGAGCAGCGGCACGGGATCGGTCACGTCGTGCCGCAGCGGGCCGTCCGCGCCCCGGGCGACCCACAGCCCGGCGGCGGCCAGCGGGGTGGCGAAGGCGACCACGACGATGAGCATCGCGCCCAGGCGGCGCAGCCCCCGGGCGGCGCGGAACTCGGTGATCCGGTGCGCGGGGTGCGCCGCCGCGACCAGCAGACCGGTCGCCGCGAACGCCAGCGGCACGCCGGGCCAGACGGGGACGGCTCCTCCGGCGGCCTCCCCGATGACCCCTCCCACGTGGACGGTGATCCGGCTGACCACGATCGCCACCAGCAGGCCGAAGAGCATGACGCCCCAGCCGATCGCGACGACCATCTGGTGACGCCGCAGCAGCAGGGCGGCCAGCGCCACCGCGACCAGGCCGGCCGTCGCCCACACGGGCGGCACGCCCGGGCCGCCGGGGCTCAGCATGAGCAGCGACTCCGCGGCGAGCCGGGGGTCGGAGAGCCGGGGATCGTGCAGGCCGGACTCCAGCAGGATGCGCCCCGGCTCCTGAGCGATCTGGACCAGCCAGGGGAACAGCAGGACGACCGGGGTGCCGAGGCCGATCGCGAGCGATCTTCTGACTCCCCTGCGGATGCCGCCGAACGACACCGCGGCGAGGCCGCCGAGGATCGCCACCAGTACGTACACGAGCGGGACGAAGGCCGTGCCCACGGCCAGGAGCAGGCCGAACCCCCAGGCGGCCCGGCTCGACCCGGCCATCACCCGGATGGCGAGCGCCGCGTAGACGGGCAGCAGCACGATCACGATCGCGGTGCCGAGCCGTCCGCCGGACACCACGCCCGTCGTGACCGGCAGCAGCGCGTAGGTGGCGGCCAGCCAGACCCGCGCCGGGGTATAGGGGATCATCCGCTTCGTCGCGGCGTACGCCGAGAGCCCGGCCAGCGGCACGCAGGCGAGCAGCAGCACGCCGACGACCAGCCACGTCTTACCGAGCGCGAGCGCCGACAGGCCGGCCAGCACGGCGACGTACGGCGGGGCCCAGGTGCCGGAGCCGAGCCCGGCGGCGTGGTGGTCCTCGACGTAGAGCCGCCAGAGGTCGGCCGCGCCGCCGGTGACCGGCACCAGCGCGCCGCCGCCGAGCAGGCCGTCCGGCAGCAGCGTCCGTTCGGCGGCCAGCGTGATCGCGGCCAGGATCAGGCAGAGCACCACTCCGGGGCTGCTCAGCAGGCGCTGGACGCCGCCGGAGTCGGTGAGCAGTTCGTCGCCGTCCTCCTCCCCCGTGTCGGCGGCGGCGTGGTGGCGGCCCGCGGAGTCGACCGGGCCCGTCCCGGCCAGGAAGCCCTGCACCATGTCGGCGAGCCGGCGCAGCGCGGCGCCGGGCGGGGTGAGCTTGCGCCTGATCGCGGGCCAGCTCTGCTTCCTGCCGTTCCTCCGCGCCTTCCGGGCCCGCAGCAGACGCCACGGATGGCCGAGGACCGAGCCGAGCGCGGCGAGTTCGTCCAGGGCGTTGGCCGGCTGCTTGGCCAGCAGGAACAGCAGGGCCCGCAGCGCCGACCCGAAGACGTTGCGCACCACCGATCGCGCGAACGCGCCGAACGGGAGGTTCGCCATCAGGACGAACAGGCCGTTGCGCCGGTCGAGCCTGCGCGGGTGCTCCTCGCTCGTGGCGATGCGGCGGCGCCGCCGCGCGGACGCCTCGGCGTGCCAGGCCACCGCGTCGCTCACGTTGAGCACGCGGTGTCCCGCCGCGCGGGCGCGCCAGCACAGGTCGAGGTCGTCGCGGAACAGCGGCAGGCCGGTGTCGAGGCCGGACAGCTCGTCCCAGACGTCCCTGCGGATGAGCATGCCCGCCGTGGAGACCGACAGGACGTCGGCGATCTCGTCGTGCTGGCCCTGGTCGTACTCCCTCGGCTCCAGGCCGGTGTCGCGCCGTCCGGACCTGCTGACGGTCACGCCCATCTCCAGCAGCACCCGCCGGTCGAGCCAGTCACGCAGCTTGGGGCCGAGGATCGCGGCCTTCGGGTCCTGCTCGGCGGCCCACAGCAGGGCCTGCAGCGCGTTCGCGTCGGGTGCGCAGTCGTCGTGGAGCAGCCAGACCCACTCCTGGCCGGGCGCGGGCGGCAGCCGCCGCAGCACCTCGTGGACGGCCTCGCCGAATCCGGTGGACCTCGGCATGGTCAGCACGTTGTGCGAGCCGAAGGCCTCGGTCAGCAGCTTCGCGCTGCCGTCACGGCTGCCGTTGTCGACACCGACGACACGGTCGAGAGGCCGGGTCTGGCGCGGCAACGCCGCCAGCGTCTCCTTGAGCCAGCGGGCGCCGTCGTGAGCGACGACGATCGCGGTCACCGAGTGCACGTCGAGTCCTAAGGGGGTCGTACGGCTGAGCGCCGACCACGATACGGCAACCCGGACTCACCCGATCACATCCAGGCGAAACAGGATGTCAGCACGAACTTCGGAGAAACCCCACTGACGCGGATCGTGGGACGAACCACCGGTAACGAACCCCGCCGGACCCCGTACGGAGGACCATTCGGAGGACCGTACGCGGGCATTACCCGACATCAATCATGGTGCAGACGAACGCCGCCGGACATGAACGCGGGGCCGCGCGCCGAGCGCGCGGCCCCGTTCGCGTCCTCAGACGGCCTGGCGCTTCATCTTGCGTCGCTCGCGCTCGGACAGACCACCCCAGATGCCGAAACGCTCGTCATGCTGAAGCGCGTACTCAAGGCACTCCGCACGAACCTCGCACGAACGGCACACCTTCTTGGCTTCCCTGGTGGAGCCGCCCTTCTCAGGAAAGAACGCCTCAGGATCGGTCTGCGCGCACAGGGCGCGTTCCTGCCACCCAAGATCTTCACCATCGAGCGCCTGTGCCATGACCAGCTCGGTCATTGCACACCTCCCTGTCGCTCGCCCGCCCACATGAGGCCCCCCATAAAAACGCCTGCCCCATACCCACCGTTGGGAAGGCGTAACAACATGTCTGTAATTACACGCGCGTGGCGCGTGTGGCGTCAAGCGGCATAACGATACCCGGGGAAAGACCTGCTTGCCCCGGTTCGTATGCCCCGTTGTTCGGTCCTGTCAGCGTTCGGAACCATACCAAGGGAGGTTGGGGTCGGTTCCGCGGCCTGCCTGATCGGGGGCGGAACCTTCCTCATACTTTGCCTGCGACCTGTCGGGGGTGTAAATCGCCGTCGGGTCGATGGGCTCCTCCCTCCGGAGCGGGTCGGTGAGCGGGTCACCTCGGTAGCCGGAGGGGTCGAAGCGCAGGGTCTGCTCGGCGGCGCCCGGCGGCGGGGCCTGGAACGGCGCGGGCTCTGAGCTCTGGGGGTGGCCGAGCGGGTTGTCGTAGTACTCGGGCAGGTCCTGCGGACCGGTGGGGTGGTCCGGCAGGGCGATCTTCTGGTAGCTCTGCGCCTGCTGGTAGGCCTGCGCGAGCTGCTGTTCCCTCGGGTCGGCCGGACTCTCGTACGCGGGGGGAGCGTCGAAGGCCGGGCCGCCCGCCGTGTGCTCGGCGGGCTGCGGGGCGAACTCGGAGCCGGAGTAGCCGGAGTGGCCGTACGGCTGCTCCGGCTCGTACGGCCTGCCTTCGGCGCCGGCCGGGGGGAAGCCGGGGCCCTCTGGCGGGTTGGGGAAGCGGCCGTAGCCGCCGGTCTCGCTCTGCTGCCCGGCGTAGCCGTACTGGTCGAACACCGGGCCCTGCGGGGGCGCGGAGTAGTCGGGGGGCTGGTGGGCGGGGAGGGCCTCCGGCTGCCTGCCGTAGGCGCCGTTGTCGCCCTGCTGACCATAGGCGCCGTTGTCGCCCTGACGGCCGTAGGAGCCGCCGTCGCCCTGGTGCCCCTGGGAGGCACTGCCGGGCTGCTGACCGTAGGCGCCGTTGTCGCCCTGCTGACCGTAGCCGCCGGTGTCACTGTGCCGGCCGTAGGAGCCGCCCTCGGGCTGCCGGTCGTAGGAGGCACCGCCGGGCTGGCGGCCGTAGGGGGCGGCCTCCGGCTGCCCGCCGTACCGCCCGCTCTCGGGCTGGCCCGCGTACTGGCCGGTGGAGGGCTGCTCCTGCTGGTGGCCCGGCGCGCCGTAGTCGGAGTAGTGCGCGCCGGTCTGGACGTCCTGCATCGACGGCCGGGCCTGCTGCTCGGCCTGCCACGGCTGCTGGCCCTGCGCCTGGGACTGTGCCTGGCCCTGTGCCTGCCCCGGGGGAACGGCCGGTGTGCCGGGCTGGCCGAACAGCGGAGGCTGCGGGGCGGTCGCGGCGGGGTTGTAGGCGGCCTGGGGCTCGTAGGCGTCGCCCTGCCCCGGAGCCGCGCCGTACGGCTCGCGCGGGTGGTCCTGGCCGTAGACGTCCTGCGGCCGCTCCTGGCCGAAGGCGCCCTGGCCGCCGCGTTCCTGGGAGTAGGACGCGTGCGGCCGGTCCTGCGGAGCGTACGACTCCTGGCCGTAGTGGTGCTCCGGCGCCGTCGCGGGCTGCGGATGGGCGGGACCGCCCTGGGCCTGCCCCTGCTGCGCCTGTCCCTGCTGCGCCGCCGGCGCCTGCTGGGCGTGCTGGGCCTGCTGCGTCTGGGGATCGCCGTACGCCGGGGCCTGGACGGGGCCGCCGCCCGGCGCGGACATCCCGGCGTGCTGACCCGCGTGCTGAGCGACGTGCTCACCGAAGGGCGGCTGGCCGGAGTGGTGGGGGTCCTGCGCGCCGTTCTGCCGGCCCTGGTCGGGCTCGCCGTGGACGTTGTGGGCGACAGGCTGCTGACCCTGCCCGTGCTGGCCCGGACCGTGCTGGCCGTACGCCTGCGGACCGTGGCCCTGCTCACCCGGCCCGCCGGAACCGTGTTGAACCGGGCCCTGCTGCCGGTCGGCGGGCATGCCGTTGTGGGCCGCGCCGTTGGGAACCATGCCGTTGGGAACGACGCCGTTGGGAACCGCGCCGTTGACGACCGGGGCGCCCTGTGCCTGTGCCTGGCCCTGAGGCTGTCCGTAGGACGACGGGCGGCCCTGGGCGTCGCCGTACCCCTGCGGCAGCGCCGGGACGTTCGTCCGGGGCGGATAGGCGTCGTCGCGCCGGCCGAAGAAGTCGCCCGCGGGCCGCTGCGCGGACTGGAGGGCGGCGGCCGTGCTCATCGCGAACAGCGCCCCGAAGACGGCGAGAGCGAGCATCGGCAGGCCGGTGATCAGGTATTCGAACCGGTCGCGGAAGGTCGGCAGGTCGCCCACGAGGACGCCCAGCACGCCGATCACACCGAAGACGACGCCGAGGCCCAGCGACCCGGCCGCGCCCAGCGCCACCAGGCGGGCCCGGGGCGTCGGGGCGCCCGCCTTGGCCACGAGCAGCACCGCGCCGGCCGCGAGCACGGTCGACAGGGGGGAGGCGAGGGTGTGCAGGCTCGTGGCCGCGCGTACGCCGAACGTGCCGCCGAGCGAGGAGGAGCTGATGAGTAACCGCGCGACACCCACGAGAACGCTTGTGATCACCACCGCGAGCATCGTCCACGCGGCCGGCTCTCTGAGCCGGTCGGTATCGACCTTCAGCACAGCTACCCCCAACGGTCCAGATGGCCCTCGGGGAAGTTTTGCACATGCTGGACTTAAGTGTCGGCAGTCCCAAGAACCTCACAAGCCAGACACACACTACATTTCGCTGGTTATCGCAGTATGTGGGGTGGGGTGGGAGGCCCGCCCGCCGCCCGATGGAAGACTGGCGGCATGCGCATCGTGTCCCTCGCCGGAGGTATCGGCGGCGCCCGCTTCCTCCGAGGTCTCAAGGCTGCGGCGCCCGGTTCGGAGATCACCGTCATCGGCAACACCGGCGACGACATCACCCTCTTCGGGCTGCGGGTGTGCCCCGATCTCGACACCGTCATGTACACCCTGGGCGGCGGCATCAACGAGGAGCAGGGCTGGGGCCGGGCCGGCGAAACGTTCACGGTGAAGGAGGAACTCGCCGCGTACGGCATGGAGCCGCAGTGGTTCGGCCTCGGCGACCGCGACTTCGCCACCCACATCATCCGCACCCAGATGCTTGCCGCCGGTTATCCCCTCTCCCAGGTGACCGAGGCCCTGTGCGACCGATGGCGGCCCGGCGTACGGCTGCTGCCGATGTCGGACGACCGCACCGAGACCCATGTGGTGATCGCCGACGACGCGGGCCGGCGGGCCGTCCACTTCCAGGAGTGGTGGGTGCGGCTGCGCGCGTCCGTACCGGCCGAGCAGATCGTGCTCGTCGGCGCCGACGAGGCCCGCCCGGCCCCTGGTGTGCTCGACGCGATCCGCGACGCCGACCTCGTGATCCTCCCGCCGTCCAACCCGGTCGTCAGCATCGGCACGATCCTGCAGGTCCCGGGCATCCGGGCGGCGCTGGAGGACAAGACGGTCGTCGGCGTCTCCCCCATCATCGGCGGCGCTCCGGTGCGCGGCATGGCCGACGCCTGCCTGACGGCGATCGGCGTCGAGACGAGCGCCCAGGCCGTGCTCGAACTGTACGGACCGGCTCTGCTCGACGGCTGGCTGGTCGCCGAGGAGGACAAGGGAGTGGCGCTCGACGGCGTGGCGGTGGAGGCGCGTCCGCTCCTGATGAGCGACCCCGGCGCGACAAGGGACATCGCCGCCGCGGCCCTCGCCCTGGCCGAATCCCTCCGGTGACATCCCTCCCGTGACCCGATCCACGACGCATCGAGGCAGTTCATGACCCACATCACCGTAAGCGGCGTCACCGGCATGCCCGAGGTCGCGCCCGGCGACGACATCGCGCTGCTCGTGGCCGAGGCCTCGCCCGCCCTGGAGGACGGCGACATCCTGGTCGTGACCTCCAAGATCGTGAGCAAGGCCGAGGGCCGGATCCGCCGGAGCGGCGCCGGTGCGACGTGGAACGGCGGCGGAGCGCCCCCGCACACGCCAGGCGCGACGGCGGCGGGGCGCGGAGCGCCGCCGCGCGACAGCCGTACGGCCGCGATCGAGGAGGAGACGCAGCGCGTGGTCGCGCGGCGCGGCGACACGGTGATCGCGCAGACGCGGCACGGCTTCGTCATGGCCGCGGCCGGCGTGGACGCCTCCAACACCGCCCCCGGCACCGTGCTGCTGCTCCCCGAGGACCCGGACGCCTCGGCGAGCCGGATCCGCCGCGGGCTGCGCGACCGGCTCGGCGTACGGGTCGGGGTGATCGTCTCCGACACGTTCGGCCGGCCCTGGCGGCACGGCCTCACCGACGTCGCCATCGGCGCGTCCGGCGTACGGCCCCTGGACGACCTGCGCGGCGGCGCCGACGCCTACGGCAACCCGCTCAACGCCACGGTGGTCGCGCTGGCCGACGAGATCGCGGCGGCGGGCGACCTCGCGAAAGGCAAGCTGTCCGGCGTCCCGGTGGCGGTCGTCCGCGGGCTGGGCGGCCTGGTGACCGGCGAGGACGGGCCGGGCGGGCGGGCGCTCGTCCGGCCCGCGGACGAGGACATGTTCCGGTACGGCTCGGCCGACGTCGTCTTCGCCCGCCGCACGATCCGCGAGTTCTCCGGGCGGGAGGTCGACCCGGCGGCGGTGCGCCGGGCCGTGGCCGCCGCGATCGCCGCGCCCGCCCCGCACCACACCACCCCGTGGCGGTTCGTGCTGCTGGAGACCCCGCGGGCGCGTGCGGAACTGCTCGACGCGATGCGGGACGCCTGGATCGCCGACCTCCGCTCCGACGGGTTCTCCGAGGAGTCGATCGCCCGCCGGATCCGGCGCGGCGACGTGCTGCGGAACGCGCCCTACCTGGCGGTGCCCTGCCTGGTCATGGACGGCTCGCACACCTACGGGGACGAGCGCAGGAACGCCGCCGAGCGGGAGATGTTCGTCGTCGCCACCGGCGCCGGCGTGCAGAACTTCCTGGTCCAGCTCGCCGTGGAGGGGCTGGGCTCGGCGTGGGTGTCGTCCACGATGTTCTGCCGTGAGGTGGTGCGCGAGGTGCTCGGCCTGCCGGGCGACTGGGACCCCATGGGCGCCGTGGCCGTCGGCCACCCCGCCGCGCCGCCCAAGGACCGCCCGGCGCGCGACGCGGCCGACTTCTACGTCACCCGCTGACCACCGTCTCCGGGCCGGACCCGGCGGCGGGCGTGGGCGCGGGTGCGGGCGTGGGTGCGGGCGTGGGTGCGGGCCGCGCGGGTGCGGGCGTGACCGTGAGCAGCGGCCTTCGCACCGACCCGCAGACCCCGTCGCTGCGCCGGGCCGCCGCGGTCCGCTCCTCGCTCGGCCGGCCGTACGCGGTGGTGCGCTGGCGGAGCGGGCGGCCGGTGGGGGCGACCATGGCCTCGATCTCGCTGATCGTCTTGTAGGACCCGTTCTCCGAGCCGGCCATCCTGCTGATCGTCTCCTCCATGAGCGTGCCGCCGAGGTCGTTCACGCCGCCGGCGAGCACGTCCCGGCACAGGTCGTCGCGCAGCTTCACCCAGGAGCACTGGATGTTGCGGATCGCGCCGTGCAGCATGATCCGCGCCAGCGCGTGGACGGCCCGGTTCTCCCGCGCGGTCGGCCCCGGCCGGGCGATCCCGGCCAGGTAGATCGGGGCGCTGTGGTGGACGAACGGCAGCGGCACGAACTCGCTGAACCCGCCCGTCTCCTCCTGGATCGACCGGATCAGCCGGATGTGGCGCACCCAGTGCTCGTGGGTGTCCACGTGGCCGTACATCATGGTCGAGGTCGTCGGGATGCCGACCCGGTGGGCGGTCGTGATGACCTCCACCCACTCCCGGGTGGGCAGCTTGCCCTTCGTCAGCACCCACCGGACGTCGTCGTCGAGGATCTCGGCCGCCGTGCCGGGCAGCGAGTCGACCCCCGCCTCCCTCGCGGCGTGCAGCCACTCCTCCACCGACAGGTTCGTACGGCTCGCGCCGTTGACGACCTCCATCGGCGAGAACGCGTGCACGTGGATCTCGGGACAGCGCTCCTTGACGGCGCGGGCGATGTCGAAGTAGGCCGTGCCCGGCAGGTCGGGATGGATGCCGCCCTGCATGCACACCTCCGTCGCCCCGGCGTCCCACGCCTCCCGCGCCCGGTCGGCCACCTCGCCCAGCGACAGCGTGTACGCGTCGGCGTCCGTGCGCCGCTGGGCGAACGCGCAGAACCGGCAGCCGGTGTAGCAGACGTTGGTGAAGTTGATGTTCCGGTTGACGACGTAGGTCACGTCGTCGCCCACGGCCTCACGACGCAGCCCGTCCGCGATCCGGCACAGCTCGTCCAGGCCCGCGTCGTCGGCGCCCGCGCCCGTCTGGTCGCCGGCGAGGCCGAGCAGCGCCACCGCCTGCTCGTCGGTCAGCCGCGCCGGGTCCGTCTCCGCCCGCCGCAGCGCCTCCCGCACGCCGCTGTCCACCCTGCCGTCCACCCTGCCGTCCACCCTGCCGTACGGGTGACCGCTGGATGAGCCGTCGGCGGGGATCGTGGGCCCGCCGCCGGGCAGGCGCTCACGCAGCGCGTCCCAGTCGCCGTACACGCTGTCGAAGTCGTCGCGGCGGTCGCTCGCGCGGCCCTCGGCGTCGACGGCGGTGTGCAGATCGGCCCGTCCGCCGGTGACGAGACCTCCGAGGCCGCCGTCGGGCTCCTGCCAGGGACGGCCGCGCGGCACGGCGCCCTCCCGGGCGAGCCCGGTGGCGGGGTCGGCCAGCGCCGCGACGTGCCCGGCGAGCCGGGGATCGAGCCAGGGCTCCCCCGCGAGCACGTACTCCGGGTAGATCGTCAGGCGCTCGCGCAGCGTGAAGCCGGCGGCGGCGGTCCGCGCGGCGAGATCGTCGATCTGCGGCCACGGCCGCTCGGGGTTGACGTGGTCGGGGGTCAGCGGGGAGACGCCACCCCAGTCGTCCACACCCGCCCGCAGCATGAGGGCGTACTCCTCGCCGATCAGGTTGGGCGGCGCCTGCACGCGGACCTTCGGCCCGAGCACCAGCCGCGTCACCGCGATCGTCGCGGCGAGTTCGTGCAGGTCGGCGTCGGGCATGCCGCGCATCGCCGTGTCGGGCTTGGCGCGGAAGTTCTGGACGATGACCTCCTGGACGCCGCCGTACTCACGGGCCACCCGGCGGATCGCGAAGATCGACTCGGCCCGCTCCTCGATCGTCTCGCCGATGCCGATCAGCAGGCCCGTCGTGAACGGCACGCTGGAGCGGCCGGCGTCCTCCAGCACGCGCAGCCGTACGGCGGGGTCCTTGTCAGGGGAGCCGTAGTGGGCCTCGCCCTTCTCGGTGAACAGCCGCCGGGAGGTGGTCTCCAGCATCATGCCCATCGACGGCGCGACCGGCTTGAGCCGCTGGAGGTCCCGCCAGGTCAGCACGCCGGGGTTCAGGTGCGGCAGCAGCCCGGTCTCCTCCAGCACGCGGATCGCCATCGCCCGGACGTACGAGAGGGTGTCGTCGTACCCGTGCGCGTCGAGCCACTCGCGCGCCTGGTGCCACCGGTCCTCGGGGCGGTCGCCGAGCGTGAACAGCGCCTCCTTGCAGCCCATCGCCGCGCCCTGGCGGGCGATCTCCAGCACCTCGTCCGGCGACAGGAAGGCGGCCGGCAGCCGGTGCGGGGCGGTGGCGAACGTGCAGTAGCCGCATCTGTCCCGGCACAGCCGCGTCAACGGGATGAACACCTTGCGGCTGTAGGTGACGACGCCGGGCCGGCCGGCGGCCTCCAGGCCCGCGTCCCGGACCCGCGAGGCGTACGCGAGCAGCGCGTCCAGGTCGGCGCCGCGAGCGCGGAGCAGGACCGCCGTCTCGGCGAGGTCGAGCGTCTTGCCGTCCCGGGCCCGCGCGAGTGCCCGGCGTGTCCCGCTGCCGGAGGCCGAGCCGGCGTTCGAGCCGGAGGTGGCCGAACCGGCGGAGGCCGAGGTCGAAGGGGTGCCGTCGAGGTCCGGGGGTCGCTTCGCCGTCATAGTCCGCAGCCTATGAGCCCCGGGTACGGACGGCGCGGCCGCCTCCGGACCAACTCTTGGGTCACGGCCGGCTCGATCTTGCCGGGCGGCGGGGTATCAGCCGGTGGTGTACTTCCGATCAGCAGCGATCCGGCGGCTGGTCGTCGTGACGCTCGTCCTCGGTACGCCGGGACCGCCGGCGGCCCCGGCCTTCGCGACACCGGCACCCCGGGCGCTACCCGTGGCCGACCACGTAGGCCACGGACGCCATACGGGCCACGGTGGCCACGGCCGGCTCCCCGGGGACGCCCCGCGTGCGCGACGGGCGCGAGAAGGCACGCGGGCGCGGCAGGTGGGGCGTGGTCGTGGCGGGCCGGGCGGCGCCTGGCAGGTCACGACCGGCGTGAACGCGGCGAACTCGCCCCAGATGGGCAGCCCTGTCCGGCAGGTGTCCACGGGCAGGCGCAACGTGAACGCGCCCAGCGGCAACAGCGGCTCCGCCGTCAACGGCCTCCAGCAGGTGGCGGGCGACAGCGTATTCCTCAACACGCTGAACGGCGGATGCCTGCCGACCGTGGTCGACTGCGGGATCAACCAGACCCTGGGGTCGTCCCGGTCCGGTGGCCGATGACGGGCGGCGCGCTCAGAAGGAGCGGTAGTCGCGTGCGGCCATGCGGGGGCCGCGGGCCGGGGGCCTGATCCCACTGAGCTCGATCAACTTGATCACGCGGTGGCGGTGACCGCGGAACGGCTCCAGCAGTTCGAGCATGCCGTCGTCGTCGGTCTTCCGGCCGGTGAAGGCATAGCCGACGATGCCGGGCAGGTGGAAGTCGCCCACACTCGGCGCGTCCGGGTCGCCGTGGGCGCGCTGACGCACCTCCGCCGAGGTCCACACGCCGATCCCCGGCAGCGCCCGCAGCAGCCGGTCCGCCTCCGCCGAGCCCTCCGCTCCCCCCGAGCCCTCCACACCCGTCGAGCCATCCACACCCGCTGAAGCCTGCCCGCCCGCCGCGACCTGTGCCGCGTCCGGTGTGCCCGCTGAGCCTGGTGTCGCGTCAGGTGTCCGTGCCGGGTCCGGTGCGTCCACCGCGCCCAGGACTCCTGTCGTGCGCTCCAGTTTCGCGGCGTGGCGTGCGGCGTTGACGATCGTCCTGGCCCGTACGGCCTCCGCCCCGGCGCGGTGCCAGTCCCAGGACGGGACCACGCGCCACACCTCCGGCGACGGGACGACGTACATGCCCTCGGGGGCCGGGCCGGGAGCGGGCTCGCCGTACCGGCGCAGCAGGAACCGCCAGGCCCGCCACGCCTCCCTGCCGACCACCTTCTGCTCCAGGACGGCGGGCGCGAGTGCCTCGAAGACCCGCAGGCTGCGCCCGATCCGCAGCCCGCCGGCGCGTCCGGCCAGATCGGCGACGAACGCGGCTGCGCGGACGTGCCGTGGATCGCCGGAGCGGGCGAGCCGCGCGAGCAACGCGGCGAAGCCGGCCACGTCGTCGTCGGCCCCCAGCATCGAGGGAAGCATCTCCAGGAGCCACCCGGCCCCCGGTCCCCACGCCTGTCCGAGGATCTCGCCGTCGCGGCTTCCCGTCACGCGGAGCGTGCCGGGGCCTTCGGGGGTCCGCGAGGTGCGCCAGAACGCGCCGTCGGGCGTACGGCGCCAGGCGGGGTCTCCTCCCCCGCGCCGGTGCGGCGACAGCGTCAGCGCCACGTCGACCGGCGCGGCCGGCCGCCACCGCCGCTCGCGCGTCTGCGCCGCCGGGCCTCGACCGGCAGCAACCACCCCCATGGAAGCCACACCCCAAGGAGCCACGCCGGAAGGAACGACGCCCGGAGGAACGGAGCCGGAAGTGGCCGCGCCCGAAGTGACGGTGCCGGAAGAAGCGGTGCCGGAAGAAGCGGTGCCGGAAGAAGCGGTGCCGGAAGAAGCGGTGCCGGAAGAAGCGGTGCCGGAAGAAGCGGTGCCGGAAGAAGCCACGCTTGGAGGAACGGCGCCGGAAGAAGCGGTGCCGGTGGAGACCGCGCAGGACGGAGCGGCGCCCGTCGTGACGGACACGTCGCCGGGCGCGGACGATCTGGGCATTCGGCTCGCCTCCACCCGCCCAGTCTGCCGCTCCCCCCGATGACGGGTGGGAGCGGGACCGGTCATGTCACACGTCGCTGGAGAAGCGGACGGCGCACTCGGGCAGCGTGACCCCGGGCCAGACGCGCATGCCGGCCGTGAGTTCGTTGCCGGGGCCGATGAGCGCGCCGTCGCCGACCACGACCTCGCGCAGCACTGTGCCGGAGGCGACGCGGGCGCCCACGCCGACGACCGAGTCCACCACGGTCGCGCCGGACGCGACGTGACAGCCCTCGGAGAGCACGCTGCCGCGCACGCTGGCGCCCGCCTCGACGGTGGCCCGGGGGCCGACGACCGTGCCGCCGGTGACCTTGGCCTCGGGCGACACGACGGCCCCGTCGAGCAGGAGCCGCTCCCCGACCGGGCCGGGCAGGGCGGGCGAGCCGAGCTTGCCCAGCACCAGATCGGCCGAGCCCTGCACGAACGCCGCGGGCGTGCCCACGTCGAGCCAGTACGACGCGTCGGCGAAGCCGAGCACCAGCTCACCGGCCGCGATCAGGCCGGGGAAGGTCTCCCGCTCCACCGAGACCACCTGGCCCTCGGGGATCGTGTCGATGACCGAGCGCTGGAACACGTAGCAGCCGGCGTTGATCCGGTTCGTCACGGGGTTGGGCGTCTTCTCCAGGAATGCGGTGACCCGGCCGTCGTCGTCGGTCGGCACGCAGCCGAACCTCGACGGGTCGTCCACCTCCGTGAGATGGAGGGTCACCGCGGCCCCGCGCGAGACGTGCAGGCCGACCTGCGCGGCGATGTCGTGGCCCGACAGGATGTCGCCGTTCAGCACGAGCACCGGCGCCTCGGGCGGGCAGGTCAGGGCCCGCGCGGCGTTGCGGATCGCGCCGCCGGTCCCGAGCGGGGTGTCCTCGGTCACGTACACGATCTCCAGGCCCAGCCCCGCCCCGTCGCCGAAAGCCTCGGCGAACATCGAGGCCCGGTAGGACGTCGCGAAGACCACCCGGCGCACCCCGTACGCCCGCGCCTTGGCCAGCTGGTGCGCGAGGAAGGGCACCCCCGCCGTCGGCAGCAGCGGCTTCGGCGTGCTGAGCGTCAGCGGCCGGAGACGCGTGCCCTGGCCGCCCACGAGAAGGATCGCCTCAAGACCGTCCGGCGACCGCACAGAACTGTCCCTCACAGCCGCGAGAGTAGCCTAGACAGAACCTCCGTATGGTGCCCCGCCACAGACCAGTGTCCGGATATTTCCTGGCAGGCGCGGTATCTCCAAGCGCGAACCCCCAAACCGGACGGCACATAGGGCTACAAACGGACGCCCGAAAATGAGCCCGCCATAATTCCCTTTTCGCCGACCGTATCGTCGGCCCCATGCCGGGAGCCCGGAGTTCCGGCACGCATTTCTCTCCCGCTCACGGCGGCGTGGCGGCATATCCGATCGGACATACACCCCTAACCTGCCGCCGGTTTCCGATTCCCCGCCACTCGCGCACACAGCAGCGCATCACTGCTGGTCGAGCCAGGAAACGGCGAAGCGACGGAACTTCGGCACATCCGCCCCCGAGTAGCAATCGGCACCACACGTTTTGACATACCACTTAACCGGCACATTACATGTGTCGGCGCGGCCAGGAGCTCCCTATCGGCGCGCCAATCCTCTTTCACCCCCATTCGGGGCCATCCTCCTTTTCCTGGAGTCCTGCTTGAGGCTGCACCGCTTGAGGCTGCACCGTGCCATGCCCGCGTTCGTCCTGATCGCCGCCGCGTTGTCACCGCTGACGCCCGGGAGCCGTGCGTACGCCGAGCCGGTTCCGGCGGCGCAGCAGGACGAAGCCGCCGCGCTGCGCGCCGCCCGGACCTCCGGGCAGCCGGTCGAGGTGCTCGACCGGCGGACGGAGAACCGGACCGTGTACGCCAACAGCGACGGGACGTTCACGCTCGAACAGAGCCCGTTGCCGGTCCGGGTCCGCCGGGGCGCCGGGTGGGCCGCCGTGGACACGACGCTGCGGGCCGAGCCCGACGGGACGATCGCACCGGTGGCGACGGCGGTGGGCCTGTCCCTGTCGGGCGGCGGGGACGGTCCGTTCGCGACCATCTCCGACCAGGGCCGTGAGCTGTCGATGAGCTGGCCGGGCAAGCTGCCTGCGCCGGAGATCGAGGGGGCGTCGGCCACATATCCGGAGGTGCTTCCGGGGGTCGACCTGCGGGTGACGGCCTCGGTCACCGGCTTCTCCGAGGTGCTCGTCGTGAAGGACGCGCAGGCGGCGGCCAACCCGGCGCTCGCCACGATCACCTTCGGCCTGGGAACCAAGGGGGTGGCGGTCAGCGAGGGCGCGGAGGGGGCGGCCCAGGCGGTCGCCGAGGGCGGGGCGGTGGTGTTCCACTCCCCCACGCCGCAGATGTGGGACTCGTCCGCCGCGGGTGCCACCGCGGGGCGGCAGGCGTCGTCCGCCGATGCCCCGGAAAGCGGGAGCAGGCGCGCGACGATGCCCACCGAGGTGACCTCGTCGGCGATCTCGATCACTCCGGACCGGGCCATGCTTACCGACTCGGGGACCACGTTTCCCGTCTTCATCGATCCGGAGTGGACGGGGTCGAGGCTCGGCTGGGCGATGGTGTCGTCCGACGGCTCCTACACCGGCTGGAATCCCAGTCACCGGTCCGAGGCGGGCTCGTACAACGGCTCGGTGAAGCGTCGTTCGTTCTACCGCATGCGAACCGACCACGTGGCGTACAAGCACATCCTCAAGGCGACGTTCCGGATCACCGAGACCTGGTCCTGGTCGTGCAGCGCGCGGCCCGTCCAGTTGTGGTTCACCGGGCCGATCTCCCAGTCGACCACCTGGGCCAAGCAGCCGGCGCTGCACCGGAAGCTGGACGAGCTGAACGTCGCGAAGGGCTACTCCCCCGGCGGGTGCGACAGCGGCGGGATCGAGTTCGACGCGACGGACGCGGTGGTCAGCACGGCCGGGCGCGGGCTCGACGACACCACTCTCGGCCTGATCGCGGGAGACGAGACCGACAACTACGGCTGGAAGGGATTCGACCAGGACACCGCCAAGCTCGTCGTCACCTACAACAGCGTGCCCAGCCGGCCCGCCGCGATGGGCACCGCCCCGGCCACGCCCTGTGCGACGGGCTCCGGGCGGCCCGCGGTCAACTCCCTGACCCCGGCGCTGAAGGCGAAGATCTACGACCCGGACAAGGCGGGTGACGGGGTCCGGGCCGAGTTCGACGTCAACGTCCACAACCCCTCGGCCGGCACCTGGGGCGACCTGTACACCAAGACCACCGGCTACAAGGCGTCCGTCGACCCGGTCGAGCACAAGGTGACGCTGTCCGGCCTGGTCGAGGGCGGCGTCTACTCCTGGCGCGTCCGGGCGTACGACGGGACCGACGGCGGGCCGTGGAGCGCCTGGTGCGAGTTCCGGGTCGACACCGCCGTCCCCGCGGGACTGCCCGGTGTCTCCTCGGCGCGCTATCCGGGGGACGAGCCGACCGATCCGAGCCTGTGGCACGACGGAATCGGCCGCCCGGGCGCCTTCACGTTCACGCGGAACGCGGCCGACCCGGACGTGGTCGCCTTCGACTACGCGGTGGACGACATCACGGCGCGCCGCCGGGTGCAGGCGTCGTCCGGCGCCGCCACCGTGCAGATCGCCCCGTCCCACGACTGGCTGAACACGGTGTACGTGTGGCCGGTCGACCAGGCGGGCAACCTCGGGCCGTACGCCGCCTACCAGTTCTACGTCTCCTTCACGGCGGCCGGGCCGGTCTCGCACTGGACGATGGACGAGGCCGCCGCGTCGGCCACCGCCGCCGACGCGGTCGGCGGCAAGACGCTGACGGCGACCGACGTGTCCTTCGGCGGCGGCCGTTCGGTCAAGGCCGCCTACCTGAACGGCACCGGCAGCCACCTCGCGACGAGCGGCCCCGTGCTGGACACCGGCAAGGCCTTCACCGTCTCCGCCTGGGCGCAGGTCACCAACGACACCCACGTCAACACGGTCGCGGCCCAAGAGGGGAACCGCGCCGCCGGCTTCCAGCTCTACTACAACCACGGCGACAAGAAGTGGAACTTCGGCCGCCGCCCCTCCGACGCGGACGGCGTCTCGCCGGTCAAGGCGGTCTCGGACGCGCCCGCCCGGCTCAACGCCTGGGAGCACCTCGTCGGCGTGTACGACCCGGCCGCGGCCCAGCTGCGCCTGTACGTCAACGGACGGCTGCAGTCGTCCCAACCGGCCTTCACCACGCCGTGGAACGCGACCGGCGCCTTCGAGATCGGCCGCATGAAGATCGACGGCGTGCTCGGCAACTACTTCGGCGGAGTCGTCGACGAGGTCCGGGTGTGGGACCGCATCGTCTACCCGTCCGAGGTGGCCGACCTGGTGAACCGGCCGCCGCAGCACCAGGGCCGGTGGCGGTTCGACGAGGGAAGCGGCACGTCCGCCGCCACCTCCACCAGCCACACCGGGCGCGCCGCGACCCTGTCCGGCGGGGCCGCGTGGACCACCGACGGGCACGACCTCAACGCCCTGGCGCTGCCGGGTTCCGGCCAGTACGCCGCGACACCGGCGTACGTCACCCGGACCGACGGCAGCTTCACCGCGGTGGCCTGGGTCCGGCTCACCGGCGCGGGCAGGACGGCGACCGCCGTGAGCCAGGACGGCGCCCGCCGCAGCGCCTTCACGCTCGGCTACCGCGTCTTCGGCACCACCGGTAAGTGGTCGTTCGACCTGCCGGACGCCGACACCGACACGGCGAGCCTGTTCAGCGCCGCCGCGGACCCCGCGCTGGCCCCCGTCGACCCGGAGCAGTGGACGCTGCTGACAGGCGTCTACGACTACCCGCGTCAGGAGCAGCGGCTGTACGTCAACGGCCAGAAGGTCGCCGTCACCGCCTTCGGCTCGCCCTGGAACTCCACCGGTGCGTTGCAGATGGGCCGGGCCCGATCGGCGGGCGCGGCGACCGGCTACTGGCCGGGCGACCTGGACGACGTCCACGTCTACACCGGCGTCCTGACCGACGAGGAGATCCTCGGCCTCGCACTGGGGCTCGCGTGACCACTCCCCCGACCGGCGCGGCCGGTGACGACCGCGCTCCTTCCCCTCGTTCTCCCGGCTCCGCCCGTACTCACGGAGGCTCTGAAGTGATCGGCAAACCCGTGGTCCCCCTGTCCCGCAGGTGGACCACCCGTCTCGCGGCGCCGGTGGCGGCGGCCGTACTGCTCGGCCTGTTCCAGGTGCCGCGCGCGGCGGAGGCGGCGCCGGAGGGCCCGCACCGGCCCGGCGACGTCTCCTCGGTCTCCGGCCGTACGGGGAGCGCGCGGCCCGCCGGGAAGGACCCCGAGGCGGGCACGGCGTGGCGGGCACGTGCGGCCGCCTGGCCGGAGCCCGGCACCGCCACCGTCCGCCCTTCCGGCACCGGCAGTGCCCGCGCGGGCGGTCTTCCCGTCTCCGTCGGCGTGCCCGCCGATCAGGCCGGCGGCGCAGGGACCGGCGCAGGGACCGGCACCGTCGCCGTGCAGGTGCTCGACCGCAAGGCGACGGCCGGGCTCGGCGTGGACGGCGTGGTCGTGCGGGTCGCCCGCACCGACGAGCAGGCGGCCGGACGGGCCGACCTCGAGGTGGACTATTCGAGCTTCGCGGACACCTACGGCGGTGACTGGGCCTCGCGGCTGCGGCTGGTCCAGCTGCCCGCCTGCGCCCTGACCACCCCTGGCACCCCCGCGTGCCGGGCCGCGACTCCCGTCCCTAGCGAGAACCACGACGGGAAAGTCACCGCCGTCGTCCAGGCCGCGCCCGCAGCGGTGTCGGGCGGCTCGGTGTACGCGCTGACGGCGGCCCCCTCGGGCGGGTCGGGCGACTTCACCGCGAGCTCCCTGTCGCCGTCGGCGACCTGGTCGGGCGGCGGCTCGACGGGCGAGTTCTCCTGGTCGTACCCGCTGCGCACGCCCCCGGGGCTGGGCGGGCCGATGCCGCAGCTCGCGCTGTCCTACTCCTCCGGCAGTGTGGACGGGCGCACCGCCTCCACCAACAACCAGACCTCCTGGATCGGCGAGGGCTGGGACCTCGCCTCCGGCGGGTTCGTCGAGCGCCGCTACAAGTCCTGCGCCGACGACGGGGTGACGCCGAAGACCGGCGACCAGTGCTGGGCGTACGACAACGCGACCGTCACCCTGGGCGGCAAGGCGAGCGAGCTGATCCGCGACGACGCGACCGGCGTGTGGCGGATGAAGAACGACGACGCCGCCAAGGTGGAGAAGCTCACCGGCGCCACCAACGGCGACGACGACGGCGAGCACTGGAAGATCACCACCACCGACGGCACGCAGTACTTCTTCGGGCTCGCCCGGCTGCCCGGCTGGGCGTCCGGCAAGCCCGAGACCGACTCCACCTGGACGGTCCCGGTGTTCGGCGACGACTCCGGCGAGCCCTGTCACGGCACGACGTACGCCGCGTCCTGGTGCAGGCAGGCGTGGCGGTGGAACCTCGACTACGTCGTCGATCCGAACGGCAACGCCGCCACCTACTGGTACGCCAAGGAGACCAACTACTACGCCCGCAACCTGGCCACCGCCACCTCCTACGACCGCGGCGGCTATCTGAGCCGGATCGACTACGCGCAGCGGACCGACAGTCTGTTCTCCGCCTCCGCGCCGGCCCGGGTGACCTTCGGGGTGGCCGAGCGGTGCCTGCCCGACTCGTCGTTCGACTGCGCCACGTCGAAGTTCACCACCGCGAACGCCGCGCACTGGCCGGACGTGCCGATGGACCAGAACTGCGACTCCGGGCAGTCGTGCACCGGCAAGGTCTCGCCGACGTTCTGGTCGCGCAAACGGCTCACCTCGATCACCACGCAGATCTGGTCCGGCAGCGCGTACGCCGACGTCGACACCTGGACCCTGACCCACCTGTTCCCGGGCGCGGGCGACGGCACCGACCCCGCGCTGTGGCTGGACTCCGTCCAGCAGACCGGGAAGGCCGGCGGCAGCGCCGCCCTGCCCGCGGTCACGTTCGGCGGCGCGCAGATGCACAACCGGGTCGACGGCACCGAGGGCCTGCCGCCGTTCACCAAGCGGCGGATCACCGTCATCTCCAACGAGACCGGCGGTCAGATCTCCGTCACCTACTCGGGCGAGGAGTGCGAGGCCGGTCAGACCCCTGCTTTGGACGCCAACACCAAGCGGTGCTTCCCGCAGTACTGGACGCCCGAGGGCGCGAGCGACCCCATCAAGGACTGGTTCCACAAGTACGTCGTCACCGAGGTCAGCGAGATCGACCGCACCGGCGGCGCGCCCTTCACCACCACAGGCTACGAGTACGTCGGCCCGGCGGCCTGGCACTACGACGACGACGACGGGCTGACCAAGGAGAAGTACAAGACCTGGTCGCAGTGGCGCGGGTACCAGAAGGTCCGCGTCTACGAGGGCGACCCGGACGGGGAGCGGTCGCTCACCGAATACCTCTACTTCCGCGGCATGGACGGCGACAAGACCTCCTCGGGCACCCGCTCGGCGAGCGTGACCGACTCCGAGGGCACGGCCAGCACCGACGACGACTGGCTGCAGGGCGTCGTCCGCGAGGTGACCACCTACACCCGCGCGGGCGGCACGGTCCTGGAGGGCACCATCTCCGACCCGTGGACGCGCGGCCCGACCGCCACCCGGGTCCGTTCCTGGGGCACCAGCCGCGCCTACATGGTCGACACGGCCAGGACCCGGACCCGCACCGCGCTGACCGCGGGCGGGTGGCGCCGCACCGAGACCGCCACCGCCTTCAACAACGACGCGCTCGCCACCCAGGTGAACGACCTCGGCGACACCTCCACCGCGGACGACGACCAGTGCGTGCGCAACACGTACGCCCGCAACGACAGCAAGTGGATCATCGACACGCTCGCCCGGGTGGAGACGGTCTCGGTGGCCTGCTCCGTCACGCCGGACCGGTCGAAGGACCTGCTGTCGGACGCCCGCATGTCCTACGACGATCTCGCCTTCGGCGCGGCACCGACGAAGGGCGACGTCACCACCACCGAGAAGCTCGCCGGCTACGACGGCTCGCCCTCGTACGTCACCGTCGCCACCACGAAGTACGACGCGTACGGGCGGGTGGTCGAGGTCGCCGACGCGGCCCAGCACAAGACGACCACCGCCTACGCCCCGGCCTCCGGGGGCCTGGTCACCAAGACGACCGTGACCAACCCGGCCGGTCACGTGACCACGACGGAGATCCGCCCCGAGTGGGGCGCCACGACCGGAGTCGTGGACCCGAGCGGCAAGCGGACCGACGTGACGTACGACGCGCTCGGCCGGACGAGCCAGGTGTGGCTGCCGACCCGGCCGAAGGCGAGCAACTCCACCTCGCCCAGTGCGAAGTACTCCTATCTGGTCCGCACCGACAAGCCGGTCGCGGTGACCACCGAGACGATCCGTAACGACGGCACCTACACCACCGGCCACACCCTGTTCGACGGGCTGCTGCGGGCGCGGCAGACGCAGGCCCCCGCCCCCGGCGGCGGCCGGTTGATCACCGACACCTACTACGACAGCCGCGGCCAGGCGGTGAAGGCCAACCAGCCCTACTTCAACGACCAGGCCCCCGCCACCACCTTGTGGGAGGTGGGCAACGACGCCGACATCCCCGGCCAGACGCGGACGCAGTACGACGGCGCGGGACGGCCGACCGCTTCCATCTTCCTGGTCCACAACGTGGAGAAGTGGCGGACCACCACCGCGTACGGCGGCGACCACGTCGACCTCACCCCGCCCGCCGGGGGCACGGCGACCACCACCTACACCGACGCGCGCGGCCGGACGACCGAGTTGCGGCAGTACAAGGGCGCCACCCCCACCGGGGCCTACGACGCCACCCGCTACGCCTACACCCCGGGCGGGCAGCTCGCGAAGGTGACCGACCCCGCGGGCAACCAGTGGTCGTACGGCTACGACCCGCGCGGCCGGCGGGTCCGCGCCGACGACCCCGACAAGGGCCGCACCACCTTCGCGTACGACGACCTCGACCAGCTCACCTCCAGCACCGACGCGCGGGGCAGGACCCTCGCCTACACCTACGACGTGCTGGGCCGCCCGACCGGCAGGTACGACGGGTCGCCCACCGGCACGAAGCTCGCCGACTGGACGTACGACACGCTGGCGAGCGGGACCTCGGTCAAGGGGCTGCCGGTGGCCTCGACCCGCTACGCGGGCGGCCAGGCGTACACGACCAAGGTCGACAGCTACGACGCCGCCTACCGCGCCACCTCCACCACCGTGGTCGTCCCGGCCGCGGAGGGCAAGCTGGCCGGCAGCTACCAGTACGGCGCGTCGTACAACGTCGACGGCACCCTGTCGGGGTCGGCGATCCCCGCAGCCGGCGGCATGCTGCGCGAGGTCATGCTGTACGGCTACGACGAGCTCGGCAACCCGGTCACCACGAGCGGCCTGACCAGCTACGTCACCGATACCAAATATTCCAAGCTGTCCCAGCCGCTGTGGCAGACGCTGCGTACGAGCAGCACCGGCAAGCGGGTGATGCGGTACTTCTACTTCGACGACGGCACCAACCGCCTCAACCGCGTCCTCACCCAACGCGAGACCGCCCCCGTCGGGATCAGCGACCTCAACTACGGCTACGACGCGGCCGGCAACATCACCTCGATCGCCGACAAGCCGTCCGGGCAGACCCCCGACGTCCAGTGCTTCACCTACGACCACCTGCGTCGGCTGACCGAGGCCTGGGCACAGGGCGCCGAGGACTGCGCCGCCGCCCCGTCCACGTCCGTCCTGGGCGGGCCCGCGCCGTACTGGTCGTCGTTCGGCTACGACGCGACCGGCAACCGTACGCGGGAGGTGCGGCACAGCGGGAGCGGGGACGTCACCCGCACCTCCACCTTCCCCGCCGCCGGGCAGCCGCAGCCGCACACGCTGCGCACGGTCGCGACGGCCGGCGGCCCGAACGACGGGCAGAGCGACAGTTACGGCTACGACGCGGCCGGCAACACCACCGGCCGCACCGCCGGGGCCGTGCAGCAGACCCTCGAATGGGACACCGAAGGCCACCTCGCCAAGGTGACCGAGGCGGGCAAGACCACCTCCTATCTGTACGACGCCGACGGCAACCGGCTGATCCGCCGCGACCCCACCGGCACCACTCTCTATCTGCCCGGGCAGGAGGTCCGCCTGGACGCCGCCTCCCAGGCCACCTCCTACACCCGCTACTACAGCCACGGCGGGGCGCAGGTCGCGGTGCGGACCAAGGCCGGCCTGTCCTGGTTGGCCCCCGACCCGCAGGGCACCGCAACCGCCGCGGTCGACGCGTCGACGCAGACGGTCACGCTGCGCCGCTTCGACCCGTTCGGTCAGGCCCGGGGGACCGCCCCCACCGCCTGGCCCGGCGAGAAGGGCTTCGTCGGAGGGACGATCGACGCCTCCACCGGGCTCACCCACCTCGGCGCCCGCGAGTACGACGCGGCGGCCGGGCGGTTCCTGTCGGTCGACCCGCTGATCGACCTCACCGACCCGCAGCAGATGAACGGCTACGCGTACGCGAACAACTCGCCGGTCACCTCCAGCGACCCCGGCGGCCTCATCCCGGAGGACTACGCCAACGGCCGCAACGGCGGCTACCGGGGCTGGCAGCAGGACGTCGCGGCGGCCAAGGCCCACCGCCCGATACGCTCGCACCCCAGCTACAGGCCCGTCGGCCACTACTCGGCGACCCCGGTCTACCACGCGCCCAAGCCCACCTGCGGCACGTGGAACTTCGGCTGCCACATCCGCAAGGCCGTCAGCACGGCCGGGCAGTGGGTCGCCGAACACAAGACCGTCATCGTCTCCACCATCGTCGCCGTCGGCGTCGGCCTGGCCTGCGAGGCGGTCACGGCGGGAGCCGGCACCGTCGGCTGCGCCATGCTCGCCGGAGCCGCCGCCCATCTGGTCTCCGACGCGATGCAGGACAACATCCACAGCGTCGGCGACGCCCTGAGATCCGCCGCCATCGGATCACTGGAAGGCCTCGCCGGAGCCGGCATCGGCAGGGCGATCGGCGCCTTGGCGCCGAAGATCGCCGGAGCCGCCGGGAACGTCGCCGGCCGGGGCCGCGCCGGGCACGACTACGCGGCCACGGTGCTCAAGGGCGGCCGGCCCGATGGGCAGAAAGTCTTCGCGGGACATGGCGAATATAGACTCGGCGCGGGGGAGACGGTGGTGCCCGAGGGGACCAGCCTGCACGTCTACGCACCCCACGGCGGAAAAATCCCAGACATCGTGGGACTCGGCATCGAAAGCGGGACGGGCCGCAACCCGGTCCGTGTGTACGGGCCTGGAGAAGCAGCGCCCGACTACACGCTCAAACCCCCGGTGGGGCTCACCATCCGTGAGCAGTCCCACACGGTGGACAGCGCGACTCATCTCAGCGAACTACTGAAACCCCGCATGGGGACCTGCCACTGGGCGGCATGTCAGGAGGTCAGATAAGTGGCGACGTACGAGGATCTCTCGCCGTACACCTACTGGAAGGACGCGAATCTGCCCGCACCTCACAACGGCGTGAGGATACAGAACGTCGGATGGCTGGGCAGGGGCCGGGAGTTTGAGACGGGGCGATGCGCTCCCGCGGTCCTTGCCCTCCTCAGCCGCCTCGCCGCGACCCCGCAGAATGTCATGCGAGGACTCCACTACTGCGAGTTCTGTGAGGAGGAATCACCGATCAGGATCCCCGTGCCGGGAAGCCGGAGTGGACATGCCTGGTTGGGGACCGGAGAAATCCACGTTGCCGCAAAGGACGGCGTTGTGTACTCAGCTCCGACGCTCATCGTGCACTACATCGACAAGCACTCCTATCTCCCCCCTGCCGAGTTCATCGAGGCAGTGCTCCGCCTACCCTGATCTCACGACGTCATCCGGAACCGAGGTCTGGGTGAATCCGAACGCCAGCAAGCACATCTGGGAGGAGACGCGTGGTCTCGCCTTCTCAAGGCCGTATGCGGAACAGGCCCGGGCGACCCAGGCGCCTACACGAACGTCCTGGTCCGCTTCGTAAGGTAGGGGGTTGGGTGGAAGGTGTCGCAGCTGACGTTCGTCAGCGTATTCATGAAGGATGCCGTTTCGTTGATTTGCTCAGCTTTCTCGCACTGGACGAATCCTTCAAGCTGACTCCCTTCAACCTGATGAGGGTTCTCAGTGAAGCGATCGGGCTATCCATGATCGAGTCTCGCGAGATGGTTTCGATGTTCGATGAGAAATTTTATCCGCTGGTGCCGGATGCGGATATCGAACACCAATGGCGAGCGATCCTGGATGGCCGCAGGGGCAGGGCTTGTTATGATCCGCGCCATGACGGATTCTCGCTTCACGGCTGATTGCTTCGCGTGCTGGAGATGCTCAGCTGAGCAGGATCAGATGACGTGAGAGGCGATTGGAAGCCCATGACCGCTGGGCAGACAGCACCCGGTGTGACGATCTGTGCGGACGACTCGGCCTGGGTCGTCCTTGCCGGGTACGGCCGGAGGAGACCATGGACATCCGGAGCATCCGGTCTGCGATTTTGGAACTCCTGGATGCCTCTCCTGTGAACTCCGTCATGGTGCGCGGAGACATCCGGGAATCGGTCGCGGCCGGAGAGGTGGGTCTCGCGTTCGACACGTTGTGCTCGTGGATATACGAGGATTCGTTGCCGATATCGACGAGCTACCACCATAAGCTCGCAACACTCGCCGACGACCTTGACATGCAGCATTGGATTGCCCGCCTTGATGAGCTCGTACGCGAGGACAGCCTGAATGTTGGGCTCCTCTCTCTGTTCAGAGATGAGCTGGGCTCCGTACGAGACATATACGTGGTCGATGCCGACCTTGAGACCTGGGGACGCCTGCTCGCTGCACTGCGCGAGTCCCGCTGGGTCTGCCGGCTCTTCCATGGGCAACGGAGCATCAGCCTCGTATCAGCGGCGACGATCTTCGCCGGAGCTTCGCCGGAGGCCGACACCTACGATCTGCGGATAACCGTGGGGGATGCTTGGATCTGGTGTCACTTCTACTCTGTGAACGAGGTCGAGTTCAGTTTCCAGGCCGGCCAGATAGCGTCGGCATTCGCCCTGGAACAACTTGTGGAGTTCATGCGCTGGCTGAGCGAGTCACTGGCAAGCGATGTGAAACTCACTGTTGAAGCACCATCCGGGGACGCCGCGCCTCCGCTCCTGCTGGTAGAGAGAGGTTCAGGGGAGCTCAGAGCCTTCCCCGCATAGCACTGGCCGCTCCCCAGAAGGCCGGAGCGGATTCGCCTGGCTGGGCATCCGTTGTGCCTGCTAACCCTCGACGGCGCGTTGGTAGGCGGCGAGGTGGGCCTCGGCGGAATGCTTCCAGGTGAACTCGCGCGAACGGGTGACCCCGGCCGCGGCCAGGGACGCACGCCGTTCCGGCGACTCCAGCAGTGCCCGCAGCGCCCGCGCGATGCTGTCGGCGTCGGGCTCGGTGTAGACCACGGCGTCGCCGCCCACCTCCGGCAGCGAGGCCCGGTGGGTGGTCAGCACGGGCGCACCACAGGCCATCGCCTCCAGCACCGGCAGCCCGAACCCCTCGCACCGCGACGGCGAGGCGACCGCGAGCGCCCCACCGAGGAAGCCCGGCAGGTCCGCGAAGGGCAGGTAGCCGGGGCGCACGACCTTCACCCGGGGCGGCAGCGCGGCCACCGCGGCGTCGACCTCCTCGTCCCAGGCCGGACCGCCCGCCAGCACCAGCGCGGGCGGGTCGGACAGGTGCGCGACCGCACGGCCGAAGCCGGTCACCAGGTTCGGCACGTTCTTACGCGGCTCCAGCGCGCCCAGATAGGCGACGTACGGCCGGCCGTGCAGGCCGATGCGGCCCGCCACCCGGCGCACGTCCTCGGGCGCCGGCGGGTGGAACAGCGCCGAGTCGACCCCGTGGTAGGCGACGTCGATCCGGGTGGGGTCGGCGGCGAGCACCCGGACCAACTCGTCCCGGGTGGCCTTCGACGGCACGATCACCCGGTTGGCGTGGCGGACGGCCGTACGGGTGGCCGACCGGAAGAACGAGGCCCTGACGGGGTCGTGCAGGTCGGGGTCGGTGAACGAGGTGGCGTCGTGGACGGTGACCACCGTGGGCAGGCCGGAGCCCAGCGGGATGGAGTAGTAGGGGGCGTGGATCACCTGGGCCCCGGCCTGCCGAGCGAGGACGGGCAGCCCCGTCTGCTCCCAGGCCAGCCGCTTGTCCCGGTTGGTGATCGCGGGTGGTCCGGAGAGGATCCGCGCCGCGGGCGCCAGCGCCGCGTACCGCTCGGCGTCCGCGCGCTGGCAGACCAGCGCGAGATCGGCGCCCGCCTCGTGCAGGGCCGCGACCAGACCGTCGACATACCTGATGAGGGCGCCGCGATCGGCGGGGACGGCGGCGGCGTCGACGAGCACTCGGGGTGTCAAGTGAATCGCTCCCCTCACTGGGCCCGCTCCGGCGGAGCTCCCCCCGTCCTCGCGGTCCCGCTGTTCCGGCAGGTGTCCGGCAGGGACCCTCGGGCCCACGCCACGCACGGACGCCTGCCCAGCATCCCTCCCTTGTCACTCTATTTCCGGCCTCCCCCGAAACGTGAGTGATATCACATGGGGGTTGTCCTCAAGGATGCGCAAATCCGCACCCAATCCACGGAATCAGGCTCGGATGACGGGTTCCTCCCGCGTACGGGTGGATCGGCGGGCGGCGAGTCCGGCGGCCCCGGCGCACACCAGGTCGCCGAGGGACACGAGCAGCCGGGAGCACAGCGCGGCGGCGATGGCCGCGGGCCGGTCGAGCACGGGCGCGAGCGCCGCGACCATCGCGGCCTCGCGCACACCCGCCCCGGCCGGCGCCACGATGAAGACGAACCCCAGGCACCAGGCGAGCGCGAACGCGCCGACGCTCAGGACCAGGGCCGGCGTCCCCTCCGCGCCGAGACCCCGCACGATCAGCGCCAGATGCGCGCCGTACGCGGCCCAGCCGGCCAGGGCCCAGCCCGAGGCGACGAGCAGGCCGCGGCGCGAGAGCGGCCGTTCGAGCGGCTCCCTGCGCAGTTTGCGCAGCCCGAAGGCGATGACCCGGTTGACCACGGCGGGATGCAGGGCGGCGGCGAGCACGGGCACGAGCAGCAGGAGCCAGGCATACCGGGCGACCGACTGCCCGGCGAGCACCGGCAGCGTGACGGCGGACACCAGCAGGCCGGTGCCCAGGTAGACCGGGTAGGTGAGGAAGAAGGCGGCCGCGCTCCGCGAGCGGGGCACGCCGTGGTCGCGGCCCATCTCCATCTGCGCGAGCATCGGCCACACCGACCCGGGGATGTACTTGCCGAGCTGGCCCACGAAGAAGATCTTCGCCGCGTCGGTGAACGCGAGCGGCGAGCCGAGGTCGGCGAGCAGCGCCCGCCACATCAGCATTCCCGCGAGCAGCGCGCCGAGCACCGCCGCCAGGGAGCCGGTGAGCGCCGCCCAGTGCAGCCGGGCGAAGCCGTCCGCCACGGCGCTCCACTGGCCCGCGACGGCCCAGATCCCGAAGCCGAGGGCGACCAGCAGGAACAGCGTGCGTACGAGCTTGCGGCGGTTCATCGCGACGTGCGCACCGGCTCCGGCGGCTGCGGAAGCGCCGCGCCGAGCGGACGGCGGGGCGTCTTGGTGGCCACCCACAGATAGGTGGGGACGACCGGCAGCAGTGCCCGCAGCGCCGGGCGCGGGGTGCGCTCCAGCGTGGCCTTGGCGGCGCGGCCCACGGCGCCGGGGAACAGCTCGCCCCCCGCGAACCGCTCGGGCGCGGCCAGCACCGGGAACGTGTAGTCCCACACGTGGAAGTCCGCGAGCATCCGCCGCAACCCCGGGCGGGTGCGGAAGCGCTCGTAGTAGTGATCGGCCCGGCCGGACGCCCGCACGTACCGGTCGGCCGCGGCGGGCGGCAGGTACGACAGGAAGGGCAGCTTGTAGTGCGGCTCCATCACGCCGAGCCGGTTGCCCAGACCGAGGTAGAGCACGCCGTCGTCGGACAGCACCCGGTGCATGTCGGCGATCACGGCGTCGGGGTCCACGACGTGCTCGTAGATGTGGTTGAAGACCAGCACGTCGACCGACCCGTCCGGCAGCGGCAGCCGGGAGCCGTCCGCGCAGACGAACCCGACCCGGGATCCGAAGCGGTCGGCCGCCCTGCGCAGCCCGGGGACGTCGATGTCGAGCCCGAGCGTGCGGCGCGCGCCCGCGGCGGCCAGTTCGTCGGCGATGAACCCGGCCGAGCACCCCACGTCGCCGACGGTCAGCCCGGACAACGCCTCCTCGGGCTTGCCGGCGTCCCTGCCGAGGAAGTGCGCGAGCACCGCGATGATCTTCGCGGCCTTGCGGCGGCGCTTCTCCTCGTCGAGCATCGCGGCCTGGAACTCGGAGTACTCCAGCTGGGCCGCGCGTTTCCCGCTCACCGGTCGATCACCCTCGCGTCCTGACGGTCGTCCACGCTGCCCAACAGTACCCGTGCCCGCCCCGCCCCCGTCGCCGATCAACCCACGCTGTGGACAACCCGCGCGGCGGACCTACCCGCGGGTAGCGTCAGGCCGTACCCTGTGCCCGTGCCGCGCCTGCCGAACCGCCTGCGCTCCGGCCCGCTGCCGCGCGTACTGCTCGCCCTGGCCGCCCTCGCCTTCCTGGCGTACGGCCTGGCCCGGAACGGGACGGAGACCTGGGCCGCCCTGGAGCGGCTGTCGTGGTGGTCGCTCGGGGCCTCGTTCCTGGCCGTGCTCGCCGGGCTAGCGTTCATGCTGGTCGCCTGGCGCGACATCCTCGCCGGGCTCGGCTCCCCGCTGCCGCTGCGCGTGGCCGCGCGGGTGCTGTTCGTCGGCCAGCTCGGCAAGTACATCCCCGGCGCGGTCTGGGCGTTCGCCGCGATGATGGAACTCGCCCGCGACCACGGGGCGCCGCCCCGGCGGACGTTCGGCGCCACCGCCCTCGGGCTGGTGACCTCGCTGGGCTGCGCGCTCGCCCTCACCGCGGCCACGCTTTCGGGGCAGATCGCGAAGGAGGCGTGGTGGCTGCTCGCGCTGGTCCCGCTCATCCTCGTCGGCCTCCACCCGCGCGTCCTGGCCTGGGGCCTCAACCTCGCCCTCCGCGTCGCCCGCCGGGACCCGCTCGACCGGGTGCCGAGCGGTGCGGACATGACCAGGGCCGCCGCGTGGACGATGGCGGGCTGGCTCGTGTACGGCGTGCACCTGTGGGCGCTGGTGGGCGGCCTGCGGCCCGGCGGCGTGTCCCTCTACGCGATCGCGGCCGGGGCGTACGCGCTGGCCTGGTCCACCGGCATCCTCACGGTCGTGGTCCCGGCCGGGATCGGCGTGCGGGAGGGCGCGATGGTCGTGGCGCTCGCCCCGCTGCTCGACACGCCCAGCGCCCTGGTGGTCGCCGTGGTGTCCCGGGTGATGTTCACCCTCGCCGACGTCACCTGGGCCGGCCTCGGCTTCCTCCTCGCCCGCGGGATCCGCGCCGAAGCGCCGGGCGACCTCTCCGCCCGCACTCAATGAGCCACGCGGTCCCGCTGAACGGCTCGGCCCCCAGCGGCTCGCCCGCTGAGCGCCCCCGCTGAGCAGGCTTCGCGGCCCGGCCCCGAGCCGCCTCCTGGCTCAGTCGCGACGAGTCCCCTGGCGCTCAGGCCGGCGGCGCGGCGGCGAGCAGGGTGTCCAGGTACACGGCCCAGTGCGGCTCGGGATCGACGGGCGCGACGCCCGCCCTCAGCCGTTCCGGGGTCCCGGGCTCGTAGAACCTCTTGATCGCCTCGGCCAGCGCCCCGGCCGAGCCCGGCTCCACCAGCAGGCCGTCCACGCCGTCGCGCACGTTGTCCGGCAGCGCCCCGACCCGGGTCGCGATCACCGGCACTCCGTGCTCGTGCCCGAGCCAGACGTTCTGGCTGGCCGTCGCCGAACGGTAGGGCAGCACCAGCGCGTCCGCCTCGGCGAACAGCCCCGGCACGTCGTCGGCCGCCACGTATCCCGGCCGCAGGTCGACCCGTCCGGCCAGGCCGAGGCGGCCGATCAGGGCGCGGGTCTCCTCCAGACCGCCCCAGAACTCGCCCGCCACGGTCAGCCGTACGTCCGGCACCTGCGCGAGCGCCTCCAGCAGCAGGTCGAGCCCCTTGTAGGGCCGGACGATGCCGAAGAAGAGCAGCCTTCCGTACGGCTCGCGGCCCTCCCCGTTCCGCGCGCCGCGCGCGGGCAGGTGCGGCGCGAGCGCGGCCACCCGCACCGGCGCCGCGGTGAGCCCGCGGGCGAGGTCCGCCTGCTGCTCCGAATGCGCGAGCACGCCGTCCACCCGGCGCAGCAGCGCCTTCACCAGCGGCCGGTCGTACGGCTTGCTCTCGTGCGGCAGCACGTTGTGACACAGTGCGACGACCCGGGCCCGGCGGCGCAGGCCGTACAGGATCCCCAGGTAGGCGGGCACCTGCACCGGGCTGAGCACGGCGAGCACGACGAGGTCGGCCCCGCGCAGCCGCCGCCCGCAGGCGACCCAGCCGTCCGGCCTGCGCCAGTCGAGGTCACGGCGGGTGCCGGGGTACGGCTCGCCCTCCGGGCTGTCGATCGTCTGCTGCCCGGGATACAGGAAGGACGGGTACTGCGCCCGCCACGACTCGATGACGACGTCGTGCCCGGCCGCCCGCAGCCGATGGGCCAGTTCGGTGGTGTGCTGCGCCCCGCCGCCCTTGTACGGATACGTCGGGCCGACGATCGCGATCCTCAAACGTCACCCCTGGATCGCACGATCAGGTCGGCGAGCAACGCCACCGCCCCGATCAGCATGCCGGACAGGAAGGTCACGACGGTGTTGCTGGTGAGGTAGAAGGCCAGGTGGCTGATCATGTCGTACACGCCCTTGACCAGGCCGATGCCGACCAGCCAGAGTGCGGGCGGCATCAGCACCTTGAGCGGGTTGAAGTACATGATCATCCGCAGCACCTGCAGGATGTAGCGGTAGGCGTCGGAGACGAAGTTGAACTTCGACTTCCCGGCCCGCTTCGCGTACTCGATGGGCAGGTAGTAGACGTCGTGCTGGTTCGACATGAACGCCAGCGTGATCGTCGTGACGCAGGAGAAGCCGGGGGGCAGCAGCCGCAGGTACGGCTTGGCCACCGACCTGCGGAAGGCCCGCAGGCCCGAGTTGAGGTCGGGGATCTTCTGCCCGGCCAGCCGCTCTGCGACCTTGCGGATGAACCACTTCGCGGGCACCCGCAGGAACTTGTGCGAGCCCTCCTCGGTGGTCCGCGCGCCCACGACCTGGTCGATCGTCTGGTCCTTCTCCAGGATCTGGACCAGCTCGGGGATGCGCTCGTTCGGGTAGCTCATGTCGGCGTCGGTCCACACGACGATCTCGCCGCGCGCCTCCTGACTGCCGATCCGCCGTACGGTGCCCGACCCGCCGTTGCGGTGGAACGCCCTGATCCGCATGTTCGGGAAGCGCGGCGCGGCCTCCTGCAGGCGCGCGAGCGTCTCGTCCGTGGAGCAGTCGTCCACGGCCAGCAGTTCGTACGTGTAACCGCTGGCGTCCATCGCGGCGGAGATACGCTCGACCTCGTCGACGACGTGGTCCTGCTCGTTGTAACAGGGCAGGACAATCGTGACGTACGGTGTCTGTGCGGGAGTCACGGCGCTTCCAGAGGTCTCGGGCGTGGTCACGTCCGGCAAGGGTACTCTGCCCCGCCAAGTGACGGTCTCACTTCGAACCGCTCGGCCTCGGGGCCGGAGGGCGGTTCCTCGCTCACAGGGGAGCCCACACGCCGAACCCCGGATCTATCCGGTGGGAACGGTCGTCCAGACGTCGATGCCGAGCGACCAGGTGCCGTTGGGGGCGTCGGCCAGCGACCGCTCGTCCTGCCGGGTGTGCAGGCTCATCACCCGGCTCGCCGGGCCGTACGCCATGAGCTGTTCGGGCTCGGCCGCGAGCAGCACGGGCACCCGGCCGGTACGCCGGACGGCTCCCGCGAGGCGCAGCACGTCGGCGGGGCGCGGCACGTCGGAGCCCTGGGGGTGGCCGACCCGGGCCACCGGCAGGCCGCACTCACCCCGCACGACCTGCGTGAGGCGGTCGCCCGTGACCCGTTCCACGATCAGCACCGAGGCGTCCCTCGGCAGCGCGCCGCACAGGCCCGCCACCGCCGCGGCCTCGCCCCGGTTGACCGGCGTGAACGCCGTCCCGATCGAGGTGATCGCGGGAGGCACGACGAGCAGCAGCGCTCCCGCAGCGGCGGCCGCCCGCGAGCGCCACGGCCGGGCGGCGAACCACCCGAACGGCCCTGCGGGCTCGCCCTCGAGCCGCTCCCGCAACCGTCCGGAGAGCCAGCGGAGCCCCCAGACGGCCAGCAGCACCAGACCGGGGATGACGACCGGCACCAGCCTGCGGGAGGCGAAGGGATGGTCGGGGGTGATCGCGGGACGCCAGAGCGTCGTCACCGTCGTCCAGCCGATCACGGCGAGGGGCAGCAGCCAGGCGAACTCGCGCCCCCTGACCAGGCGGTGGGCGAGCACCGCCGCCGCGACGGTCGCGAGCACGACGACGGGAACGCCGACGTACCAGAACAGCCAGTCGAGGGAGTGTTCGTAGTACAGCCGTGAGCCGTCGGGCGCCAGTCCGTTGGCGATCTGCGTCTTCTCGATGAACTCCGACGTGAGCCGGTCCTCGGGCGTGACCGCGACGCGCCGCACGGTCTGCACCCACGGCCGTACGGCGAAGCCCGCCATGACCAGCACGACGAGGGCCGCCGCGGCCCCAGGCAGCCACCGGGCACGGGGGACGGACGACCCCGTACGCGACGCGAGCCACGGAGCGAGAGCGGCGCCGGCGGCCGTGAGGACCACGACGACGGCGCAGATCGCCAGGAGGGGCTTGAGCGAACCGGACAGATAGGCAAGATAGGGCCGGGCGAGGACGTAGCCATCCGTGAAGCCCCACGTCGCACCGACGGCCAGGCCCAGCAGGAGGGGCACGCCGAGCCGGCCTTCCGCCCTCCGGTTCCCGGTGATCCTGGCCAGCGCGACCAGCACCCCGGCGAGGACCAGGACGGGCAGCACGTCACGCAGGCCGTCGATGCGGACCAGCAGCGCCAGCCCGAACGACAGTCCTGCGAGCACGGCGGGCACGAAGCCCGGAGCCGGCCGCCTGGCGGGCGCGGCCGGCTCTTCGTCAGGCTCCGGCTCCGGGCGGAAGGGCGTGGCCCGAAGCCGGGTCCGCGCGTCGAGCAGCAGGTTCATCCCGCCGAACAGCAGGATCAGGGAGGGGATCTCGCTGAAGGTGGTCCGGGACGTGTAGAGGATCGGCAGGCTGACCGCGAAGACGAGGGCGGCCAGGGGCCCCGAGCGCGGGCCCGCCAGCCGCGCCGCGGTCCCCGCCACGGTGAGCACCGCGAGCGCGCCCAGCACGGGCGGCACGAGCAGCAGGCCGGACACACCGCCCAGCCAGTGGCCGATCGCGTGGATCATGGGCGGTCCGGCCATGAACTGGGGGACGATCCCGCCGTCGACCAGGTAGAAGCCCATGCTGCCGAAGCGCAGGGCGGGATCGGGGCCGCCGAAGTCGCCCACCGGGATCGGCAGCGACCCGTGCCGGGCCAGCCAGACGGCGTACTGCGCGTACGTCGCCGGATCTCGCCGGACGATCAGTTGCTCACCGTGCAGGAACCCGTTGAGGACCCCCGACCCGAGCGCCACGGCGAGGACGGCCGCCGTCGCCCATCGGTGCGCCGTCACGACCCCGGGGAGGCAACGCAGGCCGTACGCGCACAGCAGGACGGCCGCTCCGCCGCCCAGCAGCGCCATCGGCAGCGGCCGGAACCAGCCGAGCAGCAGCAGCGGCAGCCCGGCGAGCAGCCATCCGCACAGCGCGAGCGCGGGCACGACGGAAACGGCCGCGAGCACCCTGCCCGCCGCCCTCCCCGCCACCCCGTCGGCCGCCTTGCCCGCCACCCCGTCCACGGGACCGCCGCCCGGCAGCCGCGTACGCCCACGACTGTTCGCTGGAATGCAGCCGAGACTATCGGTCCGCCCCGGCACACGCCCTCTCCCGGCCGTCCCCCCACCACACGCGTCGCCGTCGTCCACAGGCACGTACGCGACTCGCACAGAGGAGGTTGCGGAGCCGGTAGCGTACGCCGGAAAGCGGGCAGGGGGGCGAGTGCAGGTGTCGGACAGCGGGAGCGGGTCTCCCGTGCAGGGGCGGCTCCCCAGGCAGCCGCTCCCCGCGGAACCGCTCCCGAGCGGACGAGAGGAATCGCTGCCCGGCGATCCGCACGTGAGCAAACCGGGCGTAAGCGAACCGAACGTAAGCGAACCGGACGTAAGCGAACCGGACGTAAGCGGACCGGGCGTGAGCGGACCGGGCGTGAGCGGACCGGGCGTGAGCGGACCGCTCCGGGGCGAACCGGCTGAATCGCTCCCCGGCGCAGTAGGCGTGAACGAGGCGTTCTGGGGTGAGGAGCGTCCGGGGTGGGGTGAGCGGCTCCGGCGCTGGGGGCGCGGGCGGCTGGCCCCCCGGGACCCTGTGCGTCCGATGGCATGGGCGCGCGAGGACCTCCCGGGATGGGCGCGCCGGCACCGGTGGTTTCTCGGGGTCTTCGGGCTGGGTGCGCTGCTGCGGCTGGTGACCGTGCTCGGCTACCGGCCCGCGCTGTGGTTCCCCGACTCCTACACGTACGTGGTCACCGCGATGCGGCCGAGGCCGGACCTCGTCCGGCCGGCGGGCTACTCGATGTTCCTGCGGCTGTTCGAGGCGTTCCACAGCTTCGCCCTGGTGGTGACCGTCCAGCACGTGCTGGGGCTGCTCGCCGGCGTGATGGTCTACGTGACCGTCCTGCGGCGCGGAGGCCGCGCGTGGGCCGCCGTCCTGGCCTGTGCGCCGGTGCTGCTCGACGCCTACCAGATCGAGCTGGAGCACCTGCTCGTCTCCGACTCGCTGTTCACGTTCCTGCTCGTCGCGGCGGTGTGCCTGGCGATGCGTCGGCGGCTGACGGCACGTGCGTCCGCCGCGCTCGGCCTCCTGCTGGCCGCCGCCACGCTGACCAGGACCGTCGGGCTCCCGCTGATCGCCGTCTTCGCGCTGTTCCTGCTCGCGTACGGCATGCGGCGGGCGGGCGCCGCGGCGGGGACCACAGCGGGGACCACAGCGGGGACCGAAGGAGCGGCGCGGCCGAGCACGGTACGGCCGGGCAGGGTGGTGGCCGCGATCGTCCTGCCCTTCCTGGTGACCGCGCTCGTGCCGGTCGCCGCGTACGCGGGCTGGTTCTACGCGAGCCACCAGCGGCTCGGGATCATCGGCTCGAACGGCGTCTTCCTCTACGCCCGGACGATGTCGTTCGCCGACTGCGCGGTGATGGACCCGCCGGCCGACCTCGCCGTGCTGTGCGATCCCCGGCCGCCCGCGTCCCGCCCGGTGTCCCAGGAGTACATCTGGGACGCCGCGTCGCCCCTGGTCCGGCTGCCCGGCATCACGTTCACCAAGGAGACCGACACGCTGGCCGGGAGGTTCGCCTCGCTCGCGATCCGCAGCCAGCCGCTCGACTACCTCCGCACGACCCTGACCGAGCTGGGCCGGTCGTTCACGCCCGGGCGGCCCGTCTACCCGGACGCCGACACCTACGGCTACTACCGTTTTCCCGCGACCGTGCCGCCGTCGCCCGGCCGGTATCCCGCGCTGGTGGGCAAGGAGTTCGCCCGGCGCTACGAGCAGGGGCCGCTCACCGTCCGCATCTCCGAGCCACTCGCGGGCTGGATGCGGGGCTACCAGCGGGTGGCGTGGCTGCCCGGGGCCGCGCTGCTGGCCGTCCTCCTGGTGCCGCCAGCCGCATGGACGGCGAGGCGGGCGACAGCGGCCCGAAGGGCTCCGGGCGCCCCGGAACCCGAGGGCTGGGGGCTCGCCTGGGCGACGGCCTGGGCACTGCTGCTCGTTCCCGCCGCGACGGCGCAGTTCGACTACCGCTACACGCTGCCCGCGGTGCCGCTCGCCTGCCTGGCCGCCGCGCTGGCCGTCACACGGCCGGCCGCCTCGGCCGCCCCGATGGCGTCGCGAGGCCGCCGCGAGGGCGCGTGAACCGGCCATCTCCTCGGAAGCACCGCCAGGATGTTGTGACCTGCTCGAACAGCTTCGGGAGCACCAAATCGGGGTAAAGACAAACTGATTCTGATACCCAAAATGTCGGTGTTTAGTATGCTCTGGCCCTGGATCATGGGGGGCAGTGGCGCGGCGCAGGCCGGGCCTGGATCCTCCCAATCGTGGCGCCCGCAGGCTCTCCCGTGACCTACGCTCGGAGCGCGCCCTGTGATCGCCAGGCAAGGAGGACAAGTGTGCGAGCGAAACGTTGACCCTGTCCGCCTCTCGCCCACTCGTCCGGCCGCTTCCTGGGCGGGCCCGAGGTGAGCGAGCGCAGGCGCGTCAACCCGCCCGCCGGGCCTCCTTCTCCCGCCTCCGCCGACCAGAGGGTCTGGGGTCCCCCCGGCGACGGCTCGTACGGCGGCGCCTTCCAGCCGCCGGCGCGTGACGGCCGGACGGCGGCCGCTCCCGTGCCCGCCGGCTACGCCGACCTGCCGGCCGACCCCGCGGGCTACGCGGACATGCCGCGCGGGCGCAGGCGGCAGCAGGACGGCCTTCCTCCCGACGCGCAGGAGGGCGGCCGTGGACGCCGCCGCTCCGGCCAGCGCCCCGAGCCCCGTCACGAGCCGGGTAACGGCCCTGGTTATGGGCCGGGTCATCAGCCCGGCTACGAGGCCGGTTACGAGCCTGGTTACGAACCCGTACGCGAGACCCGCCGCCCCGCCGGTGACGGCCACGAGAGCGAGCCGTCCGGGCGGCGGGGCCGCAGGCGCGGCGACGAGGAGACCGCTTACGGCGCCTCCCCCGCCGGACCCGGCGGACCCGGGCCAGGGCCAGGTGGACCCGGCGGACCCGTCGAACACGCCGGCCGCAGGCGGCGCGAGTCCGGCGGCGACCGTGGGCGTCGTGGCTCGGGCGGCGACGACCTGCCCCCGGACGACGAGCCGCCCCGGCGACGCGGGCCGGGCGGCGGCCGGTCGCGCCTGAGCATCGCCGGCTGGATCAGCATCGCGATGACCTGCGTGCTGGTGATCGGCACGCTGACGGCCTACAAGGTCTACCGGAGCACGCTCGGCCTGATCAACAGGGGCGCGTCCACCGACGAGCTCGACAAGAACCGCCCCGTGAGCCCGACCGGTGCGATCAACGTGCTGCTCGTCGGCTCGGACACCCGCGCGGGCGACAACAAGAGGTACGGCCAGCACCTGGTCAACGACGGCGAGCGCACCGACACGATCATGCTGCTGCACGTGTCGCCCAACCGGGACGCGGCGACGCTGCTGAGCTTCCCCCGCGACTCGATGGTGCTGATCCCCGCCTGCTACTCCCGCAACAAGACGCTGATCCCCGCGCACACGGGGATGATCAACTCCGCGTTCTCCGACGGCGGGATGATCTGCACCCGCCGCACGATCGAGAGCCTCACCAACATCCGCATCGACCACTTCATGAAGGTGGACTTCACCGGCTTCAAGAACATCGTCAACGCGCTCGGCGGCATCCAGATCTGCCTGCCGCAGGCGGTCAACGACAAGAGCTCGAAGCTCACGCTCCCCGCCGGCAAGCAGGTCGTGATGGGTGAGGCCGCGCTGGGCTACGTACGGCTGCGGCACATCGGCGACGGCAGCGACATCTCCCGCATCAAGCGCCAGCAGGTCTTCATCTCCCAGGTGGTGAAGAAGGCGACCAGCAGCGCGCTGCTCAGGGACGTGGGCAAGCTGCAGAAGTTCATCGCCGCCGCGGCCCGGTCCGTCACGATGGACGACGCGCTCAACACCGAGGAGCTCATCAAGATCGCGACGAGCGCGCAGAAGCTCTCGGCCAAGGGCTTCAAGGCCACCACGGTCCCGTGGGAGCCGTACGCGGCCGACAAGAACCGCGTGCAGTGGAAGCAGCCGGCCGCCGGCAACCTGTTCCGGGCCATCGCGAACGACACCGAGGTGACGCCCACCGCCTCCGCGAGCCCGGCCGCGTCCGCCGCCGCCTCGCCGAGCGGCCCGGTGGTCACCAAGCCGCAGCAGGTCAAGGTGCAGGTGTTCAACGGCACCAACAGGTCCGGCCTGGCCAAGGAGGTCGCCGAGGAGCTCACCGGGCTCGGCTTCAACGTCGTCGGCGTCGGCGACGCGAAGAAGCCCGACGGCAGCGACCAGCCCAAGACCATGGTCCGCTACACGGGCCAGGGCTGGAACTACTCGAAGATCCTGATCGGCAAGCTGCTCAACCCCGTCTCCCCGGAGACGGGCAAGGCGGCGACCGGGCCGGTCACGCCGTTCACCCCGGCGTCGCCGCCGCCGGACGCGCCCACGGGCCGGGTGCGCGGGCCGATCGTCCAGCTGGTGATCGGCGCCGACTGGAAGGGCGTGCGGATTCCCCTCCAGGTCGGGGACAACGCGGTCACCTCCGACACCGACATCTGCTCCAGCTAGGAACGGCCGCGGAGGGCCGGACGCGACGGATACACGTGGGTTACGTCCGGCCCCCGGGGCGACACAGGTGTCCAAGAACGTTAGGGTGGTGATCTGGCGAACGCGCCCCGTTCGCCCGTTCGGCTGATGCGCCGGGGCGCCTTCGCTAGTGTCCGAAAGGACGCGGTGCACGCCTCGGGTGCCCCTGAGGCGTGGCCGTCCCCGAGCCTCCCCCGACAGATAGCTGAGCGTTTCTCCGTGAGTGAC
Organism: Microbispora triticiradicis; assembly: GCA_003260025.2. GTDB lineage: Bacteria > Actinomycetota > Actinomycetes > Streptosporangiales > Streptosporangiaceae > Microbispora > Microbispora triticiradicis. Next base: position 37,998 of record QFZU02000101.1, on the reverse strand, counting down.
ACCCGCCGTCATCCCCCGGTTCCCGGTTCCCCGCCAGGCGTCGACGACGACGCCGAAGAGGCCCCAACCGGAGTGATAGGCCGCATCACCGGAGACTGGCCCGCTCCGGACGGCGGCCCGGCCCGGCGGGATCCGTCGGCCGCGGGCGCTCCGGAGCAGGGACCCCTCGCGGACCGGCCCGGCGCGCCGCTTCACGGCCGCCACGAGGGCGGCTTCCCGGGCTCGCCCCCGGAGGGCGACCCCGATCTGCCCGTGCGCGGCCGCCACGAGGACGGTCAGCCGGGAGACGCGCCGCCGCGGGCGCAGCAGGGTCCGGGAGGCGCCGTTCCCTCGGGCCAGGCGCCGTACGAGAAGCAGCCCCTGCCCGTACGCAAGCCGCGCAGGCCGGGGGCCGCCCGGCTGGGCGCGCCGCCCCCCGAGTCCGCGCCCTCTGCCCCGGGATTCGACTACTTCTCCGCCGGGCGGGGACAGAGCGGACCCGGCCGGGGGCAGAGCGGGCCCGGCCGCCGGCCTCTCGCGTCCGGCCCGGACGCCCCCGCACCCGCCCCCGGCGAGGCTCCCGCCTTCCCCGCACCGGCCTTCGGCGGCGGCGAGACCGAGGTCTTCGGAGCTCCGCCCGGCCCCGCTTCCCCGCCTCCGGCCTTTCCCGCGCCGGCCTTCGGCAGTGGCGAAACCGAGGTCTTCGGGACGCCGCCGGCCCCCGCCTTTCCCGCACCGGCCTTCCCCACGCCGGCCTTCGGCGGCCCCGAGACCGGTCCCGAGGCCGGCCCCGACATGTCCGTGAACCCGTTCCTGGACACCCCGCCGACCGGCACCGCCGCGCCCTCCTCGCCGCCGGACGATCCCTTCGGCGCGCCGCCGTTCCCGCAGCGGACCACGTCCGGCGGGCGCGGCGAGCGGCCGTTCCCGGACGACGACCCGCCCACCGCCTTCCAGGCGCCGCTCACCGACTTCCGGACGCCTCCCACCGCCGCCCAGGCGGCGCCCGCCGCCTTCCAGGCCGCGCCCGTGCCGGAGGCCCCGGCGGCCCCGCCGTGGCCCGGCCCGGAGGGCGACCCGGGTGACTGGGACCCCTGGAGGCGCGCCCAGGACGGCGGCGTGCCGGACCCCCGCCAGACGGGCCCGCTCGGCAGGCCGCTGCGCGCTCCGCTGCCCGCCTGGGCCGAGGCGCCCAGCCGGTCCGCCGACCCGTTCGCCGACCCCTTCGCCCGGCGTACGGACCGGCAGGACGGGATGGAGGGCGGCGAGCCCGAGCAGGAGCCCGCGCCCCGGGCCAGGAAGCCGCGCGATCCCTACCTGGACAACGTGAAGTTCGTCGGCATCGCCATGGTGCCGATCGGGCACGCGCTGGTCCCGACGCTCGCGGCCGACTCGTCCCGGGCGGCGTACTTGTTCATCTACGTCTTCCACATGCCGCTGTTCGTCATCATCAGCGGCTACCTGTCCAGGAACTTCTGGAACTCCAACGCCAAGACCAACAAACTGGTCGACACGTTCCTCGTGCCGTACGTGATCGTCGAGGTGGGCTACGCCCTGCTGCGCACCGCCTTCGGGCACAAGTTCAGCATCACGATCATGGATCCGGCGTGGTTGAACTGGTATCTGCTGGCGCTGTTGTTCTGGCGGCTGTCCACACCGGTGTGGAAGCGCATGCGCTACCCGTTCGTCATCTCGATCGCGGTGTACCTCTTCGCCGGGTTCTCCGAGCTGACCGGTGACTTCAGCATGGACCGGTTCTTCGGCCTGCTGCCGTTCTTCGTGCTCGGCCTCGTGCTCAAGCCGGAGGTCTTCGACTTCCTCAAGCAGCGCTGGGTGCGGGTGCTGTCGGTGCTCGTCCTGCTCGGCGCGGCGGGCGTGGCCGTCTTCCTCGTGAAGAACTACTCCGTCAAGCTCGGGCCGATCTACTACAAGAACAGCTTCAAGGACCTCCACCTGGTGTGGTGGAAGGGCATGGCCCTGCGTACGGGCCTGCTCGTGGCCGCGCTGGCCATGTCGGCGGCGGTGATGTCGCTGGTCCCCCGGCGGCAGACGTGGTTCACCGACCTCGGCACCCGCACGCTCTACTGCTACCTGCTGCACGGCGTGCCCGTCATGATCGCCAAGGAGATGGGCTGGCTCGACGTGCCCTGGCTGTACGGCCCGCTCGGGGTGGCGGCCATCGCGTGCTCGAGCTTCGCCCTGGCCATCCTGCTGTGCCTGCCGGTGACCCGCACCGCGTTCAAGTGGCTGCTGGAGCCCCGGCTCACCTGGCTCTACCGCAGGCCGAGCGTGCAGGCGAAGTAGCGCCCGCACGGGAAGTTCAACCGCATTTCGGGGAGGGTTCACCCGAGGCATCCGGTCATTTCGGACTGCGCGGCCAGCCTCCCTGTATGAGGGTATGTGTCGCCACGACCGTGCATCACCCGGAGGACGCGCGGATCACCCACCGGCAGATCCGGGCGCTGCTCGACGCGGGACACGAGGTGACCTTCGTCGCGCCGTTCACGCACTGCAACGTGACTCCTTCGCCGGGGATCCGGGCCGTCGACGTGCCCCGGGCGGTGGGCCTGCACCGGAGCAGGGCGCTGCGGGCGTCCTCCTCGGCCCTGCGCAGGGCCACGCGGGACGCCGACCTGCTGCTCGTCCACGACATCGAGCTGCTGCTCACCCTGCCGCGCAGGAGGCCGCCCACGGTCTGGGACGTCCACGAGGACACGATCGCCGCGCTGGACGCCAAGTCGTACCTGCCGGGACCGCTGCGCGGCGTCCTGCCGCCGCTGATCCGGGCGATCGAGAGCCGGGCGGAGCGCCGACTCCACCTGATCCTCGCCGAGGAGGCCTACCGGGCGCGCTTCCCCGGCCCGCACCCCGTGGTGCCCAACCACACGTACGTGCCGCCGACGCCGCCTCCGCCGCCCGGCGACTCCCGCGTCGTCTACGTCGGGCACATCTCCGCGGCGCGGGGCGCCGCCGAGATGATCGAGGTCGCCCGGCGGCTGCGCCCGTACGGCATCCGCCTGGACCTGATCGGGCCGGCCGACGCCGCGGTCCGCCCGATGCTGCGCGACGCGCAGCGCGAGGGCGTGCTCGACTGGTTCGGGTACGTCCCCAACCGGCACGCCCTGCGGATGGCCGAGGGCGCCCTGGCCGGGCTGTCCCTCCTGCACGACCTGCCGAACTACCGGCAGTCGACGCCCACGAAAATCGTCGAGTACATGGCGCGCGGCATCCCCGTCGTGACGACCCCGCTGCCGAACGCGGCGTCCCTGGTGGGACGGGTCGACTGCGGCACGATCGTCCCCTTCGGCGAGGCCGGCGCGGCGTCCGGCACCGTCGCGGACCCGGTGGCCGGCACGGTGTCCGACTCGGTGGCCGACTCGGTGGTGCGGGCGGTGCTGCGCCTGCGCGACGACCCCGATCGGCGGGCCGAGATGGGCGCCCGGGGGTACGTCGAGGCGCTCAACCACTACCACTGGCCCGCGGTGGCCGGGGACTTCGTCGCCCTGCTGGAGCGGTGGGCCGAGGCCCCCGGCCCCGTCTCCGCCCTGTCTCCCGGCCGCACGGTCCCCGCCTGACGGGCCGGCGCCGGCCTCATTCCTCGCCGAGCTCCCGGCGGCGGCGTTCGAGGAAGGCGCGCTCGGCGGCGTTACCGCTGCGGGCGGCCGCCGCCTCGTACGCGCGGGCCGCCTCCCCGGTGCGGCCGAGCCGTCGCAACAGATCGGCCCGTACGGCGTGGAAGACGTGGTAGCCGCCCAGGTCCAGGGGTTCCAGAAGGGCGAGGGCCGCGCGGGGACCGTCGAGCTCGGCCACCACGACCGCGCGGTTCAGCGCGACGACGGGGTTCGGCGTGAGCGCCAGCAGGTGGTCGTAGAGGTGGAGGATCTGCCGCCAGTCCGTGGCGGCGGTGGACGGCGCGTCGCTGTGGACGGCGTTGATCGCCGCCTGGATCTGGTACGGCCCCGGCCTGTCGCGGCGCAGGCACGCCCGCACGAGGTCCTGGCCCTCGGCGACGAGGGCGGGGTCCCACCGGCTCCGGTCCTGCCCGACGAGCGGCACGAGGTCGCCGTCCGCCGTCGTGCGGGCCGCCCGGCGCGCGTGCAGGAGCAGCATGAGCGCGAGCAGGCCGAGGACCTCCGGCTCGTCGGGCATCGACTCGGCCAGCAGGCGCCCGAGGCGGATCGCCTCCGCGCACAGATCCTCGCGGACCAGCCGGTCGCCCGCGCTCGCCGTGTGCCCCTCGTTGAAGATCAGGTAGACGACGGCCAGCACGGCCCGGAGGCGGTCCGGCAGGTCGGCCTCGCGCGGGACCCGGTACGGGATTCCGGCGTCGCGGATCTTGGCCTTGGCCCGCACCAGCCGCTGGGCCATGGCGGGCTCGGCGACCAGGAACGCCCGCGCGATCTCGGCCGTGGTGAGCCCGCCCAGCAGGCGCAGCGTCAGCGCCACCCGGGCGGTGGGAGCGAGCGCGGGATGACAGCAGGTGAAGATCAGCCGGAGCCGGTCGTCGTGCACCGCGCCCTCCTCGTCCGGTTCGTCGTGGTGGTGCGACAGGGCGGCCCGCACCTGCCTGTCCTCCCGCGTGGCCTCCCGCCGGAAGCGGTCGATCATCCGGTTGCGGGCGGTCGTGATGATCCATCCGGCCGGGCGCGGCGGCGTTCCGTCCCGCGGCCAGCGCCGCGCCGCCTCCGCGAAGGCGTCCTGGACCGCCTCCTCGGCGAGGTCGATGTCGCCGAAGTGGCGGACCAGGACCGCGACGGCGCGGCCGTACTCCTCGCGGAACACCCGTTCCACGTCGGGAGGCCCCGTCATCGCCCTCGCCCCGGCGGAGGGCCGACGCGAGCCCGCGCGCCGCACGGCTTGTCAGACACCGCCGTCGTCGTCCCCCACGACGTGCGCGAACGGACGCACCTCGATCGGAAGCGTGGTCGCCCGCGCGAGCCTGCGGCCCCACTCCAGCGCCTCGTCGAGGTCGGACGCCCTGATGATCGTGAGGCCGCCGACGTGCTCCTTGCCCTCGGTGTACGGACCGTCGGTGACGAGTTCCTCGCCGTCGCGCGCCCGGACCACCGTCGCCGTGTCCGGGGCGTGCAGCCCACCGCTGAAGACCCACGCCCCCGCGGCCCGCAGGTCCTCGTTGAGCACCGCCAGCTCCCGCATGATCGGGTCCAGGACCTCCGGCGGGGGCGTACCGCCGCCGGGCTGCCGGATGCTCAGCAGATAGTGCCTCATGGTCTTCCGTACCTCCTCTGGCGGGCAGGCGGGGCGCCGGCCCTCACTCTCTATACGATCGGCCTCCCCGCGCATCGACATCCGATCTGGGACAACCTTGCCGCCGTACGACTGTCCTCCGGCGGCCGGGCTTGCTGTACTGGAGGCATGGCAAGCCATGTCGTGCAGGGGCGCCGGGTCGAGATGCCGGTGGAGGTCCGCGACGCCTCGATGTGCCTCGCCGGGTATCTGGTGCGGGCCGACGCCGCCCGTGCGGTCCTCGCGTACTCCGGGATGGACGTCACCGAGGTGCTGCCCGGCAAGGCCATGTGCATGCTGGCGTTCGTCCGCTACCACGACTCCGACCTCGGCTCCTACGACGAGTTCGGCGTGATGTTCCTCGTACGGCCGGCCGGCGCGAGCGCCCCGCCGAGGCGCGGGCTCCTCGCCGGTCTGAAGGACCTGCGCGGGGCGGGGTCGGGCGCGTTCGTCCACTGGCTCCCGGTCGACCAGGGCTTCACGATGGAGGCGGGCCGGAGCATCTGGGGCTTCCCGAAGGAACTGGCCGACGTCGACCTGCGGCTCGGCTCGCCGTACAAGCGGTGTGTGCTGCGCAGGGACGGCCGGATGGTCGTCGACCTGCTGATCAGGCCGGGGATGCCGGCCGCCCCCGCGCCGCTGGTCGGGAAGTCCGTCGCGGTGCCGGACGCCTACACCCACCTCGACGGGGTGACCCGGCGCGTCTCCTGGGCCGCCCGCGCCAGGGGGATCCGCTGGCGGCCGGGCGGCGCGCTCGTCCGGCTCGGCAACCATCCGATCGCCAAGGAGCTGAGCGAGCTGGGGCTGCCCCGGCGGGCCCTGCTGACGGTCACCGCCGAACACGTGTCGATGACGTTCGAGGAGCCGCGGCAGGCGTGACGCCCGGCCGTGCGCGCGGCGTCAGACGATGGGGGGACGACCGAGGCGGAGCATGCGCCAGGCGGTGCGCCAGGCCATCGGACGGCGCTCTCCCGCCGGTTCACGCAGCCCCTCCACGAAGCCGCCGAACCACGCCTTGACCGCGGGCAGCGACCGCTCCCGCACGAGCGTGAGCACCATCCAGTTGAGCAGGTAGAGCGTGGCGAGCGGCCACGGCAGGTTGCGGCGGGCCAGCCACACCCGGTTGCGGGCGTTCAGGCGGTAGAAGTCCGTGTGCCGGCTCGGCAGCACCAGCGGGTGGTACATCACCGTCTCGGCGTCGTACTCGATGCGGTAGCCCTCCCCGAGCAGCCGCCAGGCCAGGTCGGTCTCCTCGTGGGCGTAGAAGAACCGCTCGGGCAACCCGCCGACCTGGAGGAACGCCGACTTGCGGATGGCGCAGGCGCCGCCCAGGAAGGTCGTCACCGGGGAGGAGCGCTCGGGGTCTCCGGCCCGCAGGCGGGGCACGTGGCGCCGCTGCACCAGGCCGCCCTCGGGGTCCATCACCCGGAAGGAGATCACCGCGAGGTCGGGCTCGTGCGTGAACCGCTCGCGGACGTGCGCGGCCACCTTGGAGTTGGCGTACCAGCCGTCGTCGTCGAGGAACAGGACGATGTCGCCGGAGCACTCCTGCACGCCCCGGTTCCGTCCCTCGGGGATGCCCGCGTTGTGCTCCAGCCGGACCGTCTTGATCGTCGCCGAGCTGCCCGGCGGCGGCGCGGCGGTCAGCTCCGGCACGTCCGCGCCGTTCCCGACGACGACCACCTCGATGTCGCCGTCGGTCTGCGTGAGCGTGGACTCCACGGCCCGGTCGAGCTCGGCGATCCTGTTGCCCATGGTGAGGATGACACAGGAGATCTTCACCGCGTCATCGCCTCGACGCTGGGCGCACTGCACACGACTTCATGTTCACCGAGTCTGTATGGCCGGGCGATCCGGGAGCTGCCTGGTTTACCGTGGCACAAGGGTATCGGAACTGCCACCAAACCCCCACCCAACCGCGGATGTACGGATGACCGGCAGTGTCTCCCGCTCACCATCGGGGCGCTCATGTCCGCTCGGTCGTGCCGGAGGCGCGCCATGAACCCCCCTCGTCCCTCGTTCCTCGCTCCTCTGTCCGGACCGGCGGCGCGCCCCTCAGGATCGCTCTCATGAGAGCCGCCGGGACGCGAGGATGCTGACCAGGTGCAGCACGAGCTGGACCACGGCGATGACGACGCAGGCGACCATGAGGATCCGGGTGGCGGAGAACCAGTTGTCGAGCACCGCCGCGGCCACGACGATCAATGACAGCTCGACGGCCTGGATCACCCGGTGGAACCGCAGCGCCGCCGCGGCCCGGCGGGCCAGCGCGAGCCGCGGCGAGGCGAACTGCTGCGCCGCCGCCTCGGTGGTCGCGACCAAGCCGGACCGGGCGCGGGCCACGTCGACCAGGTCGGTCTCCGCCTTGATCAGGATCGCGCCCAGCGCCGCCGCGACGCCCATGACCGTGTACCAGTCGGGCAGCGTCTCCGACGCCCGGAAGCCCAGGCCGATCAGCAGCGCCGCCTCGGCGAAGTAGTGCCCGACCCGGTCGAGGTAGACCCCGGTGATCGAGGTGCGGCCGGTCCAGCGGGCCAGCTCGCCGTCCGAGCAGTCGAGCAGCAGGTAGACCTGGATCAGCAGGGCCGCGGCCAGCGCCGCCCAGAGCCCCGGCAGGGCCAGGACGGCTCCCGCCGCCACCCCGCACAGGATCATCAGCCCGGTGACCTGGTTGGGGGTGATGGGGGTCTTCGCCAGCAGCCACGTGGCGTAGATGGACAGCCGCCGCATGTACAGCAGGCCTGCCCAGTGCTCGCCGCTGCGGCGGTCCATGGTGGTCTGCGGCTGGGCGACCGCGCGAAGCTCAGCTACCGACGGCGCGGACATAGTCCTCAACTCTCGCCCGGACCTCGGGCTCCGACAGCCGGAGGTGCTCAAGGATGGTGTAGCGGCCGGGCCGGGTGCTGGGGGCCAGCATCACCGCGGCCGTGAACTGGTCGGTCGTCAGGCCGACGTCGCCGGGCACGACCGGCAGGTCGTGCCGTCTGAGGCAGCCGGTCACCTGGCCGAGCCGGTGCGCGTCCTCCCGGAGGAAGTAGCAGAACGCCGCGCCGATGCCGGCCAGCTCACCGTGGTTGGAGGTGCCGGGGAAAAGCTGGTCCACGGCATGAAGGATCTCATGATCGCCGCCACTCGCCGGACGACTTGACCCGGCGATGACCATCGACATGCCCGAGAGGATCAGCGCCTCGGCGAGCACGGTCAGGAACGCGTCCGACTCGATCGAGTCCTGCCTGCCCAGGACGGCCTCGGCGGACGTGCGCGACATCGAGATCGCGAGGCCGTCGATGGGCTCGCCGCGTTCGACGTTGCCGAGCTGCCAGTCGTCGATGGCCGACAGGTTGCTGAGCACGTCGCCGATCCCGGACCGGACGAGCGAGGGCGGGGCGTCGTGGACGAACTCCAGGTCCACCATGATCGCCAGTGGCATGGGCACCCCGAACGAGCCCTTGCCGCCCTCGTGCACGAGCGAGGCGACCGGGGAGCAGATCCCGTCGTGGGAGAGGTTGGTGGCCACCGCGACCATCGGAATGCCCGCCAGGGACGCGGCGTACTTGGTGGCGTCGATGGTCCTGCCGCCGCCGACGCCGATCACCGCCTCGTAGTTGCCCTTGCGCAGGTCGGCGCCGAGCGACACGGCCGCGTCGACCGTGCCGTCCGCCACCCGCAGCACCTTGGCCTCACCGAGCGAGGGCGCGATGACCTCGGCGATCCGGTCGCCCTGCCCCACGCCGACCGCGACCGCGACCCGGCCGGAGGTGGCCACCCTGCTGTCGGCCAGCAGGGTGCCGAGCTGCGCGATCGCGCCCCGCCGCACCTCCATCGTGAGGGGGGCGGGGAGCATCCTTGCCAGAATCGGCATGCGAACTCCTCAGAAGGCCGCGCGTCTCAGTAACGGCACGCGATCTCGCGGGCCTTCGCCAGGTCGTCGTGGTTGTCCACCTCGACCCAGTCGACCTTCCCGATCGGGGCGACGGCGATGTTCTCGCCGCGCCGGACCATCTCCTGGTAGCCGTCCTCGTAGTAGAGCTGGGGGTCCCGCTCGAAGGTGGCCCGCAACGCGTCGGCCAGCCGCTCGGCCGCGCCGGGCCGGATCAGCGTGGCGCCGATGTACTCGCCGTACGCCTCGGCGGGGTCCATCAGCTTGGTGATCCGCTTCAGCCGGCCGTCCTCCAGTGTGACCTTCATCTCCTCGTCGGCCAGGGACTTCACGTCGTCCACGGCGAGCAGGATGTCGGAGGTGTCCTCGGCGGCCAGCAGGGTCCGCTCCACCGACACCGGGTGGACGGTGTCGCCGTTGACCAGCAGCGCGCCCTGCGAGAAGTGGTCACGCGCGCACCACAGCGAGTACGCGTTGTTCCACTCCTCGGCCTTGTCGTTGTGCACCAGCGTCAGCGACACCCCGTGACGGCGCTCCAGGTCGGCCTGGCGCTCCCGTACGGCCTGGGCCTGGTAGCCGACGATGACCACGACCTCGCGCAGGTCCACGGCCGCCAGGTTGCGCAGTGCGATGTCGAGGATCGTGGTCTCACCGTCGACCGGCACCAGCGCCTTGGGCAGCGTGTCGGTGTACGGCCGCAGACGACGTCCGGCTCCGGCGGCCAGCACCATTCCGAGCAATTTCCCGCACTCCTTGAGGTCGAGCGTCAGACAGTAACCCCAAAGGTTAGTTGGCCCGGGGCCGCACTTGGGTAATCCGCCGTTGGTCTGACGTTAATCCTGGGGAGCCGGTTCCACCGCCTGGTCGGGCGTACGGGGGGCGGCCAGCCAGCAGGTCAGGCTCTCCCAGCCGAACAGTCCCCACAGGTAGAGCGCGAGCAGGACGAACGCGGGAGCCACCATGTCGAGCAGGCCGGCCAGGGCGACGACCAGCATCCGGCCGTCCCAGCCGAGCCCGGCCGTGGCCAGCCACGGTGGCGGATACACGTGCTGACGCACCCGGTAGACGATGTCGTAGTGGTGGAAGGCCATCGCGCCGAGCAGCGCGAAGGTGATCACGGGCGGCACGGAGCGGGCGAACCCCGCGGAGGCGACGAAGCCGTACTCCGTCAGGCGCAGGATCGGGGGCGCCAGCCAGTCGAGCCGCCCGTCGTGCCGGTGCGCGCTGCCCGCCCCGGCGAGCAGCAGGGCGACCGCAGGCGCGAAGACCGCGAAGTCGTCGGCCCCGGCGACGCCGAGGACCAGCAGCACGGCGGTCACGAACGCCCCCGCGAGCGCGGGCGGCAGGGGCGGCAGTTGCCCGGCGACGAGCAGCCCCATCGCCCGCGACAGCGGGCCGTCGTCACGCTGGGCGACCACGACGCTGCGCGGCACCGGGGTCATGTGTACGGAGATCACGTCGGAACCCTCCCGAGCTGCGTCGTGGGCGGGGCCGCTCATGCGAACGACCTGGCCATCCGCCCGGCGGCCGTGTAGGCGAGCGCCACGCCGCCCCAGCCGAGCAGCGCGAGGAACGTCACCCGCGCGTCGAACAGCGCCGCCGTGACGCAGATCAGGGCGGTCCGCTCCCCGATCGGCAGCACGATCATCTTCTTCAGCCAGTAGGCCACACCCCGGTCGAGCCGCCGCGACAACGCCAGCACCGACCCGGTGCCCGAGGCCGCGGCCGCGGCCGGGGCCTCGTCCCAGGGCACCGCCATCGAACGCGGGGCCGCCGCCCGCAGGCCCGCCGCCCGCGCCCGGTCGGCCAGCGCCCCGGCGTACGCGAAGTCGACCATGTGCCGGATCGTCTGCAGGACCAGCGCGGCCACGGCCAGGGCCCAGATCCGCCAGGACTCCCCGGGGCCGGACGAATACCCGAGCACCAGCCCGACGTAGACCACGTACTCCTTGATCCGGTCGCAGATGGCGTCGAGCCAGCCGCCGAGCGGGGAGAACCGGCGCGTGTACCGCGCGACCTGGCCGTCCAGGCAGTCGAGCACGAAGGACAGGTAGAGCGCGACCGCCCCCACGACGAGCCCCGCCCGGTGCCCGTCGGAGAACCAGACGGCGGCGATGAGCGCGAACGCGACGGAGATGCCGGTCACCGAGTTGGGCGTCAGGCCGAGCCGTACGGCCGGCCGGATCAGGTGGCGGGACCACGAGCTGACGCAGTAGGTCGTGAAGAAGCCGTCTCCGCTCTTCACGGCGGCCTCCAGCCGGGCCCGCGCCTCGTCGACGTCGGCGAGCTCGCGCACCGCCCGCTCGGCGGCCGGGCGGGTCGCGACCCGCCCGCAGTGCAGCGCGCCCAGCGCGACGGCGTGCACCGGGACGCCCGCCCGGGCGAGCCCGGTGAGCAGCAGCTCGGGCACCTCGGTGTCGCCCACCCGCCCGAGGTGGCGGCGCTGGGCGAGGTCGGCCAGCTCCTCGGCCAGGTCGGCGAGACCGGCCAGGTGCGCCTCCCCGACCTGCAGGACGCCGCGGAAGGTGCCGTTGGCCCACTCGACCTCGTGGAAGGAGGTGCCCGCCGACACGACGCGGCCCCACTCCGTACGCACGGGCGGCCGAAGCGGGGCGGGATCGCCGCCGGCGACGATGGCGCCGGTCGGGCGGGCGGGATGTTCGAGCAGCAGGGCCAGCGCGTCGGTGTGCGCGACGACGTCGGCGGCCAGCACGGCGACCGGGGAGGTCGAGGCGCGGGCGGTCTTGGCCACGATCCGCAGGTCCTCGGCGAGGCCGTCGCTCACGCAGATCTGGTGCCGTGGGCCGCTCTCGACCTCCCGCTCCCGCCCGCGCGCCGGATCGGGCGGCCGCCCGCCCGCCGTCTCCGGCCCGGGGCCGCGCGCCGCGATCTGTCTTCGCTCGCCGTCCCAGCCGTCCTGGCTCCGCACCACGATCAGCACCTCGCGAATCGGCAGGGTGAGAAGCTGGGCGACGAGCCGCTCCAGGAGGCTGCCCTCCGACCGGGCGCCGTCGGAGCAGGGCAGCCCGGCGGCCGGCGAGGTCGCGAGGACGACCGCCACCGTCTGTGTGTCCCGTACCGTACCGGGCTTGCTCGGATCCGCCCCCATATGGAAACCCGTTTCACGTCGGCCGCACGTGCTCACCTCGCAAAGTAACCGAGTGATCACTAGGTGGCAATCACCTTCTCCGGCTTCCGGCACGGGTATGGTCTGCTGTCGGGGAGGACATCATGATCGCGGAATCGCGTCTGCGCAGGGTGGGGGTCGTGCTGGCCGGCGGCGTCGGCCAGCGCGTGGGGCTGAACACCCCGAAACAGCTTCTGAAGATCGCCGGAAAGACGATCCTGGAGCACACCCTCGACGTGTTCGACGGCCATCCGGAGATCGACGAGGTGATCGTCCTGATGACCCCCGGCTTCGTCACGGACGCCGAGGAGCTCATCAGGCGGAACGGCTACACGAAGGTCTCCCGGGTGCTCGAAGGAGGCGCGAGCCGTACCGAGACGACCTGGCGGGCCCTGTCCGCGCTGGGCGAGCGGGAGTGCGACGTACTGCTGCACGACGCGGTCCGGCCGCTGATCGAGCCGCGCGTCATCAGCGAGTGCGTGGCCGCCCTCGACCGCTACGAGGCGGTGGAGGTGGCGATCCCGTCCTCCGACACGATCGTCGTGGCCGCGCCCGGCCCGCGCGGCGAGATCATCCGCGACATCCCCGACCGCTCGCGGCTGCGCCGCGGGCAGACCCCGCAGTGCTTCCGGCTGTCGGTGATCCGGGCGGCGTACGAGCGCGCCCTGGCCGACCCCGAGTTCCCCTCCCTTCCCACGACCGACGACTGCGGCGTCGTGCTGCGCTACCTGCCCGACGTGCCGATCTACATCGTGCCCGGCAGCGAGCGCAACATGAAGGTCACCCACCCGGTCGACGTCTACCTGGCCGACAAGCTCTTCCAGCTCGCCGAGAACACCGCGCCCGCGCTCACCGACGAGCAGTACCGCGCCGGGCTGGAGGGCCGCACCGTCGTGGTCTTCGGCGGCAGCTACGGCATCGGCGCGGACGTCGTCGCGCTCGCCCGGGGCTACGGCGCGAGCGTCCACTCCTTCTCCCGCAGCGAGAACGGCGTGCGCGTCGAGGACGCCGCCGCCGTGGAGGACGCCCTCGCCCGTGTGTACGCCGCGACCGGCCGGATCGACCACGTCGTCAACACTGCGGGCGTGCTCCACATGGGCAGGCTCGGCGAGGCCGGCCAGCACACGATCGAGGAGACCATCGGCGTCAACTACCTCGGCCCGGTCAACATCGCCCGCGCGGCGGTGAAGTACCTGATGGAGACCCACGGCCACCTGCTGCTCTACACGTCCTCGTCCCACACCCGCGGCCGGGCCGACTACAGCCTGTACTCCTCCACCAAGGCCGCCGTCGTCAACCTCACCCAGGCGCTCGCCGACGAGTGGGCCTGCCAGGGTGTCCGCGTCAACTGCGTCAACCCCGAGCGCACCGCCACCCCCATGCGGCTGCGCGCGTTCGGCGACGAACCCGCCGGAACGCTTCTCTCCCCCGCCGCCGTCGCCCGCACCAGCCTCGACGTGCTGCTGTCCCGCCTCACGGGACAGGTCGTGGACGTGCGGCTCACCCGATGACCGCAACCACGTACGGAGGGACGGGCGCTCGCCCATGGGGGGAAACATCACGGGGCGCACGGCCCCCGAGGCGCTGCTCACGCTGCTCGCACGGCGCCTGACTCTGGTCGCCGGGAGCGGCCGGGGCCTGCGGAGGCTGGCCGGGGGACGCCGAGGGGCGCTCGCCGCGCTGACGCTCGCGTCGTACCCGGCCCTGCTCTTGGCGGCCGTCTGGCCGCTGCCCGCGACCTTCGCGGTGCTCGCGCCGCTGTCGTACGCCGCGGAGACGGCGCTGCCCGGCCGGGCGGCGGCGGCGCTGAGCCGGGCCCATCTGGGCGCGACGGTCCGCTTCCTCGCGCGGGAGACCGCCGCCGTGGTGCTGCTGGCGCGGGTGGCGCCGGGGCGGCCGTGGTGGTACGCCGCGCTGGCGGCCGGGCTGTTCCTGTTCCACGGCGTGCGGGCCGCGCAGACCTGGCTCGCCTGCCGGCTCGACCGCGTCCACCACCAGACACCGGTGGTGACCCGCAACATCCACCTGGCGGAGCCGCCGATCCCGCCCCCGCCGCCCCGCGCCCTGCTCGCCTGGCGCGGCACCCGCCTGCTCTACCTCGACGCGCTGGCGATCGTGCCGGCGGCGGCCCTGACTCCCTCCGGTCTCGGCTGGACGGGGGCCGCGGGCGCCGCCGCCGCCGTGCTGCTGGAGGTCGCCGCGGCCGCCGCGCTGCTGGTCCACACCCGGCGGGCCGTCCACCTGGGCGACCGGCGGCGCGTCCTGTCGGCCGTGGACGAGTGGGTCGCCGCCTACCGGCCCGAGGTCGTCATGTACTTCTCCGGCCCGGCCACGGCCGCCTACCAGGCCACGATGTGGCTCGGCACGCTGGAGCGGATCACGCCGAGGACGCTGGTGGTGCTGCGCGAGCGGTCGCTCGCCACTGCCCTCGGCCCGACGACGCTGCCGGTGGTGTGCATCCCCTCGTCGGTGGACCTCATGAACTTCCGCGCGCTGGACGGCGCCCGGGTCGCGCTGTTCCCCGCCAACGTCGGCAACAACATCCACATGCTGCGGGTGCCGGGCGTCCGCAGCGTGTTCATCGGCCACGGCGACAGCGACAAGGAGGCGTCGTTCAATCCGTACACGAAGGTGTACGACGAGGTGTGGGTGGCCGGGCCCGCCGGGCGCGACCGCTACCTGCGCGCCCAGGTGGGCGTCCGGGACGAGGCCGTCGAGGAGGTGGGCCGCCCCCAGCTCGCCGGGATCCGGCGCACCAGCCCGTACGCCGAGGGCGTGGCGCCGTACCGGACCATCCTGTACGCGCCGACGTGGGAGGGGTGGAGCGACGACGTGTTCCACAGCTCGCTCGTCGCGATGGGGCCCGCGATCGTGCGCGCCCTGCTGGAGCAGCCGGTGCGGCTGATCTACAAGCCCCACCCGCTGACCGGCCACCGCTCCCCGGCGGCCCGGGCGGCCCACCGGCGGATCATGGCGCTCCTGGACGAGCGGACCGGCATCCCGCACCTGGCCGTGACCGGCCCGGAGCCGTCCCTGTACGACTGCTTCAACGAGGCCGACGTGCTGATCTCCGACATCTCCAGCGTGGTGTCGGACTTCGTCGCCAGCGGCAAGCCGTACGTCGTGACGAACGTGGCCGCCCTGTCGGGGGACCGCTTCCGCGAGCGCTACCCGGCCGCCGGGGCGGCCTACCTGCTCGGCCCGGACCTGGCGGAGCTGCCGGACGTCCTGCGCCGTCTGGACGCCCCGGGAGAGGACGAGATGGCCGGCGCCCGCCGCGCCCTGCGGGGCTACCTGCTCGGCCCCGACCACCGGGACCCGCTGGCCCGCTTCGAGGAGGCCGTACGGCGGGCCGCCGCCCGCGCCGAGGAACGCGCCCGCCTCCTCGGCCTCGAAGCCCTCGCCCCCTCCGTGCGCGACTGAGATACTGGCGATGTCAACTCAGCGTATCGACTCGGACACGAAGGGATGCGAACCAATGGTCGCGACCTCACGCAAGCCACACGGTCCCGGTCTTGCACCCATACCGGACCGGCCGCTCCCCGGCACTCCACGTGAGCTGTTCGATTCGCTGCCCCCACTTCCGGGTCTGCGGGCCGAGATCATCGACGGGAGACTGATAGTGAGCCCCGTGGGCACCCCCGAACACGCCCGAGCGGCCATGCGGCTGTTCCGAGCGTTCATCCCCATCATGGACGAACGAGGATGGGAGGGCTTCAGCGGCAACGTGGACGTGTGCATCGACGGCAGCAGGGATCCGCTCGAACCGGACTTCGTCATCGCACCGTTTGACTGCCCGCGCTGGGGAGAACGAGAGCTGTTCTCTTCCGGGCTGGTGCTGGTGGCCGAGGTGGTATCGAAGGGGAGCACGGAGGACGATCGAGGCAAGAAGCCAGAAATCTATGCGCGGGGCGGAGTCCCGGTGTTTTTGCTCGTGGATCCGCTGACCCGGCCCGCGTCGGTCACGGTCCACAGCGACCCGAAGGAGGGGCGGTACCAGGTGACCTCGACGGTGCCGTTCGGGCGGGAGATCCTCATCCCCCACCCGATCGGCTGCACGCTGGACACCTCAGTCTTCGAAGAGGTCGTCTAGGCTTGCCCGCTCGGCACGCGGCTGGGGCTTGCTGAGCTTCGGGGGGCTGGTCAGGAAGCCCGTCCCCCACGAGACGTGCATGGTGGCGTACACCACCGGAAGGCGTACGAGCGCGGCGCCGGGCAGCCCTCGGCCGGTGAGGACCGAGCCCGCGACGATCGCCGCGAGGTAGCCCCCGGGGACGAGCAGGCCGGGCCAGAACACGGGCGAGACCACCAGGCCCAGCGCCATCGCCGCGACGGCGGCGGGCGGGGCGAGGTAACGCAGGTTGATCGTGCCCTGGTGGGTGCGGGAGACGACCCGCCGCCAGCGGCCGTAGTGGAAGTACTGCTTGGCCAGGGCGCGCACGTTGGGCCGGGGACGGTAGGTGACGCGCATCCTCGGCTGGAACCACACCAGCCCGCCGGTCTCCCGGATGCGGTGGTTCATCTCCCAGTCCTGCGCGCGCAGGAAGTGCTCGTCGTAGCCGCCGACCCGGTCGAGCGCGCTGCGGCGGAAGACGCCCAGGTAGACGGTGTCGGCCGGGCCGGCCTCCCCGCCCGTGTGGAACCGGGCGTTGCCCACGCCGATCTTCGAGGTCATGGCGCAGGCCACCGCCTGCTCGAACGGCGTGATCCCCTCGGCAGCCATGATGCCGCCGACGTTGTCGGCGCCGGTCTGCTCCAGCGTCTCGACCGCCGTACGGAGGTAGTCGCGGGGCAGGATCGCGTGCCCGTCCACCCGCGCGATGATCGGGTTGCGGGACGCGGCGATCGCGGCGTTCAGCGCGTTGGGCGTGCGGCCGGTGGGGTTCGGCACGACGACGACGCGGCGGTCCTCGGCCGCGATGGCGTCGGCCACCTCCTGGGTGCGGTCGTGGGACGGGCCCACGCTGATGACGACCTCGAGAGGGCCCTCGTAGTCCTGTTCGAGGACCTGCCGGACGGCGTCGCGCAGGTGCCGCTCCTCGTTCAGCACCGGCATGATCACCGATACCGGCGGCCAGTTCCGCGCGGGATTCTGGCTCGACTGTCGCGAGTCGGGAAAGGGCTTCATGGCGGCGCTCACGCTACTGTACGGAGGGGTGGAGACGGCAACCGGAGGACGGGAATGCCCGGCGACGATCAGGAGGACTCCGGCGTCCTCATAGGGGGCGACGGGTACGGCGGAGTGCGGCTGACGGCACAGCGCGCCCGCCGCCGCGGGAGCAACCTCCGATCCCTGGTCATCTCGGGCGCGCTCTCCGGGATCGTGCTGGTCGGCTCGGGTGTGCTGTGGGCGGTGCCCAACTTCGCCTCCGACCGCATCCAGTCGGTGGACGCGGGCACGAGCGAGTCCTCGTCACGGGGCGCGATGAACATCCTGCTCGTCGGCGTGGACAGGCGCGACAACCTGAGCAGGCGCCAGCAGGTCCAGCTCCACCTCGGCCGCGACGTCGGCGAGCGCACCGACACGATGATGGTGCTCCACCTGTCGGAGGACCACAGCAGAGTGACCGTCGTCAGCCTGCCGAGGGACACCTGGACGACGATCCCCGGCAAGGGCGACCACAAGATCAACTCCGCGTACCAGTTCGGCGGGCCGAAGCTGACCGTCAAGACGGTGGAGCAGGTGACCGGGCTGCGCATCAACCACTACGTCGAGGTGAACGTCCTCGGGTTCATCGGCGTCGTGGAGTCGCTCGGCGGCGTCACCGTCTGCACGCCGGTGGCCATCGACGACTCCAAGACGAAGCTCAACCTGCGGCCGGGGACGTACACCCTGGACGGGGTCAACGCGCTCGCGTACGCCCGCACGAGGGCCACGGCCCGGTCCGACCTCGACCGCATCGACCGGCAGCAGCAGGTCGTCTCGGCGCTGCTCGACAAGGCGCTGAGCGGCGGCACGCTGGCCAACCCGGCCAAGCTCGCCGGGTTCCTCGACTCCACGTTCAAGACGCTCACGGTGGACCCGGCCCTGCAGAAGGACCTGCTCGGCATGGTCAGCCAGTTCAGGGACGTCTCCACCGACGACGTGTCGTTCGCGACCGTGCCGCTGGCCGACGTGAACTACCGCTCGCCCACGGGCGAGTCGGCGGTGCTGTGGGACAAGCCGGCCGCCCGTGAGCTGTTCCGGCGGATCGACGCCGACCAGCCCCTCGTGCAGCCGTCGGCTAAGGCGTCCGCGTCCGCGAAGCCGTCGGCCTCCCCCACGGCCCCGGCGAGTCCCGCGGCCTCGCCGGGGGCGCTCACCATCCCGCCCGCGCGGATCTCGGTCAAGGTGCTCAACGGCACGCTCGTCACCGGCCTCGGCGCGGCCACGAAGGCCAAGCTCGTCGAGGCGGGGTTCATGGTGCCGTCGCCCCCCGGCGACACGGCCCGGCGCGACTTCGCGAACACGGTCGTGCGCTACCCGCCCGGCCGCGAGGACTCGGCCCGTACGGTGGCCGCCGCCATCCCGGGAGCCGAACTGCGCGAGCAGCCGGACGTGACCGGCATCGAGGTTGTCGTGGGCCAGAAGAACCACGACGTGAAGAAGGTGACCGTGACGGCGGCCCCCACCGCGTCCTCCACCGGGACCCCTGCCTCCACGCCCATGGCGACCCCCTCGGCCCGCACCGCGACCCAGAACATCTGCAAGAAGTAATCCCCGCCGGCCACGGTGAAAGGCACATCGGACTTCCGGTTCGTGGATAACTCATACACCAGACGGCACTGAACGCACCTCCGGGAATTCTCGGAACCCGCATAACGCTCCGCACGTTGAACCAGGCGACCGAACCATGAAGACGACGGAATCGGGGCCGATCGTCCGCATCGAAGGTGACGACCGACGAGTGCGCGGACAACAGATGTCGAACGGCGACGTGACCACGGAGCACTCCCATGTCAGACCCCCTGCGGCTGGCGGTGCGCGTCATCGCGGTACTGATGATCCTCGCGGCCCCCGCCGCCTGCACGGACGAGACCACTGAGATCACGTTTCAACCGACCGTCCTGCCCGTGAAACTGAAATGGTCGGACGGGGACGTCGGCGTGGAGGGCGACGTCGGCCTCGTCACGCCCGTCGGCAAAATCGAACTGAACGCCGGCCTTCCCCTGCCCGACACCGGCGGCAGATCCATCTATGTCATCTTCCGGGACAAGCGTGCCTCGGTCGACGACGTCTACCGGGTCAAGAGTGGCGCCGGAACGTTCCACGCGGTGGTCGACGGCACCGCCGACTTCTCGGTCGACGACCAGCGCGTGGTCATCGAAGTCCTCCGGGGGACCGCCAAGACGATCGAATTCAAGAAAGCGGAACGGGTGCCCGTCCAGAAGGGCACCGGTGTCATCCACAAGTGGACCGAGTACTGGCAGACGACCTTCCACCGCCCGTTCTCGTGGTCACGGTGGGCGTACGACGACTCCACCATGCACGACTGGCCTCCGCTGGGATTCGTGTGGTTCCTGGTCCGCCTCGTCGTCGCGATCGTCCTCGGCGTGATCGACCTGCTTCTGTTCGTCGTGCAGGTCCTGGCCGCGATCGCCTTCGCCCTCGCGGGGACCGTCGCGATGAACGTCGTGTACGGCGTGGCGGCCCTGGTCTTCCTCCTGGTCCTGCTCGGTTTCGTCTCACTGCTGTCCCTATCCTGACCCTGAGATCACTGACAGCCGACGTGATCTCCGCACCGCAGCTCTCGACGAGTGGCGGCGCGAGCCCGTCCCGGCCGCCTCGGCGGCGCGGGCGCGGGGGTCCGGCGGGGCCGCGCGGGGCCGCGGAGCACGGACAGGGCGAACCGGACCAGCAGGGGCGCGAGCAGCGCCATGAGGAAGAGCCTGAAGCTCTGCACGCCGGAGATCAGGGACACGTCGGCGTCGGTGACGACGGCGGTGGTCAGCACGGCGTTGATCCCGCCGGGCGTGGTGGCCAGGTAGGCGTCGGAGAACGGGATGTCCAGGATCCGCGCCAGGCCGGCCGCCAGCACGGCGCATCCCCCGCTCACCACCGCCGTCAGGGCGAGGAGCACCGGCAGCAGCGAGCGCACCCTGCGCAGCGTGTGCCGGGTGAAACGCAGGCCCACGTCGAGGCCGACCAGGGTGAACAGGACCGTTCTCAGCGCGCCCGCCGGGGCGTACGCCGGCGGCGCGTCCATCGGGACGATCTCCGTCAGCGTGCCGGTCGACGTGACCAGCGCCGTGCCCACGGCGGTGAGGAGCATCGGGCCGAGCAGCGCCGGGCACGGCAGCCGCGTCTTCCTGCCCAGGAACACGCCGAGGGCCGCGACGGCCGCCAGGAGCAGGAGCCCCACCCCCTGATGGTCGCCCGCGACGAACCGCCCCCACTCACGAGTGGCGACCGGCGCCTCGCGCGCGCTCGTTCCGCCGGCGACCCAGTCGATGATCACCGGAGCGGTGGCCGCGACCAGGCCGACCCGTAAGTACTGCATGAACGCGACGAGCCGGGTGTCCGCGCCGAGCTCCTCGGCGGAGGCGACCACGGCGGTGGAACCCCCCGCCACCATGCCCAGGGTCGCGCTCGCCCGGTCGACCCCGGCGCGGCGGGCGAGGATCGCCGCCGCGCCGACGCCCATGACGACGGCGGCTCCTGTGACGGTGGTGAGCGGGACGACCGCACCGGCGGTGTCACTCAGGGCTTGCGGGTTCAGGTGCGTGCCCAGCAGGACCCCGAGGAGCGCCTGGGCCACCCGGTTCGCCCACCGCGGCGCCTTGTCGGGCATCACGCCGGTGAGGGCCAGGCAGAGGCCCAGCGCCATCGGCACGAGCAGGTGCGGCGCGGGGATCCGCTGTCCCATCGCCTCGGCCGCGAGACCCCCCGCCGCGAGCGCGGCCGGCCAGCGGAGCGCCCGTACGAGACGCGGGCAGGTCCGGACCGTACGGCTCGCCCTCGGGGAGCTCCTGGAGGACGCCCCGGTCGCCGGACAGGCCTGATCACGAGAGCCGTCTGTCCGAATTGGCATGGATTGAGAACCGCTGAGCACTCTCAACGATGCGGCATCGCGGGTAAAGCCACCGCATGACCCGGCAATGCCACGGTGAGAATTGCCCGTTCTTATCGTCATCAGCGGGAGCGGAGAAACGCCGGGGACGCGTGGGAAGGCCGATGGCCCGGACCCGCGAGGACATGGTCCGGTGCCGGGCCGTCAGGTGGGGAGGACGTAGCCTCCCACGGAGGACGGGATCACGAAGGAGTCGATCCGCGTCAACCGGTGCGTCGACCGGTTCAACCGGTACCAGGTGTGGAGCCTGCGCTCCTCGCCGCCGACCCGGCGGTCGGAGCGGGTCAGGACGTCGATGTGACCGGCCTTGTCCCAGCGCGCCCGCAGAGCGTCCTCCCCCGTACGGAGCCGGATGGTGATCGTGCTCTTCTTGCCGGTGGCGAGGTTGCGGGTGACTACCATGTTCCGGACGGACTTGCCGGTCTTCGTCCACTTGGTGGCGGCCACGGTGACGCCGTCGGGGCCGAGGT
This sequence comes from Microbispora triticiradicis, assembly GCA_003260025.2. Classification (GTDB taxonomy): domain Bacteria; phylum Actinomycetota; class Actinomycetes; order Streptosporangiales; family Streptosporangiaceae; genus Microbispora; species Microbispora triticiradicis. The sequence continues at coordinate 16,245 of QFZU02000101.1, read as the reverse complement.
CGCCCCGCATGTAGACGGAGCGCCGCAGCTTCACCGACCACGTGCCGGTCGAGTAGAGCACCGCCGTGCGGTTGTTCCCCGCCATCATCCGTCTGCCGTCGGGGCCGAAGTCCCAGGTCTGGTATCCCCTGGGCAGGGTGAAGACCTTCCCGGTGGTCGTGTCGGCGACCCGGTCGACCTCCCATTCGGAGGCGTCGACGCCGCGCATGCTGACGAACCGCCCACCCGGAGAGAGGGTCAGCGCGTTCATCTGGAGGTCGTCCGGCCAGGTCACCCGGGGGATCTCGCGCGCCCTGCCGGTGGCGGCCGTCCAGATCGTGAGCACGCCGTCCTTCCCCCCGAAGTACGCCGCCTGGGCGCCGTCCTGGGAGACCGCGACGACGGCGGCGGCGACGTACTCGTCGTCGCCCACCGTCCTGCGCGCGCCCGGGAGCGCGACGACGCGGCCGTTGCTCAGCCACAGCTTCAACGGCCCGCACGCGTGCCGGCCGCCGTCGCTCTGCAGGCAGGAACCGAGCCCGGCGTAGCGGATCACCGGCTTGGCCGCTGCGGCCTCGGCATGGGGAGTGATCGTGAGTGGGGCGGCGGTCACGACCGCGGCCAGGAGTACCCGGTACGGCATTCCGGCATCTTCGCACACCGTCACGGACGTTCGGTTGCAGAAAGCAAGAGATGGTTCAGCCGGGGAGAACCCGCACCTCTGCGGCGGGCAGGTCGGCCCACCAGCGGTCGTAGGCGCGGTAGAGCCGGGTGTCCCGGCCGGTCAGCAGCGCCACCAACGCCCGGGCCTCCTCGGCGAGCCCCTCCCACGCCTCGGCCGGCAACGGGTGGAAGGCGGTCGCCTCGATTCCGCCCTCGACCTGGCGCCACACCCCCGCGACGTACCCGTCGACCAGGAGCGTCGGCAGCACGTCACCGTTCGTCCGGATCACGAGCCTGCGGTACTCCGGCGGGAGGACGCGGCTCCGGTCGGCGTACGCCAGCAGGACGCTGTCCCACATGGCCATCAGCCGGGGAGGGGCGGGGGTGCCCGCGGCGGGCCGCGGCGCGCCCGGAACGTCGTACAACTCCGCGCCGCCGGGCCCCTCCACCCGCTCCAGTACGGCGGAGAGGGCGCCCAGCGCGTCGCGGACCCTGGACCGCTGCACCAGGGCGAACTGCGCCACGTCCGCCACGGACGCGGGACCGAAGCCCTCCAGGTAGCGGGTGACCAGCGTCTGCAGGTACTTGTCGGACAGGTCCCTGTCGTACGGCGCCGGCGGCGTCCCCGACGCGATGTACGACGGCCGTGGGCCGAACGACCACGGCCCGCCCATCGGAACGTGCAGCAGCGGCGCGAACGACCGCACCGCCCACCACACGCCCTGCGGCGGGACGGCGAGCCGTTCGGCGAGCCAGGCCTGGACCTCGGCGTTGGTGCGGGGGCGATCCGCGAACTCCAGCAGATCCGGGAGGAGCGCGTCGGCGTCGGCGGCCCCGAGACCGCTCTCCTTGAAGCGGCGGTCGCCGAGCCTCGCGCCGCGCAGCGTCGGCTGCATGGCCGTGTGGATGGCCGGGTGGTCGTCGGCGTGCACCACGTGCAGCGTGATCCGCATCAGCGTCGCCTTGACCAGCGCCCGCCCGGAGAACGCCACGTCGAGGTCGGCCGGGTCGAAGGCGGCGAGCCGGTTCCACAACGCGATGTACGGTGAGGCGGGCTGCTGCGCCTGTAGCGCGACCACGCGCCGGACCGCGTCGACGACGCCGACCGGCTCCCGCCGCAGCAGCAGTTGCCGGGCGAGCGTGGCGCGGTTGAGGTCCTGTGCCGTGATTGTCATGGTGCACAAGGACTGTAACGGACCCCGCTCCTTCGCGGATCGGCGCTCTACGAGAGCGCCTCGGCCTCCTCCAACCGCCCCTGCGTCGAAAGCACGTTCGCGAGGTTGCCCCGGCTCTTCAACGTGTCCGGATGCTCTTCGCCCAGAACCCGGCGGCAGATCTCCAGCTCCGCCCGTTGCTCGGCCTCGGCCTCCTCCAGTCGTCCCAGCCCCCGCAGCACGATCGCGAGAGAGCTCCGGCTGTCCAGCGTGTCCGGGTGCTCCTCGCCCAGAACGCGGCGCTGCGTCTCCAGCGCCGCCCGGAGCTCGGCCTCGGCCTCCTCCAGTCGCCCCAGCTTGCGCAGCACGGTCGCGAGGATGCCTCGGCTCTTCAACGTGTGCGGATGCTCCTCGCCGAGAACCCGGTGGTGTGCCTCCAGCACGGCCCGGCTCTCGGTCTCGGCCTCCTCCAGCCGTCCCAGGCTCATCAGCACCGTCGCGAGGTTGCCCCGGCTGCCCAGCGTGTACGGATGCTCCGCACCCAGGGCCGCCCTGTCGATCGCCAGAGCGTGCGACGCGAAGGTGCGAGCGCGCCGGTAGTTGCCCTCGTCGAGTTCGTGACGGGCGGCTTCGCGGAAGATCTGGTCGTGTTCCCGGGGTTCGCCTCCGATGGAGTGATGACGGACCAGGCTCTCCACGTGAGGGCTCAACACCCGCCGGCGAAGGCGCCTGTCGGAGGGGGACAGCCTCGCCGAAGCCGTCCAGGCGCCGGCCAGCCAGGCCAGCGCGAGGTCCGGGGCGGGCCCCTCCTCAGAGGCCGTCCTCGTCTGGTCCTCGCCCGCGACCACCGCCTGCACCAGCCGGTGGACGGAGACCGTGTCCTCGGTCAGCCTGACGAGGCTGTAGGAGTGCAGCAGCCGCAGCGCGTCCAGCACCATGGGCCTGTCGTCGTCGCCCAGGATGTCACGGGGTATGTCGTCGGGGGCGTAGCAGGCCAGCACCCGCAGCAGACTCACCGCGTAGGGATCGCGCTCGCCGATGGTGTCCAGGTGGACGCGCCAGAGCCGGGCGATGGTCCGCTCGGCCTCTCCTCCCTCGGGAAGTGCGGCGTACATGTGCGCGGGACGAGCCGTCAACAGGGACAGATACCCATCGGGGCTGAAGCGGGACTCGCGGATGTAGGCGCCGGCCTGTTCCAGCGCCAGCGGCAGATGCCCCAGCTCCGCGGCGATCGCCTCGATCGCGGGCAGATCGCCGGGCCGGTCCCGCTCGCCCACCGCCGCGATCAGCTCGGTCGCCGCGACCTTGTCGAGCACCTCCAGGCGGAGCGGCCGTACGCCGCCGGGCCAGCGCACCAGCCGCCGTGTGGTGACCAGGATGTGCCCGGTGTGGAGCTGGCCCAGCAGGTCTCGCACATGCGCCGGATCCTCGACGTTGTCGAGCACCAGCAGCCAGTCTTCATGGGCCTGCAGCCACCCCCGCGCCCAGTCGGCCGCCTGATCCCTGGTCAGGGCCGACGCCGTCGGCGGGTGCAGCCGTTCGGCCAGCTCGGTCAGACCGGCCTGGATCCGCTCGGGGTTCTCAGCGGTGATCCACCAGGCCAACCGGTAGCGCTCCCGGTTGGCGGCGGCGTACTGGCGGGCCAGTTCGGTCTTGCCGACACCACCCAGGCCGTGGATCACCTGACCGATGACCACCCGCGCCCGGTCCCCGGACAGCTCGTGGTCGAGCAGGGTCAGCGCGCTCTCCCGCCCGACGAACACCGCGGCGGGGCCGTCGGAGACGTTCGTCAGCTTCGCCGGCAGGTCCACCTCGGCCGGAGCGCGCAGCGTCCCCGGCTCCAGCTTGATCGTCCGGTTGTCGACGGGTGAATGATCGCCCGTGGTCACCACTCCGCAGATGTGCTCGGCGGCCACCGCCCTGTCGCCCGATGCCTCGATCTCGGTACGCGCGGGGAGGTCGTGTCCCCCGTGCTCGGCTGCCACGTGGTGGCGCGCGCCGTCTCTGGTGGAGGCACTTGCGGCAGCGGTTCGCGCGCCGATCCGCGGCCCGGACGCGGTCACGCGCACTCCTGTGGCCTGACGGTCAGACCGCAGAGCGCGGCGGCTGAGCACCACGCCGTACCCGGAAAGGCCCAGGCCGAGCAGCCCCACGAACACGCCGATGACGCTGGCCCATTTGTCGGCGTCGTCAAGACCGGCCCTGAACAGCAGCGCTCCCAGCGCCACCAGGGCGAGGCCCGCGACCGTTCCGCCCGCTATCCGCCACCCGCGCCTCATGGATTCATGATGAACCGCACTCCGAAAACGTGTGGCTACTCATGAGAAATCGCAACGGAGCGCCCCGATCGGCGGGAATTACTTGCATAACCGCCCGAATCAGCCCGTGGTCACGTTGCGGGGGCTGTATCAGGATTCGCGAAGAGGGCGGTGCTCACAGCGGGGCGGCCGGTCAGGCGATGGTGGCCTGCCACCGCCCGCGCTCCAACCGGATCGCGCCATCAGGGCTGATGGTGACCCATGCCCCGTACAGGGGCAGGCTGCCGTCGACGAGCCACTGATGGCGGATCCGGTCGAGAATGTCCCAAAGACGCCGCGGCCCGCCCTGGTGGACGAGCGGGGCCTCGTCGCGCACGCCCTCGGCACGCGCCCAGGAGCCGTCCGCGTGGACCATCCACGCCGTCCGCCGGCCGTCGTCACCCGCCTCGAACCAGTGCGAGATGCCGGGAGCGGTCACCTCCAGCATGGACCGGAGCTCCCACGCCTCGATCACCTCGACCATCGGGTACCGGCCGCGTCCGACGTCCTCGCCGTCCTGGTCGCGGATCTCCTCGAACCTGGCGCTGAGCCCGGGCGGGTAGTCCTCGCCGTGCCGGGTCGTCATGAACCCCGCCCGGTCCCACTGCACCCGCCCGAAGGCGCCGCCGTCGTCGGTCCTGTCCGCGACGATGATGATCATCGTGTTCGCGATCGTCGTGACCAGGCGCCCACCGGGACGCAGCGCCGCCAGCCAGCTCGCCGGGACCGGCCGTACGGACACCATGGCCGCGATGCGGTCGAACGTCCCCGGCAGGGGCCCGGTGGCGTCACAGGTGACGACCCGCGGGTGCAGGCCGATCCTGTCGAGCCGCTCGGTCGCGGCCTCGGTCAGGTAGGCGTCCAGGTCCACGCTCGTCACGTGCCGATCGCCGAGCCGCCGGGTGAGCAACGCGGCGCCGTACCCGGAGCCGACACCGACGTCGAGCACGTCGACGCCGTCCTGGATGTCGGCGTGCTGGTACATGCGCACGGCCAGGCCGGGCAGGGTCGAGGACGACGTCGGCAGTCCGGCCGGGTGATCCTCGCCCGTGGCGTGGTCGGCGTGTGACGACCCGACCCGGGTCACGAGCGACACGTCGGAGAAGGCCGCCTTCAGCCATTCCCGCTCGTCCGCCGGCCCGTCCCGCAGCGTCCAGAGTCCGCCGCGGTGTTCCCACCATCTCGGGACGAACAACTGGCGCGGCGTGGTGGCCACCGGGCCGCGCCAGCGCGAGGCGGGCCGGGTGACGTCGGCGGCGAGCCGTGCGGCGTGCTGTTCCCAGGTCATCGTTCCCTCGTCGTGTCCGGGTCGCGGAAGCGCGGGTCACAAGCGGCCGGTCCGGCGTCACACGGTCCGGCGCCCTCATTGTCCCTGGCTTGGAGGAGAGCCGTGCGTGAACCGCACGGTGATGGACAGGCCGCCTTCGGGGCGTGCGCGGGCGGCCAGGGTGGCGTGGTGAGCCTGGGTGACGGCGCTGACGATGGCGAGGCCGAGGCCGTACCCGTCGCGGCCGTGCCGTTCTGGCGCCAGTTTCTGGAAGGGTTGGAAAAGGCGCTGGATCTGGTCCTCGGGGACGACCGGCCCGCTGTTGACGACCGTGAGGGCCACCTGCGTGCCGGAGGTCCACGTCGTGACCTTCACGTGCCCGCCTGCGTGGTTGTGGCGGATTGCGTTGTCGACGAGGTTGGCGACGAGGCTTTCGAGCAGTCCGGGGTCCCCGGCCGTCACCGCGGGCGTCAGGTGGCCGGCGAGGTCGACGCCTCTCCGCGTCGCCTGGTCACGGCGGGAGGCGAGCACTCCTCCGGCGACGTCGGCGAGGTCGAGGGTCTCCCATCGGGTGACGCCTCGCTCGCTGGTGGCCAGGGCGAGCAGCGCTTCGACGAGCCGCTCCTGGTATCCGCCCAGAGCGAGGGCCTCCTGGCAGGCCGAGCGCAGGGTGCCGGCGTCGGCGTCGGGGTCGGCGAGGGCGACTTCGAGGAGGGTGCGCAGGCCGGCGAGAGGGGTGCGCAACTCGTGGGAGGCGTTGGCGACGAAGTGGCGCTGGGCGTCGAAGGAGGCTTCGAGCCGGGCGAACAGGTCGTCCAGGGTGTGACCGAGTTCGGTCAGCTCGTCCGTGGGCTCGCCGAGGTCCAGGCGCCGGTGGAGGTTTCCGGCGGAGATGATCTTGGCCGTGGCGGTGATGGCGCGCAGCGGGTCCAGGAACCGGCCGGCGACGTACCAGCCGAGGGCCAGGGCGACGGGAACCAGGACGACCAGGGCGACGGCGGACCCGGTGAGGAGTTGGGGCAGGCCGATCCCGGACTCCGTCTCGGTGACGGTGCTCGGTTCGGGCAGGCCCGCAGGTCTGGTCTCCTGGATGCCGGCGAGCGGGAGGTCGACGAAGACGAGCACCAGGACTCCGGCGGCGTAGACGCCCGCCGCGTAGACGAGTGCGAGCCGCTTCCGCAGGGACCTTCTGGTGAGTCGCCGGGAGGTCATGCCGGTCCGATGCGGTAGCCGCCTTCGCGGATGGTCTCGATCACGGGCGGGTCGCCGAGCTTGACCCTCAACCGGTGCATGGTGTGCTTGACGGCGCTGCTGAAGGGGTCGGCGGCCTCGTCCCACACGCGTTCGAGCAGTTCCTCGGCGGAGATGACCAGGCCGGGTACGGCGAGCAGGCATTCGAGCAGGGCGAACTCCCTGGGGCTCAGGTCGAGGCGCCGACCGGCCCGGGACGCGACACGGCGGGCCGGATCGAGGGTGATGTCCCCGCATGCCAGGGTGGGCGGCAGCGGCGGGGTGGCGCGGCGGGCCAGGGCGCGGACGCGGGCGACCAGTTCGGCGAACGCGAACGGCTTGGGCAGGTAGTCGTCGGCGCCGAGGCCGAGCCCGTCGACGCGGTCCTCGATCGTGCCGGAGGCGGTGAGCATCAGTACGCGGGTCTCGCAGCGGCCGCCGGCGAGTCGCCGGCAGATCTCGTCCCCGTGGACACCGGGCAGGTCGCGGTCGAGGATCACCACGTCGTAGCGGGTGACGGTCAGGCGGTCGATGGCGGCGGTTCCGTCCAGGACGACGTCGACGGCCATGCCCTCGCGGCGCAGTCCGGTTCCGATGGAGCGGGCGAGGACCTCGAAGTCTTCGACGACGAGGACCCTCACCGCCGCTCACCGCCGGCCGTAGTGCGGGCGGGGCGGCCGGGTCGAGGTGCCATGTCTCCACGATGCCAGTTCCCCGGTCGCAGCCGGGTCGCGGCGGCCGCGACCCGGCTGGAACCGGGCGCCCCGTACAACCGTCGCCATGAATCCACTGAAGCCTCGCCGGCTCGGCCGGCAGGACGGTTTCCCCCAGGTGCTGCACGCGGAGTGGACCAGGTTCCGCACCAGGCGTGGCTGGGTGCTCGCCATGGCGGCCTCCGTGCTGGTCACCGTGTCGCTCGGACTGCTGATCGCCGGGGGCGTCCGCAGCACGTGCGTGACCGGGAAGGGCGAGGGCCCCTGCCCCGCGCCTCTGGTAGGCCCCGATGGCACGGCGGTCAGGGACAAGTACTACTTCGTGCACCAGCCGCTCAGGGGGAACGGCACCATCACCGCCCGGGTGTCGGACCTGACCGGGCAGATGCGGCTGCCGGACGCCGTCCCCGGGGTGCGCAACGTCAAGGAGGGGGTGGTGCCGTGGGCGAAGGCCGGGCTCCTGGTCAGGCAGAGCCTCACGCAGGGCACACCATACGCCGCCGTGATGCTCACCGGAGAGCACGGCGTACGGATGCAGTACGACTACACCCACGACGTGGCCGGTGATCCTCACGACGGCCCGCGGTGGCTGCGGCTGACCAGGTCGGGCGAGACCGTCACCGGCTACGAGTCGGACGACGGCAGGACGTGGACCGAAATCGGCACGGTCACGCTGACCGGGCTGCCCGAGACGGTCGAGATCGGGCTGTTCGCCACCTCGCCAGGGGTGTTGTGGGCGACGGCAGAGGCCTTCGCCCAGGCCACCGCCACCTTCGACCAGATCACATTGCAGGGCGCCGACGGTCCGTGGCGCCGCGACGACGTCGGCGTCGTCATGGAGCCCGACGGCAGGACCCCGCACCACCCGGGTGGGGCCGTCGAGTCCGGCGGCACGTTCGTCGTGACCGGGGGCGGCGACATCGGGCCCGCCACGATGGAGGGCGGCGTACGCGCCGACCTCATGCTGACCGGCGGGGCCCTGGGGCTGATCCCGGTGCTCGTGGCGGCGGTCACGTTCCTCACGGCGGAGCACCGGCGCGCTCAGATCAGGACCCTGCCGCAGCCGGCGCGGCCGCTGGCGGCCACGGCCATCGTGGTCGGCGCGGTCGCGTTCGCGGCGGGGCTGGTGGCCGCAGGGATCGTGGTCCCCATCGGCCTGGCGATACTGCGTGCCCACCAGAACCCGGTCCAGCCGATCCCCCTGAGCACCGAACTCCGGGTGATCGTCGGCTACGCGGCGCTGACCGCGGCCGCCGCCGTACTGGCTCTGGGCCTCGCCGCGCTGGTCAGACGGGCCGTCGTCGCCGTCGGGCTGGCCGTCGCGCTGGTCGTCGTGCCCTACCTGCTGGCCACCGTGGGCCTGCCGTCATGGCTGCTGACGATCACCCCGGCCGCCGGTTTCGCGATCACGCAGAGCGTCCCTACATTCGCGCACGTGGACGTGAGCCCTTCACTGCTCGGTGGCTATTACCCGCTCCCGCCATGGGCGGGCTTGGCCGTCACCTGCGGATACGCCGCCCTCGCCCTAGCGGCGGCGACAGCCGTACGCCGCGGAGAAGTGCCTCGTCAGGGCCCGCTCACCTGAGGATGCGAGAAGCGCCGCCACCGGACCGCGGAGCGGGAGAAGCCAGCCCGGAGAAGTCAGCCCGGAGAAGTCAGCTCAGCGCGGCCGCCTTGCGCAGCAGCACCGAGCGTTCGCGCTGGTTGGCGCACAGCCGGGCGGCCAGCTCCAGCTCGGCGCGCGCTTCCGGTCGCCGTCCTAGCCGGGCCAGCAGCTCACCGCGTACGGTCGGGACCAGATGCGAACCGGGGAGCCGGTCGGCGGCGATCAGCTCGTCCACGATGGCCAGGGCCTGCTCCGGGCCCGAGGCCATGGCGACGGCGACGGCCCGGTTGAGCTCGACCACCGGCGAGGGTGCGACCCGGCCGAGTGCCTCGTAGAGCACCACGATGCGGTCCCAGTCGGTCGCCTCCACCGAGGGCGCCGACGCGTGGACGGCGGCGATGGCAGCCTGCAGTCCGTAGGGGCCGAGGCCGCGAGCCGACGCCCTGGCCAGCGCGGCCAGCCCACGGCGGATCGCCGAGAAGTCCCACCGCCGCCGATCCTGCTCGTCGAGCAGGACCGGCGAACCGTCCGGGCCGGTCCGGGCCGGGAAACGCGCGGCCGTCAGCTCGCACAACGCCAGCAGTCCGTGCACCTCCGGCTCGTCCGGCTGCAGCGCGGCCAGCGTGCGGGCGAGCCGGATCGCCTCGTACGCGACGTCGGGGCGCAGCAGCCGGTCGCCCGACGTGGCCGTCGACCCCTCGGTGAAGATCACGTAGAGGACGCTGAGCACGCCGCCCAGCCGCTCCCGGCGCTCGGCGGCCGGCGGCAGCTCGAACGGCACCCCGGCCGCCGCGATCGTCTTCTTGCCCCGGGTGATGCGGGCCTGCACGGTCGGCACGGGTACGAGGAACGCGCGGGCGATCTCCTCGCTGGACAGGCCGCCGACCACGCGCAGGGTCAGCGCCACCCGGGCCTCTGGGGAGAGCACCGGGTGGCAGCTGACGAACATCAGCGCCAGCACGTCGTCATCGATCCTGTCGGGATCGATCTCCTCGTCAACCGCCGAGTCGGCCGTCGAGTCGGCCGCCAGCAGGGCATATCGGTCCTGAAGGGCGGTCCGGCGGCGGATCGCGTCGATCGCCCGCCGCCGGGCCGTGGCCATGAGCCAGCCGGCCGGATTCGCGGGAGCGGCGAGCGGCCACGACACCAGCGCCTCGGCCACCGCCTCCTGGGCCGCGTCCTCGGCCAGCCCGAAATCGCCGGTAAACCGGGTCAGCGCGGCGACGATCCGCGCCGACTCAATCCGCCAGACGGCCTCGACATCGGCCGTACCCATCAGATCCGGCCCCTGCTCTCGCACCCGTCGGTCACTCGCCGACCTGCGGGACCTCGTCGCTCCCGGGCACCCGCCGGATCTCGATCTTGGACCCGGGGGCCGCCGGGACCCGCTTGGCCCACTCGACCGCCTCCTCTTTCGAGGCGACGTCGAGCAGGAAGAAGCCCCCGAACAGTTCCTTGGTCTCGCCGTACGGCCCGTCCGTGACCACCGGGGTCTCGCCGCTGAAGTCGACCACGACGCCCTGGGCCGGATCGTCCAGCCCTTCCGCCGCCAGGAGAACGCCGGCCTTCACCGTCTCCTCGATGAAGCGGTGGGTCCTGGCCATCAACTCCTCGATGTCGGCCATCAGGGCCGCGTTCGACTCGTCGGTGCCCCGCATGATCAACAGGTACTTCGACATCGCGTTCTCCTCGTCCGGCGGGGCCGCCTCTCGGCCCTCGCACCCCTACGTCGAACGAGCGGCCCGCGGATCGACACGACCCCGGAGAAATCTTCCACCCCATCGGCATCACTTCGCCATCTGCCGAGCACGAACGCCGAAACGACGCCGAAGAAGACCGGCACGCTGCCGCGTAGCCGCAAACGCCGACCTGTCCACCGCAACCGGGACAACGTCAGCCGATAATCCGGCTGTTATGCCACACGAGCGAATCAATTTGTTGACGGCGGCCGAATCCGATAGTGAAATACCCTGCACTTCGGGGGGAACGCATCCGCCCGATCGATCGAGTCGGAGCGGTATCGGCGAACCGGAACGGTCGAGTGCCTGTGCTCCACGATGACTCGCTGTGTCCGCGAATGCGAGGGATCTTCTGATCGCAGGAGTCGGCCGACCATCGAACCTCCCTCGACGGGCCGGTTGAAAAATGTTCAGTGATGAGGAAATGTTCAGTAGTGACACTGGAGTTGCATGTGGTCGAAGCGAATGTAGGTTCTGACGCCGTTGTTGTTGCCGTAGATGACCTGCAGGTAGATTTCCCCGTAGGATTGTAGATTCAGTCCGGTTATGTAGACCTGCCTGTAGCCGCCTCCGGCGACCCACGGATAGGTTTCCGCGATGACGCGCCACCCGTTCGGGTCCCAGATCTGCAGGCCGACCTGCGCGCCGGAGGCCAGGACGTTGAACCAGACGGCCGCCGAGCAGTTGAAGCGGGGACTCATACTGGCGAGGGGTTTGCGGATCCGGTTGGCGGCCCAACCGTTGCCCACGTAGAGCCAGCCGTCGTTCAGCCCCGAATAGGCCACCCCTCCGTTGATGTCGTAGCCGGCGACGCCGTCTCCTTGGCCGCCTCCCTCCCATGTGGCCCAGGGGGTCGGTCCTTCGAGGCTGTCGACCCAGTCGATGAGTCCTGCGTGGGCCGGGGAGGCGGTGCCCGCCACCGTTCCGGTCGAGGCGACCACGAAGGCGATCAGCAAGGCCAGCGCCCGGCGTAATCGCGTTCTACGGATTAGCGTGTTCAAGATTCCTCCGGAAAGGGCGTTGGGGAGCCCGGACAAGCCGAGTATGAACGCGCCCACGACCGCCGTCTATTTAAGGTCGGGCGAACCATGATTGCGGGCGCCCGAATGTGCCGCCTGGATGAATTCTCGTATCCAGCGGAATGCGGCGGCGCGCGCTTTACCGGGGCACGCCCGGGACCGGCCACCGAGATATGCCCATTCCTCAGCATTTTTCATCCCCGCGCGAGGGCTGGCTGGTCAGAGCATGATCGCGGGTTGGGCGTCTGGCCGTAGACGTAGCGAAACCCCTGGTAGATGGGTTGAACGGCCAAGAACAACCATCTCCACCAAGGGCTTCAAATGCTTTTCCGCCGTGCCGCGGTCGCTTTGTCGCGTTCAACCCTGAACTACGTCGCCGGAGTGATCCGCCGGCACCGCAAGAGCATGGGGGTTCGATCAATGACGAGCGCCTACCGCTCGCGAGCGAGGCGGTTCGATGCGTTCACCGCGGTGGTCTGCCGGCCCGTACCGATGGGAGCGGAGACAAGGTACTCGGTGGTGGTCGCTTGCCGACGTTCGGAGTTGACATCTCGCCGCTACCCCTGGCCGCAGGGCGGAGCGGCCAGGGGTAGCGGTCGACGCCGCGGCAGCAGGCGAGAACCGGGTCGTCCGGTCAGGTCTGGTTAAATTGCCATTGCTGGTTGGCCCCGCCGTTGGCGGCCCACTGCACGACCGGTGCCCCGTCGTTCGTCGCCGCACCGGAGACGTCCGCCACCAGTCCGCTGTTGTGGCTGACGATGGTGTAGTAGCCGTTGCCGGTGGATCGCAGATACCACATCTGGTTGGTGCCGCCGTTGGCCGTCCACTGCTGCAGTTGCAGCCCGGCCGTGCTGCTGCCGGCGTTGACGTCGAGCATCTTTCCACTCGGGACGTACTTGAGGGTGTAGGAGCCGTCGGAGGTTGTGGCGATGGTCCAGGTGGCGGTGCCGCTCTGCTGGACCACCTTGGCACCGTCGGCGGTGGAGTTGCCCGCGACAGCGAGCGGCTTGCCGCTGTTGCGGTTGACGATGCGGTAGGTGCCCGGTGCGGGTCCGCTTCCGCTGCTTCCGCCGAGGTTGAAGTACTCCACCGCGTCGGTGAAGACGGGGCTACCGGACTTCGTGGTCGACAGCTGCAGGTACACGCGGTTGCCGGTGGCCGGTGTGGTGAAGGTGACCGGCTGGGTGACCCGCGAGCCGAGCGGGACGGTCAGGGTCGTGCTTCCGGACGCGACGACCGCGCCGTCCGGCGCGTCGAGCCGCGCCGTCCAGGTGAAGCCCACCGAAGTGTCGGCGAAGTCGTCGTTGAAAACGGTGATGTTGCGGGTCACCGAGGCGTTCCGGGCGTAGGTGGGCACGGCCTGCGGCAGCGGGAAGCTGCCGTTCGAGTCCGAGGCGCCAGAGGCGGACCAGTACGGGAGGTCGACCGCTGCCACCGGGTTGAACGCCGCCTGCACGCGCTGGATCTGCGGGTTGCTCCAGGGGTTCGAGAGGTTGTCCTCGCCGTAGATAGGGTGACCGCCCTCCTCCGGGGTGAAGTCCGTGGAACGCACTCCGGGCACGACGCTGGCCCAGGCGGACAGCAGCGTGTACGGACGCAGGTCGGTGGCGTTCTTGCCGCGCTTGGCCAGGGTTGCCGTGGCGAACCACTCGAAGCCCTGCTTGTTGTTGCATGCCGGCCAGATGTACTCGCCCTCGCCGTCGGGCCGCCCGTTCACGGTGATCAGGCCCTCCCCGTACCTGCCAAAGCCATCGACGTAGTGCGAGATCACCGCGAAGTTGGCGTACGTCATCCCGGGATACATGTTGGGATTCGCGCCGACGCCCAGCTCGACAATGATCGGCCGGGTGCCGTCGGCGCCGTTCATCGCCGCGTACAGGTCCTTCTCGAACTGTTCGGAATCCTGGCCGCTCTGGTTCGGCTCGTTGTTCTGACTCCAGCGGATGACCGCGGGGTGGTTGCGGTCGCGCAGGACCAGCGCACGGGCGTGGTTGACCATGTTGTCGTGCCCGGAGATCCAATCCTGCCCGGACTGGGAGCCGCGGATCGCGACCTCGTCGATGATCATCAGGCCCATCTCGTCGGCGACATCCAACATGTACGGGCTGGCCGGCTCCTGGTGGATGCGCAACACGTTGTAGTTGAGCCGCTGGTAGTTGTCCACGGCCTGCGGCCAGCCGCCGTTGCCCGACGAGGGCGGAAGGAATCCGGGCAGCGTGTCGTAGGCGTCGCCCTTGCCGCCGTTGTTGATCCGGTCGTAGTCGGCACCCTGGAGGTTGTCGCCGCGGAAGTTCACGCGCACGCCGTTAAGGTAGTAGTACTCGCCGTTCTGGGTGGCCTCCCGGAACCCGAACCGGTACGTGGCGTCGCTGGTCTGCCCGTCATCGGTGTCGGCATGCACCGTCAGCCGGTGCAGCTGCGCCCGGTACCCCGACCGGTACGGCACGTTGGGCCACCAGTACGAGGTGCTGTCGAGGTTCCACGCGACCGGCCCGACGGTCACGGTCCCGGTCGAGTGGGCCGCCACGGTGACCGTACGGCTGGGCAGTGCCGGGTAGCTGAAAGCCGTTCCGTTGTCAGACGACAGCGACCCGGTCAACGTCACCGACCGGGAACTGCCCGACGTGTTACGCACCGTCACGTCGTAGCTCAACGTCTTGTTGGCCACCGACGTACGCACGAATGTGTCGCTGACGTACACGGCCGGGTACACCCGCAGGAACGCCGAACGGTAGATCCCCTGGGGGACCGCCTCGGACCACTCGGCGGCGTCGGGCACCAGGTACCGGCCGTTGGATGCCTTCAACGCGCCGCGGCCCTTCACGTCGACGCTGATCGTATGAGTGGTGCCCGGGGCGGCGTAGGCGCTGATGTCGAACTTCGAGGGAGTGAAGGCCGTGGTCTGCGTCGCCACCACCCGGCCGTCCACCGACAAGGTCGCCTGGTGGTTCACGGCGCCGAACTCGATCCACGTCGACTGCGGCTGCCCCGAGTCCGGCACCGTTACCGTACGCGAGTACACCGCCTGGGACACATCGGTGAACCCCTGCTTGTACCAGCCGCCTCCGGGCACCTTGATCGACGTCGTCGACCGGCCCGCCGGCGTGAAGCTCCACGTCCCGGCCAGATCGACCGAGGCGACCGCGGCATTGCCCGCGGTGAAGCCGTCGATGTCCCCGGCGGCGGCGACCGAGGCGGCGGACTTCGACACGGTGGATTCCGACGATGCGGACCGCTGTGCCGCCACAGCCGGCTGAGCCCCGACCAACGCGATCAGCAAGGCCGCCACCACAGCCGGCCACCTGCTCGCCGGACGTCGAGGACGGGAGGAGGGATCGCTCCGCTTCATCGGTAATCCTTTCGGGTGAATCCCGTGTGTGAGGTACTTCCCGGGTCCGGCCGGCCCTCCGCGGGCGCCACTGCCCGGCCGTTCAGGCCGTCGCCGTTCGTCGGCGAAAGCCGACGGCTTGAGGGGGCATCCTGTCTCCTCGTAATGGGAGCGTCGTATCGGTTCGACGGCATGGCCGGACATCACACTCAAGGCCCAGGCTCCCACCTGTCAATGCTCAGGGTTCACAGAGATCGGATCGCTTCGGCCGTCTGGCTCCCATCACGCCTGATGAGATCACGCCGTCCTAGACGTCGTGTAATTTTCAGGCTGCGTTGGACGCCTCGAACACGGTTCCAAGATCGAGAATCGGCATGCTCGGGACCATCCAGACCTGTGTCGAACTTGCACGGTTGAACGGATCGATTCGATGCCGTCGGGCGCCTGGTAGAGGAATGGGCCCACCTACGGCCCTACGCCAGCAATGACGAACGCACCGATGCCCTCGGAGACTTCCTGCACCGCTACAACAGCGGCGACAGCGGTTGCGTCTTCACCGCCGAACTCGGGCGACCGTTGCGTCCACAACACGTCGGCGACCAGTTTTCCTGCTCGCCTGCCAGGCAGGGCTCCCGCCTACGGCATGCGGAGTTCGACCGCACGCCGGGCTATGCCGGTGAGGGACCGCCGAAGACGAGTTCGCCACCAAGCTGGCCGTACAGCTCCAGCTGGTCGTAGTAGATCCGATGAATGATGATCTTGTCGTTGCCGACGGAGCAGGGAGCGGGCACGGTGATTGTTAGGTGTTGGCCTGCATCTTTCGGCACTGGGCCGCCTGACCGACGCCCTGCCCCCGGCCGAACAGGCCGTCATCCTCTACCGGGAGCCGGCCGAGCGCTACCCCGACCGCTACCGCCTCCACCTCGCCCGCTCGCTGTCCAACCTCGGCATCACCGTCTCGGAGCTGGGCCGCGCAGCTGAGGCTTCACAAGCTCATCAGGAAGCAAACCGTCTCATGCCACCTGGTGCGGCATCAGATCCGGAAGATTAGCAGGACCTTGCCCACGTTGCCCGATGGCAAAGCCCGACGCAGGAGGGCCGCGGCAGCCGATCGCCCTGGCCACCTATGGCGAGAAGCGAAGTGGGCGATCGTCACGGCGTTCAGTGGACTTCTGCTGACCTTTCGGGCGCGCGGGGCGGTGCGTGCCCGGACCGGCCGAAGAGCCGCAGCCGGGCACGCGGCCGTCCGG
>QFZU02000100.1 GCA_003260025.2 Microbispora triticiradicis | reverse complement strand
GCCCCCGCCGCACCGGCCGCGACCGCGGCGCCGCCGCCTCCGGCGCCCGTGGCGACGCCGTCACCCCCGCCGGGCCGGCGACGGCACCTGCTCGTCGCCGCCGTCGCCGTCGCGCTGTTCCTGCTGACCGCCCTCTCGCCGAACGCGCTGATCGAGCACGTCACCGTCTTCGTCCTGTCGATCGTGATCGGCTACTACGTCATCGGGAACGTCCACCACGCGCTGCACACGCCCCTGATGTCGATCACCAACGCCGTCTCGGGGATCATCGTCGTCGGCGCGCTGCTGCAGATCGGGCAGGGGGGCGGGGTGGTCACCGCCCTGGCCTTCGTCGCGATCCTGCTGGCGAGCATCAACATCTTCGGCGGCTTCGCCGTGACCCGGCGCATGCTCGGCATGTTCACGAGGAGCTGACCGTGACTCTCATCACCGCCGCGCAGGCCGCCTACATCGTCGCGGCCCTGCTGTTCATCCTCAGCCTCGCCGGCCTGTCCAGGCACGAGACCGCGCGCTCCGGTGTCGTGTCCGGCGTCGCCGGCATGGTCGTCGCCCTCGCCGCCACGGTCGCCCTCGCCGCGGACGGCGGCGACGTCCCCGCGGTCGCCCTGCTCGTGGCCGCGATGGCGATCGGCGCCGCCGTCGGGCTCTGGCGGGCCCGGGTCGTCGAGATGACCGCCATGCCGGAGCTGATCGCCATCCTGCACAGCTTCGTCGGCCTCGCCGCCGTCCTGGTGGGATGGAACGGCTTCCTCCAGGTCGAGGAGGGCGGCGCGGCGCGGCCGGAGGCCGCCGGCTCGCTGCTGGGCATCCATCACGCCGAGGTGTCCATCGGGGTGTTCATCGGGGCGCTGACCTTCACCGGGTCGGTCGTCGCGTTCCTCAAGCTGTCGGCCCGGATCGACTCCAGGCCCATGACGCTGCCCGGCAAGAACTACCTGAACCTGGGCGCGCTCGCCGCGTTCGCGGTCCTGACCGTGCTCTTCGTGGCCTCCCCCGGCCTCGGGCTGCTCGTCGCGCTGACCGCCGTGGCGCTGTCGCTCGGCTGGCACCTGGTCGCCTCCATCGGCGGCGGCGACATGCCCGTCGTGGTCTCGATGCTCAACAGCTACTCCGGCTGGGCGGCCGCGGCGTCCGGCTTCCTGCTCGACAACAACCTGCTGATCGTCACCGGCGCACTGGTCGGCTCGTCCGGCGCCTACCTGTCGTACATCATGTGCCAGGCGATGAACCGCTCGTTCCTGTCGGTGATCGCCGGGGGCTTCGGCGTCGAGGCGGGGCACGCCGTCGAGGCCGACTACGGGGAGCACCAGGAGGTCACGGCCGGCGACACCGCCGAGCTGCTGAAGGACGCCAAGTCGGTGATCATCGCCCCCGGGTACGGTATGGCGGTCGCCCAGGCGCAGTATCCCGTGGCCGAGCTCACCCGCATGCTGCGCGACCGCGGGGTGGAGGTCCGCTTCGGCATCCACCCCGTCGCCGGGCGCCTGCCGGGCCACATGAACGTCCTGCTCGCCGAGGCCAAGGTGCCGTACGACGTCGTGCTGGAGATGGACGAGATCAACGACGACTTCGCCGGGACGTCCGTCGTCCTGGTCATCGGGGCCAACGACACCGTCAACCCGGCGGCCGTCGAGGACCCGGACAGTCCCATCGCCGGCATGCCCGTCCTGCGCGTGTGGGAGGCGGACCGCGTCGTCGTCTTCAAACGGTCGATGGCCACCGGCTACGCAGGCGTGCAGAACCCCTTGTTCTTCCGGGACAACACCCGGATGCTCTTCGGCGACGCGCGGCAGCGCGTCGAGGAGATCGTCGCGGCGCTCTGACCGACGGGTCGCCCCGGCCGGTCACCCCAGCCTGCGGAGGAGGTGACCGCGGGCGGCCTCGTCCCCGGGGCCACCGCGCTCCGCGAGCCGCTCCGCGACGTACCGGCGGTGGGCCTCGTCCACGTTCCCGCCGTACTTGAACTTGCCGTCGATCTTCTGGATCGCGAGCCGCAGGCCCCGGATCCCGGGCAGGGACCTGCGGTGCTCGGCGGGATCGGCGAGCCCGTCGTCGAGCCGGGCGAGCTGGGCGCGGAGGATCTCCGCCTTGCCCTCGGCGTCGTCGACGATCTCCGCGTGGCAGACCAGCTGCACGGCGGCGTAGTAGGTGGTCGGGATGCCGAGCCGGGGGTCCTCGCCGCTGTCCGGCAGCACCTTCCACGCGCCCCTGACGTACGCCCAGTCGCCGGCCAGGGAGAGCAGGACCGCGGGGTTCTCCTCGATCGCGGCCCACACGGGGTTGGGCCGGGCCAGGTGGAGCAGGACCGTCGAGGCGTCGGCCAGGAGGAACTGGGTCGGCACGACGACCGGCACGTCGCGACCGCGTCCCGACGCGATGAGGTGGCCGAACTCGCTCGCCCGGACGAAGGCCAGCGCCTCCTCCTCCGACGCGGCGTCCCACGGATGGATCAGCATGCTCCCACTCTAGGCGGAGGCCTCGGCCCGCCCCGGGGCGGTGGTCAGCCGGTCCAGGAGCTGTTCATGAAGGAGATGACCATCGGCACCGTGAGCGGCCCGATCACGGTGGCGTAGAGGATGATCACCCATCTGTGCCGGGCGGCCGTACGGCCGACGAGCACCCACAGCGGCCACCACAGCAGCGCTCCCCGGGGCATCGACATGTAGAACGTCGACGTGGTGAGCACGGCCACCTGGAGCCCGACGTAGACGAACTCGGCCCAGCGGCGGGTGACCAGGAGCCAGACCAGCAGCAGCAGCCCCACGATCGCCACCGCGAGCTCCAGGCGGAACATCGGCCCGAACGTGGCGTCGCCGGTCATGTCCCAGGTCGAGCGGAACGACTCCCAGGGCCAGACCATCCTCCGGCCCCAGCCGGCCTCCTGGGCGTGGTTCCAGGCCAGCCAGTCGCCCGTACGGGAGTGCTGGTAGGCGGAGTAGGCGACGATCGGCGCGAACGGCAGCAGCAGCCAGGGCGCGTCGCGCCAGCCGGTCCAGCCGTCCCTGCGGATCCTGCTGACGACGAACTCCGTCACGAGCGCCGCGGCCAGGAACAGGCCGGTCACCCGTACGCAGGACGCCCCGGCGGCCAGGGCGCAGGCCACCGGCCAGTTGCGGCGCCGTACGGCCAGCCAGGCGGGCAGCGCGAAGGCGAGGAAGAGCGCCTCGGAATAACCGGCGAACAGGAAGACGGCGGGCGGGCACAGCAGCAGGGCCAGCACCGCCCAGCGCCCGGCGCCGACGGGCGCCTCCAGGTCGGCGAGCTTGGCCAGCGCCACCATCGCCACCGCGCCGGCCAGGAACGAGATGATCAGTCCGGCCAGGGTCCAGTCGTGGACCACCAGGTGGACCAGGCGCAGCGCCAGCGGCAGGCCGGGGAAGAAGGCCGGCAGCCCGGGGTCGGGGTCCTGGTTCGGGTCGCCGCCGTAGCCGAACTCCGCGATCTCCCGGAACAGGTCGACGTCCCAGTAGTGCCACCGCTCCAGCAGCGGGGCCCTGTTGGTGCCGGAGACGGCCAGGACGCCGTAGACCGCCATGAGGATGATCCCGGCCCTGGTGCCGACCCACAGCAACAGCGCGTCCCGGACCGTGGCGTTCCGCTCCGCCGCCTCGGCGGAGGCGCCCTCCGGCGGAGGACTCTCGTCGCCGTGCCCGGGCTCCTCCGCGTCCGGCCCGCGATCCTCCGGGTCCGTCCCGGGCCGCTCCCCGCGCTCCGGGTCGCGGCCGGTCTCCTGGACAGAAGCCGTCACGTGCCGCCCCTCCACTCGCCCCTGCCGGCACCGCCGTGCGTACGCGGTGGCCGTACGTCCTTCCGCTTCCGGCGGAGTCTGCCGCCGGACCGGTCCTGCTCCGCGCGGCCGCGGGCACGCCGGGGGTCCTGCCGCACCGGGGGCCGTACGGGCGAGCGCGGACGCGCCCATGATCGGAGATGATGTCAAGGTCCTGAGCCCGGGCGCCAGTCCGAATCCGCACGAAAGCCACCTTCGGCGCCCACCGCGTCCGGCGGCCGTCGCTGACGTCGGAATTCGCGCCGCCACCCGACGGGGCGACCGGCGCCCGGCCTGAAAATTCCATCGCCGGAGATCGCGAAGGCCGCCCCCGTTCACCGCGCGAGGCAGGATCGGCCGGACGACATGCCGCCGTGCCGTGGTGACCGGGCCGCGTCGGACGGCGGCACAGGTGAAATTTTCATCCGGACGGCTTGAAGAGAGCCAAATCGGAGCCCTGGTCAGGAACGGGAGAACCCCGGTTGCCGCCTGCGGGCGGTGCGCGTGGAGACGGGCCGGGATCTTGACACGTCCCACCGCGTCATATTTGCTCCGCTGCACATCGCGGTGACAGGCGCGTGCGCCGTGGCCGGTTTCCCGTCCGCGTAAGCCCCCCCATGTGCATGGCACAGGAAGATGCGTGATGTTGAGAAGACCGCGCACAAGGGGGTGGAGTCCCGGCGGCCTCCCCTCCCGGCCCTCCCCCGACATGCCGTCCGGGCGGGCCCGGTGCCCGTCGGCCGCTGGAGAGGTGCGATGACGCCCGCCCGCCCGGCCGCCCGCCCGGCCACCCGCCGGAACGCTCGCACCGCCGCCGCCCGCGCGGCCTCGGACGAACGGCAGGATCGGACCCTGCGACGGCAGATCCTGTTCGCGATCGTCGCGGTGGCCTTCGCCGTGCACGCCAACGGGATCGGCAACGGCTTCGTCTATTTCGACGACCCCGAGGGCGTGATCGACAACATCTCCATCCGGGAGTTCAGCGCGGCCAACATCGGCCACTGGTTCACCACTCCGCTCCAGTTCATGTACACACCGCTGGTGTACGTGTCGTACGCGGTGGACTATCTGTTCGGCCAGGGCGCCGTGGGCGTGTACCACTTCACCAACGTGGTGCTGCACCTGGTCAACGTGGTCCTGGTGTTCCTGCTCATCCGCCGGCTGACCGAGCGTCTCTTCCCGGCCGCTTTCGTGGCGGCGGCGTTCGCGATCCATCCCGTGAACGTCGACTCGGTCGCCTGGATATCCACCCGCAGCAACCTGCTGGCCACGCTTTTCACGCTGGCCGCGCTGCTGGCGTACCTGCGTCACCTGGAGTCGGAGCGGTGGCCGCCGCTGGTCTGGTCGTTGCTTCTCTTCGGGCTGGCCGTGCTCTCCAAGTCGACCGCGGTCGTGCTTCCCCTCATGTTGTTCCTCGTCGACTTCTTCCGGGGCCGCCCGCTGTCCCGCCGCGTGCTGTTCGAGAAGATTCCCTTTCTCGCCGTCTCCGCGGCCGCGATTCTCGTCGCGCTGAACGTGCGGGAGGACGTGGTCCCGCCGCAGGGGTACACGATCCTCGACCGGTTCCTTCTGGCCTGCTCGGCGGTGGGCAACCATCTGGTGCAGGTGGTCTATCCGCTCCACCTGTCCCTCGCGTACGAGTACCCCCGCAAACCGTTGTCCTGGCTCTTCTTCCTCTGCCCGCTCGCCCTCGTGGCAGGGGCCGCCCTTCTCCTGCTGGTCAAGCCGGCCCGCAGGGTCGTGGTGTTCGGGCTCGGGTTCTTCCTGGCCGGCGTCGCCCCGGCCCAGGCCGTGCTCCTCATCGACGGCTACCACGCGAACAGGTACGCGTACCTGCCCTATCTGGGCCTCTTCCTGATCGCGGCCTGTTTCGCGGAGAAAGCGCTCTTGCATCGCGACCGCAGGCTGCGGGCCTGCGTGATCGGCGTGATGGCGGTGTTCGTCGCGTTCTTCGCCACGCTGACGGTCGTCCGGAACACCGCCTGGCGGAACACGGAGACCATCATGAGCGACGCCATCGCGAAGGAACCGGGCGTGGCGTTCACGTACAACGCCCGGGGCATCGCCAGGTTCCGCGAGGGCCGGTACGACGGCGCCACCGCCGACTTCGAGCGCACCGTCGAACTCGACCCCGACTTCATGCTCGCGCACCACTACCTGGGCATGACCAGGTATCACAACGGCGACTACTCGGGGGCGCTCGCCGAACTCGACAACGTGGTGTCGCGACTGCCGACCTTCGCCGCCGGCTACAACGAGCGCGGGAAGACCAGGATCGCCCTGCGCGACTACCAGGGGGCCTACGCGGACCTCTCCGCCGCCGTTCAGTACGACTCGCAACTGGCGGAGGCGTACTACCTCCGCGGTGTGGCCGGGACCGAGCTGGGCAACCCGCAGGGAGCCGTATCCGATCTGAACACGGCGATCGGACTGTTTCCCGGGTACGCCGACGCCTATCACCAGCGCGGGGTGGCCGAGTCGCGCCTGGGCGACACCCGCGCCGCGTGCGCCGACTGGAACACGGCGGCGTCCCTCGGCAGCACCGCGGGGAACACGGCCGTGGCCGAGAATCACTGCGCCGGTTAGCCGGTCAGCCCACAGTGGCCCCGGCGGCGGTTGGCCCCGGCTCCGCCGGGGTAGCAGCGTGGCGCATGACGGAGTATGGAATCCACGCCTCCCACGAGCAGATCCCGCCCGCCGACCTCCTCACCGCGATGATCGCCGCCGAGCGTGCCGGCTTCGACGCCGCCATGTGTTCCGACCACTTCTCCCCCTGGAGCGAACGGCAGGGCGAGTCGGCCTTCGCCTGGTCCTGGCTCGGCGCCGCCCTGCAGGCCACCGGCCTCACCTTCGGCGTCGTGAACGCCCCCGGGCAGCGCTACCACCCGGCGATCGTCGCCCAGGCGATCGGGACCCTCGGCGCGATGTTCCCGGGCCGGTTCTGGGCCGCGCTCGGCAGCGGCGAGTACAGCAACGAGCACATCACCGGCGAGCAGTGGCCGCGCAAGGAGGTCCGCGACGCCCGCCTGCGCGAGTGCGTGGACGTCATCCGCGACCTGCTCGACGGGAAGACGGTCACCCATGACGGCCTCGTGACCGTCGACCGTGCCCGCCTCTGGACCCGCCCGGACACCCCGCCGCCGCTGATCGGCGCGGCGGTGAGCACCGGTACGGCGGCCCGGTGCGCGGAGTGGGCGGACGGCCTGGTCACGGTCAACGCCCCCGAGGACCACCTGCGCGAGATGATCGCGGCGTACCGTGACGCGGGTGGACGCGGACCGGTCTGCCTGCAGGTCCACCTGAGCTGGGCGCCGACCGAGGAGGAGGCGGAGGCGATCGCCCACGACCAGTGGCGCAGCAACGTCTTCGGCCCGCCCGTCTCCTGGGACCTCGAACTGGTGGAGCACTTCGACGTCGTCTCCGAGCACGTCACCGTCGAGCAGGTGCGCGGTGTGGTCAACGTCTCCGCCGACCTCGACCGGCACGTCGACTGGCTGCGCGGCTACGCGGATCTGGGCTTCGACCGCGTCTACCTGCACCATGTGGGCCAGGACCTGCTGCCGTTCATCGACGCCTTCGGCGCCATGGTCCTGCCCGCACTGCGCTGACGTCCGAAGGACCGCGACCCGTCGTACGGCGGGCGGGCCGGGGACGCGGACGTCCGGCCCGCCCGCCGCTCGTCACTCCTGCCGGGTGCGCTGGACCGCCTCGGCGATCCGCTTGACGCGTGCGGGAGACCGCGCACCGGCCTGGAAAATGGGTACGAAACTGCTCACACGGGGTGCGAGGCTGGGCGGATGACCCGTACGCACACCGTGGTCCTGGTCGAAGGGCTCAGCGACAAGGCGGCCGTCGAAGCCCTGGCCGGCCGCCGGGGCCGGGACCTCGACGCCGAGGGCATCTCCCTGGTGGCGATGGGTGGCGCCACGAACATCGGGACGTACATCGGCAGGTTCGGCCCTCCAGGGCGCGACCTGCGGCTGGCCGGTCTGTGCGACGCCGGCGAAGTGGGCGCCTTCCAGAGGGCGCTCGAACGTGCCGGCCTCGGGTCCGGTCTCGACCGGAGCGCTCTGGAGGCGCTCGGGTTCTTCGTCTGCGTGGCCGACCTGGAGGACGAACTGATCCGCGCCCTCGGCACCGCCGCGGTCGAACGCGTCATCGACGCCGGAGGCGAACTCGGCTCGTTCCGCACGCTCCAGAAGCAACCCGGGTGGCGCGAGCGCAGCACGCACGACCAGCTACGCCGCTTCATGGGATCAGGCAGCGGCCGCAAGATCCGCTACTCGGGCCCGCTTGTCGCGGCACTGGACCCCGATCTCGTCCCCCGCCCACTGGACGCACTGCTGGCCCACCTGTGAGCCGCTCACCCGATGGCACGGCGCGAATCGCGGGACTAGCACTCCGCGGTCAGCAGCCATCGCCCGTCTCGTTGCGCAGCTTGAGAATGTAGGCCGCGGTGAGCGCGACGGCACGGTCGTCGTCATGGGACAGGTCCGCGAGGACACGTGACGTCGTGGGTCCCGGGATGTCCGCGAGCGCCTGCGCCAGCCGTAGACGTACGGGCGCGTCATGGGTGCCGTGGGCGATGCGGTCGGCGAGCCCGGTGGCGATCCGATCCGCCAGCGCGGGTTCAGCCGCCAGCGCGCTCAGCGCATCGGCCGCGTCGACGTCGTTCGTCCCCTCGACGACCATGTCGGTGAGTGCCGGGACCGCGTCGGCCACTCCACGTGCCCCGAGCGCCAGAGCCGCGCACCCGCGGACCACTGCGTCGGGGCTCGTGAGGGCGTCCCGCAGCAATGTGGTCGCCGCACCGTCCGGAATCTCGGCGATGGACTGGACGGCACGTCGCCGCACCTCGGCCACCGGTGAGCCGAGGCCCTCCGCGAGCAGTCCCAGCGCGCCGTCGCCCGATCGCGCCAGAGCCCATCGAAGGGCTCCGGCGACGTTCGGGTCCGCCTCGCTCAACACGGCCTCGGCCAGGGCTTCCACCGGCACCGCAACCTCGTCGGCCGAGGACAGGGCCGCGCGCTGGCGCTTTCCGGCGCTGTCCGACCCCAGAGCCTGGAGGAGCGCCACGATTCGCAGGACGTCCTCCCAGCCGGAGGGTTCCGCGGCACCGATCCGGCGCAGCCGCGTGAGCAGTTCCGTCTCGGCCGCGATGCGTTCTCGCGACTGGCGGATGAGGTCGTCGACGAGCTCCGAGGGCGTGAAGCCGGGATCGTCCAGCGCACGCCCGACCTCACGCAGCGACAGCCCCAACGACCGCAGGCTTTCGACATGGAAGATCCGTCGGATGTCCTCGGCGGAGTACTCCCGATAGCCGGCCTCGGTGCGGCCCGTCGGCCGCACCAGGCCGAGCGACTCGTAATGCCTGAGCATCCGTGCACTTACCCCGGACCGTCGAGCCACATCCCCGATCAGCACCGCCTGTCATCCCTCCTGGCCGGGCGCGCCGAGGACCGCGACGCGCTTCGCCTCCTCGATCGCGAACTCGAATCCCGCGTCGGGGTCGCGCAGCAGCCGTTCCGTGGCGATCGCGTGCTGACGCACGCGAGGGTCGGGATCCGTGGTCGCGACGCGCAGAATCGGTATGACCACCTCACCGAGCGCGACCAGCGCCCGGCTGAGGCTCAACCGCGTCTCACGCTCGCCGCGTCCGAGCTGTGTCGCCAGCACTCCCGCCAATTCGGACTCCTCGCCTTCGGGCACGAGTACGACCGCCGCTCGCCAGGCGCTCCGCGCCACCTCGTCGTCGCCGTCGGTCAGCAGGCCTCGTGTGATCGCCGGCCACGCCCGCCGATCCCCGATCTTGGACAGCGTGTGCAACGCCTGGCTTCGTGCCTGCGCGCGCTCCGAGCGGAGTTCGTCGACGAGCTTCGGAACCGTGATCGATGACGAGTGGCGGGTGAGTGCCCAGGTAAGCATGTCACGCACGTAGAAATCGGGCTCGATCGCGCACCGTTCGACGAGCCTGTCGACGAACCTCGGGTCCGGGGTCGTGCCGGCCGCGAGCACCGCCTGCAGCCGCACCGACGAGCTGCCGTTCTCCAGCCCCTGGAGAGCTCGCATGGTGTTCGTGTCCTCTTCGGGCATGGTCATCGGGACCACCTCCTCGGCCACAGTGAAGGCCCTGCCACTGTGTCAAGGTCAAGTGAGGTCACCGCATGAGATGTCCGACGCGCCCGGACCGGTCAGCACCGGCGGTTCGGGTGCGGGTACCGGGGGAGGCCGGGGCGGACCGCGCTTTAGGTGCGCACCACCACTCCCCTCCAGTTTCACTGTATATCAGATCCGCGGACCTCATGAGGCGCAAAAAATTGCTTCATACTGCCCGTTGCGAACCGATCCGACGAGCGATGGAGCAGCGGAAATGCGCTACGTGATGGGTTTCGAGCAAATCGACTCGGCGAATGTCGGGGACGTCGGCGGAAAGGGGGTGCACCTTGGGGAGCTCTCGCGAATCGACGGCGTCCGCGTGCCGGACGGCTTCTGCGTCACGACGGATGCCTTCCAGCGGGTCGTGGCCGAGGTGCCGTCGATCGACGCCCAGCTTGATCTGCTGTCCCGCGTACAACCGGACGACCGCGCGGCGATCCGTGCCCTGAGCGCGGACGTCCGCCGCGTCGTCGAAGACGTCGCGATGCCCGACGATCTCGTGGCGGCGATCGGCGAATCGCTCGCCCGGCTCGGCGAGCAGGACTCCTACGCGGTACGGTCCAGCGCGACGGCCGAGGACCTGCCGACCGCGTCCTTCGCCGGCCAGCAGGACTCGTACCTGAACATCGTGGGCCTGGCGGAGATCCTCCGGCACGTCCGGCGGTGCTGGGCCTCGCTGTTCACCGAGCGGGCGGTGACCTACCGGCGCCGCAACGGCTTCGACCACCGGAAGGTACGGATGGCCGTGGTCGTACAGCGGATGGTGTTCCCGGACGCGGCCGGGATCCTGTTCACCGCCGACCCCGTGACCTCGAACCGGAAGATCGCCACCGTGGAAGCCGGTTGGGGCCTCGGCGAGGCGCTCGTCTCCGGCCTGGTCTCCGGCGACGTCTACGCGGTGCGCGACGACCAGATCGTCACCAGAACGATCGCCACCAAGCCGCGGATCGTCCGGGCGTCGCCGGGAGGCGGCACCCAGGACGCACCGGTCGAGCCGCAGCGGCAGACGCAGCCCGCTCTGACGGACGCGCAGGTCGTACGTCTGGTGCGGCTGGGCCGGCGGATCGAGGCGTACTTCGGCCGGCCCCAGGACATCGAGTGGTGCCTGGCCGGCGACGAGTTCCACATCGTCCAGAGCCGGCCGATCACCACCCTGTTCCCCGTCCCCGCGACCGACGACCAGGACAACCACCTCTACGTCTCCGTCGGTCACCAGCAGATGATGACCGACGCGATGAAGCCGCTGGGACTGTCCCTGTGGCAGCTGACGACCCCCCGGCCGATGCACGAGGCGGGCGGACGGTTGTTCGTCGACGTCGCCCCCGTCCTGGCGACGTCCGCGGGCCGCGCGAACCTCATCGGGACGCTGGGGAGGTCCGACCCGCTGATCCGGGACGCGCTGCAGACCGTCGTCGACCGCGGCGACTTCCTCCGCCTGCTTCCCGACGAGGACGCCGGCCCCGCACCGGCCGGTGACGCGCCCGCTCCGATCGAGACCGATCCGGCCATCGTCACCGAGCTGATCCGGAACAACCAGATGTCCGTCGCCACCCTGCGGCGCGAGATCCAGGGCCTCTCCGGCCCGGCGCTGCTCGACTTCATCCTCACCGACATCGAAGAGCTGAGGCGCCTTCTGTTCGACCGGCGGAGCTTCCAGGTGATCATGGCGGGGATGGAGGCGGCCTGGTGGCTCAACGACCAGCTCGAGGCATGGCTGGGCGAGAAGAACGCGGCCGACGTGCTCACGCAGTCCGTCCCCCACAACGTCACGTCGGAGATGGGGCTGGCGCTCCTCGACGTCGCGGACGCGGTCCGGCCGCACGCGGAGGTCGTGGCGTTCCTGCACCGCGTCGCGGACGAGGGCCGGGACGGAGACGGCTTCCTGGACGAGCTGGCCGGGCTGCCCGGCGGACGGGAAGCACGTGACGCCATCCGGGGCTACCTCGACGAGTACGGCATGCGCTGCACAGGCGAGATCGACATCACCAGGACGCGCTGGAGCGAGCAACCCGCCACGCTCGTGCCCAGCATCCTCGGCAACGTCAGGAACTTCGAGCCGGGCGCCGGCAAGCGGCGCTTCGAACAAGGACTCCAGGAGTCCCTACGGAAGGAAGAGGAGCTGCTGACGCGGTTGCGCGCCCTGCCCGACGGGGAGCAGAAGGCCGACGAGACCAAGCGGATGATCGACCGCGTCCGCACCTTCGCCGGATACCGCGAATACCCCAAGTACGGCATGGTCAGCCGCTACTTCGTCTACAAGCAGGCGTTGCTGCGGGAGGCCGATCGCCTTATCCAGGCCGGCGTCCTGCGGGAGAAGGACGACATCTTCTTCCTCCGGTTCGAGGAGCTGCGTGAGGTCGTGCGCACCGACGCCGTGAACGCCGAACTCATCCAGGAAAGACGGGAGGCGTTCCGGTCGTACGAGGCGCTCACGCCGCCCCGGGTCCTCACGTCGGACGGCGAGGTCGTCACCGGCCGGTACCTGCGCGACGACGCCCCGCCCGGCGCGCTGGTGGGCCTCCCGGTCTCGGCCGGGACCGTCGAAGGCCGTGCCCGTGTCATCACGGACATGGCGCGCGCCGACCTCGAAGCGGGCGACATCCTGGTCACCACCTACACCGACCCCAGCTGGACCCCCCTGTTCGTCTCCGTCGCCGGACTGGTGACGGAGGTGGGCGGCCTCATGACGCACGGGGCGGTGATCGCGCGAGAGTACGGCCTGCCGGCCGTCGTGGGAGTGGAGCAGGCCACCCGGTTGATCCGCGACGGCCAGCGGATCCGCGTCCACGGAACCGACGGGTACGTCCAGATCCTCGACTGAACCATCACGTCGAGATGCCAGGGGCTCGTCTCGGGGTAGAGACGAGCAGGGTCTCAGCCATCGCGTTGCTTGAGGCGGAGCGCTTCCTTGCGGGTCTCGGCCTGGATGGCCCGCTCGCGCTCCAGCCACGGTGGGTTCTCCGCTTTCAGCGCCTCGATCTCAGCGGTGGTGAGCGGTCCGGTGATCCCGCCTCTGATCAGGCCGGAAATGGAGACCCTGAGCTTCGCGGCGATGACCTGCTTGGGGTGCGGGCCGTTGCGGCGCAGTTCGGTGAGCCAGGCGGGTGGCGTCGACTGCAACTCGTTCAGCTCGTCCCTGGAGACGACACCCGCCTGGAACTCGGCGGGAGTGGCCGAGAGGAGAACACCCAGCTTCTTGGCCGCCGTCGCGGGCTTCATCGTCTGGATGGTCTTCGGTCTGGACGAGGTCATGGCGCCAAGCGTAGTCAGTCGGAACGGGTTCCCCTGACATCGATACCCTGAGCGAGTGAACGATGGGGAGACCGGCAGGGTGTTCCGGCTGGCGTACGTGCCTGGGGTGACACCCGCGAAGTGGGTCAACATCTGGACCGAGAGGATGCCCCATGTGCCGGTTGACCTGGTCGCGGTTCCCGCCGCCGAGGTGGTGGACCTCCTGCGGGACGGCGGCGCCGACGCCGGCTTCGTCAGGCTGCCGGTCGACCGGGCCGGGCTCAGCGTGATCCCTCTCTACGTGGAGACCACGGTGGTCGTGGTGCCCAAGGACCACGCGGTGGCCGCCGTCGACGAGGTGGCCACCGCCGACCTGGCCGACGACGAGGTGCTCCATCCTCTGGACGACACCATCGAGTGGACGGACCGGCCCGGGCTGCCCGCGTTCACCCGTCCGGCCACGACGGCGGACGCGGTCGAGCTGGTGGCGGCCGGGACCGGGCTCCTCCTGGTTCCGCAGTCGCTGGCGCGCCTCCACCACCGCAGGGACCTCACGTACCGGCCCGTGCCGGACGCGCCGCAGTCCCAGGTCGCGCTGGCCTGGCCCACCGACGCGACCACCGACCTGGTGGAAGATTTCATCGGCATCGTCCGCGGCCGGACGGTGAACAGCTCGCGGGGTCGTACCCCCGACTCCCAAGCAGCGAAACCGGCACGGCGGCAGGCACAGAAACCCGTACAGAACGGCTCCAGCCGCCGTTCCGTGCCGGCCGGCCGTAAAAGGAAGGGCCACCGGCCTCGGTGAGCTCGCCCGCGCTTTCGCCGTTCGCGCGAGGCGTGGGTCACGCCGTCATGTCCCCTCACGCAAGGCGTTCGCGCGAGCGGCCTCCGCCGCCTCGCCCAGGAGGTAATGCACGTTCGTGCCCGGCAGAGTGGGCAGCTCCGCCCAGTGGGTGATCGGATCGTCAAATTCCAGCGTTTCGTCACGATCCCGGCCGTAGGGCAGGCGGACGACACCATCAGAGTCGACGAAGCAGTCGCGGTATTCACGCCCGTCCTCGGCGAAGTGACGGGTGGTGAAGTACATCGGCCTCACCAGCCAGAACTCCTGCCCGGCGTCCGGATCGCGCTCGTCCGCATCATCGGACGCGAAACGGCCCGTGATCGCGGCGGCCACGGGCACGCCGTCCCCCGGCAGCCTCTCCCGTGAGTCCACCCACTCCACCTGCGCGCGAATGCCCATCCCGGCTCCGATCTTTCATCAAGTACGGCCATCCTGGCACTCCCGCCCTTGTCCCCTCCGCTCCCGGCGAGCCGAACGTGCGGCCCTGGACCTCCCCCACGCGATCGATACCCGCGCTCCGCCACCCGCCGGGAGGCTCGTGCTCGTCGCGATCACCCGGAACTGAGGCCCTCACCGGAGGCGTCCAACCGTGGAAACCTCGAGCGTGGATCCCTGATCCTCAGCTCCTACTCACTCGATGTTCGCTGGGGGAAAGCCCTACCGTGATGTGTCGAACCATCCGTTCATGGGGAGCTGCTGAGGTTGAGTACGGTTCGCAGGCCTTTGTTGCTGGTCCTCTGCCTGCTGCTGGCCGGACCCGCACTCCATGCGTCAGCGGCTGGACCGCCGAAATGGCCGTACGCGTCGAAACCGTGCGAGGAGACGGCCAGAACGCCTGTTCCTCGCTCGTTCGGGCCTCCGGCGGCCCTCGGGGGTGACGGGCACACCAATGTGACGGGGGTGGCCATCGGCCTGCTGGGGTCGCGTCCCGTCGCGGTCAGCGCCGGGGACGAAGGCAGTCTGCGGGTCTGGGACCTTCCGACCCTCGCCCCGATCGGAGAGCCGGTCAAGGTCGGTGGACCGATCAGGGCGATCACTACGAGTTCGTTTCCGGAACACCCGCTGACGCTGTTCGTCAAGGTGGGCCGTTCAGAAAAGACAATCACCGTACGACGGTTCCAGGGGCAACCGCTCACAGTGACCAGCGGGGACGCCAAAGGTGCCGCGATCGGCCGCCTGAACGGTCGCACCGTGAAGGTCACCGCAGGTGACGAGCTCCACGTGGTCGACGCGGGGACCGGGCGGGAGATCGGGCCGCGGATCCTGCTGGGAGAGGACAACGGAGTTCACGCGCTCGAACTCGTCACTCTGCACGGCAGGCTCACCGCCGTGGTCAACGACAACGGCGGTGACGAGAACGAACCGGGACCGGATCCCCTCCGTTTCGTGGACCTGGCCAGCGGTAGACGACTCGTGGGAATCGACGGTGATTTCAGCACCGTGCGAAAGGCGAGGGTGAACGGGAAGACCGTTCTTCTGACCGTCAACCGGCCCGAGGGCAGCATCTCCATATGGGACCCCGTCTCGCGCAAGCAGATCGGGCTCCTGCCCGGCAATCCACCCGCACCCAGTGCTCTGGGCGGCGAATCCTACGGATTTTCGCGGCCGGCCTTCATCGAGGTCTCACTGGCCGTGGGAGAACTGGCCGGCCGGCCGATCGCGATTACCGGAGGCGGTGACAACACCGTCCGGCTCTGGGACCTCGGCACCGCCCGGCAGCTTGCAGCGACCGTTCCGCCCGGTCACACCGACTCCATTCTGGCGATCGCGGTCAGCGAGTCGGCCGGCCGGCCGGTGGCGATCAGCCAGGGCTGGGACGGCCAGACGATCCAATGGGATCTCGCCACGGGGCGGAGGGTCGCCGCTCCACCGCCAGACACCTACGGCTCCCTCGAAGACATCCCGGCCGATCGCCTGCGTGACCGCACTGTCGTCGCGGACCGAGCGGGAGGCGGACGATTCCGGGATCTCGTCGCCTCCAGCCTGGAGGAGGCTCTCCGCGCCAGGGACGAAAGGACAGCGCCGTGGGTCACCCAGGTCGGTGATCGCACCGTGCTTTTCGGCAGGGATGGAGCCAGAGCATGGATCAAGGACCTGGCCACGGGTGCGGGAATCGGAGCCCCGGTGAAGATCGGTGCCACTACTCCACTACAGCTCACGACTCTGGCCGAAATCGACGGCAGGCCGGTTCTCCTCGTCAGCCTGAAGGGAACGACCCGCATTCTGGACTTCCAGAGCGGCCGCCTCCTCGGCGAGGTGAGCGGGGTCAGCTCCAGTGAATCCCCGATCGCGGTGGCCCGCGTACGCTGTACGACCGGTGTCCTCACCAGACGCAGCGGTCGCCTCTATTTCTGGGATCTGCGGACCGGTCGCAGACTGACACCCACTCTCCGGGGGCATGGCACACGCGTCCTCCAAATCCTGACTGGACGGCTCGGCGACATCCCGATCGCGGTGACTGCCGCCCTGGGCGGCGAAATCCGTGTGTGGAACCTGCTCGACGGACGGCAGATCGGCGATCCGCTCAAGGCTCACAACCGGTTGGTCGTTATGGCGCTCGGCTACGTGAACGGGCACACCGTCGTGCTTGCCGGGGGAAAAGCCGAGAAGGTCTTGATGTGGGATCTCGGTCGGTAGGCATGCGACCAGGAGGCATCTGAATCATCCGCGCTGCCGCCGACCCGTTCAACATCTGGCGCTCGGCCTGGCGGAAGCGCGACGCCAAGACCGCCGTCGCGCCCATCTCGTCGGCCACCGGCGCAGGGTTCAAACCCAATCAGGCCCAATTCGAATCAGCATTCGACGACGTTCGGTGGCTGCGGACGCCTTGTCGAAGGCGAGTGGCAGTCCGCCTCATCGGCCTTTGCACAGCCGGTTGCGCACTTCGTCGGCGCATTCGGGGATGGTGGTGCCAATGTCATGCTGGCGTGGCTCATGAGATCGCGAGCGCGCCATGAACGCCGTTATGCCCCCTTCAGCGACCTTTCGCCAGAGGTCGCCCTCGACAACGTGCGAAAGGCCCTCCTTAATTTGGGCAGGTCTCTGATGGGTGGAGCGCGCGAACCTCTCGCCCCAGCAGCGCCGTAGCACCTCACCCACCTCCCCGTTGCCTTGGTACACGCGTTCGAAGGCATCGACCGGAATTTCCAGTTTTGAGAAACGCGGAGGCCGCGGCAGCTCCGGGTTGAGCGCCAGAACTACAGCCTTTCTCTGTGATCTCCCGTGTTATCAAATGGTCCAATCCAGCCACAGACTGCGACCACGCCGCTCGGTACATGTCCTCAACGTCCACCACGCCGGCACGCATGGCAGCAAGCGCCCGCTCCGCCTTCACGAGCCCACGCGCGAAATCGAGATTTTCAAGGAACTCGTCGAACGCTGTGATGGGCTCGCTCGTCGGCATGACTTCTCCTACCGGGGGGTTGCAGCAGTTTCCCTGGCGCCCCAGGGCCTATTGATCAACTGCAGGGAGACCAGGAGATTACTCTGGTGTCAGGTGGTCAAGGCAGACTGCGGGAGCGCCTGTGCAAGCGCGGAGTCTGTTCGCGCTCGGTAGGCAGGGTAGTGGCTGGCCGGGCACCTCTCCTGAGAAACGGCCACCACGCCTCCCCGGCGTCTATGAACTGCGGAGTAAGACCTCCCAGCGATCCCAAGTGACTCGGTCTCTAGCCTCGCGGGTGACGAGCGCGCAGTGTGAGGGCCTCGACGTGGCGCGGGCGCACGATTCGGAAGTGCCGGTGGTCGACTGTCGCGACCTCCCTCAGCCCCAGGCATTCGGCGATCGCGATGACGGCGGCGTCCAGCAGTCCGAGAGGAAGGTCGACGTACCTCTCGACTAGTTCCGCCATACGAGGAAGGTCCTCGTCCTCCAGCTCGGCCACGTGGAACCCATTGCCACCGAACGACGGTCGCACAGGAGCACGTCAGCGGCCCATCTCCGAACGCAGGATCTCCTCGTGCCGTTCGGCGAGGTCCGGCTCAGCCTCGAACGACGCGAAGAACGGAAGGTCACGCTCCGCCGGGGCGGGCTCGTCCAGACGACCGCGGATCAACTCCAGAGCAGGGTGTAGCTCTGACTCCGGCAACTGGTCAACGAGATAGTGCAGTTCCTCGCGCATGGCGCTCATGCCTCCAGTCCTAGGTGTCAGGCAAGACGAAGGCAGAAGTATTAGGCGTAGCCCGGCCCAAATGAGGTCGGTGAGGACCGTCAGAGCGACTGAGCTCGCTCGGCCGGGCAGCCGCATGAGAGGCGAAGTGCCGTGACAGGAGCCCCAGGTTGCTGGTATGGCCCTCTCTTGCAATCTCTGAGACTGCTTGCCATCGCTCGTAGACAGAAACGTCAGGCAATTCACGGGCTACACAAAACCGGACGCTCAGATCGCAATACCATACCTACTCTGCATGCGATTCCTGGACCTTGACGACGTATCCGACACCACAAGATGATCTACATATGTTGCCACGCGCAGGTGTCACCACGGCAGGTTTACTCGTGCTGGCGCTGGTGGGCGCCTGCGGCGACGACGGCGGGGATCACGCCTACGAGCGGGTCTCGCTCAAGGGCCGGGCGTCCTCTACGGCTCGCGCGATGTCCTCACCGCCAGCGTCGCCATCTCTCCTCGCCACAGTCGCGCAGTCGTCAGATTCCGCAGCCGTTTCCCCGCCGCTGCCGATGGCGACCTCCTTGGCATCGCCGATGGCGACCTCTTCGCCCCTGCCGGTCACCGGCCCACCGCGATTCTTTGTCACCGCGAGGGCTCCACTCGCACGCTTTCCGAATAAGTCCAAGACGGCAGTCTTCACTCCGGTTCGGCCCGCCGTGCACGACGCCACAACCGGAGAGTTCCTGGCCGCCATCCCGCTGCCGGCAGGAGTGCGCTCCTCCTGGCAAGTGCTAACCGCGGCACCCGACAACCGCACCTTCGTACTGTCCGGATGGACCGGGCCGGACTCTACCCTCCGGTTCTTCCGCGTCCACCTCGCCGAGGACGGGTCGCCGAGCGACCCGATACCCGTCCCCGGACTCGAGAGTGACGCACTGGGCGCCGGACACATCCTCGCCCTGAGCCCCGACGCCACCAGACTGGCCTACGCCGCCCCCATCCCGGGTGGAGCGAAGATCTCTGTTGTCGATCTCGCCACCGGGCAGCGCCGCGACTGGAGCACGCGAGCGTCCATGGTGACCGGCCTGGCCTGGGCCCCGGACGGTCAGCGGATCGCACTGGTGGTCGGTGGCTGGGGCATCGGCGTCCTCGACCTCGGCTTACAGGGATCCGACCTGCTGGCCGCCACCCGCCTCGTCAAACCGAGCAACGACCTGCCATTCCTGGAATCTGTGGCCTACGCCCCCGACGGCAGTGCCCTGATCTACTCGGCCGGTCATGCCGTAATGCGCATCCCGGTCGACGGTGAAGAGGAACCGCGGGTTCTCACACGGGTGTCGTTGCCGGCCGACGCGTCACTGACCCTCCGTTTCAGCCTTGATGGAACGGGCCGATACCTGCTCTACGTGCACCGATGGCGGGGCTTTCGAGTCGATCTCGCCGATGGTTCGACCACGTCGATGCCGCTCAAGACCGATGAGCACTCCGGCGAGGGCGACTCCCCGAACGCGGCCTGGTGATGACCCATCCGAGAGTTATCGAGCGGGCGGCGGTCGACTCGGTCGCCAAGCGGCTCTTCGCGACCTGGGCCATTACAGCGTGCGCGCCGCGATGATCTATCAGCACCACACGGCGGAGTCGGACCACGAAATCGCCGACGTCATGAACGGCAAGATCACACAAGTCCTACCGACTGAGGCGACTGGTCACTGAGCACAATCGCTTGCGTTCGCTAATGGCATGCTAACGGCACGAGCCCCGTTTTCCCTGATGGGAGACGGGGCTCTTTTCGCTGGTGGGCGGTACTGGGTTCGAACCAGTGACCCCTCGCTTGTAAGCCAACTCCCGCGTGATCGTATTCACGCCCGACTTCGCGCGCGACCTGCAAGAGTCGACCGCCTACGTTCGTGAGCGTCCGATGACGTCCGCAGGTGTTGTCACGCAGTTTGTCAAGCAGAGTGCTCGCTGAGGCCGGCCAGGTTGCGGTTCACCCGCCCGGGGTTTGGAGCTCTCGCAGAGAAAGCCGCACACCGCAACTCAGCACCGGTCATAGGGCGTGGGCGAACCCATCGGAGTAGAGGAGACCGTATGCACCCTCGCACCTCTGTCGCAGCTCCGGAAAAGGCATCGCATCTCTCTGAACTGGAACAATGCGTCAAGTTCCCGTCCGGCTGGTCCTCTGGTCCACAGCAGGTCCATAACAGGGTTGAGTGAGCCTCGCCGCATCGCGTCGGCACGCGAAGCACGTGATCATGACGGGCCCGCTGGGCTGGGTGAACTTTCCGTACGTCTTGAAGGCTGCCCGAAGCCGGGCCGCACGCGCCGCCGTCACGTCCCGCCGCCTCCCGCTGGCGCTCGGGGCGGCCGGCTAAGACCACGCCGGACGGCTGGCACGGACGAGTCGAGGCGGGCCGCCGCGCGACAGTACAGGTCTGATCACAGGTGGTGGGCTGAGCTAAAACAGCCGCCATGTGCCGCGCCGCGCGTGGTGGCGCCTCCGGCGAGGGGGCGCTCCGGCTCCGGGATGGCTTCGAACGCACGTGTGGGTTGCGGGGTGACTGATGCGGGAGCCATCCCGCCAGCCATCGACCCCAAGCAAGCCCAGCAGACCGCCGCCGCCACAAGCCCGGCTGTGACCGTTGACATCTGGGAGCACAAGCGGAGGGACACGTCAAGCCGGGCTTGCACCTCCGCCACCGGACGCTGCCACCCCGTGGTGGGGTCGACGGTAGACGGGATGGACGAGCAAGCATGCGCTGGCGCCGGCGTTCGCGCCTAAGAGCGTGTTTGAGAAGGGTCGATAACGGTCTGCGCATCTCGCCGCCGTGACCACCGTCAGATCGCGATCACGACGGGGTGCCCCGCGATCGCCGCTACCCCTCTGACCTGACCGACGCCCAATGGGCGCTGGTCGAGCCGTTGCTCCCCGCACCGAACACGGGAGGGAGACCGGAGAAGCACCCGCGCCGGGACATCGTGGATGCCATCTTGTACGTGGTCCGGACGGGCTGCGCCTGGCGGCAACTGCCGGTCGACTTCCCGCCCTGGCAGACCGTGTACTGGTACTTCGTCCGCTGGGAAGAAGCCAAAGTCACCGAGCAGATGCTCACCGCGCTGCGGCGCCGGGTTCGGGCGGCGCAGGGGCGAGCCGAGGAACCAATGGCGGGCATCATCGACTCCCAGAGCGTCAAGGGCGCCGACACCGTCGGCCGCGAGTCCCGCGGCTACGACGCGGGAAAGAAGGTCAACGGGCGCAAGCGGTTCATCGTCACCGACACCCTCGGATTGCTGCTGGTCGTCTGCGTGATGGCCGCCTCCGTCCAAGACCGTGACGGAGCCAAGACCACCCTGCTCAGCATGTACCTGGTCACGCCGGTCAGGTACGTGTTCGCCGACGCCGGCTTCGCCGGGATGCTGGTGGACTGGACCCAGCGCATCCTACGGACCGTGCTGCACATCGTCCGCAAGGCTCCTGGGCAGATCGGGTTCGCGGTGATCGAGCGGCGGTGGGTCGTCGAACGGTCGCTGGCCTGGCTGACCAGCCACCGCCGCCTGGCCCGAGACTATGAGCGCCAGCCGACCACGGCCGAGGCCATGATCCGATGGGCCGCGATCAGCGGTATGGCCCGCCGCCTCGCGCGGGGAAGCGCCGCAACTCGTCAGCAGCGCATCATCCTCGCTCACCCAGCGAAGTAGCCCTTCTCAAACACGTTCTGAGGCCACCCCTCACGTGTCGCGATGCGCGACAGCGAGTGCACTCTCCGCGCAGAGGATATCCGGGAAGTTCTTCTGCCATCGCCGCGACCCGCACTGGAGCTCTTCGGGCAGCTCAGCGAGCCTCGTCTGGAGCTTGGGGATCTTGTGCCGCGGGTCCGGTTAGTGGTCACGAGCGGGCGGACTCGCCTCGGCATCGGCAAGCTCCTGCGCCTTGGTCCGGCGCTCACCTTCCAGCTCTGTGGAGCAGGCTCGCAGACGTTGGCAGAACGCATAGTCCGCGTCCGTATTCCCCTAAAGCCGCCTTTAAGCGCCTCCCAAGTGGCTACCAGGGCTCCTCCGTCACTCTCCCGTTGACAGGTCGAACGGATGCCGGATGGAAACGGGAGTCGGTGAGGTTCGGGTGAACCGGTGGAGACGGGCGGTAACGTCCGTATTGGCGATGGCGATGACCGTCGCGACAGGCGTGGTGGTCTCGGCACCACCAGCCAGGGCAGACGGGATTCTCCTCAATGGGAACGGCGTGTACGGCCCCAACAGCAGGATCGAAATCGCGTCGACGGTGCTGACGTACAAGGACGACTGCGATGGCGGGCTGAATGACTTCGTCTACCCGGTCAGTGACATCTACCTGGTGCCGGACGCACCGCCCTCCGAGGGGCAGCACCTCGACGACGTCGTCGGTACGCCCAATGCGGTGGTGCAGGACGAATCCCTTGTCATGGGCGAGGTGATCGGCATCACCTCGCCCGCTGGAAATCTCCCTCCAGGAAAATACGCCGTTGTCGTCGACACCTGCCAGGACGGGTACTTCGACGCGGCGGACGACAGCTGGTACAGCGGCCAGATCGAGGTACTGGCCCTCGCGCGGACCCCTGCGCCCGACGCCGCGCTGGCGACTCTGAAAAGCGCGGCGTTGGACGAGTACCAGACGTACAGGGAGCGTTGGCTGGACGCTCGCGCGGCAGGGGACATGCTTGACGCGGCGCTTCAGGGGGGTTGCGCTCTCGGCAACCCCGTCGCGTGTGCGCTGGAGAAGAAAGACTTCTCCACCCCTATCCATCGAAAGTTCGCCAATCTGCAGTTCAGCCGGGCGATACATTACATCGGCATCTACGCCGACCCGCCGAATCCTGATTTCGATCGGCCGGTGATTCCCGAGAAGGTCGACGACGACGTCTCGGCTGATGCCATTGCGGGTGAGGCGTCGCTGCTGCAGGCCTTGTTGCGCGCGGTCGAGGCGTACAAGGGCGCGCAGCAGGCGGGTGACGGGGAGTGGGCCCTGGTCCACGCGCGTGAGGTTCGCGACCTGCACCAGGCGCTGGCCGGGCAGCTGGCGCGGACCTCGGCCCAGCTGAACGAGATCAAGTCGCTGTACGGCGAGGACGCCGATAAGGCGTTCGCCTTCGCCGCGGATTTCGAGAGCCGGGTCAAGCAGCGGGGCCTCACCCCGGACGAGAGGCACGTGCTGCGGGAGAGCGGGCTGACCGGCGCGCAGATCACCGATTTCGAGAACCGGATACGTGCGGCCGCCCGCCCCTACACAGCCCAGACCGTGCGGGACGCGCTGACCGCGCAGATCGCCGCGCACGTCAAGACGGCCGCGGCGGTGCAGGAGGGCCTCAGCGGCTGGCAGGCGATCGTCGACGCGCTGGCGGGCGACACGGGGGTGCCGGACACGCATCCGGTCGCGGACGCGGGCGGCCCGTACACGGCGACCGAGGGGCAGGCGGTCACCCTGGACGGCTCCGCGTCGACCGCCGCGCAGGGGGTGACGCTCTCGTCGTACGCCTGGGACCTGGACGGCGACCGCGACTTCGACGACGCGACCGGGCAGACCCCGTCGGTGGTCTTCGATGAGCCGGGCTCGCCAGTCGTCGGCCTGAAGGTGACGGATGGCGCCGGGCGGGTCGCGTACTCCTGGAGCGGCGTGACGGTGACGCGCAAGGGCGACGACCCGAAGATCGCCCGGCGTGCGCCGGAGAGCGCCCAGATCAGGGTCGAGACCGGCAAGACGGCCCAGTTCTCCGTCACGGTGAGCGACGACGGCGGCGCGCCCGAGGTGACCTGGACCGTGGACGGCAAGCCGGCAGATGGGACCGACTCGTTGTCGTGGACGGCCCCGGACACGCCGGGAAGCCACGAGGTCGTGGCCACGGCCACGGATGCCGACGGGCATGCCGTCACCGACGGCTGGTCGGTGCTGGTCTTCCGCAAGGACGCCGACGGTGACGGCTGGACGGCCACCACGGACTGCGACGAGACAGACGCGGCGGTGCATCCCGGGCAGATCGAGTTCATCGGCAACGGCGTCGACGACGACTGCGACAGCGGCTCGCCGGACGCGCCCCCGGGCGGCCTCACCGGGAAGCCGTACGGCTGGGGTCACAACACGCTGGGCCAGGTCGGCACCGGGACGCTGGGCGGCGAGTTCGACGCCCCGCAGCAGACGGTCGTGCCCGGCACCGCCGTCCGGGTCGAGTCAGCGTACCGCGTCAGCTTCGCCGTGCTTGGCGACGGCACGGTACGCGCCTGGGGCATGAACGACCACGGTCAGCTAGGAGACGGCTCGACCGTGTCCCAGCGGGCGGTCCCCGTGTCGCCGCTCGGCATCGGCGGGGCCGGCACGCTGGCCGGTGTCACCCGGATCTCCGCCCACGGCGACCAGGTCGCGGCGGTGCGAACCGACGGTACGGTGGCGGCCTGGGGCTTCAACGGGAACGGGCAGCTCGGCGACGGCTCGACCGTCACCTCGCGCAACGTCCCGGGGCTGGTGCTCACCGGGCCGGACACGCCGTTGCGCGGCGTCCGCGACGTCGAGGCTGCTGAGCAGGCCTTCTACGCGCTGATGGACGACGGCACCGTCACGTCCTGGGGTGTACAGAGGTGCCTCGGCACCTCCTCGCAGAACAAGCCATACGCGACGGCGGTCCCGGGGCTGAGCGGGATCCGCCAGATCACCGCCGCCGCGGGCGCCGTGTTCTTCCTCAAGAAGGACGGCACCCTGCTCTCCTGCGGCGACACCGATCCGGCGCTGGGCCGGCCGTGGGCGCTCAACACGCCGACGTCGC
This sequence comes from Microbispora triticiradicis, assembly GCA_003260025.2. Taxonomy (GTDB): domain Bacteria; phylum Actinomycetota; class Actinomycetes; order Streptosporangiales; family Streptosporangiaceae; genus Microbispora; species Microbispora triticiradicis. Next base: position 34,902 of record QFZU02000100.1, on the reverse strand, counting down.
CGTACCTGCCCAGCCCCGTGACCAACCTGGGCGCCGGCAGCACGGTGGTCGACGTGTCCTCCTCGGGTGACTCGGCGGTCGCGCTGAAGGAGGACGGCTCGGTGTTCATGTGGGGCCAGAACACCAACCACGAGCTGGACGCGCTCGGCTTCGCCGGCGGCCAGAGCACGACTGTGCCGACCCGGGTGACGCTCCCCGCGGGCGCGCCGGTCGTTGCGGTCGACCACGACGACTCGATGAACACCTTCGCGATCCGCGCCGACGGCTCGATGCTGGCCTGGGGCGGGAACCTGTTCGGCGCCACCGGCACCGGTGGCAGCGCCCCGGTCGGCGCGCCGACGGTAGTCAACCTGCCCGGCCGGGTGTTCCTGCAGGCGTCGGCCTCGAAGTGGAACGCGCTGGCGCTGACCCGGCCGGCGTCCGACCCGGACCTGGAGCTGCCGGCGTCGTGGGTGCACGCGACCGTCGAGGACGCCGCGTTGAGCGAGGCGGACGACGGGGCGTTCACCGTGACACTGGACCACGCCCTGGGCGACGACGTCGCGCTGACCTGGTCGCTGCGGGCCGGCAGCGCGGGTGGGGAAGACGTGGCGCTGGGCACCGGAACGGTGGTCGTGCCGGCCGGTCAGACGCAGGCGTCGATTCCGGTCGACGTGGCCGACGACGCGATCGACGAGGACGACGAGACGGTGACGCTCGCGCTGACGGGGGCCCGGCTAGGGCTGACGATCACGCGCGCCCAGGCGACGGGCACCATCGCCGACAACGACGAGGGGCCCGTCGTCTCGGTCGAGCCGGCGACGGTGACCGAGGGGGGGACCAGCCTCACCGACACACCGGTCACGTTCCATCTGTCGAAGCCAAGCGGCAAGGAGGTCGTGGCCGCGTACGCCACCGCCGACGGCTCGGCCAAGGCGAACGACGACTATGTGGCCTCGCACGCGACGATCCGCTTCGCCCCGGGCGAGACCGAGCACGTGGTTCACCTCGCGGTGAACGGCGACGCGATCCCGGAGGCGGACGAGACGTTCACCGTCTCGGTCGGCGAGGTCGCCAACGGCAGCGCCGGGCATCCCGCCACGATGACGATCCGGGACGACGAGATGCTGGCCGTGTCGATCTCCGCGCCCACGATCGCCGAGGGCACGTCCGGCGACTTCACGGTGACCGTGAACCCGGCGCCGCCGGCGGGTGAGAGCGTGTCCGTGCCGTGGTCGATCGTCGAGCCGGCCGCCGGCCCCGGCGACGTCAGGCCCGCCACCGGGACGCTGACGCTGACGAGCGAGCATCCCAGCGGCGTGGTCACCGCGACCGCGATCGACGACACCGCGGTGGAATCTCCTGAGCCGTTCCGGCTCAAGATCGGCGACATGACCGCGTCCGACGGGCGGAAGGTGCTGCCCGGCGAGGTCGGCATGGCGTGGATCACCGACAACGACAAGGCCGACAGGCCGCCGGTGGTCGAGGCCGGAGACGGTGTGTCCGGGGTCGAGGGCGCGGCCCTTCCACTCTCCGGCACAGTCACCGACGACGCCGCCGGAGTCACGTCGTCGTGGACGGTCGACGGTCCGTGCGACGTCACGGGAGAGGGCCCGCAGGCGTCGGTCATCTGCTCGGACGACGGCGTTTTCACCGCGACACTGACCGCTGTGGACGCCGAGGGCGCCTCGGCGTCGGACACCACCATCCTGACCGTCGGCAACGCCGCCCCGGTGCTCGGCACGGTGGCCGTGGACGGGTCCGGTGCGCGGATCGAGTTCTCCGACCCGGGCACCGCCGACCAGCACACCTGCACCGTCAGGTGGGGGGACGGGACGGCGCCCGGCATGCTTGACGGAGCCCTGTCGCCGTGCTTCCTGCCCCACACCTACGGTCCGGGCACGTTCACCGCCACAGTGACGGTGAGCGACGGCGACGGCGGGTCGGTCTCCACCTCCCGTACAGTCAAGGTCGCGTCGGCGCCATGGCCCTTCCGTGGATTCCTGCCACCGGTGGACAACCCGCCTATGGTCAACGCCGTCCAGGCCGGCCAGGCGATCCCGGTGAAGTTCGGCCTCGGCGGTTACCGCGGGATGGACGTCTTCGCGGCGGGCTCTCCGGCGTCAGGGCAGATTTCCTGCTCTCTGGGTCAGACGGACTCGGTCGAACAGGCGGTCACGGCGGGTGGATCGCCGCTGTCGTACGACGCGGCGAAGGATCAGTACACGTACGTCTGGAAGACCGACAAGGCCTGGTCCGGCCAGTGCAGGCGGCTGAACGTCACTTTGGCCGACGGCACCCAACATTGGGCGCTGTTCCGGTTCCGCTGACACAGCCGGATCAACGGAGGGTCCCGCCGTCGCGTCAGCGTCACGGCGGGACCCTCTCCGTGTCGGCTCCAGTACTGCCCCAAGGGTGCAGACCCGAGCCGGCACGGCGAAGTGATCTCGACGCCGTCGCCGGACCCTCCGCTCCCGCCCCAGCAGGAGCCTCGGCTGAAGGACCCGGCCGTAGCCTTCGCGTGCACGGCAGCTCCGAGGGCTCACCTCTGTCGCATGGTGCCCGCTCCGTTCGGTGCGGCCATCCTGATCACGAAGGGCGCTTTCGCTGAATCTGCCGGAGGATCGCCTCGTCCGTGATCCTGCTGTCGTTGGCGAGAAGGAACGCCTTGCTGAGGATGAGGGACAGTTGGCCGTTCTCTTCGAAGGGCAGGAACAACCTGGCGTCGCGTTTGCGCGCGGAGACGATGCACAGGTAGACGTCGCCCGGATCCATGAGGATGTTGGCACTGCCCAAATGGATCTTGTAGGTGCCCAGGTCACCCCGGACCACCAGGAAACGGTCGGTGAGGGTGCAGCGGTAGGCGACAGCCGTACGGGGAAGCAGCCGCGCCAGCGCGTCGCGGCGCACCTGGGCAGACGGCGGCAGTACGCCGAAGGACGTCTCTCTCCAATAGGCATGGTGCGGGTCCTCGCCGCGGTCCGCCCATTCCGGGTCGGTGGCGATCGAGGTGACCGCCACGAACAGGTCCACATCCCGCATCGCCTCGCTGAACACCAGCGGCGGCACCTCGGCCAGGTCGACCTGGCGGAAGGCACGCCCCTCCCGCCGGTCGAAGCGCACCTGGTCGGTGGCGGCCAGAATCACCTCATGGCCGGCATCGACGGCCGCGGTCTCGTAGCGGAATCGGACCCTCCAGGCACCCTCGGCCAGCTCCTTCTTGGCCTCAGGGTCGTAGCCGCCGACCAACTGACGGCATTAGTAAGGCGGAAGGCCGAAAGGGAGTGAAAGATAGCGGAAAGAAAAAACAAGTCGGAAAAAGGCTTGAAAGGGTTTGACTTGCAGGGGCCGTGCGCTACGCGGACGACTTAAGGGCTGGCATCTCCGCGAATCTTTACCTGGCCTCCGCTAGGCGTCGCCGAGTTGCGATATCAGGTTCTTTCAACGAACCGGTATGTGGCGTTCTCTTATCAATTGGCACCCGGAAACGCATTATTGCAGTGTTCGCACCGTCGTTCAGCGAATCTGCCCAGGTTACCGCTCTGAGCCCATGCTGGGTTCTCTGGACTGATGCTGGTCCATAGACCGGGACGAGGTTGACGAATGCGCCCCCAGTCTCTCTCCATGATCTCTCGACTGGCTGTGTGATTGCAGCCTTCCGGCAGGTGTGCGTATCGCGTAGGTGAGATCAGGATCTCGAAGGGTGCATAGGTCTTCGCTTCTGCTCCTGAGCATGAACAGCCCAGGCCTACAGGGAGATCGCAACGCTCGCAACGCTCTTCACTCATAGAGTCATTATTCGAAGACCGCGTTCGCGCCTCAAGGGGTGCTCTCGATCAAACCTGTTGCGCGAGGTGATGTCCCGCCGAGTGGTGTAGCTCGCAGCTGATCATGTGGGGTCGGCGAGTTGTGGGTTGGTGTGACTATGACGCGGCGAGGGCGGTGTGCGCCAGGGGTTCGGCTGGATCGTCTGCGGGTGGGGCGGTGAGTTGGGTCATGGAGCCCTCGGATAGGTAGCGGCGGTCGCTGACTTGCCATTCGTCGTGGTGTTCGGCCAGGACGGCGCCGGCCAGGCGGCCCAGCGCGGTGGGGTTGGGAAAGACCCCGACGACGTCGAAGCGTCGTTTGATCTCCCGGTTCAGCCGTTCCAGGGGGTTGGTCGACCAGATCTTCTTCCAGTGCTGGGCGGGGAAGTCGGCGAATGCGGTGATGTCGTCGGCGGCCTCCAGGAGCATCTGCTCCACGGCGGGGAACTCGCTGACCGTCACACGATGGCTCGCCCCATGTCCGGGGCTTGCATCAACAGCTTGGAGTTACACCACCCGAGGGGACGTCACCGAGGCGGGGGATGGGATCACAGCGAGTTCGCCCTCTACGTCTGGCGTTCCGTGAGAAAGAAGGGCGACACCAAGACTCCGAAGTCCCGTCGCAGCCTGGCCCAGCCCAAGCGCTGCGTTGAGGCGTTGAAGGCGCTGAAGTCGGCTCAGGACGACGAGCGCGAGCGGGTGTTCTCAACGAGAGCGGCTCGCCCGTGTCGGCGCACAACATGCGCCGCGACTTCCGGAAGGTGCTCGACAGCGCCGGCCTGACGGGGAAGGAGTGGGCGCCCAGGGAGCTGCGGCACAGCTTCGTGTCGCTGCTCTCCGACCACGACATCGCGCTCGAAGACATCTCGCGCCTGGTGGGGCACTCCAGCACGGTGGTCACGGAGACCGTCTACCGTCACCAGATCAGACCCGTGATCCAGGAGGGTGCGACCGCGATGGACGCCATCTTCCCGCTTGCCGAGCGGGAGCCTTAGTCAAGCAGTTTGACAAGCATGCCCCGTCTCCGATCTTGGGGACGGGCCGTTTTCGCTGGTGGGCGGTACTGGGTTCGAACCAGTGACCCCTCGCTTGTAAGGAGCCAAGATCGCCCCCGGCAGTACGCTGACCAGCGGGCCGACCTGGGACACTGCTCCCCCGCAGACTGTCAGGCTTCCATCTCAGCCACCTACGGCCTCAGCTCTGCGCAGTTGATCATCCCGGAGCGGAGGCCCCCCGCCGGAGGCGTATCGGCGATGCGCGTGAACCAGCGCAATATGAGCAGCGTCTAATGATCATGACGCGTACGCGCTGGGTCCTGAGTATCGCGGCTGTCGTCGTTCTGGCCTTGATGGGGCTGCTGTGGTGGATCACGACCGAGGACGACCGGCAGCTCGATAGACACATACGGCAGGCTCTTGAGGGTTATGAGCAGGCGTTCGCGAGGGACGGGGCGGGTGCAACTCCGACACCTCTTCGGCGGGACGGATACGGCCCTGTCCTTGGCGCTCCGTCCGTCGAGAAGGTGACCGTCCTTAGGGACGGACAGACACTCACCGCTGAGTTCATCGGGGGAAAGACCACTGGGCCTTGCGGCTCGGACTACAGCGTGCGCGCCGTCGAGTCGGCGCATGCGGCCCTGATCGTGGTGAACGAGCACCCGCACGAGCGGGGACGCGCCTGCACGGCCGAGGGATACCGCAGACAGGTAACCGTACGACTCAGCCGTCCCCTTGGGATGCGTGCGGTGCTGGAGGCCATGGGAGGAATGCCGGTTCCCGTTGATCGCATCAGCTAGCCCAGACGCGCTGATCAGCGGCTTATCCCGTGTTTGGTCACCTTGCTGTCCGCGCCCAGGAGTGAAGTACGAAGTCCCGGACCTCCGAATGCGATCTCGATACATGGTCAGGTGAGATGAAGAAGACCAGCACGTTTTTGATGGTTGGTCTGTTACTTACCTCTGCAGCTTGCAGCGGCTATGGCTCGACTGGGAGCTCTCAGCCGGATACCAGGATGTCCGGTACGGCCTACGTAGCCGGGGGTCCACCGCCTGGCATCAGAACCCCGCTGGCCAAGGTCAACCTGACGTTCTCCATCAGGGGCAGGCTAGTGACACAGATTTCCGCAGATGCTGACGGGAACTACGCCGTCAAGATTGCTTCGGGAGAGTATGAAGTCCAACCGATGAGCGCGATGTGTCCGCGTGTCATCCGGATCACGGTTCCACGAACACTCACTGCTACCGCCGACATCGTGTGTCCAATCCCATAGGAGCCCTGGGACTACAGGGCACCGACTGTCAGGGCGGGGACGTCGATGAAGTCGAGCGCGTTTGGAGTCGCGACGATCTGCACAGTCCACCCGTCGTCTTGGGCCATCGTGACGAGCTTGCTGACGTCGCCGGCAGGTCCTGCGGCGCAGACGATGACGTACAGGACCTTGCCGGTGTCGGTCACGCGGTGACTCCCAGGGATTCGGCGTACTCCCGCGCTTCGCGTCGGATGCTGATGGGGGCGGTGGCGAGGATGTCGCGGACCAGCCTATGAGTGGCGGGGCGACTGGTGATTTCCTCAGGGGCGATGTCTCCGGCGGCACGCAGGATGTAGAGGGCGCGGTCGTGCTTGCCCCATGCGAGGAACGCGCGAGAGGTGTCCAGGAGGACGGTCGCCTTGCGCTCGTTGATGGGCAGGGCGTTGATGTCGATCCTGCGGGCGTTCTCGATCGCGGTTCCGGCATCGCCAAAGGAGAGGGCGATGTTCACGCGGTGGCACAGGACGTTGTTCGGACCGAATGCGGACCACATGTGGTTGCCGTCGTAGCCGAGTCGCCGGCCTGCGTCCTCGGCTTCGTCCAGGAGTTCGGCGGTGGTGTGTCCCTTGTCCTCCTGCTTGAGCAGGATGGAGGCGGCCACGTGGTGCGCCTCGGCGGACAGGGCGTGCGCCTTGAGCCGGGCGTCTCCGTCGAGCGTGGCGCAGGCGAGGCGCAGGGAGCGGATCAGCATGGGAAGCATGGCCGCGACCTCGGAGTATCGGCACGCCTGGTAGGTCCGCTTCGCTCTGGCGACGGCGGTGGCAAGTTGCGGCAGCTCCGGGAGCTGGGGGCCGGCGACCGGGTATTCGGTGAGGGCTGCGGCGAGGCCGCTCATGATGGCGCTGACCTTGCCCTGGCTGTAGCCGGTCAGGCTGCCGATCGCGGTCTGGCTCAAGCCGCCGTACTGGCGGACAAGACGGAAGACCGCGCCGATGTCGCGGGCCTTGAGCGCGGTGAGCATGTCGGGGCGAATCTTTCGGCAACGGAAGCGAGGGCGGCCTGATGGCGAACAAGGCAGGTCACCGCCGCTTCGGGAGCATTCGCAAGCTGCCGTCCGGGCGCTTTCAGATCCGCTATCCAGGGCCGGACTGCGCAGCGGAGAGACGACGTACGAGCGGGAGCGCGATGCCGAGCGTGCGCTGTCGCTGCTCGAAGCGAAGATGGTCACCGGGGACTGGACGGATCCTCAGCGGTCCAAGGTCAAGCTCGGCGACTACGCGGCCAAGTGGATCAGTGAGCGGACGGAGCTGCGGCCCCGGACGGTCGAGATCTACAGCGGGCTTCTCCAGCGGCACGTCGCTCCGTATTTCGGCAATGTCGCCCTCGGGAAGATCAATACGGAGATGGTCCGCGAATGGCGGGCGGCCCTGGCGAGCAACGGGGTCGGTGCAGTCCTCACGGTGGCCCAGGTCTTCCAGCTCGCCGACCTGGTGCCGGTACGGCTGCGCGCGTTGATCCTGCTCGCCACCTTCGCAAGCCTGCGGTGGGGCGAGGTCGCGGCGCTGCGGCGGATGGACCTGGACCTGAACGCCGGGACCGTCAGCGTTCGGCAACAGCACGTCGAGCTGGACACGGGCGAACTCCTCGTCGGGCCGCCCAAGTCCCGTGCCGGTCTGCGGACGGTGGCGATCCCAGAGGCGATCATTCCGGCGCTGCGTCAGCACCTCGACCAGTTCACCGAGTCTGAACCAACCGCGCTCGTCTTCACCGGAGCGAACGGCGGCATCCTGCGGCGCAGCAACTTCCGGCGAGCCGTGAAGTGGAGCGAGATCACGCGGAAGCTCGGCGTCCCCGGTCTCCACGTTCACGATCTTCGCCACACCGGAAACACGATCGCGGCCAGTGCCGGCGCTTCCCTCCGCGACCTGATGGCACGCATGGGCCATGACAGCGTGCGCGCCGCGATGATCTATCAGCACCGCATGGCGGAAGCAGACCACAAGATCGCCGACGTCATGAACGGCAAGATCACACAGGTCCTGCCGGCCGAGGCGAGTGGTCACTGAACAAGATCGATTGCGTTCGCTAATGGCACGTTATTGCCCTCCCAGTTCAAAGGCACTTTTCTCATGTAAACGATCAACCTCGGCGAAATTCAGCACGCAAGCCCGAGGTTAGAGGCTGTGCTCAGTAGCCGGTCCGGTGTGACTGCGTGTTCCCGCCCTCGTGCACCCGCTCCCTTCGCCGACCGCAGCGCGTGGATCATGTCCGGCGCGATCTCGCGGTCTGGTCTGGTTCGGGCAGAGGGGTTCGGGGAGCGGGCGGGCGGTGAATGTTTCATCTCGCGGTCGATGATCTTCAGGTGCGTCCCATGTGAGGCAGAGGCACCACCCGCGGCCGAGCCCCACGTCAAGGCGCGGTCACCCGCGTGGGCGCCCCCGTCGCCGGACCTGGCGTGCCGCCCGCCATCGGACGGCTTCGGTGAGCGGGCAATCCGATATGCCACATTCGTCGGGAGTCGTGACAATATTTCTGACAGCATTGTCAAAGAGGTGCTGTTCATTCTTGATGGACTCTGTCGCATTTTGCTGATCTGGCAGCGAACGGACCTCACGGGGTGCGGTCGGCGGCGCCGTACCCCGAGCCCGGGCCGCGCCGTCGCCGCAATGCGCCGGCTGGCTTCTCGGTGGTGACCGCGCACCGCGGTCCCGCCGGCGCCGCGCCAGACCCCTTCCCTGGCAACCCCCCTCGAACGACCCCGGTAAGGACTGATACGAATGTTCGCCTTAACCACCCGCGGACGGCCGTGGCCGCGCGCTCTGGCCGCCTTCGTGGCCGCGCTCGCCTCGGTGGCCGCCATGATCGTGGCGAGCTCGACGCCCGCGTCGGCGGCCACCTCGACCGTGGTCGGCGTGGCGTCCGGCCGCTGCCTGACCGTGGCCGGCAACTCCACGACGCCAGGTGCCCGCGTCACCATCTACGACTGCAACGGGCAGGCGAGCCAGACGTGGACCTCCACCACGGCGGGAGAGCTCCGGGTGTACAGCTCCCCGAGGTGCCTGGACGTGGTCGGCCAGGACACCACGCCGCCGGCCACGCTGCAGATCTCCACCTGCACCGGGGCGGCCAGCCAGAAGTGGCGGATCAACTCCGACGGCAGCATCGTCGGCGTGCAGTCCGGCATGTGCCTGGACGTGAGCGGAGCCCGGACCGCCAACAACACCCCGGTGCAGTTGTGGACGTGTAACGGGCAGAGCAACCAGAAGTGGACGACGTCCACCGGAAGCGCCGACACCCAGCCTCCGACGGTGCCGGGCAACCCGCGGGTGAGCGGCCTGGTGTGCGACTCGGTCACGTTCGCGTGGAGCGCCTCCACCGACAACGTCGGAGTGGCGTTCTACGACGTCTACCACGACGGCCAGCTGATGAAGTCGGTGAGCGGGACCACCCTGTCCACCACCCTCACCGTGGTCCCCGGTTCGACGTGGGGTCTGTACGTCAACGCGCGCGACGCGGCGGGCAACGTCTCCCAGGCGAGCGCGACGGTCACGATCACGCCACCGCAGTGCCAGTCCGACACTCAAGCGCCCACCGCCCCGAGCCAGCTCACCGGCTCCGCGTCCGGCACCACGGTGACGTTGCAGTGGACCGCGGCCACCGACAACGTCGGGGTCCGCGCCTACCTCGTCTACCGCGGCGGCACGCTGGTGGGCACGGTCACCGGCAACCCGCCGGCCACCACCTTCATCGACAGCGGGCTGTCGGCGAACACGAGCTACCAGTACTACGTGGTGGCCCGCGACGCGCAGTCCAACGTCTCGTCGCGCAGCAACACCGCGACCGTGACCACCGGCGGGGGGTGCGCCGACTCGGTGTGCGGGGTGACGCAGATCGCGACCGAGACCGACCTCCCGTGGGGTCTGCTCACGCTGCCCGACGGCACGATCCTCTACAGCCGCAGGGACGTCCACGACATCATCCACCTCGACCCGGCCACCGGGGCGAAGACCAACATCGGCACGGTGCCGAACGTCGACGACACCGACGGCGAGGGCGGCCTCATGGGGCTGGCCATCGCCCCCACCTTCGCCAGCGACCACTGGCTGTACATGATGCACACGACGTCGACCGACAACCGGATCGTCCGCATCAAGCTGGAGAACGACCAGCTCACCCTCAGTTCTGAGCAGATCCTGCTCACCGGGATCCTGCGCAACAAGTACCACAACGGCGGCCGCCTGCGGTTCGGCCCGGACGGCAAGCTGTACGCCAGCACCGGCGACGCCCAGAACGGCGACAACGCGCAGAACCTGAACGGCCTCAACGGCAAGGTCCTGCGGCTCAACCCGGATGGCACCGTGCCGTCGGACAACCCGTTCGGCACCTACGTGTGGAGCTACGGGCACCGCAACCCGCAGGGGCTGGCGTTCGACTCGCAGGGCCGGCTGTGGGAGCAGGAGTTCGGCAACTCCATCATGGACGAGACCAACCTGATCACCAAGGGCGGCAACTACGGCTGGCCGGCGTGTGAGGGGACGACGGGCACCTGCGGCACCGCCGGGTACATCGCGCCCAAGCGCACCTACCCCGTGGCGGAGGGCTCCTGCTCCGGCATCGCCATCGTGAACGACGTGATCTACATCGCCTGCGAGCGCGGCACCCGGCTGTACCGCGTGCCGATCAGCGGGAGCAGCCTGCCCAGCGCGCAGGTGTTCTTCAACGGCACCTACGGCCGGCTGCGCACTGTGGAGCCCGCTCCCGATGGCGGCCTGTGGCTGACCACCAGCACCCAGGGCGACAAGGACGGCATCCCGAACAACGGAAACGAGAAGATCTTCCACGTCACGCTCGGCTCCTAGCCGGCACGACGGCGCGGCCGGTGGTCTTCGCGGACACGCGGCCCACCGGCCGTCCGGCCGTCCGGGCGCGGCCCGGGCCGCCCTCGCCGAGGCCGCCCGCCGCATCGGCCTGGGCGACGGCGAAGCCCACGCCACCCTGGGCAGCGCCCGCACCACCGCCGGCAGGGGACGCCGGTGAGCCAAGCCGAGGACATCGTCAACGGTGCCGGAGTCAGCAAGAGCGACAAGGGGCCCTCGCAGGCCTCGGTTCTGGTGAAGATCGCGCGTGAGCGGTTCGAGCTGTTCATGAGCGAAGACGGCCGCCCCTACGCCGCGGCCAAGAACGGCCCCAACCTCGCCCTGCCCCTGCGCGGAAAGGCCGGCCTTCGCTCCCAGCTCGCCCGGATCTTCACCGACGACAACACCGGCAACGTCCCCTCCCAGTCCGCCCTGGCCGATGCGATGACGGTGCTGGAAGGCATCGCCGCAAGCGCCGACCCTCGCGTGCCGCACCTGCGGGTCGCCCGGCATGAGGGCGGCATCGTCGTGGACCTGGGGACTTCCGACGGCCGGTGCGTCGTCATCGGCCCGCACGGCTGGGACCGCGTCCCCCGCTCCCCGGTGCTGTTCCGCCGCTCCGGCGCCATGAAACCCCTGCCGGACCCCGTCCGGGACGGCGACGGCCTCGCCAAGCTGCGCGGCCTGCTCAACACCAGCGAGGAAGGCTTCCGGCTGCTGGTGGGATGGCTGGTGGCGGCGTTCCTGCCCGACCTGCCGCACCCGATCCTGACCTTCCGCGGTGAGCAGGGCACCGGCAAGTCCAAGGCCGCCCAGATGGTCATCGGCATCATCGACCCCTCCGGCGCCCCCAAACGCACCGCGCCACGTGATCTGAAGGCCTGGGGCGTGCAGGCGTTCAACTCCTGGGGCCTGTGCCTGGACAACGTCTCGGTCATCGCCGACTGGCTGTCGGACGCCTTGTGCCGTGCGGTGACCGGTGACGGCATGAGCGATCGCGCCCTGTACTCCGATGACGACGTCGTGGTCCTGGAGTTCCGCCGCGTCCTGGCCATGACCACCATCGACGCCGGAGCCCTGGCCGGTGACCTGGCCGAACGGCTGCTCACCATCGAGCTGTCGCTGATCCCCGACAGCAAGCGCCGCGAAGAGGCCGAGCTGGACGCCGCGTTCGCCGACGCCCACGCCGCCATCCTCGCCTCCCTGTTCGACGTGCTCGCCGCGGTCTTGAAGGCCCTGCCCGATGTGACGTTGACCGAACGGCCCCGCATGGTGGACTTCGCCCGCGTCCTGGCCGCCATCGACCACGTCAAGGACTGGCACACCCTGGAGTCCTACCGCGCCAGCGCCCGCAACGCCGTCGCCGACGTCCTCGACGGCGAACCCTTCGCCCAGGCCGTCGTCCAGCTCGTCGACAAGGCCGGACCCGAAGGCCTCACCCTCACCGCCCAGGAACTGCTGGACCGGGTCGCCACGCCCGACAAACTGCCGAAGAAGTGGCCCAAGGACAGCACCCGCGCCGCCGGCCAACTCAAGCGGCTCGCCCCCGCCCTGCGCACCATCGGCATCAACGTCGACGACACCCAGCGCGGCCCGGCCCCCCAGCGGCAGCGCCTCTACAAGCTGACGGCATCAGAGAGTAGGCGCATTACAGCACCCGGAGCGCCCGCAGCACCCGGAACCAGCTCTGACCAGCACGAACGTCCGGGTGCTACCGGCGACGCCAGCACCCGCACAGCGCCCGGCAGCACCCGCACAGCACCCGCTCCGGGCGCTCCGGGCGCTGTACCGGGTGCTGAGAATCGCGCAGCACCCGCAAGCGGTACCCCCGCTGACCAGCCTAAACACCCACCACCGGGTGCTCCGGGCGCTCCGGGTGCTGAAATGCAGCCTCTCTCTGATGTCGCCACCCCCCGGCTCGACGTCATCGAGCGGCTCATCGGCACCTGCGCCGGCTGCGGCCAGGACATGACCATCCTCACCGCCGGCCAGACCCACCACCCGATGTGCGAAAGCGACCCCGCATGACGCGCAGCGCACGGCAACCCCCATTCACGCCGAAGTACGTCTGCCCTGACCCACCATCCAAAGCGCGGCCCCGGCCTCACCGACCAGGCAGCGACGGGGACCGCACCTCACCAACAATCCGGAGGAACCCCAAATGACCAAACGAAGAAGCCATGGCGACGGCGGCCTTCACTGGGACGATCGACGCAACCGCTGGATTGCGTCCGTAACCGTCGGCTACATACCTGCCGGAAAGCGCATCGTCAAAACCGGCAGCGGTAAAACAAAGACGGCTGCCAAAGACAAGCGCAAGGAGATACTTCGCGACTACGAAGACGGTCTTGCCATCGCTCCCACCAACTACATGGTGGCCGACGCGGTCACCTACTGGCTGGACAACGGGCTTCAGGGGCGTGATGCCTCGACGGTCGCCATGTACCGCACCTACGTCCGAACCCACGTCATCCCTTGCTTGGGCGCTCGTAAGCTCCGCGAACTTTCGGTAGAGGACATCGACCGATGGTTCGCAGAGCAAGAAGGATGAACTCGGGACCCGCTCGCTGAAGCTGATCCACAACATCCTGAACCGCTCTGTCAAGAACGCCATGCGCCGGGACAAGGTGAAGCGCAACGTCGTCGAACTGTGCGAGGTGCCGGAAGGCCGTGAAGGTCGCCCGTCCAAGTCCCTTACCCTTTCCCAGGCGGAATCCGTACTCAAGGCGGCAGAAAATGCACGGCCTCGAACACGCGCGTACATCGTCGTCTCTCTCCTCTCGGGAGCGCGTACCGAGGAGGTGAGGGCAATCAAATGGAGCCACGTGGCGGCTTACGACGAGACCCGCCTCGGTGACCGGGCGACGGAGAGCGGCTCGCCCGTGTCGGCGCACAACATGCGCCGCGACTTCCGGAAGGTGCTCGACAGCGCCGGCCTGACGGGGAAGGAGTGGGCGCCCAGGGAGCTGCGGCACAGCTTCGTGTCGCTGCTCTCCGACCACGACATCGCGCTCGAAGACATCTCGCGCCTGGAGGGGCACTCCAACACGGTGGTCACGCAGACCGTCTACCGTCACCAGATCAGACCCGTGATCCAGGAGGGTGCAACCGCGATGGACGCCATCCTCCCGCTTGCCGAGCGGGAGCCTTAGTCAAGCAGTCTGACAAGCAGGCCCCGTCTCCGATCTTGGGGACGGGCCGTTTTCGCTGGTGGGCGGTACTGGGTTCGAACCAGTGACCCCTCGCTTGTAAGGAGCCAAGACCGCTCCCGGCAGTACGCCGACCTGCGGCCAGCCTGGGACACCGCTCCCCCGCCGACCGTCTCCGAGCTGCCCTAATGGCACGCTAATGGCACGGTGATCATGCCTCTTACCGCAGCTCTCGACCTCTCCTGATCATGGCCTGTCGGCCACCTCTTCACCGTCTAATGGCACGCTAATGGCACGGCCATCAAGGGGCGTACCGCGATGTGCAGACCTGCACGCTTCTCCCCTGCCTGATCTTCCCGTCTGCCTCGACCCACCGCGAAGCGGCAGCGGGCCGGCGGCGGAAGGTCAAGCCCGTCCTCGCGTGTACCTCAACCGGCCGCCGTTCCTCGATCATCAGACGCCAACGGTCACGGACGGGCTTGAGCTGGAGGAGTCGGGCTGCTGGGCTCTGCCTGGGTCGGGGCAGGCGGGACGATCAGGCCCACCTCAGCCACTACGGACCCGGCTCGTGCTCCTCGCGATCATCCCGGAGCTGAGGCCCCCGCCGGAGGCTTGAACTACTCGGCCTCTTCACGCGCCCAGGGAAACGGTGGCGGGGTGCCACGCATCCCAACCCAGTTACCGGGATACACGGCCTTACAGACTGCGCATCTGGCGGGAAACAGGCCACACCCTCCGATAGGTGAACCGTGCTCATCCGGAAGCACGGAATCGACATAGCCGTTCAACTCCGCCTCCAGCGCTGGCCATTGCGGGCTGCACCTGCAGGTCGACGGCGGATCCTGTTCGCGGCGGCGCATCCATTTCACGCTTCGACTCCTCGCTTGGGTGCGATCAGGCTAGCGACGGCCGACGCAGCCATCAGCGGCGAACTCTAGAAGCGTCTGTGGGGCGGTCGGCCCGAGCTGCCGGCGGCCGGGACCGGCCCCCAGGCCGCATGCCCGGCCGCCGAGCGGGCGTAGGGCCGCGAGGCGGCGCGCAGCGCCGCCCTTGACTTCCATAAGCACAATTCGGCAACACCTACGCAGAGTTCCGAATCGTCTCGTATGGTTGTCAGATCAAGATCGGAACATAATCAGGAGGAGCGCGTGATCGTCGGAGACGAACCCGTTAACAGCGAGAACGATATTTTGGGTCGTCGCGCTATTGCAAGTCAGTGGGCAACCGCGATTGAGCAGGCGACTGCCCCACGCGGCCTTGTGTTCGCCGTCACAGGACCATGGGGATCCGGAAAGACCTCTATGCTCAACATGATAGAGGAGGACTTGAGCTCCAAAGATATCCAGGTGTTGAAGTTTAATCCATGGCTTTTTTCTGGCACCGATCAACTTGTTAGTTTCTTCTTCGGTGAGATGGCGAGCCAGCTTGAGTATGGGAATCCGAAGCAGCAGAAGATCGCTAGTGCCCTGAAGAAATACGGCGCCCTCTTCTCCCCCATCAAGATTGTGCCGATCGTAGGTACCGCCTTGAGTGCTGCTGCAGAGGCCGCAGCAGCCGCAGGGAAGTTTATGGAGGAAAGCCAGAGCCGGGGCATTCAGGAGCAGAAAAGCACACTGGCCGATGCGCTTGAAGATCTCGAACACCCAGTCATTGTGATATTGGATGATCTCGACAGACTTACCGGCCAAGAAATCCGCGATGTACTTCGCATGGTTCGCCTAACTGGAGCGTTCCCAAATCTGATTTATATCCTCTCATTCGACCGCCAGAGGGTCGAGCTTGCCTTAAACGAAGACGGACTCCCAGGTAGAGCCTACCTGGAGAAGATCGTCCAGGTGATGTTCAATGTGCCGGACATCGCACCGGGAGATCTTCATAGTATTCTGTTTGCCGAGCTAGACCGAATCATCAAAGACCTCCAGTATTCTCGCTTTTCAACCAACCTGTGGCCCGATGTATTTATCGAGATTATAGCGCCGCTTCTTTCTACCGTTCGCGATGTTCGACGTTACGTTGCTCCACTACGCACTGTGCTGTCACTTCTGGATAACAGCATAGAACTCACGGACGTCCTTGCATTAGAAGCTATGCGCATATTTCTGCCTGACACTTTTTCTCTGCTTTCATCCGCCATCCCAGGATTAACAACACCTGCTTATAACACTCACGACAATCCGAGCCTGGCCGAGCAAGTTCGAGCTTTCATCGATTCCGATGAGCAACATCAAGCTGTACTACACGCACTTTGCATGAGGCTCTTTCCGGCGTCGAAGCTTCGCCTCGGCATGAACGACCGTTACGGCAGCGATTCTGCAGCTGCATGGCTTCGCGAGCGTCGGGTTGCCCATCCCGATGTCCTGTCATTTTATCTGCAGCTGTCCATGCCAGCCAGCATGAAAAGTGCAGTGACGGCAGAACTGTTGTTTGATCATATAGAGGACGAGGATTTCCTCACCCAAGCATTCAACGAACTCGACCCTCCGCAAGTCGAGCAAGTCGTTACTACACTAGAGTCTCACCAGAACGAATTCTCCAGCATTGACCCCGAGCCAGCAATCGTGGCACTCCTGAACCAACTACCCCGCCTTCGGCGTCCCGCTAAGGGATTTTTTGATATTGGCCCGGATATAGTGATCTCCCGCGTGGTCTATCGGCTTCTATTGCCGACGGAAGATCCTAATCAAGTCCTAGAGATTGTCCGCAGGGCACTCCCGAGGGTAGTTCAGTACTCGTCAAAGCTAGTACTTCTAAAGTTGATTGGCCATCGCAAGAATGCTGGCCATAAGTTGGTGGGAGAAGACGAATGGAAAGCGCTCGAAGAAGAGGTTAGATCTGAAGTCCGATCTGCTGGCGCTACAGACCTAGCGCGAGAGTGGGACCTTCTACGTGTCATGTGGTGGGCTGGAATCGAAGATGATCCCCATACCTGGATCATTCCGCAAACCCACCTAGACGAGCCGGAGTTTGCTAAGCAATTGCTGGGGACCGCTGTGACTCAAGCGCGTAGGCAGACCATGGGGTCAAGGGCCGTAGATATCAGCGACCAACTCGCATGGGAACCCCTGCTGGAGGTTGTAAATAGGGAGGAAGGTGTTCGGCGCTGCCGAGACGCTGCTGCCGCGACAGTGGGTGAAAAAAGTCCGCTCATCCAACTGGTGGACAAATACCTGGAGGGATGGAGACCGCCGGAATTCTAAGGCTGCCTGAACACAAGGCAGCCGATGACTTCTGCGTTCCCTACTTAGCTGGCAGGCAGTCGGACGAACAGACTCAGCCTGTGCTCGTCAATGCACATGTTGGTAGCCTGCAGCAACTAACATCTACCCTGTTCGCCATCACTGAGGTTCTATACCTTGCACCTATGGCGCGAGGGAAACAGGGGTTTTTCGGGAAGTACTGGGGCTATGCGGTGTTTGCCGCTGTCGCGTGGGGCTGGTGGGCAGCAGACGACAAAGGTAAGATCGCCCCTCTCCTGATAGCGGGATCGCTCCTCGCGATCATTTACTTCCTATTTCGCGTTCCTCGAACATGCGGAGCAGAGGGCCGGCAAGGCCCCTGCCGCCACAACGCCCGTGGCCTCCTCTTTGGTTGCAACCAGGTCCGGCAACACAAACGTCAGAACTTTGCTCGCAAGCTCGGACGCGATCGCTGGCGGGAGCTGAACCGCGGGCTGTGGATTACGCCGAAGGAACGGGTGGCGACCTTGGCTTGCATCGGCTCTACTTTCTCCGGCCTCGCTGCCATCGCGGCGGTCATTCTTGACCGGGGCTAATCACTTGCGCAGTACCTTCAACGCCAGTTGCCACGGGAAGGTATCCAGCCGGTCGGTGCCTCCGCTCGGCGGATGCGGTTCAAACTGGCCAGGTCCTATGAGCAGATCAACACCTTCACTGCGCAGCGAGTCGATGCTGTGGTGGAAGGGCTTGCGAGCAGCAAGGGCGCTGTTCACGAAGGGCAGGACGACGACCGGGATGCCGAGGCCGGGGGCTTCGGCAAGCAGGCCGAGCGCGTAGGTGTCGGCGATGCCCTGGGCAAACTTGTTAATGGTGTTGTAGGTCGCGGGCGCGACGATGATGGCGTCTGCCCTCGGCGGCTTAGGGTCGCCGGGTTTGCGGTATTGGCTGCGGACAGGGCGGCCGGTCTGCTTCTCCAGCGCGGGGACGTCGATGAAGTCGAGCGCGTTCGGAGTGGCGACGATCTGCACGGTCCATCCGTCGTCTTGAGCCATGATGACGAGCTTGCCGACGTCGCCGGCGGGTCCTGCGGCGCAGACGATGACGTACAGGACCTTGCCGGTGTCGGTCACGCGGTGACTCCCAGGGATTCGGCGTACTCCCGCGCTTCGCGCCGAATGCTGATGGGCGCGGTGGCGAGGATGTCGCGGACTAGCCTATGAGTGGCGGGGCGGGTGGTGATTTCCTCGGGGGCGATGTCTCCGGCAGCCCGCAGGATGTAGAGGGCGCGGTCGTGTTTGCCCCAGGCGAGGAACGCGCGGGAAGTGTCCAGGAGGACAGTCGCCTTGCGCTCGTTGATGGGCAGGGCGTTGATGTCGATCCTGCGGGCGTTCTCGATCGCGGTTCCCGCGTCGCCGAGTGAGAGGGCGATGTTCACCCGGTGGCACAGGACGTTGTTCGGACCGAACGCGGTCCACATGTGGTTGCCGTCGTAGCCGAGTCGTCGGCCTGCGTCCTCGGCTTCGTCCAGGAGTTCGGCGGTGGTGTGCCCCTTGTCCTCCTGCTTGAGCAGGATGGAGGCGGCCACGTGGTGCGCCTCGGCGGACAGGGCGTGCGCCTTGAGCCGGGCGTCCCCGTTGAGCGTGGCGCACGCGAGGCGCAGGGAGCGGATCAGCATGGGAAGCATCGCCGCGACCTCGGAGTATCGGCACGCCTGGTAGGTCCGCTTCGCTCTGGCGACGGCGGCGGCAAGTTGCGGCAGCTCCGGGAGCTGGGGGCCGGCGACCGGGTATTCGGTGAGGGCTGCGGCGAGACCGCTCATGATGGCGCTGACCTTGCCCTGGCTGTAGCCGGTCAGGCTGCCGATCGCGGTCTGGCTCAAGCCGCCGTACTGGCGAACCAGGCGGAAGACCGCGCCGATGTCGCGGGCCTTGAGCGCGGCGAGCATGTCGGGGCGGTGCCATAGCGAGGCGGGGACCTCGTACGGCTCGGCCATGCGTGGCGGCATCCGCGGGCTTTCCTCTCGCACCGGGGCGGGCAACGGAAAGTGCCTTCCACTGCTACGCGGTCGCGACCTATCCCGTCAAGGGATGCCACGCGGGGATGGGCTGGGAGAACGAGAATTCCGACCCTTGATCCCATGGTTACGGAGATGGACAGATGCGGAGCCTGCCGGGGGAAGGGCTGGCGGTTCGTTCGGGAGTCCTCGGCCGATGCCCGGCTTCGGCTTGACGGTGTGGCCGTGGAGTTGGTGGCGGTCGACTGCTTCGACTGTGCGGGTACCGGTGTGCCGGCGGCGGCGTGATGGGCGCCGATCAGCTCGTGTACGCTCGGCGGCCCCCGGTCGTCACCGCTGCCCACACTGCGGAGCGGCTGCGTGTGGAACTGGAGCAGTACGGCGTGGCCGCCGACGTGCACGAGGGGTACGGGCTGGCGCTGGTGTCGGTCTGGGTCGAGCTGGTCGTCTGGACCGATGGTCACTGGTTCCGCTGGCGCTCGGGCCGTACCTCGACCAGCGGGCGGCCCGTCTACGCCTTCGCCCCGGCCTCCGACATCGTCACCGCCGCGCGCCGGGTGGCGCATCGGTACGGGCAACTCCGCCACGTCCACCCGTGCCCGCCGTACCTTGCTGGCGAGGGCTCGTGAACGACCTCGACGAGCCTGATCGCCTGCACAGCGCACACGTCTCCATCCGCCGGGGGAACTTCCGGAAAC
Organism: Microbispora triticiradicis; assembly: GCA_003260025.2. Classification (GTDB taxonomy): domain Bacteria; phylum Actinomycetota; class Actinomycetes; order Streptosporangiales; family Streptosporangiaceae; genus Microbispora; species Microbispora triticiradicis. Next base: position 14,977 of record QFZU02000100.1, on the reverse strand, counting down.
TGGAGTGGTGGAAGCCATCGCCGGCGCATCGCGTCCGGGTGCTGGCCTGGACGTGCGACTGTCAGGCCCGGTTCTACGAACTGTGCCAGTCGGGCGGTGTCGCCTTCATCCGGCGCACGGTGCAGAACGAGGACGCCCCTGAGATCAGCGAGACCCACCGCTGGCGGGTGGGGCAGGGCTGGGAGACCTGGTCGGCGCTGCTGACTGGTCAGGTCCGATAGACGGGCGCGGCGGCGTGGTCGACTCCATCAAGGCGCGGGTGTCCTGCGCCGTCGCGCTCACGGGGTAGGAGTTCATGTCGGCGGAAGCCCTTCGCAAGCATCGCATGCACTGCTAGCCTGCTTGGCTAGACAGGCATGTTGAATGTGGGGCTCTGATGTCATTTGAATACACCCCTCCCAAATACGCGCAACTGATCGCCGAACTGGAACGGCGCATCGAGTCCGGCGAGTATCCGCCCGGCTCTCCTCTACCGAGCGAACATCAGCTCATGGCCGAGTTCGGCATGGCACGGCCGACCGTCGTCAAGGCGCTGGGCGTGCTGCGTGATCACGGCTGGATCGTCACCCATCAAGGCAAGGGCCGGTTCGTCCGGGGACGCCCGGCCATCGCCTCCACCCAACAGGTACGCACCGGGCGTGAACTGCTCGACCGCAAAGAGGTCCAGGTCTCCAGCCGACTCCTCACAGCGGGGCCGGCCGAAGCACCCAACCGCATCGCCTCCTACCTCGGCATCACGCCCAAGTCGCCGGTCGTGCTCCGCAAGACCCTCGTCACCCGCGACGACGAAGCATCCGAGGTCTCCTCGACCTGGGTTCCCGCCGACGTGGCCGAAGGGACGGCACTGACAGACCCTGCCGATCTCAAGCAGGGCGTACGGCGCTACGTGGAAGCCGCTGCCGGCGTCGAGCTGGATCACATCATCGAGCACGTGACCGCTCGCAACCCCACACCGGAGGAGCGAGACCTCCTCGGCGTCAAGGCCTCGGCCGCGCTGCTGGCCGTCTATGCCGTCGCCTGCGACGCCACCGGTAAGCCCTGGATCGTGGTGGAGACGGTCCTCCCCGGCGACCGTCACGAGCTCGAAGACGCCTACCCCATCCGGTAATCCAACTTTCCTCCGCGAACCCGCTTGGTGTACTTGGCTAGCCAAGCGGGTTTCGCGTTTCATGAAGAGGTAGCTTGGTCAGTCAAGCTAACCGACAGGACAAGATGAGGAGGTGGTGCCACATGGCTCTACAGGGACCCATTCCGATCAGCTTCGGCCAGATCTTCCCGTACGGCTGCTATGCGGTGGGTGAGGTCGAGCCGGTCAAGGACTTCGAGGCGTCGAGCAACGGCCGGTTCGTCCAGGCGCGGGACAAGCAGACGGGCGAACTCGTCTGGCAGATCCCCGTGATGGACGCCGACCCGTCGCTGAAGGCGGCGCAGAAGACCGTGGCCGTCAAGATCCTCGCTCCGGTTCAGCCGGTGCCCCCGGCCCCGGTGGCGGGCCTGCCCTTCACGCCGGTCGAGTTCGACGGGCTGACCGTGACCCCGTACGTCAACGGGTCCGGACGGCTCGCCTACTCCATCCGGGCTCGGGAGATGCGCGCTCCTCGCGCTCACGCCAAGGCGGCCGGCAACGGCAAGGAGGTGGCGGCGTGACCGGGCGGCCGTATACGCACCTGTCGATGTCGATCGACCCCGGCGAGCGTCCCCGCATCGGGATCTCGTTCTACGCCTCGATCAGTCGGGCGCGGGCTCGGGTGCTGGAGTCCGGTCGGCCGTACCTGGTCCTGGAGTCCGACGAGGCGGACGTGACGGTCTCGACTACCGGGGCCGGACCGGTCACCGCCGAAGACCTGGACATCGCGCGGGAGATCTTCAACGCCGCCGCGCGGTACCTGGCCGACTGCGAGCGCATGCACGCCGAACACGCCCAGGCCACCGACTCGGCGGCCTGACACGCAAGCGGGGCCGCAGGAAGCGGCAACTTCCGGCGGCCCCTCAACTCTCCCTGACTGCGAAATCACGAGAGGACACGAAGTGTAATGTTCCGAAAACTTCCTGGCGACGAGGCACGCAACCTCGTCTCCACCACACCAGACACGGCCGTGGTCTTCCGCCCGGCCGTCGTCCGAACCCCCGCCATCGTCACCATCATGATCTGGCTGTCGCGGCTCGTCGCGGGCCTGGTCCGTCTCGTGGTTCGGCATCCGGTCGCGGTGGCCGTGCCGGTCGCCTTTGGGGTGATCTGGACCCTGTACGGCTGGCGGCTGGCCCTGGTGATGGCCGGGTTCCTGCCCTCGGCGGGCCTGTCGTGGGCGTTGCTGGATCGGGCCTCGTTCCTGCGGCTGGTCGGCTGGCGGCTGCTCGCCTTCGCCCGCTGGTTCTGGGTCTACCGGCGGCACTGGCAACCGGTCATGGTCGTCTCCGGGCTCGGGCGGCACATCCGGGGACGCGACTATCTGCCCCGCCTGGTGCGGGTGGAGTGCGACGGGTGGGCCGACCGCGTCTCGGTGAAGATGCTCAACGGGCAGGCGGTCACCGACTGGGCCGACCGCATCGAGCACCTGGCCCACGGCTTCGGCGCTCCCTCCTGCCGGGTGGCGGTAGCTCGGGCCGGGCGGCTCGTGCTCACCTTCCCCCGGCGTGACCCGCTCGCCGAACCGATGCCCGCCGTTCCCATCCCTGACGTGTCATCGGTAGGGCCGGTGGAGATCGGCCGGTGTGAGGACGGCACGCCGCTGCGGCTCAAGGTCCACGGCACACACGTCCTGATCGCCGGGGCGACCGGGGCGGGCAAGGGCTCCTACCTGTGGTCGACGATCCGCGGTCTGCTTCCCGCGATGCGGGCCGGGCTGGTGCAGGTGTGGGCGCTCGATCCCAAGCGGATGGAACTGTCCTTCGGCCGCGCCCTGTTCGGCGCTCGGTATGCGGCCGATCCGAAGGAGTGCGCCGACCTGCTCGACGAGGCGGTCTCGGTGATGCAGGAGCGGGCCGACCGGTTCGCCGGCCTCCAGCGCTCACACACCCCCACACCCGGCGACCCGTTCGTCCTGGTGCTCGTCGACGAGGTCGCGTTCCTGACCGCCTACCAGCCCGACAAGCAACTCCGTCAGCGCATCACGGCGGCCCTCGCAACACTCACCACGCAGGGCCGGGCGGTCGGCGTCGGGGTCATGGCCGCCCTCCAGGACCCGCGCAAGGAGGTCATGAACATCCGCAACCTGTTCCCCGACAAGATCGCCCTCCGGCTCGACGAGTCGGAACAGGTGGACATGGTCCTCGGCGACGGAGCCCGCGACCGGGGAGCACTCGCCGACCACATCTCACCCGTGCCCGAACTGGGCGCAGGCGTCGGCTACGTCCGGCTCGAAGCCAGTCCTGATCCGGTGCGGGTGCGGGCCGCGTACGTCTCCGACACGGATATCCGCGCGATGGTCGCTGAGTTCGCGGGGGAGGGCCGATGATGCGCCTGGCTCACCTCCTCGACGGCCTGCGCTGCTCGTGCTGCGGCGCCTGCGATGTGCTGTGGCTCGACCCGGTGCGCGGCATCGTCGAGTGCCACGAGTGCGGCCAGAAGGCCACGGTCATCGTTGACGGTCTCGGTCCGGCCGACCTCCTCGACCCCCTTGGCGCCTGGGACGGTGACCGGTGACCAACCCGCTCGATCGCTCCACACCTCGCGCCGTGCGGATGGCGCAACCGCTGGCGCGGGACGTGGTCGAGGAGATCGCCAAGCAGTACGGGGTGTGCATCCGGCCGGTTCCGCTGCGTCGGCAGGACATCCTCACCGGGCAGGTTGAGGTCATCGACGTGCCGTGTGGGGCGACGTTGGAAAGCAAGTGCCCGCCGTGCGCCAAGCGCAACCGGCAGCTTCGGCGGGCGCAGTGCCGGGAGGGCTGGCACCTCGACCACGAGCCCGTGAACCTCCCCGACAACGCCGATGAGTATCAGCGTCACCTCGTTGAGCTGCGGGCCGACGTCCAAGCCTGGCGGGACGAGACCGAAAAGGCCGGCGGCGACACCAGCGACCTGGACGCCGCCATCGTCGAGCTGGACGAGGAGATCAACGCCGCCGGGATGCGCGGCAACGTCCTCGGCCGCACCTCCGGCAAGCGGTCCCGCTCGACCAAGCGGCGGCAGGACGCCCCGGATCTGCCCAAGCGGCAGATGACCAAGACCACCCTCGGGCGGACCTTCAGCGGCTCCGACGGCAAGGTCTACCGGCCCTCGATGTTCGTCACCCTCACCCTGCCCTCCTACGGGCGGGTGCTGGAGGGCGCCCCCCTAAACCCGGACGCCTACGACTACGCCCGCGCGGCCCGGGACGCGCTGCACTTCTCCAAGCTCGTCGACCGCTTCGTGCAGAACCTCCGCCGCGTCGCCGGATACGACGTGCAGTACTTCGCCACCGTCGAACCACAAAAGCGGCTCGCCCCACACCTGCACATGGCGATCCGCGGCACCCTCCCGCGCGCGGAACTGCGGCAGATCATCGCCGCGACCTACCACCAGGTGTGGTGGCCCTCGACCGACGACGTCCGTTTCGAGGGCGAGCACCTGCCCATCTGGGAGGACGGGGCCGGCTACCTCGACCCCACCACCGGGGAAGTCCTCCCGACCTGGGAACAGGCCCTCGACCGCCTCGACGTCGACGAGGACGCCCAGCCCCTGCACGTGCTGCGCTTCGGCGACCAGCTCGACATACAGAGTGTGCTCGCCGGGACCCCGGACGCCGACCAGCTCATCGGGTACCTGTCGAAGTACCTCACCAAGAGCCTCGGCGATGCCCTCGGCACCGATGACCCACGCCGCAAGGCTCACGCCGAACGGCTTCTCGACGCGCTGCGGTTCGAGCCGTGCTCGCCGACCTGCCCGAACTGGCTGCGGTACGGGGTGCAGCCCAAGGGCGCCAAACCGGGGATGGCCCCCGGCCGGTGCAAGGGCAAGGCGCACAAGCCCGACCACCTCGGCTACGCGGGCCGACGCGTCCTCGTCTCTCGCAAGTGGTCCAACAAGACCCTGACCGAGCACAAGCAGGACCGCCGCACCTGGGTCCTTGAAGCGCTCGGCGTCGAAGACGAGCCGGTCGACCCTCACCGCTACGTCTGGCGACCGGTCAAGCCCGGTGATCCCGAGCTGGCCCCCATCGGTGTGCGGCTGCTGCGGTCGGTCCACGAACGCCAGCGCTGGCGCAACCACATGAACCAACTCCAGGCGCTCGGAGATGGGCTGAATCTTTCGGCAACGGAAGCGAGGGCGGCCTGATGGCGAATAAGGCAGGCCACCGCCGCTTCGGGAGCATCCGCAAGCTGCCGTCCGGGCGCTTCCAGATCCGCTATCCGGGGCCGGACGGGAAGCTGCGCAGCGGAGAGACGACATACGAGCGGGAACGCGACGCCGAGCGGGCGCTGTCGCTGCTCGAAGCGAAGATGGTCACCGGGGACTGGACGGACCCTCAGCGGTCCAAGGTCAAGCTCGGCGACTACGCGGCCAAGTGGATCAGTGAGCGGACGGAGCTACGGCCCCGGACGGTCGAGATCTACAGCGGGCTTCTCCAGCGGCACGTCGCTCCGTATTTCGGCAATGTCGCCCTCGGAAAGATCAATACGGAGATGGTCCGTGAATGGCGGGCGACCCTGGCGAGCAACGGCGTCGGCGCCGTCCTCACGGTGGCCCAGGTCTTCCAGCTCGCCGACCTGGTGCCGGTACGGCTGCGCGCGTTGATCCTGCTCGCCACCTTCGCGAGCCTGCGGTGGGGCGAGGTCGCGGCGCTGCGGCGGATGGACCTGGACCTGAACGCCGGGACCGTCAGCGTTCGGCAACAACACGTCGAGCTGGACACGGGTGAACTCCTCGTCGGGCCGCCCAAGTCCCGTGCCGGTCTGCGGACGGTGGCGATCCCTGAGGCGATCATTCCGGCGCTGCGTCAGCATCTCGACCAGTTCACCGAGTCGGAACCGACCGCCCTCGTCTTCACCGGAGCGAACGGCGGCATCCTGCGGCGCAGCAACTTCCGGCGAGCCGTGAAGTGGAGCGAGATCACGCGGAAGCTCGGCGTCCCCGGTCTCCACGTTCACGATCTTCGCCACACCGGAAACACGATCGCGGCGAGTGCCGGCGCTTCCCTCCGCGACCTGATGGCACGCATGGGCCATGACAGCGTACGCGCCGCGATGATCTACCAGCACCGCACGGCGGAAGCAGACCACAAGATCGCCGACGTCATGAACGGCAAGATCACACAGGTCCTACCGACCGAGGCGAGTGGTCACTGAACAAGATCGATTGCGTTCGCTAATGGCACGTTAATGGCACGAGCCCCGTTTTCCCAGGTAGAGGACGAGGCTCTTTTCGCTGGTGGGCGGTACTGGGTTCGAACCAGTGACCCCTCGCTTGTAAGGCGAGTGCTCTACCGCTGAGCTAACCGCCCGGACCGGTCTACACCTTACGACACGGACCCGCCTCTGAGCACATCGATAGGCCAGTCCGCGCCCACGTCGTGCTCCCCCGCCGCCTGCCAGCCAAGCAGGGCCGCGCCGAGCATGCCCGCCCGGGTCCCGAGGGCGGCCGGACGCAGGGGCGGAGGCTCCTGGAAGGTCAGTCGTCCCGCCAGCCGTTCCCGCAGCGGGTCGAGCAGCGCCGCGCCGGCCTCCGACAGGCCGCCGCCGAGGACGATCAACGCGGGGTCGAGCAGCAGCACGTACGACGCGAGGGCGATGGCCAGGGCCTCGATCGCCTCGCCGAACACCTCGGCGGCCGCCACGTCCCCCGCGACCGCGAGTTCCACCACCTCCTTGGCGGTCGCCGTACGGCCGGAACGGGCCGTGAAGCGGCGGGCCAGGGCCGAGGCGGAGGCGTAGGTCTCCAGGCAGCCGATCTGCCCGCAGGCGCACTTCTCCCCCGCGGGCCAGACGGGCGCGTGCCCGATCTCGCCGCCCCAGCCGCGCGCCCCGCCGTACGGCTCGCCGCGCAGCACCACCGCTCCGGCGATGCCGGTGCCGATGGGCAGGAACAGGAAGTCGGCGACGCCGCGCCCCGCGCCGAACACGCTCTCGGCCAGCCCTCCCGTACGGACGTCGTGGCCGAGCCGCACGGGTACGCCGGAGGGCACGAACGCCTCGGCCGGCACGTCCCGCCAGCCGATGTTGGCCGAGTAGACCGCGGTGGCGGAGGTGACGATGCCGGGGACGGCGAGACCGACCCCGGCGGGAGGACCCGCGTACCGCGACCGCCCGAGTCCGGCGATCTCGCCGACATAGGCGCGCACCGCCTCGACCACCGCCTCCGGGCCGTTCTCCCGGCCCGTGGGACGACCGGCGAGGACGGTGACCTCGCCGGTCCGGGTGACCAGCCCGCCCTTCATCGAGGTGCCGCCCACGTCGAGCGCGACCACGTACGTCACAGGCGGATGCGTCACGGGCGCCCGAGCACGCGGCTGAGCGCGGCCTCCACCTCCGCCGCCAGGCCGGACAGACCGGACGGGCCCGGAGACCCGGTGGCTCCCGGCGGGCCGGAGGAGCCGGCGGCGACGAGGGGCTCACCCGCGCGGGCGAGCCGTATCTCTCCGCAGGAGCGGCACTCGATCTCTCCCAGGCGGCAGATCAACGCGATCGAGCCGCACGAGGCGCACGTGTCGAGGTCGAGGTCGTGCACACGCTGGCAGTCCGGGCAGACGAGGACCTGCGCCTCACGGCGTACGGCACGCTTCCAGGGGCTGGCGCCGCGTACGGGGTCGATCTGCCGGGCCCCGCACCTGTAGCAGGGCATCGTGGCCTCCAATGGGGCGAGTGGGGGGGACGGAACCGTATATGTCAATGCCCGGAGTCAGGCGATGAAACGATCAGACTGCCGCGAGCGCCTTGCGATACTCGTCGAGGTCGCGTGCGGAGCCGATCGGGTTGACGACCTTCCAGCGCACGACGCCCTCGGCGTCGATGACGAACGTGCCCCTGAGGGCGAGCCCCCTGTCCTCATCGAGGACACCGTACGCCCGTGCGACCTCACCATGGGGCCAGAAATCCGACAACAGAGGAAACGTGAAATTTTCCTGGTCGGCCCAGGCGCGCTGGGTGAACATCGAGTCGACCGAGACCGCCAGCACCTGGACGTCCGCGGGCAGTGAGCCGGCGAATCCGTCGCGGATCGCCGCGAGCTCGCCGTGGCAGACGGGGCTGAACGACAGGGGGTAGAAGACGAGCACCACTCGCCTGCCCCGCAGGTCGGAGAGCCGTACGGGGACGCCGTGCTGGTCCTTCAGCGCGAAGTCCGGAGCCCGCTGCCCGACCTCAACCGTCATGAGCAGTCCCTCCCAGGTGTCCGCCCATCAGCCTGCCGTACGGCATCCCCGGGCCGTACGGCAGGGCGACGCTCAGCGGCGGGCCTTCGGGGCGACGAGCCTCGTGCCCGACCAGTCCCTCGCGGCGCTCACGCTGCTCGTCTGGGAAAGCCCGGCGGTCGCCGCGTCCTCACCGATGTCACTGGGCTCCACGTGGCCGTCGCGCCCCGCCTTCGGGGTGAGCAGCCAGATCTGGCCGCCGTCGGCGAGTGCCGTCATCGCGTCGCTCAGGGCGTCGAAGAGATCTCCGTCCCCGTCGCGCCACCACAGCAGCACGACGTCGACGACGTCCTCGTAGTCCTCGTCCACCAGCTCGTTGCCGGTCAGGTCCTCGATGGACTGGCGCAGCGCCTCGTCGCAGTCCTCGTCCCAGCCGACCTCCTGCACCACCTGACCGGCTCTGAGGCCGAGTCTTTCGGCCAGGCCGCGCTCGCCTTGCGCCTGACCCGCGGTCGCGCTCACGTTCATCCCTCCTGCTTGGGGTGACCCCGCCCATGTCTGCGGTTGTCGCGGCTCATTGAGAGCCATGCTTCGGCACAGTCCACACGCTGCGACCGGTCGTCGTCAACGGTCGCCACGACGGGTGACCCGCACCGTTATCTCTTAATCGGTCAAAAACGACAAACGGACCCGCCTGTCGGGGTTGTCGACGTTGAGGTCGACCAGGGCGACCGACTGCCAGGTCCCCAGCGCGAGACGGCCCCCCAGGACGGGAACCGTGGCGTACGGCGGAATGAGTGCGGGCATGACATGCGACCTTCCATGCCCCCGGGAGCCGTGGGCATGCCGCCACCGGTCGTCCGCTGGGAGCAGGTCGCCGAGCGCGGCCAGCAGATCCTCGTCGCTGCCGGAGCCGAGCTCCAGCAGCGCCACGCCCGCGGTCGCGTGCGGGACGAAGACGTGCAGCAGCCCGTCTCCCCCGCAGTCGCGGACGAAGCCGGCGCACTCCTGTGTGATGTCGTGTACGCGCTCCCGCGCGCCCGTCCGCACCTCGATCACCGTCGATTTCACACCGTGATATTACGATCCACGCTGAGCTGCGACGACGACGGCGTCCGGCCCGGGGAAGACGAGCGCCTCGTGCCCGTCCTCGAACCGCACCAGGAACGGCGGGCCGCCCTCGGGACCGCGGACCTCGATGATCTCGCCGTGCTTCTCGTGCTCGCCGACGACGGCGCTGTGCACCACGAGCCGGTCCCCTACCGCTGCCTGCATCTCGCTCCTCCCTCTCTCCAGAGCCTGGTACGGCTATCGCCGCCTGGAAAGGGGAGAAACCCTGCCCTCCACAGAGGGTGGGACAACTCATACCAAAACGTTACGTAAACCCACAGACCGGCCTGGGCCTTCCCCGTGACCGGGGCGAACGCCTGGGACGGCGCCCATCCACCCCTCGCCGGGCCCGTACCGGCCCGGCCGGGTGAAGCGGCGCCGGAGGGGGTAGGGGGCAGCGGACGGCGCCTGGGGTGACCAGGGGGAACGCCACCCGTACGCTCAGGGGGAAACCCCGGGGCAACAAGGAATGTGCAGTCTGCGAAAATCGTCCTACCATCGGTGGTCTAGGCCAAGCCGCACCCGCTGCCAGCGGGGACGACTCGGTTACCGGGAAGTAGAGATGCGCTTTCCGGTGGGACGAGACAGGATGGAAGACGACCGCAACGCCGCGACCAAGCGCTGAGCGCATCGCTGCAGGCAACACCGACGTAACAGATCCGACGAGACCAAGTCCATTCTCGGAAGGCGAGACCCAGTGGCTTCCGGACGCCAGCGTTTTTCGATCATCAGTGACGGCCTACCCAGCCAGTTGCCTGATGTCGATCCGAGCGAGACCAACGAATGGCTCGAATCGCTCGACAACGTCATCAAGACCGAGGGCCGCACCCGCGCCCGCTACCTGATGCTCCGGCTGCTCGAGCGCGCCCGGGAACACCAGGTCGGCGTACCCGGCCTGCGCAGCACGGACTACATCAACACCATTCCCCCCGAGCGCGAGCCCTGGTTCCCGGGAGACGAGTACGTCGAGCGCCGCATCCGGGCCTACATCCGCTGGAACGCGGCGGTCATGGTGACCCGGGCGAACGCGCGGACCAACGTCGGCGGCCACATCGCCACCTACGCCTCCGCCGCGTCCCTGTACGAGGTGGGCTTCAACCACTTCTTCCGCGGCAAGGACCACGGGGAGTCGGGCGACCAGATCTTCATCCAGGGCCACGCGGCCCCGGGCATCTACGCCCGCGCGTTCCTGGAGGGCCGCCTCGACGCGGCCCAGCTCGACGCGTTCCGCCAGGAGCTGTCGCACGGGATCAAGGGCCTGCCCTCCTACCCGCACCCCCGGCTCATGCCGGACTTCTGGGAGTTCCCCACGGTCTCGATGGGCCTCGGCCCGATCGGCGCGATCTACCAGGCGCGGTTCAACCGCTACCTGCTCAGCCGCAAGATCAAGGACACCAGCCGCAGCCACGTCTGGTGCTTCCTCGGCGACGGCGAGATGGACGAGCCCGAGTCGCTCGGCGCGATCGGCGTGGCCGCCCGTGAGGAGCTCGACAACCTCACCTTCGTCATCAACTGCAACCTGCAGCGGCTCGACGGTCCGGTACGCGGCAACGGCAAGATCATCCAGGAGCTGGAGTCGTACTTCCGCGGCGCCGGCTGGAACGTCATCAAGGTCGTCTGGGGCCGAGACTGGGACCCGCTGCTGGCGGCCGACGTCGACGGCGTGCTGGTCAACCAGATGAACACCACCCCCGACGGCCAGTTCCAGACCTACTCGGTCGAGTCGGGCGGCTACATCCGCGACAACTTCTTCGGCGGCGACCCGCGCCTGCGCAAGATGGTCGAGCACATGTCGGACGACGACATCCGCAAGCTGTCGCGCGGCGGGCACGACTACCGCAAGGTGTACGCCGCGTTCAAGGCGGCCCGCGAGCACGTCGGCCAGCCGACCGTCATCCTGGCCCAGACGATCAAGGGCTGGACGCTCGGCAAGGACTTCGAGGCGCGCAACGCGACGCACCAGATGAAGAAGATGAGCAAGGCCGAGCTCAAGGAGTTCCGCGACCGGCTCTACCTGCCCATCCCGGACAAGGACCTCGACGCCGACATCCCGCCGTACTTCCACCCCGGGGAGAACAACGAGGAGATCGCGTACATGAAGGAGCGCCGGGCGGCGCTCGGCGGCTACCTGCCCAAGCGGGTGGTCCGCGCCAAGCCGCTCAAGCTCCCCGGCGACCCGGTGTACGCGGGCCTGCGCAAGGGCTCGGGCAAGCAGAACGTCGCCACCACGATGGCGTTCGTCCGCCTGCTCAAGGACCTCATGCGCGACAAGGAGATCGGCGCGCGGTTCGTGCCGGTCATCCCGGACGAGGCCCGCACCTTCGGCGTGGACGCGATGTTCCCGACCGCCAAGATCTACTCGCCGCACGGGCAGACGTACGAGGCGGTCGACCGCGAGCTGCTGCTGTCGTACAAGGAGTCGACCGAGGGCCAGATCCTGCACGAGGGGATCAGCGAGGCCGGCTCGATGGGCTCGGTCATCGCGGCCGGCAGCTCCTACGCCACGCACGGCGAGCACATGATCCCGGTCTACATCTTCTACTCGATGTTCGGGTTCCAGCGGACTGCCGACCAGATGTGGCAGCTCGGCGACCAGATGGGCCGGGGCTTCCTGCTCGGCGCCACGGCCGGCCGCACCACGCTGAACGGCGAGGGCCTGCAGCACGAGGACGGCCACACCCCGCTGATCGCCTCGACGAACCCCGCCGCCGTGTCGTACGACCCGGCGTGGGCGTTCGAGATCGCGCACATCGTCAAGGACGGCCTGCGGAGGATGTACGGGGAGCGGCCCGAGGACGTCTTCTACTACCTGACCGTCTACAACGAGCCCTACCCGCAGCCGGCCGAGCCGGAGAACGTCGACGTGGAGGGCATCCTCAAGGGCCTGTACCTCTTCGCTCCCGCCGCCGGCGAGGGGCCGAAGGCGAACATCCTCGTGTCCGGCGTCGCCGCCCCGTGGGCGCTGGAGGCCCAGCGGATGCTGGCGGAGGACTGGGGGGTGTCGGCCGCCATCTGGTCGGCCACCTCCTGGAGCGAGCTGCGCAGGGACGCCCTCGCCGTCGAGGAGCACAACCTGCTCAACCCCGACGCCGAGCAGCGGGTGCCGTACGTCACCACCAAGCTGTCCGGCGTGCCGGGGCCGTTCGTGGGGGTCAGCGACTACATGCGCGCCGTCCCCGACCAGATCTCCCAGTGGGTGCCCGGCGACTGGTCCTCGCTCGGGACCGACGGGTTCGGCCTGTCCGACACGCGTTCGGCGCTGCGCCGCCACTTCCACGTGGACGCGGCCTCGATCACGCTGGCGGTGCTGACCCAGCTCGCCCGGCGGGGCGAGGTGAAGGCCGAGACGCTGCAGGAGGCCATCGCCCGGTATCACCTCAAGAACGGGGTGACCGAGGTGACGGCCCAGCAGACGCCGGAGACCAACGACACCCAGTCCATGGGCGTCTGACGCGACAACGACGATCGACGGCCTCCGCCCCCGGCGGGGGCCGTCGGCGTGTCACCGGCGCGTGCGCGACGACCGGCCGCTGTGTGGCAGGCTTGCGGTTGGCTTCCGGGAGGGGTTCCAAGCAGTCCCAAGCCACCTCCAAGCAAGAAACAAGACCAAACCTCCACGATTGCTGCCGTGGATGGAACGTTCAGAAAATATCTCGGCAGACTGACCGGAGGGATGGCCGCGCTGGCGGCCGTCGCCGTGGTCGTCACCGCCGCTCCCGCTTCGGCGGACACCGCAGACGAGGTGCCCGTGGGCACCAAACTGGCCGCGCGCACGCACCCGGCCGTCCAGCTCACCAGCCTCACCTACTCGGGCGAGGTCGTCGTCCCGACCAGCCAGGTCAAGCAGGGACCGTTCCAACAGCTGGTCGACGAGGCCACCCAGGCGGTGATCTCCGGCAAGATCCCGTCCGACGAACGCAGCATCGCCAAGTTCCTGTTCCAGCGCATGGCGGCCGACGTCGACCGGTACCTCCAGCCCGTCACCCCGGAACGCACCGCCAAGGCGCAGGTCGGCGGCATGTGCACCGGCTGGTGGGTGACCCCCGACGGCTACATGGTCACCGGCGCGCACTGCGTCGAGATGAGCGACGACGAGCTGTCGCAGACCTTCGCCCAGCAGGCGCTGCAGAAGTTCAACAAGCAGGACGCCAAGGAGATCATCAACGGCCTGCAGGGCATCGAGGCCGACAAGGAGCTTCTCGAGCTCGCCCAGCAGGTCTACGTCACCTTCAACACCAACCACCTGCAGATCCGCGGCCTGCAGAAGAGCCTGTCGGTGCTGCAGAGCCTCCCCGGCGGCGGCGTCGACAAGACGGCCAAGGAGGTCCCGGCCGAGCTCGTGTCGGTGGGCGAGAGCTACCCGGGCAAGGACTTCGCCCTGCTCAAGGTCAACGGCCAGCAGAACCTGCCGACGGTCCCGCTCGGCGACGACGCGGACGTGCAGACCGGCAACACGCTCTACATCAGCGGCTTCCCCGGCCTGGTGACCAACACCCCGTGGTTCAGCGTCGAGTCGAAGCTCGACCCCGCGCTGACCGAGGGGCCGTACAACGCCAAGCGCACCACGCAGGAGGGGGTGCCGTACATCCAGACGCAGGCGCCCTCCTACCACGGCAACTCCGGCGGCCCGGTCTTCAGCCGTGCGGGCAAGGTCGTCGGCATGCTGATCGCCGGCACCGTCAGCGAGAACGGCGAGGCGTCGGAGAACGAGAGCTTCGTGCTCCCGGTCTCGGTCATCAAGGAGAAGCTCAACGAGAAGAACATCAGGCCCTCCGCGTCGATGACCACGACGAAGTACAACGAGGCGCTCGACGACTTCTTCCTGCGGCACTACAAGGACGCGCTGCCGAAGTTCCGCGAGGTCCAGGCGTTGTTCCCGGCGCACCCGTACGTCGCGAAGTACATCACCGACTCCCAGCAGGCGATCTCGTCGGGCAAGGACGAGACCCCGCAGCCGATGTGGGTGTGGCTCGCGATCGGAGCCGGCGCCCTGGTCGTGGTCGGCGGCGGCCTCCTGCTGCTGCTCGTGCTGCGCAGGCGCGGGAAGGCGTCCGCCTCCCCGCAGGGCCAGGCGCCCACGCCCTCGTACGGCGGGGGCCCCTTCCCCGGCCCGAACGGCGCCTCCTACCCGGCGCAGGTGGGCGGCGGCTACGGACAGCAGCCGGTGAACGGCCAGGTGCTCCCCCAGGGCTGGCAGCCGCAGAGCCTGCCGCCGGCCGGCGGCGACGCCCAGCGCCCCGGCGGCGGCTACGAGCCCCCGCGTCCCGGAGGGTACGACCCCCAGCGGCCGGGCGAGGGTGCGGAGCCCCGGCGGCCCGACGGCGCGACGCAGTACGTGCGGCCCGCTCCCTCGCCGTACGCGCAGCAGCCGGCCCGCCCGCAGTCGTCACAGGCCGGCCCGGCGCAGGCCCCCGCGGGCAGCGACGCTCCCCAGGTCGCCGACCTGGAGCGGGAGATCGCCGAGCTGCGCCGCCAGTTGCAGCACCGTCAGCCGGACGCGTGACGCGCCGGGCAGGAGGGCGTCTTCCCCACGCCCTCAGCTCCGCCGGGCACGCGAGGTGAAGCCTCCGCCGGCCGTCCGCACGGGCACCCCGTGCGGAC
>QFZU02000010.1 GCA_003260025.2 Microbispora triticiradicis | reverse complement strand
CTCCAGCCAGGCGGCCTCCGCCGTCACCGGCCGCGCGCCCGCCGAGGAGCCGTCCGGCGCCCCTTCCGGCGCGCGGTCCGCAAGGCCGGGTGCGCCCGCGCGCGGCGGGGCGAGCTTCTCGGTCACCATCCAGGTGAAGTGACCCACCGGCTCCAGTTCCGGCGCGGCGCGGACCACCTCCTCCATGAGGGCGGCCTCGCCCAGCGGCCGGAACGACGGGCCCGCCTCGGCCAGGGCGTGCCGCAGGAGCGGGACGACCTGGGCCGGCTCGCCCGTGACCGCGAGCCGGTCGCGCCGCGCCGCCGCGGGGCTCGCCACCGCCACCGCCTCACCGTACGCCCAGGCGCGGACGCCGGGCCGCATGCCCTGCGCCGCCCACACGACGAGGTCGTCGTCGCCTGAGGCGGCGGCGACCTCGGCCTCACTGACCAGCGGGCTCAGCCGCACCGGCGTCCCTACAGGATCGCGCCGGGGGTGTACGCGGCCGCGCCGGGATGGCGCACGATGATCTCTTCGGCCCGCGCGACGACCGCCGCGACCTGACCGGCGGCGGCCCCGGCGAAGGAGGACCGGTCGTCGAGCAACGCGCCGAGTTCGGCGCGGCCGAGCGGGAAGCGCTCGTCGGCGGCGAGGCGGTCGAGCAGTTCGTTGCCGGCGCCGCGCGAGCGCATGGCCAGTGCCGAGGCGACGGCGTGCTCCTTGATGACCTCGTGGGCGGTCTCGCGGCCCACCCCGGCCCGCACGGCGGCCATGAGCATCTTGGTCGTGGCGAGGAACGGCAGGTAGCGGCCCAGCTCGGCCTCGATGACGGCGGGGAACGCGCCGAACTCGTCGAGCACGGTCAGCATGGTCTCGGCCAGGCCGTCGAAGGCGAAGAACGCGTCGGGCAGCGCGACCCGGCGCACCACCGAGCAGGACACGTCGCCTTCGTTCCACTGGTCTCCGGCGAGCTCCCCGGCCATCGAGGCGTACCCGCGCAGGATCACGGCGAGGCCGTTGACGCGCTCGCATGAGCGGGTGTTCATCTTGTGCGGCATCGCCGAGGAGCCGACCTGGCCCTCCTTGAAGCCCTCGGTGACCAGTTCGTGCCCGGCCATCAGCCGGATGGTCTTGGCCAGCGAGGAGGGGGCGGCGGCCAGCTGCACCAGGGTGGTCAGCACGTCGTAGTCGAGCGAGCGGGGGTAGACCTGGCCGACGCTGGTGAAGCGGCGGGCGAAGCCGAGGTGCGCGGCGACGCGGTCCTCCAGCGCGGCCAGCCGGTCCTCGCCGCCGAGCAGGTCGAGCATGTCCTGCGCGGTGCCGACGGGGCCCTTGACGCCGCGCAGGGGGTAGCGCTCCAGCAGGTTCTCCAGCCGCTCGTAGGCGACGATCAGTTCGTCGGCGGCGGTGGCGAAGCGCTTGCCGAGGGTGGTGGCCTGGGCGGCGACGTTGTGCGAACGGCCGGCCATGACCGTGTCGGCGTGCTCGGCGGCCAGGCGGGCCAGGCGGGCCAGCAGCGCCACGACCCGGTCGCGTACCAGCAGCAGGCTGTCGCGGATCTGCAGCTGCTCGACGTTCTCGGTCAGGTCGCGGGAGGTCATGCCCTTGTGGACGTGCTCGTGCCCGGCGAGGGCGTTGAACTCCTCGATGCGGGCCTTCACGTCATGCCGGGTGATCTTCTCCCGGTCGGCGATGGAGGCGAGGTCGACCTGCTCGGCGATCTTCTCGTAGTCGGCGATCGCCTGTTCGGGTACGTCGATCCCGAGGTCGGCCTGGGCCTTGAGCACGGCCAGCCAGAGCCGGCGCTCCAGCACCACCTTGTGCTCGGGTGACCACAGGCGGGCCAGTTCCGGCGAGGCGTAACGGGAGGCGAGGACATTCGGGATACGCGGCTTGGCACTCACGTTGGCCCAGTCTATTGAGGTCCGCCGGACGCCGGACGCGGGAGGACCCCGGGACGGTCGTCCCGGGGTCCTCCCTTCCTCCATGGTGTCTCCACAGGGCCGTCACCGGGACCCTGACGGGGCTCTCATCGGGCGGGTTCGAGGGCCTCCTCGTCGTACACCGTGACCTCGCCGTCGTCGCCGCCGGGCCGCGCGGGAGTGCGGCGCATGCGCTCCTTCAGCCGTTCGACGATGACGTAGAGGGCGGGCACCAGGACCAGCGTGAGCAGGGTGGAGGAGAGCAGGCCGCCGATCACGACGATGGCCAGTGGCTGGGAGATGAACCCGCCCGACCCGGTCACGCCCAGCGCCATCGGGGTGAGCGCGCAGATCGTCGCGATCGCGGTCATCAGGATGGGACGCAGGCGGCGCCGTCCGCCCTCGACGACCGCCTCGGTCACGCCGAGCCCCTGCTCGCGGTACTGGTTGATCAGGTCGATCAGCACGATGGCGTTGGTGACGACGATGCCGATCAGCATCAGCATGCCGATCAGGGCGGGCACGCCGAGCGCGGTGTCGGTGACCAGCAGCAGCCCGATGGCGCCGGTCGCCGCGAACGGGATCGACACCAGCAGGATCAGCGGCTGCACCAGGCTGCGGAACGTCGCCACCATGATCATGAAGACGATCGCGATGGCGATCAGCATCGCCATGCCCAGGTCGGCGAACGCCTTCTGCTGGTCGGAGCTCGCGCCACCGATCTTGTACGTCACCCCGGCCGGAAGCGTCAGCGTCTTGAGCTTCTCGGTGACCTTGGTGGTGATCGCGCCGAGGTTGGAGGCGTCGGCCGCGCCCGACACGGTCGCGGTGCGGTCGCCGTCCTGGCGGGTGATCTGGGTCGGTCCGTCGGCCTGGACGACGTCGGCCACGTCGGACAGCTTCACCAGGCCGGTCGCGGTCGGAACGGTCAGCTTCTTGATCGCGGCGAGGTCGTCGGGGGCGTCGCCGGCCCCGCGCAGGATCACGTCGCTGGAACGGCCGTCCACGTCGATCGAGCCGACCGGCGCGCCGCGGAACGCCTGCGCGACCAGTTGCCCGACGGCGGCCTCGGTGAGGCCGCGGGCGGCGGCCTTCTCGCGGTCCACGTGCACCTCGACCCGGGGGATGCTGTCCTCGAGGTTGGAGGTGACGTCCCGCAGGCCGCCCACGCCGGTCATGGCGTCGCGGACCGAGGCGGCGGCCGTCTTCAGCGCGTCCTGGTCCGCCCCCTGCACGATGACCTGCACCTGGTCGGAGTTGAACCCGCCGCCGCCGTTGCCGCCGACGGTGATGTCGCCGATGCCCGTCATGCCCTTCAGCCGCTCCCGCAGCCGCTCCTCCAGGACGGGCGTGTCCACGCCCTCCTCCAGGGAGACGGAGTAGGAGGCGCGGTCGGCGGAGCCGCCCAGCCCCCCGAGGAAGCGGTTGCCGCCCCCGACGGTCACCTGGTAGGACTTCACGTCCTTGTCGGCGGCCAGCACCTCCTCGACCTTCTTGGCCGCCGCGTCGGTGGTCGCGAGGTCGGTCCCGGCCGGCATCCGCTGGCTGATCTGCGTGGTGTCGTTGCCGGAGGAGTCGAGGAAGTTGGTCTTCAGCTTGGGCGCCAGTGCCATCGTCGCGGCGAACACCACGACGCCGATGAGCACCGTCACCAGACGCCGCCGGGTCGCGAAGCGCAGCACCGGCAGGTAGATCCGCTGCAGCGGGCTGCGCAGTTCCCGGCGCTCGGCGTCCTCGCGTACGGCCTGCGCCTCCTGCGGGGTGAGCTCCGGCGCCTTGAGGAACCAGAACGCCAGCACCGGGATGACGGTCAGCGCGACCAGCAGCGACGCCAGCAGCGCCACGGTGACCGTGATGGCGAAGGAGCTGAACAGCTCCCCGACCAGCCCGCCGACGAAGCCGATCGGCAAGAACACCGCGACCGTGGTCAGCGTGGAGGCGGTGACCGCGCCGGACACCTCGCGCACGGCCGTCAGGACCGCCCGCCGTTTCTCCTCGCCGTAGGCGAGATGACGCTTGATGTTCTCCAGGACCACGATCGAGTCGTCGACCACCCGGCCGACCGCGATCGTCAGCGCGCCCAGCGTCAGCAGGTTCAGCGAGTAGTCGCCCGCCCACAGCGCGATCAGTGCGATCACCACCGACAACGGGATGGACACCGCCGTGACCAGCGTCGAACGCACCGACAGCAGGAACACCAGGATGATGAGTACGGCGAACGCCAGGCCCAGCAGGCCCTCGGTGGCGAGGTCCTCGATGGACCTCTCGACGTACGGCGCCTGGTCGAACACGACGTTCAGCTCGGCGCTGTCGCCGAGAGCGCGGGTCAGCCCGGGAAGGGCGTCGTTGACGTCGTGGGAGATCTGCACCGCGTTCCCGTCGGGAACCATGGTGATCGAGACGCCGAGGCTCGGGGTGCCGTTGGTGCGGGTGAGCGTGGTCGCGGTGGCGTTCTCGACCTTGATCTCGGCCACGTCGCCCAGCTTGACCGGCTTGGGTGGCTTGGGCGCCTGGACCGGCGCCGCCGCGCCCGCCGCACCGGCTCCTCCGGCAGCGGCGCCCCGGCCGGCCGACGCCTGACCGGGGAATCCCTGGCCCGCGCCCGTTCCCGCGCCGGCGCCGCGCTGGCCCGCGCCCGCCTGCCCGGCCGTGCTCGCGGGCGTGAGGTACAGGTTCTCCAGGTCCTTCACCGTACGGACGGGATCGCCGATCTGCACGGTCAGCGACTTGCCATCCTCGGTCAGCGTGCCGGCCGGGATGGACACTCCGTTGGTCCGCAGGAGGTCGGGGATCGCGGCGGCCGACAGCCCCAGCAGGGCCAGTTTGCCCTGATCGGGAGTGATGACGACCTGCTGCTCGCGGGCGCCGCTGACGGTGACGTCCCGGACGCCCTCGATCGACTGCAGCTCCGGCACCATGATGCGCTCGATCTTGTCGGCCATGGCGTGCTCGTCGCCGCCGTCGCCCACGGCGATCGCCATGACCGGGATGTCGTCGGTGCTGCCCGCCACCACCTGGGGGTCGACGTCGGCCGGAAGCTGCGCCTTGATCCGGCTCACGGCCTGCTGCATCTTGCCGGTCATCTCGTCGATGTCGGTGCCGTACTCGTACGCGACCTGCACCTGCGACACCCCCTCACGGGAGGTGGAGGTGATGTCGGTGACGCCGGCGATGCCCTGGAAGGCGCTCTCGATCGGCTTGGTGACCTGCTCCTCCACGATGTCGGGAGCGGCGCCGGGATAGCTCGCCACCGCGAAGGCCGCCGGGAACTCCAGGGACGGGAAGAGCTGTTGCTTCAGCGAGGGGATCGCGAAGAGGCCGAATCCCGCGAGTACCAGCGCGACCAAGATCACGAGTGCGCGGTTGGCGAGGCTCAGCCTGGCCAAGGAGGTCATCCGAACTCCTGACAACGGAGGAAGTGTTTGGGGCAACCCTAACACTTCGCATGACCCTAAGATTTAGCCGGTGTATTAAACGCTGGTAACCTCTCGTGACGAGAGGTGGAACGTGAACGACAGCGCAGCCGAGCGACGCCCCCGCACCGGAACGGGACCCGAAGAGGGCCCGTACGCGAGCCGGGAGGTGAGCGTGGACACGGCCCCGGAGACGCCCCGGACGAGCGGCCCCCGCCCCCGGGCCGGCCGCCCGGATGTCCCCGCCACCGGCGCGGTGGAGGCCACCCCGGAGCCGAACACCTCGGAAGAGGAGGCCGAGCGCGGATCGATCATCACCAGGCTCGCGGATCTCCAGCGTAGCCTGGGCCGCTTCTTCGCGCGCGACCGCTCGATGCCGCTGATGGCGTCCACCTTGACCATGCAGCAGTTCAAGGTCGTCATGTTCCTGACGTTCGCCGGGCCCACCTCCGGCCAGGAGCTCGCCCGCCACCTCGGCGTCGGCCTGGCGACCGTCACCGGCATCGTCGACCGGGTCGTCGCGCAGGGCCTGGTCACCCGGCACGAGGACCCCCACGACCGCCGCGTACGCCTGGTCGAGCTCACCGAGGAGGGGCGGCGGCTCACCGGCGAGATCATCGAAGCCGGGACGGGCGGCTACGTCCGCCTCCTGCGGCGGCTCGACACCGAGACCCTGCGCACCATGGAGACGGTCATGCGCAAGATCGAGGACGCGATGCGCGACCTGCACGCCGAGGAGACCGTCACCGACGCCGTGAACGGCGTCATCGACGACATCTCCTCCGACGTGTCCTCCGGTGTCGCCGCCCACGCCGCCAAGGCCACGGAAGCCACAGAGGAGTCGGCGGCCACCGGGCGGTTCCCCGACCCCGGCTGACCGCCCGCGCGGCGCGCAGGCCTCGCGCCCCCCTCCGTACGGGCGTACGTGGCCGGGGCGCGGCGTGCGGGGTGACCAGGACGGGGTGCGGAGCAGACAAGGCCGGACGCCGGACCGGGACGGGCCGCTGCTAGCGTCGCCCGATGTGCCGATCTACATCGAAGAGCTCTTCTCGCTGACCGGCCGGGTGGCCCTGGTCACCGGAGGCAGTTCCGGCATCGGATACGCGATGGCGGAGGCCCTCGGGCGGGCGGGGGCGGCCGTGGTCCTGGTCGCCCGCCGCGAGAAGGAACTCGCCGAAGCCGCCGCCCGGCTCGACGGCCACGGGGTGCGCGCGGCGACGATCAGCGCCGACCTCGGCGACCGCGCCGCCATCGCCCGCGTGTGCGAGCAGGCGGACGGATTCTTCGGTGACATCGACATCCTCGTCAACGACGCCGCCAACAACATCCGCAGGCCCATGGCCGACCTCACCGCCGGCGACTACGACCAGACCATCGCCGTCAACCTCACCGCGCCGTTCCTGCTCGGGCAGCACTTCGGCCCCCGGATGGCCGCCCGAGGCTGGGGACGGATCATCAACATCGGCTCCCAGCAGTCGATCAGCGCCTTCGGCGACAGCGGCGTCTACGGCGCGGCCAAGGCCGCCGTGTGCGGGCTGACCCGCTCCCAGGCCGAGGCGTGGTCCGGCCGCGGAGTCACCGCCAACACGATCGTGCCGGGATTCGTGCTGACTCCCCTGACCGCGCCCGCCCAGGCCGTCCCCGGGCGGGTGGAGGCGCTGGCCGCCCGGAGCATGACCGGCCGCAACGGCGTTCCCGGCGACTTCCACGGCGTGGCCGTCTTCCTCGCCTCCGACGCCGCGTCGTACGTCACCGGCCAGGCCATCTGCGTCGACGGCGGTTTCAGCGTCCACTAAGAGGCGCCGGTCAGCCCGGCCGGCGGCGGCGATGCCGAGTGCATGACGACAGCGCACCGCCCCTTGGCCCCTGGGCGCAACTACCGGGGTTCCCCGCCGGGTAGGAGGGTCACGTCCCGGCGGAACCGGAACGAGCGACAGCGAGCGCCGGGGCAGGAACAGGAAGGCACACACCGAGATGTCCCGCTACCGCACGCGGAGCCCGCGCGGCGCCGTGGTCCTCGCGACAGTCCCCGCAAGAGACACCGCGAGAGGCGCAGCGAGAGGCACAGCGACCATCCCCGCGACCCGGCGGCCGTCCCCGGCCC
Source organism: Microbispora triticiradicis (assembly GCA_003260025.2). Lineage (GTDB taxonomy): Bacteria > Actinomycetota > Actinomycetes > Streptosporangiales > Streptosporangiaceae > Microbispora > Microbispora triticiradicis. The sequence continues at coordinate 64,426 of QFZU02000010.1, read as the reverse complement.
CGGCGATGGCCCCACCCGCGGCCGCGCTCCTCACCGCGCTGGTGCCCGTGCTGGTGCCCGTGCTGGTGTCCGTGCTTGTCATACCGGCGGGAAGCGCCGCCGCCCAGCCCACAACCGCGCGGGTCTCCGCCGCGCAGTCGGCCAGGATGCACTCGGCCAGGATGCAGTTGGCCAGGATGCAGTTGGCCAGGATGCACTCGGCCGGGGTGCGGGTCGCTTCGCACCGTCCCCGTACGGCGGCCGCGGCGTTCCACGCGCCCCACCCCGGCGGTGGCGGCGGGCAGGTCATCAGCGGCGGGCGCGCGGCCGGTGCGCAGGGCCGGTCGGGCGCGGGCAGGTCCAACCAGAACCTCAACGGCCTGCAGGCCCCCACCTTCGTCATGGGCCGGACCCAGCATGTGGTCACCGACGTCGGCGGGTACGCCGGGCAGGCCCTCGTCTGCGGGTCCCGGCCCGCCGTCTGCCTGGTCGGGCAGAACATGCCCACCCACTTCAGGTCCTGACGCCCCTTCCGGGCACCACCCTCCCCTGCGGAAGGGGGGGTCAGCGGCGGCGGACCACCCGGTGACCGGCGCCCTCGTGCCACATCTCGATCAGCAGATGCTCCCCCGACTCGTCGACGCGCGTGTAGACCACCTCGGTCACGTCGACCCGGAACAGGTGGAAATCCTGCCCGGGCGGCCCGCCGAACGCCTCACGCACGGCCGGGTCGGTGACCTCGACGGCCCGGCCGGCCAGCTTGGCCTCGCCGTCCCAGGAGGCCGGATCCGCCTCGTCCGGGTCGACCGAGGGGCCGTGGATCGCCACCCGCGGATCGCGGCGCAGGTCGAGCGCCTTCATCGCCCCCGGCATCGACCCCAGCCACACCTCCCCGTTCTTGAACTCCACCTCGGTCCCGCTGATGCGCGGCGAGCCGTCCCGCCGCAGCGTCGCCATGGTCTTGTGCCTGCCCTTTCCCATGCTCGCCAGCACTCGCGCAGCAAGCGCGGGATTCTCCTTCTCGATCTCCTGCCAGGAAGCCATGGGGCCATCCTGCCGAACTCCACCGACATTCCGCCGATCCACCCGCGCCGGTGGTGAGACCAGGCGAATGAAAGTTGCACGCCCCGCCTAACTCCCCCGCAGCTCATGACTGCGCACTAGGCGCTCTCCTTGACCGTTCCACACGGCCTGATCACCATCGCACCGCAAGATCCTCCAGAAAAGGGACGTCATGAGCACCCTGCGCACCTCCAGGCCGGCCCTCGCGCTCCTCATGGGCGCAGCGGTGGCCGCCCAGACCCTCGCGGGAATTCCCTCCGCCGGCGCCGAGACGACGCCGGTCACCGTCACCGTGAACACCCGCGCGGCCCTGGCGGTCGCGTCCGATACCGCGGTGGGCACCAACCACGCGATTTGGGACTCCAACCTCGGGACGAACGAGACCGCGGACCTCCTCAAGGCCGCCGGTGTGAAGATGCTGCGCTATCCCGGCGGGTCGTACGCCGACATCTACCACTGGAAGACCCACACCGCCCCCGGCGGCTACGTCGCGCCCAACACCGATTTCGACACCTTCATCCGCGGGGCGCAGCGCACCGGCGCGCAGCCGATCGTCATCGCCAACTACGGCACCGGCACCGCCGAGGAGGCCGCCGACTGGGTCAAGTACGCCAACGTCACCAAGGGGTACGGCGTCAAGTACTGGGAGATCGGCAACGAGAACTACGGCAACGGCCACTACGGCGCGGACTGGGAGGCCGACGACCACGCCGACAAGACCCCGGCGGAGTACGCCAGGAACGTCGTGAAGTACTCGGACGCCATGAAGGCCGTCGATCCCACCGTCAAGATCGGCGCGGTGCTCACCGCCCCCGCCAACTGGCCCGACGGCATCGTCGCCGACGGTGACCAGGCCACCTGGAACGACACCGTCCTGTCGATCGCCGCCTCGAAGATCGACTTCGTCATCCTGCACTGGTATCCCCCGCACACCGACGTCGCCGACGTCCTCACCAAGACCGCGCACATCCCCGACATGATCTACATGGTCAAGCAGCAGATCGCCAAGCACGCGGGCGCCCGCGCCGGTGACATCGGCATCGCCATGACCGAGATCAACAGCGGGATCGCGTACAACACGCAGCCCGCCGCGCTGTTCGCCGCCGACGCCTATGCGGCTCTCATGGAACAGGGACTGTTCACGATCGACTGGTGGAACGTCCACAACGGCATCGGCACCGTCAGCACCGTCGCCGGCCACACCGACTACGGCGACTTCGGCATGCTGTCCAGCGCCGGCTGCACGGGCGATGTCTGCGAACCCCCCTTCAACACGCCCTTCGCCCCCTACCACGCGATCTCCATGGTCAGCGCGTTCGCGCATCCCGGCGACCAGTTCGTCCGCGCGGCCACCGACGAGCCGCTGGTCGCCGCGCACGCCGTCCGCCGCCCCAACGGCGACCTCGCCGTGCTGCTGGTGAACCGCGACCCCGACAGCGAGCGCCAGGTGAAGATCGGGTACGCCGGGTTCGCCCCCGCCGACGAGGCGCCCACGGTGTCCAGCCTCACCAACGGCGCGACGTCCGTCACCACCGGCCACGGCGGCACCGCCACCACCCAGACCCTCCCGCCGTACTCGGTGACCACGCTGGTGCTGCACCCCGCGGCGGCGGCCACGGGCGCTCCCGCGGCTCCCGGGCAGCCCACCGTCAGCGGTGTCACCGACAGGACCGCCACCATCTCCTGGCCCGCCGCCGCACCGGGCGCCGCTCCCGTCGCCAAGTACGAGATCCACCGCCAGAACGGCGCCGTCACCGAGCAGCTCGGCGAGACCTCCGTCACCTCCTACGTGGTCCACAACCTCGTTCCCGGCACCCGCTACACGGTCAACGTGATCGCCCGCGACACCGCCGGCCGCGTCTCCTGGGCCTCCGCGCCGCTCACCTTCACCACCGGCTCTCCCGCCGAGAGCTCCTGCTCCGTACGCCTGACGGACACCACCGACTGGGGCAGCGGGTTCGTCGGCAACGTCGAGATCACCAACACCGGCACCGCCGCCCTCGACGGCTGGACCCTCGGCTTCACCTGGCCCACCACGTGGCAGAGCGTCAGCAGCGGATGGAGCGCCAACTGGACGCAGAGCGGGAGGACAGTGACGGTCACCAGCACCCCGGACAACCGCAGGCTCGCCTCCGGCGCCGCCACCTCCATCGGTTTCGTCGGCGCCTACAGCGGCCCCAACGTCCTGCCCACCGCCTTCACCCTGAACGGCACCGTCTGCACCACCCGGTGAACCGGGCCTCCTGAAGAAGACGACCGCGGCGCCGCGTACCGGGTTCACCGCCCGGTACGCCGCGCCGTCGCTTGAGCGGAGTCTCAGCGGCTGTAGTCCAGGAACAGCGTGCCGTTCTTGCCCCGTTCGACCTCGGCCAGGTGCCACGACCGGATGTCACCGCCGTCGAACACCCGCCTGCCGTGGCCGGCCACCGCCGGCGCGACGAGCAGAGCTGGTCGAGGAGCAGCCGGGCGGCCCGCTCGCCGGACCGGATAGCGCCTTCCATGTAGCCGAAATGGTCCATCTGGGTGTGCTCACCGGCATGCTCGACCTGACCGGCTGGCCCAAGGGCATGCGTGTCATCGTCGGCAAAGAACGGCCTCATCCCGGCGCGCAGTTGCGCTTCACCGACATCGGCGGGCATCGCTTCACCTGCTTCGTCACCGACGCCCGCCGCGGCCAGCTCGCCGACCTGGAGCTGCACCACCACCTGCGCGCCAGATGCGAGGACCGCATCCGAGCAGCCAAGGACACCGGCCTGGCCAACCTGCCACGACTCGACGCCGACCGCGCAGCCAACCCGAAACGCACCCGCCGCCTCAACAGGCACGAGGCCGACTCCCTCGTCGCGAGCCCGTTCACGGTGGCTTGCCCCGGAAGTACCGCTCCACCGGCCGAGGCGTCTGCGCGCGATGGCCCGACAGAGGGGAGGACTGCCAGGTCGTGGTCGTGTCGGTCTTGCGCGAGAGCAATCGTTCTCGTACGGTCGTGCTTGACGGTGAGAACGCTCGTTCTCGCGCGAGAACGTTCGTTCTCGCACAGGCCCAAGGAAGCGACATGACTGACGAAGCACGCCCTCCGTTCCCGCCGTTCACCCGGGAGACCGCCATCCAGAAAGTCCGCCTGGCGGAAGACGGCTGGAACACCCGCGACCCGCAGAAGGTCGCCCTCGCATACACCGTGGACTCGCGCTGGAGGAACCGCGCGGAGTTCGCCACTGGCCGTGACGAGATCATCTCATTCCTCACCCGCAAGTGGAACCGGGAGCTGGAGTACCGGCTCATCAAGGAGCTGTGGGCCTTCGACGGCAACCGCATCGCCGTGCGCTTCGCCTACGAATGCCACGACGACTCACGCAACTGGTTCCGCTCCTACGGCAACGAGAACTGGGAGTTCGACGACAACGGCCTGATGCGACTGCGCTACGCCTGCATCAACGACCTCCCCATCAAGGAGTCGGAGCGCAAGTTCCACTGGCCCCTCGGGCGCCGCCCCGACGACCACCCCGGTCTGAGCGACCTCGGCCTCTGACCGCCCGCCCCCGCGCCGTGGATCCGGGCCCGACTCCGGATCCACGGCGTGGCCGTTCGTGCGTGAGGCTGTACCTGCGGCAGGGGCCGCCGCGCACCTGGAGGGCTTTGGCCTCAGGATTCCCTCGCAGGCCTTGAAGACCCTCTCACCTGCGGTGAGCGTGGGGCGTTGCTCCAGATTTCGGCATTTCATACGCATCCCTCTTGCGCTGAGAACGATTGTTCTACAGGCTGATCTCGTTCGATGGAACGATCGTTCTCAGCTGGAGGCTCACGACGCTGTCACCGCTGGCCGGACGGATTGCCGGTTCGGCCGCCGCGAGTGCCGCAGGACCGCTGCCTCGGCCCTGACGCCGACCCAATCCAGGGCCGAGGGCAAAGAAGCTGCAGAACATGAGCCTCTTGATGTGGGCTCGGAAAGTTCAGATGGGCGTTCCCATGACCCTCTCGCACACGGCAACGCAACCCCCGCCGATGGCGCTGCCCTTGTCCGGCGAGCAGCCCCGGACAGCCCCCGTGACCCCGGCGCTGGCCCATGCTCGTACGGGCATGCACCGGCACGGCATGATCGCCCTTCCCGCCGAGGAGCGCTGGGTACACGCCGCCCGCCACTTCGCCGCGTCCCTGCTGGCCCGATGGGACGTCGTCCCGGAGGATCAGGACTCCGTCCTGCTGATCGTCGGCGAGCTTGCGGGAACGCGCCCCAGCACGGACGGGCCGACATGATCGTGAGCCTCACGTTCGAAGGCCGCGCCGTGCGTATCGAGGTTGCGGACTCCGGCGCCACGGCGCCCTCGCCCCACCCTCGCTGCACCGGTGCCCATGATGAGCACGGCCGCGGCGTGGCCATCGTCGAGTTGCTGGCGGACTGGACCGAGACGCTTGAGGAACGGCATCGCCGACGGGACCGCGCCGGTGTGCGCGTCGCCACGCACCGGCCGGGGTATCCCGGGCGGGCCTTGTGCTCGCTTGAGAGGGCAGAGGGCAGTCCTGCCCGGCCTCGCTCCGGGCAGGCCGCGTCACGGCGACGGTCAGGCCCACGCCCGGGAATGTGCCTTGCTACCTGGAGCGCCGTACCGTAAGAGAACGTTCGTTTTCGAGGATGGGTGATCGAAGTGGAGCTCGAAACGACTGAGCAGCGGATCCTCGACGCTGCCGAGGAACTGTTCTACGGCCGAGGCATACAGTCGGTGGGAATGGATGCGATCCGCACCGCCTCCGGCGTGCCCCTCAAGCGCCTGTACCAGATCTTCCCTTCCAAGGACACCCTGGTCGAGGCGTACCTGAAGCGGCGGGACGCGAGGTGGCTCCATGATCTGGCTCGGTACGTGGATGCCCACGACTCACCTACGCAGCGGATTCTGGCGGTCTTCGACTGGCTGTACCGCTGGTTCAGCGAGCCGGACTACCGCGGCTGCGGCTTCATCAACTCCTTCGGGGAACTGGGAGCGACGTCCCAGGCCGTGGCCGACATCGCGAAGGCCCACAAGGATGCCTTCCGGCGCTATCTCGCCGATCTCGTGGCCGCCGCGGACGCGCCCGCGCGGCTGACCGACCAGCTCGTCCCCCTCGCCGAGGGCGCGATGACAACAGCGGCCATCTCCGGGTCTCCAGAGCCCGCCCGTCACGCCAAGGACGCCGCCCGCACCCTGCTGCGGGCCGCTCACGCAGACGTGGTCACCGCTGCCTGAGCACGCTGTCGCCTTACTCACAGCCCGGGTGTTCGTAGGGGCACCCCGGCCCTTTGCAGCTCGGTTCGGGGCGTTGGGACACAGAGCGAGGACAGCTTGACCGGGGCTGGTGATGCTGTGCGGCAGCCGCCAGGCTCCGAGCGCGGCGCCACGGCCTGCTCGCGTGACGCCCTGCTTTGGGCGCGGAAGCGGCAGGGGCCCCGTAGTGGTGGCCCTGGTCGCTCGAAGCGAATCGGCGTGCCGGCCCGGGCCACTCTCAAAGTCGTCGTGCAGCAGAGCAGATGGCTTCAAGACAGGCCTAGTCGCGCTTTGGTCAGATCATCAGGCCCTGGTCGGTCCAGATGACGCCCTTGTTGCGGCACAGGCAGAAGGGGTGGCCGATCGGGTCGGTGTAAACCCGCCAGCCGTAGCCGTTGGGGCCGAAGAAGTCCTGCTGCAGCGTCGCGCCGAGGTCGAGGACGCGGCGCTGCTCGGACTCGATCTCGTCCACTTCGAAGTCGAGGTGGAACTGCTTGGGGTGCTCACTGTCGGGCCACTGAGGAGCGCGGTAGTCGTCCACCCGGATGAAGGCCAGCTCGATCTCGCCGAACTTGATGCCGGCCCAGTCCTCGTGGCTGCCTTCCTTGATCGGGCGACCCGTCACCTCGGAGTAGAAGGCCGCCAGCTTCATCGTGTCCGGGCAGTCGATGATGAAATCGGTGAGTCGCAGCATTCCGCGATCGTGTCACAAGATCAAGGGCGCCTGACCTGGCCCCCCTGCTCGACCTCGTCCCCGGCGGTCCGTATATCCCGGACTTCCTGTGTCCCGTCCCGACCAGCCCGACCCCGGACCTGGCCGGCGAACTGGCGGTCCTGCGCGCCACCCCGCACGAGATCATCCGTACGGGTCTCGGCCGCATGGCCGACGAAGCCCCGGGCTCGCTGACCGGCGGCGCCCTGGAGCTGTACCAGGACCGTACGCCTCGCGGCCACGCGCTGCTCGACGGCTGACGGTCGGCCGGGCGGGCCCGGCTCAGGCCTGGGGTTTGTGCCAGACGATGCTGTAGCGGAACAGCGGGTGACGGCGGTACCGGGAGCCGGGCAGCAGCTCGGCGGCCAGCTGCCGCATCTGCGGGAACGTCACCGGCGGCGGCCACACCATGGGGGACGGATGCTGCCAGTGGCCCTTCGTGGCGCGGAAGAAGGCGCCGAGGACGGTGCCGGCCAGGTCGTGCGGCAGGTCGGCGGGCATGGTGCTGCGGGCCAGGCCGACGACGGCCAGGACACCCCCGGGACGCAGCAGGTCGCGCATGCGGGCCAGCCCGGTCGCGGCGTCCATGTGGTGCAGGGTGGCCACGGAGACGACGGCGTCGAACGAGGCCGGCTCGAAGGGGTGGGTGAGGAAGTCGCCGAGGATGTAGTCGATGTCGCCGGGGTGCTCACGGGCCTGCTCGATGCTGGGCGCGTCGAGGTCGATGCCGACGACCTCCGGCACCGTCCGCCGGAGTTCGCGGGCAAGCATGCCCTCGCCGCAGCCCACGTCGAGGGCGCGCCGGGCCCCGCCGGAAACCGCGCGCAGGATGTGGGGGTGATAGTGGATGTTGCCGTTCCACCGTCTGCCGGTGATCTCTGACATGCGCTCATCCTGCCGTGCCGGGCTCCTGCCGCGTGCCGTACAGGCGGGACAGGTCCGCGACGGCCTCGGCCATCAGCGCGCGCAACTCGGCGGGTTCCAGCACCTCGACCAGGGTGCCCAGGCGCAGCAGCAGCCATCGCGCGTGCGTGAGCGACTCGATCGGCACCGTCAGCCGCGTCCACCCGCCGGGCTCGGCATGCCCGTTCGCCAGTGCCTTGTCCACGACGTCGCCGCCGAGGGTGTACCGGAACAGGTCCTCCCCACCGGGTGCGAGCCGTACGACCGCCTCGGCGGTGTACATGCGGGCGGCGAACTCCTCGGCGAAGTCGCGCCAGAACTCCGCGAGGTCGAAGTCCGGCGGCCGTTCGAAGCGCTCGCCGAGGACCTCGGCCTCGATGATCCGGCTCACCCGGTAGGTCCGCACCGTGCCCGAGCAGGCCGCGGCCAGATACCACGAGCCGCCCTTCAGCACCAGGCCGTACGGATGCAGCAGGCGTTCGACCTCGGCCGGTCCCCAGCGGCGGTACCGCGTGCGGAGCACCCGTTCCTCCCAGACCGCCTCCGCGACCTCCGTGAGGAACGGCGCCTCGTCGGCGCTGCGGTACCACCCCGGCACGTCGAGGTGGAACCGCTCCCGCATCCGCGCCGCGTGCGACCGCGGTCCGGGCGGCAGCGCGGCCAGCAGCTTCAGCTCCGCCGCCGCCGCGAACTCGCCCAGCCCCAGCTCGGCGGCCGGCCCCGGCAGGCCCGCCAGGAACAGCGAGGACGCCTCCTCCGCGGTGAGCCCGTTGAGACGGGTGCGGTAGCCGTCGAGCAGCCGGTAGCCGCCCAGCGGCCCGCGGTCGGCGTACACCGGCACTCCGGCGGCGGAAAGCGCCTCGACGTCCCGGTAGACGGTGCGGACCGACACTTCGAGTTCTTCGGCGAGTTCGGCGGCGGTCACCCTGTCGCGGGTTTGGAGTAAGAGGAGTAGCGACAGCAACCGGCTCGCACGCATATCGATCAGTCTGCCACCTTTACAGTGTAGATCAATCCGGTCTAGCCCAGAGGCGGCACCGCGTCGTCAGCGCCGGTCGGTGCGGGGCATCTCCTGCTCGCCGGCGACGACCAGTCCGGATTCGTACGCGAAGACGACGGCCTGGGCGCGGTCGCGCAGGTCCAGTTTCGTCAGCAGGTTGCTCACGTGGCTCTTGACCGTGTGCTCGGAGACGACCAGATCCGCGGCGATCTCGGCGTTGGACCGGCCCCGCGCGAGCAGCCGCAGTGTGTCCGTCTCCCGGTCGGTGAGTTCGGCGAGTCGCCGCTGTAGCCGGGGCCGGGCACGTCCACGCCCGACGAACTCGGCGACCAGGCGCCGGGTGATCGCGGGAGCCAGCAGCGACTCCCCCTCGGCGACCAGGCGGACGGCGCGGACGAGGTCGTCCCGGCGCACGTCCTTGAGCAGGAAACCGCTGGCCCCGGCGCGCAGGGCGTCGTAGACGTACTCGTCGACGTCGTACATCGTCAGGACCAGCACCTTCGCGCCGGTCCTGCGGCACACCCGCGCGGTGGCCTCGACCCCGTCCATGCCGGGCATCCGGATGTCCATGAGCACCACGTCCGGCTCCAGTTCGACCGCCTTCGCCACGGCCTCGGCGCCGTCGGCCGCCTCGCCGACCACGGCGATGTCGTCGTGGGCGCCGAGGATCATCGCGAAGCCGCCGCGGAACAGGTCCTGGTCGTCGGCGACGAGCACGCGCAGCACGCCGTCAGCCGATCGGCAGGGTCGCGGCGACGGTGAGACCCGGGTTCCCCGGCCGGACGGCGAGCCGGCCGCCACAGGCCGTGACCCGCTCCCGCATCCCGATCATGCCGTGTCCTTCCTGTAGCTCACGCCCGCCCCGGCCGTCGTCGGCGACCTCGACCTCCAGGGTGTCACCCGACCAGCGGACCCGTACGCGGACGGTGCTCGCTCCGGCGTGCCGGATCGTGTTGGTCAGCGCCTCCTGGACGATCCGGTACGCGGCGACGTCCACATCGGAGGGAAGGCGCCGTGGCTCGCCCCGCACGTCGGCGGAGACGTCCAGGCCCGCCCGGCGGGCGTTGTCCAGCAGGCCGGGCAGGGCGTCGAGCCCGGGTTGCGGCCCCAGGGCCGGAGCCGGGCCACCGAGCCCCTCGCTTCCGCGCAGCGCGCCGAGGATCAGGCGGAGCTGGCCGATCGCGTCCCGCCCCGCCGCCGCGATCGCCTCGAAGACCGCCTCGGCCTTCTCCGGGTGGTCGCGCGCCACCAGCGGGCCGGTCTCCGCCTGGATCACCATGAGCCCGACCGAGTGGGTCACGATGTCGTGCATGTCGCGGGCGATCCGGGTGCGTTCGCGTGCGACCGCGGCGGCGCGTTCCTCGCGGACGCGCGCTTCCCGCTCCCGTTCGGCCTCCCGGCCCGCCCGCCGGGCCCGTGCGCTCACACCAAGCGCGTACGCGGCGACGATCGCGGTGAGAAGGTAACGGTAGGTCTCCAGGTTCTCCTGCGGGACGACGAGCGACACGGCCACGCCAGCGGCGAGACCCGCGACGCCCCCGGCGCGGCGTGCCCGGGAGAGGTCCGCCGCCGCGAACGTGTAGGTGCACACCAGCACGCCGTACGGCAGCAGCAGCACCAGAGCCCCGGAGTGCGGCAGCGGCTCCACCGCGATCGCCAGGACCGTCGTGGCGCAGCCCACGACCGCCCCGACGGGGAGAACGGCGCGGCGCCGCCACAGCACCGGCACCGACATCAGGACGGCGAGCGCCACGGCCCACCACGGCTGCCGGTACGGGACCAGGACGGGCGTCACCGTCATCACGGTGACGACGGCGGTGATCGCGACGTCGGCCCTTGATGGACTCAGGATGCTCGCCCGCATGACCGGCTCCGGGGTTGTCGGAGAGAACCCGGCAAGACTATGCGCGCGGCCCCGCCGTCGCCTCCGCCGCTCGGCTGACGACCGTCTCACTCCTTCGAGTGAGACCCGCTGCCACGCCTCTCCGAGCGGCCCCGGTCCCTGCGACCGGCACCCGGACCGCTCCCTCCGGTGATGCGCGTCCAGGCCGGATCCCGGAAGGTCGGGGCGGCTGAAGAAGGAGGCTGCACGATGAATTCACGGATTCGGCGTCTGACCGTGGCGCTCGCCGCCACGGCGCTGTCGGCGACGCTGTTGCATCTCGGCACCGGGCTCACGCCGGCGCCCTGGCTCACCTGGCTCGCACCGCTGCCGGTGCTCGTCCTCGCCCACCACGTCGGCGCTCGCACCGCGTTCCTCGCGGCGTCGGCGGCATGGCTCGGTGGCGAGACGGCGATGTGGGGCTACTTCCTCGACACGGTGCGGATCCCGCCGCCGATGGTCATGTCGCTGATCGTCGGGTCGGCGCTGCTGTTCGGGCTGGTCATCCTAGCGTCCCGGGCGCTGGTGCTGAAGGGACGTCCGCTGACGGCCGCCGCCGTCGTGCCGGCGGCCTGGGTCGCCGTCGAGTACGCGTTCTCGGTGCTGTCGCCGAACGGGGCGTGGTGGAGCATGGCCTACACCCAGGCCGACGTCCTTCCGGTCCTGCAGACCGTCTCGGTCACCGGACCGTGGGGAGTCACGTTCCTGGTCCTCGGGGTTCCCGCGGCCGTCGCCGCGTTCTCCGCACCGGGCACGGGCGGGCGGCTGCGGGTGGCGGTCACCGCCGCGATCGTCCTGACCCTGGCCGTGGGGTACGGCGCCTGGCGGTTGCGCCCGCCGTACGGGGAAGGCTCGGACGGGAACGGATCGGGCGGGGACGGCTCGGGTTCGGAGAAGGTGGCGCTGCTCGCCGCCGACCGGAACGGCTCGGTCCCGGTCGCCTCGGCGGAGGGACGTGCCCTCCTCGGGAGGTACACGGCGCGGATCCCGGACCTCGCCGCACGCGGCGCGCGGGTCGTGGTCATGCCGGAGAAGGTCTTCGTCGCCGACGACGCGACGCTGCCCGTCCTGGCGGAGCCGCTGGCGCGGCTCGCCGCCGACCACCACGTCGACATCATCGCCGGGCTGATCCTCAGGCGGTCCGATGGCCTCCGCAACGCGGCCGTCGACTTCCCCGCCGACGGGAGCCGGCCGGTCGAGTACTTCAAGCACCACCTCATCCCCGGGCTGGAAAGCGAGTTCCGGCCCGGGAACCGCAAGGCCTTCGTGCCCGGTTCGGGCCTCCGCTGGGGGATCGCGATCTGCTTCGACCTCGATCTGCCCGGTCTGGTGCGCGACTACCGCAGGAGCGGCGCCACGGCGATCTTCGTCCCCGCCTGGGACTTCGATCGGGACCGCTGGCTGCACGGCAGGATGGCGGTCACCCGGGGCGTGGAGACCGGGCTCACGGTGGCGCGTGCGGCGCGGAACGGCGACCTGGTCGTGAGCGACGCCAACGGCCGGATCCGGACCGAGGCGCACAGCGCGGACGCGCCGTTCGTGTCCGCCCTCACCGCGCTGCCCACCCGCTCGGCGGAAACGCCCTACACACGGTTCGGCGACTGGTTCGCCTGGGCCTGCGCTCTCCTGCTGCTGCTCGCGCTCGCGTCCCTGGCCCGCGTCCGGGCCGCGGCAGGCGCCCGGCGTGCGCCGGCCGCTCCCCCACGGCGGGATCTCCAGGACCGGGATCGAGCAGCTCAGCCCGGTTGACCACCTGGCGGTCACCGCTCGGACGGCCGGCGTGACGCCTGTCCGTCCCCACCGGCGCGGCGGGCGGATTCCCGGCTTCGCGAGTTGTACGGTCACGAGCCATAAGCCCATGTCCCGCACTGGGAGCCTCTCATGCCCAAGCGTCTCGTCGTGGCGCTCTCGGCCGCGCTCAGCGCGGTCACCGCGTCCGCCGCCCTCGTCGCGATCCGGCCGGCGCCCGCGGGCGCGGACACCGGCGGATACGACTTCGCCCACCCGCAGGTGGTCGCGACGGGACTGCGGGCGCCCTGGGGGATCGCCTTCCTGCCCGACGGCAGCGCCCTCGTCTCCCAGCGCGACACGGCGGACATCATGCGGGTGCGCCGCGGATCCGCGCCCGTGAAGGTGGCCACGGTCCCGAACGTGTCGCCCGGGGGCGAGGGCGGCCTGCTCGGCATCGCGGTCTCCCCGGTCTACGCCCTGGACCAGTGGGTCTACGCGTACTACACGAGCGCCTCCGACAACCGGGTGGTCCGGTTCCGGCTCAGCTCGCCCCAGACGCAGCAGCCGATCCTCACGGGCATCCCCCGCGCCCAGACCCACAACGGCGGGCGGATCGCGTTCGGCCCGGACGGCAGGCTGTACGTGGGCACGGGCGACGCCGGGAACTCGGCCAACGCGCAGAACCTGAACAGCCTGGGCGGCAAGATCCTGCGCCTCAGGCCCGACGGCACGGTGCCCGTCGACAACCCGTTCGCCGGCTCGCCGGTCTACAGCTACGGCCACCGCAACGTCCAAGGCCTCGCCTGGGACGACAGCGGCCGGCTGTACGCCACCGAGTTCGGCCAGAACACCTTTGACGAGCTCAACCGCATCCTCCCCGGCCGCGACTACGGCTGGCCGATCTGCGAGGGCGTGTGCTCCGACCCGCGCTTCACCAATCCCCTCGTGACGTGGAGTCCCGCCGAGGCGTCACCCAGCGGCCTCGCGTACGCCAAGGGCACGCTCTTCGCCGCGGCGCTGCGCGGGACGCGGCTGTGGACGGTGCCGATCAGCGACGGTGCGGCGGGCACCCCGGCGGCCGAGTTCCAGGGGACGTACGGGCGGCTGCGCACCGTGGCCGTCGGGCCGGACTGCTCGCTGTGGGTGGCGACGAGCAACCGCGACGGCCGCGGGAGCCCGGCCGCCGACGACGACCGGATCATCCGCGTCCGGCCCGCGGCCCGCTGACCCTCACCGTGGCCGGGTCTGAAAGTTTCCTCACCCGGGCCCCTGCTGCGGACAAACACGCAGGCCGCCGGACGGGCTCCCGCCGGTCCGTTGCCTCTGGCGCGGCGGACGCTTTCGATGATTGACAAGCCGGTATGCGGTCCCCGTCTCCTCCCGGGAGCACGTGATGCCCAAGCGTCTGTCCGCGGCACTCGCGGCCGTCCTCTGCGCCGTGACCGCCGCCGCGGTGCTCGTCGCGACCCGTCCGGTCCCCGCGGGAGCGGCCACCGGCGGGTTCGACTTCACCAGGGCGCAGGTCTCCATCACGGGACTGCAGTCACCCTGGGGGATGGCCTTCCTGCCGGACCGCAGCGCCCTCGTGACCGAACGCGCCACCGCGGACATCTGGCGGGTGTATCCGGGATACATGCAAACACGGGTGACCACCATCCCGAACGTGTACACGACGGGTGACGGCGGCCTTCTCGGCATCGCCTTGTCCCCCGCCTTCCTTCAGGACCAGTTCGTCTACGTCTATTTCACCAGCGCCTCCGACAACCGCGTGGTCCGGTTCCGGTGGGGCGCCCCCAACACGCAGCAGGTCGTCCTCAGCGGCATTCCCCGCGGCCAGTCCCGCAACGGCGGGCGGATCGCGTTCGGTCCCGACGGCATGCTGTATGTCGCCACCGGCGACGCAGGCACCCCCGTCAACGCGCAGAACGGCACCCTGGGCGGCAAGATCCTGCGCCTCAGGCCCGACGGCACGGTGCCCGCGGACAACCCGTTCGCCGGCTCGCCGGTCTACAGCTACGGCCACCGCAACGTCCAGGGCCTCGCCTGGGACGCGGGCGGCCGGCTGTACGCCACGGAGTTCGGCGAGGACGCCTGGGACGAGCTCAACGCCATCGTCCCGGGAGGCAACTACGGCTGGCCGTCCTGCCAGGGCGTGTGCGGAGACGTACGCTGGCGCGACCCGATCGTGACCTGGCGCCCGGCCGACGCGTCGCCCAGCGGCCTCGCGTACGCCAACGGGACGGTCTTCGCCGCGGCCCTGCGCGGGACGCGGGTGTGGGCGGTGCCGGTCGCGGGCGGCATGGCGGGCACGCCGGTGGCCGAGCTTCAGGGGAGGTACGGACGGCTGCGCACCGTCGCCGTCGGCCCGGACGGCTGGCTCTGGGTGACGACGAGCAACTACGACGCCGGCGGGACTCCTGTCTACGGCGACGACCGGATCATCCGGATCCCGCCCGTCGAAGGCTGGCCGGCCTCGCCGTCAGCCAGCCCGTCGCTCTCACCGTCGGCCAGCCCGTCGCCCTCGCCGTCCGGCGGCTCCTCGCCGTGCCTCTCCCCCTCGCCCAGCCCTTCGCCGTCACCGTCACCGTCGCCCAGCCCTTCACCGTCGGTCAGCCCTTCAGCGACGCTGTCACCTCAGTCAGCCCGTCACCATCAGTCAGCCCGTCACCATCAGTCAGCCCGTCACCATCAGTCAGCCCGTCACCATCAGTCAGCCCCTCGCCGTCAGTCAGCCCCTCGCCGTCACCGTCGCCCAGCCCCTCCCCCAGCCCTTCGCCGAGTGCCTCGCCGTGCCCCTCGCCAACGCCCAGCCCGTCGCCGTCACCGAGCCCCTCGCCCTCCCCCTCGCCCAGCCCTTCCCCCTCGCCCAGCCCTTCACAGTCGCCCAGCCCGTCGCCGTCCACCGGTACACGCTCGTGCGAAGCGACGATCCGTTTCATCCTGTCGTCGGCGGGGCCCGCATACGGCGAACTGACGGTGCGGAACACGGGAACGCTGCCCATCTCCTCGTGGACCGTCACCTTCAAGGTCCCCAACGGTCTGAGCTGGGTGCAGATGTGGAACGGCGGCCGCATCCCGCCGGGAGGCACGGTGACCGTCCCCAACCAGCCCTGGAACGGCGCGCTGCCGCCGGGCGCGTCGGTGACGACGGACTTCGCGATCGGCTGGTCCGGCGGCACCGTCGGAGCGCCGTCGCCCATCACCTGTACGGCCACCTGACCCCCCGGCTGGGCCGCTCACGAGCGGCTTCGGTGGCCCGCGACGGGTGTGTCATGATCTTCGCGACCCACCCAGCGCGGTCGTCCGCGCCCGAGATCCCCGGAGGACCGGTGCCCCTCGTCGCCGGGGTCGACTCCTCGACCCAGTCGTGCAAAGTCGTCGTTCGCGACGCCGAGACCGGGGAACTGGTGCGCGAAGGTCGCGCACCGCACCCCGCCGGGACGGCCGTGCCGCCGACCGCGTGGGAGGCCGCACTGTCCGACGCGGTCGCACAGGCCGGCGGACTGGACGACGTGGCGGCGGCCTCGATCGCCGGGCAGATGCAGGGCATGGTGTGCCTGGACGCGGACGGCGCGGTGATCCGGGACGCGGTGCTGTGGAACGACACCCGCTCGGCCGGCGCCGCCGCCGACCTGATCTCGGACCTCGGCGGCGGGGAGGCGGGACGGCGAGCATGGGCGGAGGCGGTCGGCCTGGTGCCAGTGGCCAGCTTCACCGTCACCAAGCTGCGCTGGCTGGCCTCGGCCGAGCCGGACAACGCCGCCCGCACGGCCGCGGTGTGTCTGCCGCACGACTGGCTGACCTGGCGACTGTCCGGCGCGCCGGGGCTGGACGCGCTGCGCACCGACCGCAGCGAGGCCAGCGGGACCGGATACTGGTCGGCCGTGACCGATGAGTACCGCCTAGACCTGATCCGGCTGGCGTTCGGCCGCGACGACGTGCTGCTGCCGCAGGTGCTCGGGCCCACCGGTCAGGCCGGGCACCTGCGCACCGGTGCGCCGCTGGGCCCCGGCGCCGGGGACTGCGCCGCGGCGGCGCTGGGTGCCGGTGCCGAGCCGGGCGACGTGATCGTGTCGATCGGCACCTCGGGCATCGTGTCCACCGTCTCCGACGTGCCGGCCGCGGACCCGAGCGGGATCGTCGCCGGGTTCGCCGACATGACCGGCCGGTTCCTGCCGCTGGTGTGCACGCTCAACGCCGCCCGGGTGCTGGACGCGGCCGCGACCATGCTGCGGGTGGACCACGCGGAGCTGTCGGCGCTGGCGTTGTCGGCCCCGCCGGGCGCCGACGGGCTGGTCCTGGTGCCCTACCTGGAGGGCGAGCGCACACCGAACCGCCCGCACGCCACCGGAGCCGTGCACGGCCTGACCCTGCGAACCTCGACCGCCGCGCACCTGGCCCGCGCGGCGGTCGAGGGCATGCTGTGCGGACTCGCCGACGGGCTGGACGCGATGATCGCGCAGGGCACGACGGTCGACCGGGTCATCCTGGTCGGCGGCGGCGCCCGCTCGGAGGCGGTGCGCCGGATCGCGCCGGCGGTCTTCGGCCGGCCCGTGCTCGTCCCACCACTGGGGGAGTACGTCGCCGACGGCGCCGCCCGCCAGGCGGCCTGGATGCTGTCGGGCGGGCAGCGACCGCCGTCGTGGACGATCGGGCAGGTCGAGACGCACGAGGCGGACCCTGTGCCGGCGATCCGCGAACAGTACGCCGCGGCCCGCGAGAGCGTCCTCGACCGCACTGAATGACGGCCGAATGGCGGCTGCCTGAGGGCGACCGCGCCGGTCGGCGGGCCGGCCTGCAAGCCGCGCGCCACGCCGAGGCGTTCACGCGCGGCGCCGGGCGATCTGTTCCGGCCCGTCTCGGCCGAACCCACGAAGTGGGGAGACCCGCGTGCGAAGCCACTGGACGGGGACGCCTGGGAGCAGGTCGAGCCGGCCTACTCGTCGCGGGCCGCGGATCGCTTGGCGATCTCGGTCCTGACCGTCTCGTGCAGCTCGTCCGACGTGAAGCCGAGGTTGCGCAGGATCTGCGCGGCCGGGCTCTCCTCGGCGCGGATCAGGCCCAGCAGCGTGTGTTCGGTGCCGACCCAGTCGTGGCCGAGGTCTGCCGACGCGCGGCTCGCGTGCTCGATGACCTCCTTGCTCTCCGGCCGGAACGCGATGTGGCCCCGCAGCGCCTTGGGCCCGGCCGGCGGCATCGCCTCCTCGATCGCGTCGCGGATGCGTTGCTCCGACTCGGTCTTCGCCATCAGCACCTCGTACGCGAGGCCCCGGGGTTCGCCGAGCAGGCCGAGCAGGATGTGCTCGGTGCCGATGAAGTCGTGCTTGTGCGCTCGGGCGGCCTCCTGGGCCAGCACGATGGTGTGCCGGTTCAGGTCGGTGAACCGATCGAACACGTTCGGCGCGTGGCGTTGCTGGGCGGCCTGCTTGGACACCCCGATGGCGTCGCCGACCTCGCTCCACGAGGCGCCCGCCTGCTTGGCCTTGCCGACGTAGTGGCCGACGAGCTGGTCGGCGAGGTCGGACAGGGTCTGGGCACGCAGTTGCGCCTCGCTGATGCGGGCCAGGTGGTCGGCGTCGGGGAGTTCCTCGTCGAGACGGGCGATCAGGTCGGCGAGGCTGATGTTGAGTGGACTCATGCGTCAACCGTAGCTTGACGATTCTCGATCGTCAATCTTCGGTTGACGGCCGTTCCTCAACCCTTCTCCTCAGAGGTGCCGCAGCACGCGGCACTGTCGGCGGTCGCCGTCCCGCTCCTGCCGATGACCTCCGCGTCGGCCTTGACCACGTACACCTCCCAGGACTCACCTCCGGGGCCGTGCACCCACACCTTGTCCTGCAGGGCGTAGCAACAGGTGGTGTCGTTCTCCTCGAAGGTCGCCAGGCCGGCCCCCTTCAGCCGCTCGGTCGCGGCCGTGACTTGCGCGGCGTCCTCGACCTCCACGCCGAGGTGGTCCATCCGGGTGGGCTCCCCCCGCTCGCCTTCCAGGAGCACCAGCTTCAGCGGGGGCTCGGCGACGGCGAAGCTGGCGTAGCCGGGCCGCCGCTTGGCGGGCTCGACGCCGAACAACTTGGAGTAGAAGGCGATCGACCCTTCCAGGTCGGCGACCCGCAGGGCGAGCTGAACACGGGACATCGGTTCCTCCGTGGACCGTGAAGCCGCGGGCACGCCCGCTGCTTCGACGACTGTCTAATCAAGTTATCGGCAGATTGTGTCCCTGTCCCAACCCTTGCACCCGACCTTACAAAGTAGATTTAGTTGCTCTCGGACAGACCGTGTGTTCAAATGAACATATGGAAAGTGCCGACCGCATGCGTGCGATCATGAATGCGCTGCGCACGACCGACAGCGTCTCCGTGGCCGAGCTGGCACTGGCGTACGGGGTCTCGGAGATGACCATCCGCCGCGACCTCGACGAACTCGCTCAGCAGGGCGTGGTCCGGCGAGTGCGCGGCGGCGCGCTGAGCCTGCTGCTGCGCGGCGAGGAACCGCCGTTCGGGGTGCGTGAGCGTGAGGCGGTTGAGGCCAAGCGGCGCATCGCCGCGGAGGTCGCCTCCCTGCTGGCCGATGGTGAGGCCGTGGTGCTCGACGGCGGCACGACCGCGCTGGAGGTCGCGCGAGTCGTACGCGACCGGCGGCTGACCGTGCTGCCGCTGGCGCTTCAGGCGGCGCAGGAGCTCGCCGCCGCGCCCCGCGTCCGTCTCGTGCTGCCCGGCGGGGAGGTGCGTCACGGTGAGATGAACTTCGTCGGTCCGCTCACCGAGGCGTCCATCAAGGCGCTGCGGTTCGACACCGCGGTCGTCGGCTGCTGCGGCCTGTCCGCCGAGCACGGCCTGACCGCGCATGACCTGCCCGAAGTGGCCATCAAGCAGGCCGCGATCGCCTCGGCCCGCCGGGTGGTGGTGGTCTGCGACTCGGGTAAGTTCAACCGGACGGCGTTCGGCGCGGTCTGCGGACTCGACCGGCTCGACGTCGTCGTCACCGACGACGGGATTCCCAAGGACCAGCACGACGCCCTCGCCGCCGCCGGAGTCACCGTACGCACGGTTCCCGGGACGGCGTCCGTTCCCTGACGGATCCACGCCACGCGGATCGTGCCGCCCGTCCCGTACACGCCCGACCAGAACTCCCACGGAGGTCGCCCGCCCGCCTACGTCACTTCGCCGCCGGTCGTGCGGGTCTCGTCCCGTCCTGACGGGCGGCCGCCCGTCGTCGGCCAGCACACCGTCCCGCTCACCATCCTGGTCACCGTCCTGGTCACCGCGCCGACCGCTGTCCCAGTGCGCTGTACAGCGCCGCCTGCCGGCGCCGATCCCCAGTCCCTACGCCATGGCGTCAATGGGACAGCGCCGATCTCACCGCGCCGCGGGTGAGGCCAGGCGGCGCCGGCCCGGCGCGGCGTAGCCCCTCTCCCCCACGCACCCCGAATCCCCCATGTGTCCAAAGCACGCGTGTCCGAAGCACGGCCACGGACGGGTGCTTCCACCATCCCGCACGCCGGACGTGATCGATCGCACATCCACCGGCATTCGTACGCACACCGCCACAGCTCGGCAGGCCCGGCGGCCCGGGCCCTGCCGACACGACCACAGCCTTCGAGGAGCGATGCGACATGGCCCTGTCCGCCCCCGCCCGTCCGGCGCTCGTCCGCGCCCGGGTGGCCGTCTACGGTCTGTTCCTGCTGTCCGGGATGGCCATCGGCACGTGGACCAGCCGGATCCCCGCCATCAAGGCCGACCTGCTGCTCAGCGACGGCGCGCTGAGCCTCGGACTGCTGGGCATCGCGGCCGGCGCGATCACCGGCATGCAGATCGTCGGCCGGTTGGTGGACAGGTACGGCAGCTATCGGACGATGCTGCCGGTGGCCGTCGCGCAGGGCGTCGTGCTCGTGCTCCCCGCGTACGCCCCGAACCTGCCGGCGCTCGCACTCGCCCTGTTCGTCTTCGGCTCGGTCCACGGCACCCTCGACGTCGCGATGAACGCCAACGCCGTCGTGGTCGAGCGGGCCTACGGCAGGCCGATCCTGTCGTCCTTCCACGCGGTGTTCAGCGTCGGCGGGTTCGCGGGGGCGTCCGCGGGTGGGCTGTTCGCCCACGCCGATGTGAGTCCGGCCCTGACCTTCGCGTCCGTGGGCGTGGTCATCCTGCTCGTCGCACTGCTGAGCGCCCGCTGGGCGCTGCGCGACGACCCGCCGGGGCGCACGGCAGCGTCCGCGCCCTCCGGAAGCGGCCCGGCCCGGCGGCGCGTCAGCGGCGGCGTGCTGTTCCTCGGCGTCCTCGCGTTCTGCTGCCTGGTCGGTGAGGGCGCCTCGGCCGACTGGGGATCGGTCTACCTGCGTGACAACCTGGGCTCCTCCCCCGGCTTCGCCGCCGCGGCGTACGCCGCCTTCTCGATCATGATGACGGCCGGGCGGTTCGCCGGAGACCGTCTCGCCGCCTGGCTGGGCCCGGTCACGCTGGTGCGCTGCTGCGGGGTGCTCGCCGGGGCGGGTCTCGCGGCCGGGGTCCTCGTGGCCCGGCCGGTCGCCGGTGTCGTGGCGTTCGGGCTGTTCGGCGCGGGACTGTCGTGCATCATCCCGCAGGTGTTCTCGGCCGCCGGGCACCGCGACCCCGCGCAGTCGGGCCGGGCGCTGGCGGCCGTGGCGAGTCTCGGCTACACCGGTTTCCTGACCGGCCCGGTTCTCATCGGCGGCCTGGCGGAGGCCGTCACCCTCCCGTACGCGCTGCTGGTGCCCGCCCTGCTCGCGCTGTTCGTCGCCCTCGCGGCCCCGGCCGTACGGGCGCCGCGGCGCGAGCCCGACGATCAGGCGCGGGTGACCTTGACGCCGCCGAAGACGCCGTAGCTGCGCACGCGGACGAGAGGCCCGGAGGCGCCGGCCGTCGCCGGGTCCACCGCGCGTCCGCCGAACAGGCTGAAGCCCTCGACCTCGACCGCGGCGTCGGCGGGCACCCGCAGCCGCACCCCTCCCACGAGGGAGACCTTCGTCACCGTGGTGACCGGCGCCATCTCGGCGTCGCCGAGGTCGAGGTCGGCGCCGCCGACAGGAGTGAGGACGACCGTGTCCGCGGGCATCCGGCCCTGCCCGCGGTGCCTGAGACCGCCGAGAAGCGAGACGTGCCAGTCCGTGCGCTGCGATGAGTTCGTGTTCGTCATGGCCTTCACGGTACGGATGGCCGGCTGGCGTGATCAGTGCCGAGCGTCGTGTGCCGACCATGACATCCGTCATGGCGGCGGCCCGGTCCCGCCTCCTCCGGGAAATCAGGGGTGGTCAGGTGGCGAGGAACTGGTCGTAGGCGAGCTTGGCGACCAGGGCTGCCACCACGCACAGCAGGACGGCCCGGACGAACCCGGAGCCGCGGCTGAGCGCCATCCGGGCGCCGATCTGCGCCCCGGCGATGTTGCAGGCGGCCATGGCCAGTCCCACGGCCCACAACACGTGCCCCTGCGCGGCGAAGACGACGAGGGCGCCCAGGTTCGTGCCGGTGTTGATGACTTTCGCCGTGGCCGAGGCGTGGACGAAGTCCATCCCGAGGATCGAGGTGAACGCGATGAGCAGGAACGTCCCGGTGCCCGGCCCCAGGATGCCGTCGTAGTAGGCGATGGCCATGCCCGAGACCGCCAGCGCCGCCACGACCCGTCCCCGGGTGCGCAGGTGCGGCTGGGGCAGGCGGCCGAACGCCGGTCGCAGGGTCACGAACGCGGCCACTCCGAGCAGCACGACCATGACCAGCGGTTTCAGCACGGCGGCGTCGAGCAGCGCCGCCGACGCGGCGCCCAGACCCGCGAAGGCGACCGCCAGCGCCGCGGCGGGCACGGCCACGGCGCGGTCCAGTTTCGTCCTGCGGGCGTAGGTCAGGGCGGCCGAGGCCGTGCCGAAGATGGCGGCGGACTTGTTCGTCGCCAGCGCCTGGACCGGCGGGACGCCGGCCAGCAGCAGCACCGGAAGCTGGAGCACGCCCCCGCCGCCGACGACGGCGTCGACCCACCCGGCGGCCACCGCGGCGAGCAGCAGCAGCACGATCTGCCCGGCGTGCATGCGCCGCGTCCCCCCTTTTGCCCCCGCTTTTGCCCCGGTTTGACCCTGGCCTGACAGGGCCGAGCCTATCGGGCGGCCGTGTGGCCGACGCCGGCGAAGGCGACGAGAACGGCCGAAGGCCGGCCACGACCAGGACGATCGGTCGTGGCGCTGGAAAACCGAACAGCTCCGGAAATGTAACAATTGGACCGGTTGAACGGTGCTCCCTACCATTGGCCCGTGCGGCTGAACGTCCTCGGGCCCGTGGAACTCGTCGTGGCCGGGCAGGCCGTATCGGCCGGACCGCCGAAGCAGCGAGCCCTCCTGGCCCTCCTCGTGATGAACTCCGACCGGGTGCTCCCCGCGGACCTCCTGGCCGACCGCCTGTGGTCGGGCAACCCGCCGCCCAGCGCCCAGGGGAGCCTGCAGGTCTACGTCTCCAACCTGCGCCGCCGGCTGGAGCCCGACCGGCGGCCGGGCGCGGCCCCGGCCGTCCTGGTCAGCGCCGCCGACGGGTACGGCCTGATGACCGGCGGGCTCGGCCTCGACACGAGGGACTTCGAGACGCTCGTGTCGGCCGCGTCCGGCCATTTGGCCGAGGGACGGCACGAGGAGGCGGCGGCCGCCCTCGCCGAGGCGCTCGACCTGTGGCGAGGCGACCCGTACGCGGACGTGCGGTCCGAGGAGTGGGCCCAGCCGGAGATCGGCCGTCTGGAGCAGGTGCGGCTGGACGCGGTGGAGGGGCTGGCCACGGCCCTGCTGGAGCTGGGCCGCCACACGGACGTGGTCGCACGGCTGGATTCGTTCGTCCGCGAACACCCCCTGCGGGAGCGTGCCTGGGAACTGCTGGTGCTGGCCGACTACCGGGCGGGCCGGCAGGCGGCGGCCCTCGAACGCCTGCGCAGGGTGCGGGAGGTGCTCGCCGGGGAGCTGGGCATCGACCCCGGGCCGCGGCTGCGGGAGCTCGAAGGCGCGGTGCTGCGCCAGGACCCGGCGCTGCTCACGCCGGAGCGGCCCGCCACGCCGCCACCCCCGCGGCGGCCTCCGGCGCGGACGCCGGAAGAGACGACGCCGAAGCGGACGGCTTCGAAACAGGCGCCGGCGCGCAGGGCTCCCGAGCCCGCGGCGGACCAGACGGTCTTCGTCGGCCGCGAGAGCGCGCTGGAGTTCCTGCACGCGGCGGCCAAGGCGTCGTCCGACGCCGGGCAGGTCGTGCTGGTGGACGGCGAGCCGGGGGTCGGCAAGACGAGCCTGCTGAAGCGGTTCCGCGCGACCGCCGCCGTGCCGGTCGGCTGGGGGTCGAGTCCCGACCACGAGACGGCGCCCGCCCTGTGGCCCTGGGAACGGGTCCTGCGCGACCTCGCCGCCGCGTTCCCGGAGGCCGCCCTGCCCGGCGAGGTGAGCACGTTCCTGTCGGGCGGGCTGGAGGCGATTCCGGCGGCCGACGCGCAGGGGGCGCGGCTGCGGTTCTTCGAGGCGGTCGGCACGTTCCTGGCCGACGCCGGCCCGTTGATCGTCGTGCTGGAGGACGTCCACGCGGCCGACGACGCGACGCTGCGGCTGCTGGTCCACGTGGCGTCCACCGCCCGGCCGGGCCTGCTGCTGGTGGCGACCTTCCGGCGGCACGAGGCGTCGGCGCTCACCGGCACGCTGTCGGCGCTGTCGCGGCTCGGCGCGCGCAGGCTCGGGCTCGACGGGCTCACCGCCGAGGAGGTCCGCGCGCTCGTCCGGGAGTTGTCCGGCCGCGACCCGGGCGGCCGCAGGGCCGAGGAACTGCGCGGGCGCACCGCCGGGAACCCGTTCTTCCTCGCGGAGCTGGCCCGGGCGGGCGAGGAGCTGCCGCAGGGCGTGCTGGACGTCGTGCTGCACCGGGTGGCGGCCCTGGGGGCGGAGGCGGCCCGCGTGCTGGAGCTCGCCGCCGTGATGGGCGACGAGTTCGAGGCGGGCGTCCTGGCCCGGGTCGCCGGCGGCACGGTCGGCGACCTGCTGCCGCCGCTCGACGCGGCCCTCGACGCGGGGCTGATCCGGGAGTCGTCGTACCGGCTGGGCGGGTACGAGTTCGCGCACGCCCTGGTGACCGACGCGTTGCTGTCGCGCCGGTCGCGGCTGTGGCGGGCGCGCGTGCACGAGCAGGTCGCCGGCGTCCTCACCCACGTCCACGGGGACCGGGACGACCACGCGGCGGTGATCGCGCGGCACTGGCTGGCGGCGGCGGAGCTGGGCGCGGAGCCCGCCCGCATGGCGATGGACTACTCCGCCCGCGCCGCGCGGGCGGCCCTGCGGCGGCACGCGCCCGACGACGCGGCCGTGTCGTGGCAGGAGGCGCTGGCGGCGGCCGAGCCGGCCGGGGCCGGTCCTGCCGAGCGGTTCGAGCTCGCCGTCGGGCTGGCCGAGAGCCGCTACGCCGCCGGGCGGTTCGACGAGGGCTACGAGGCGGTCGAGCAGGCGCTCGCCCTGGCCGGCGCCGACCTGGACCAGGCCGTCAGGGCCGCCGACATCGCGATGGGACACGGCGTCTGGGTGCCGTTCCGCTACGACCTCGATGTGGCCGCCCTGCGGGAGGCGATGGACCGGGCCGTGCGCGAGCTGCCCCCGGACACGTCCGCGTGGGCGACGGCACAGGCCGTCCGGGCCGTCGTGCTCGCCCAGACCGGCCGCGAGGACGAGGTCGACGCGGTCTCGTCGCAGGCCGTGGCGGCGGCCGAACGCCTGGGCGACCCCGCCCTGCTGCGGCGCGTGCTCCACCTGCGGCTGCTCGCCATGCAGGGACAGGACTTCATCGAGCAGCTCGCCGCGACCGCGCGGCGCCTGCTGGCCGAACCGGACCTGTCGTCCCAACTCAGGGTGATCGCCCAGCTCCACCTCGTCGCCCATCACGTCGAGCACGGGCGGGTGCCGCAGGCCCGCGCGCTGCTGACGGAGACCGGCGCGCTGCTGCGCGACCTGCACAACCCCACATTGGCGCTGCAGGCGGCGATCGCACACGTGGGCCTCGACCTGTTCCAGGGTGTGCCGGACCCGACTCGCCACTTCGAGCCCGTCAGGGCGACGCTGTCCTTCTCCGACCTCGCGTACTTCGAGGTGGGCATGCTCGCGGTGCGGGCCGAGACGCTCATTCAGGAGGACCGTCTCGGCGAGGAGGCGGAATGGATCGAGGAGACGTTCCGGCGGACGGGCCTGGCCGGGCTCGCCTACGTCCTGGCTTACGCGCTGGCGGACCGGGGCGAGCACGAGCGCGCCCGGCGGCTCCTGCGTGAGACCCCGATGCCGCCGCGCGACTACCACTGGTCGATGTCCGCCATGTGCCGGCTGCACGCGGCGATCCGGCTCGGCGAGACGGACATCGTGCGGGAGGTCTACGACGCGTTCCGTCCCTTCGCCGGGCTGCTGCATGTGAGCGGCACCTGCACCACGATCGACGGCGCGTACGACGGCCACATGGGCGAGGCGCTGCTGGCGCTCGGCGACCGCGAGGGGGCGCGGGCCCACCTGCGGGAGGCGGTGCGCCTGCTGGAGCAGGCGGGCGGGGGCTACTGGCTGGCAAGGGCCCGACAAGCCCTCGACAAGTGCGCGTAGGGGCGTGACGCGCACGCTGTTCCCGACAGTGAGGGAACAGACTGATGATCAAACCAGAACACCTGACCGGATTCCTGATGATGCACGCCGGTTTCCGCGCCGAGTTCGGCCGCCTGGCCGAGGCGTGCGCGAACCCGCGTGACGACGCGCACGAGGAACTGCTGGAGGAGCAGCTCGCGCTCGTGCTGGACATGCTGCACGCCCACCACTCGCACGAGGACGCCCACCTGTGGCCCACGCTCGTCGGCCGCGCCCCGGAGGCGGCGGACGTGCTGGCCGAGCTGGAGTCCGAGCACGCCGTGCTCGACCCGCTCGTCGCGGCCGCCTCCGACCGCGGGGTGCCCCTGGCCGGGCGCGCGCCCACCCTGCGGCGGCTGCACGAGCTCGTCAACGAGCACCTCGACCACGAGGAGCGGACCGCCGTGCCGCTCATGCTCCGCCACCTCACCCTCGACGACGTCGAGGCCGACAAACGCCGGGCGATGGACGACTTCGGCCGCCGCCGGATCCCCGTCATCTTCGGCTGGCTCGCCTCGAGTGCGGACACCCGCCTGCTCGCCACGTCGTACGCCGACCTGCCCGTCGTGGCCCGGCTCATGTTCCGCCTGTTCTGGTGGCCGGCCTACCGGCGGCGCTTCGCCCGCCTGTACGGCGCCGCCGCCCCCGCGAACGCCGTCCTGGAGTCGTGATGACCACGCCCGTATCGACCATGTGGCCGCGCGAGACGGCCGAGCTCTTCGACCGCGCCATGGTGTGCGAGTACGCCTCGCTGACCCGCGACGGCCGGCCCGTCACCTGGCCCGTCACGCCGTACGTCGGCGCGGCCGGCACGCTGGACGTGAGCACCGGGCTCACCTACCCGGACAAGGCCGAGCGCGCCCGGCGCGACCCGCGCGTCGCGCTGCTCTGCTCCGATGCCGAGGGCACCGGACCGGACGGTGCCCGCCCCCGGGCGCCCGTCGTCCTCGTGCAGGGCCGGGCGACCGTACGCGACGCGGATCTGCAGGCCGGCACCGACCGCTACGTCCGCGAGTCGCTCGCCAAGACCGGCGCCGGGTTCGCCGGGATGCCGTGGTTCCTGGTGAAGCGGCTGGGATGGTATTTCGCTCGCATCTGGGTGGAGGTCACCCCCGAGAGGATCGTCTGGTGGCCCGAGGGCGACCTGTCCAGGACACCTGAGATCTGGACGGCCCCCGGGGACGTCGCGGTCCCCGCCTCCGATCCGGCCCCCGCAGGCCCCCGGCTGCCGAGCCGGTCGGCCCCGCCGGCGGACTGGCGGCCCTTCGCCGATCGCGCGGCCCGCCTCGGCGAGCCCGTCGTCACCATGGTCGCCGACGGCATGCCGCTGGCGGTGCGCACCCGCTCGGCCGTACGCACCGAGGCCGGTTTCGACCTGCGCCTGCCCGCGGGGGTCCAGGCGGCCGAGGGGCCGGTGTGCCTGACCTTCCACCGGCACGGCCCGGCCATGGAGTGGCAGGAGAACGTGGTGCTCGTCGGGACCGCGACCGGAGCGGGCGACCGGCTCGGCGTGCGGGTCGAGCGGGCCCTGAACGACTGGAGCCTCTCCGGGAACCGCCGCGAGCGGAACCGCTCGTTCCTCGGCCAGGGCAGGCTGCTCAGGAAGCGCCTGAAGGCCGAGGCCGCCCGCCGCGGCCAGCCCGTCCCCCGCGTCCGCCGCCCCCAGCCTGACTGACACGTCGGCCGGACGTACGCGGGGCTCAGATGGGACCGCGTCCGTCGTCGAGGTCCATCGGCCACGGCGACTCGCTGCCGCTCCCGGACGGGCCGGGGGTGGGCCGCTGCGGCACCGGCGAGGCGGGCTCGGGCGGCGGGCTGGGCACGAACTGCGTGTTCGGCAGCGGCCGGGCCGGTTCCTGCTCGTCCTCGCCGCGGAACAGCAGCAGCCAGGCGGCCACGAGGAGCACGAGCACCAGGGTGGCGAGCAGCGTCGAGGCGAGCACGACCGAGCGGCGGGTGGCGACCGCCGGGGGCGGCGGGGCCGGCGGGCCGGGCACCGCGGGGGTGGCGTCGCCCTGCCAGTAGTGCAGGAAGTCGGGCCCGTGCCGCTGCCCGATGAGCGTGCCGGACACCGTGACCGGGTCGAGGAACCGCTCGGCCCCCGGGGCGTTCGGCACGTACGGCACGGCGACCCAGGGGGCGGGACCGTCGTGCATGGCCAGGACGGTCGGCGTGTCGGGGGCGCCCCGGCCGCGCATCCGGTCCACCAGGGAGGCGCCCCACCCGAGCACGCCCGTACGGCCCTGCCGCTCGGCCTCTCTGATCGCGGTGACGAACCGGTCCCGGGCCGCGGCGTCGAGGGCGGCGCCGCTGCTGAGGACCGCCACCGACACCACCCGGCCGTCGGGTGCCTGGCCCAGGTAGACGAGGCCGGCCTGGGCCGTGCGCAGGCGTGCCTGCAACGCGATCGGTCCCACGTGGGACGGGTCGCCGTACTGCAGAGGGGTCACCATCTCCTCCACATCAAAACACACAAGCACGACAACACACGGGCGCGACAGGGGGTGTGGCGCGCGCCGGGACGGGCAAATGGGAGAGAAATGGATTCTCCCGCCGAGTCACGGTTGAATAACGAGCATGACCGTTGCCGATGAACGCAGTGACCCCGAGCCCGGCGAGGGCGTCGCGGAGCAGGAGGACGGGGAGGCTCGGCTGGATTCCCTGATGGACGCGCTGGCCGAGGTCCGCCGTGTGATCGTCGGGCAGGACCACATGGTGGAGCGGCTGCTGGTGGCGCTGCTCGCCCGGGGGCACTGCCTGCTGGAAGGCGTGCCGGGGGTGGCCAAGACCCTCGCGGCCTCCACGCTGGCCACCGTGACCGGCGGATCGTTCGCCCGGATCCAGTTCACCCCCGACCTCGTGCCAAGCGACATCGTCGGCACCCGCGTCTACCATCCCGGCTCCGAGAGCTTCGACGTCGAGCTCGGGCCGGTGTTCGTGAACTTCCTGCTGGCCGACGAGATCAACCGCGCCCCGGCGAAGGTCCAGTCGGCGCTGCTGGAGGTGATGGCCGAGCGGCAGGTCACGCTCGCCGGGCGGACCCACCCGCTGCCCCGCCCGTTCGTCGTGCTCGCCACGCAGAACCCGATCGAGTCCGAGGGCGTCTACCCGCTGCCCGAGGTGCAGCGCGACCGGTTCCTGTTCCGGGTGCTGGTGTCCCACCCGAGCGCCCACGAGGAGCTGGAGATCCTCCAGCGGATGAGCGTCCGGCCGCCGGTGCCGAGGCCGGTGCTGGACCCGGCCACCCTGCTGCGGCTGCAGGCCATGGCCGAGGAGGTCTCGGTGCACCAGCTCGTGGCCGACTACGTCGTACGGCTGGTCATGGCGACGCGGACCCCGTCGGAGTACGGTCTGCCCGACCTGGAGGACACGATCGAGATCGGGGTGAGCCCGCGGGCGACGCTGGGCCTGGTCTCCGCCGGGCGGGCGCTGGCTTTGCTGCGCGGCCGCGACTACCTGCTGCCCGACGACATCCGCGACGTCGCCGTGGACGTGATGGCGCACCGGCTGATGCTCACCTTCGACGCGCTGGCCGACGAGGTGGACCCCGCCGAGGTCGTCGGGCGCATCCTGCGGGCCGTGCCGCCGCCCCTCGTGGTGTGGAACCAGGGCATGCGATGAGCGGCGGCAACCCCGACCAGGCGCTCCGGCGGCTGGAGCTCACGGTGGTGCGGCGGCTGGACGGGCTGCTGCAGGGCCGCCACCAGGGGCTGATCCCCGGGCCGGGCAGCGAGCACGGCGACAGCCGGGTGTACGTGCCCGGCGAGGACGACGTGCGCCGCATGGACTGGGCGGTGACCGCCCGCACGACGGTCCCGCACGTGCGGGACCTGATCGCCGACCGGGAGCTGGAGACCTGGGCGCTGGCCGACCTGTCGGCCAGCATGGAGTTCGGCACCGCCGAGGTCTCCAAACGCGACCTGGTCATCTCCGCCGTGGGGGCGATCGGGATCCTCGCCGGACGGGTGGGCGACCGGTTCGGCGCCTACATCCTGTACGGGGACGACGTGCACCGGTATCCGGCCCGGCAGGGCAGGCCCCGGCTCTACGCGTTACTGCACTCGCTGCTCGGCGCGCCGCCCGCGCAGGGCTCGGTCGATCTCGGGGAGGGGCTGGAGATGATGGCCGCGGCGCACCGCAAACGAGGGCTGCGGGTGGTCGTCTCCGACTTCCTCGACCCGGCGGACTCCTGGGAGCCGCCGCTCCGCCGCCTGGCCGCGCGGCACCAGGTGCTGGCCGTCGAGGTGGTCGATCCGCGCGAGCTGGAGCTTCCCGACGTCGGTTTCGTCACTCTCACCGACCCGGAGACCGGCCGCTCACGCGGCGTCCACCTGTCGCGCGGGATCAGGGAGCGGTACGCCGAGGCGGCGGCCGAGCAGCGCTGGGAGATCCGTACGGCGCTGCGCCGGGCCGGGGCCGCGCACCTGGTCCTGCGCACCGACCGCGACTGGGTGTTCGACCTCGCCGGGTTCGTGCTGCGGCAGCGGCGCACGGCCCATCTGATGCGGCGGGCCGCGGGCAGGAGGGCGGGCGCGTGACCTTCCTGTCCCCCGGCTGGCTCTGGCTGTTCGTCCTGGTCGCCGCGATGATCGCGGCGTACGTGGCGCTGCAGTTCGCCCGCCGGCGCTACACGCTGCGCTTCACGAACCTGGCGCTGCTGTCGCTGGTGGCGCCGGAGCGGCCCTCGTGGCGGCGGCACGTGCCGGCCGTGTTGTTCCTGATCATGATGGCCCTGCTGGTCATGGGCGCGGCCAGGCCCGCGGGCGCGGTCAAGGTGCCCAGGGACCGGGCCACCATCATGATCGCCGTGGACGTGTCGCTGTCGATGGATTCCAACGACGTCGAGCCCACCCGGCTCGTCGCGGCCAAACAGGCCGCCCAGCAGTTCGTACGGGACCTGCCGGACCGGTTCAACGTCGGCGTGGTGGCCTTCGCCCGGTCGGCGGCCGTGGTGATCTCCCCCACGACCGACCACGCGGCCGTTACCACCGCCATCTCCAGCCTGACCACCCGGGCCGGTACGGCGATCGGCGAGGCGGTGTTCAACTCGCTCGACTCGATCAGGTCGTTCGACCAGCGGGCGGTGACCGACCCGCCGCCCGCGGCCATCGTGCTGCTGTCGGACGGCGACAACACCTCCGGCCGGTCGGTCAACGAGGCCGTGGAGGCGGCCGTCGGCGCCAAGGTGCCGGTGTCCACGATCGCGTACGGCACGCCGGAGGGCACCGTGACGATCGACAACCGGGCGGTGCAGGTGCCGGTCAACAAGGCCACGCTGCAGTCGTTGTCGGACGGCACCGGGGGCCGGGCGTACACCGCCGAGTCGGGCAGCGAACTGCGGGACGTCTACGCGCAGATCGGCACCTCGCTCGGGTTCAAGGTGGTGCACCAGGAGATCACCCAGCGGTTCCTCGTCGCGGCGATCATCGCCGCGATGCTCGCCGCCGCCGCGGCCATGCTGCTCGGCGCCCGCATCCCCTGACCGGTCACGCCCGCGTCCCGGCGAACGGCGCCTCGCGGGCCGCGCCGCCGGGCACCGCCGGACGACGAGGGGCCCGGCCGAAGGCCAGTCCGGCCGCCAGGCACGCCACGGGCACGACGGGAAGCACGTACCGGTGGTCGAAGTCGAGCACGGCCACCGGCGCGACCAGCAGCGTCACGGCGACCGCCCACGGCAGCGCCGCCGTCCGGGGTCGCCGCACCGCGCCCGCGGCGCCCAGCAGCAGGACGGCGGCCAGCAGCGGCCCGCGCAGGTAGGCCGGGTACTGGTAGGCGACGAGCAGGTCCGCGTACGGCCGGACCGACCGCATGCCGGTGAGATCCGGGTCGTACTCCCTTCTGGCCTGCCCGGCGAGCGGCTGATCGGCGGGCAGCGGCCAGGTGCCGTGGGCGAAACCGAACGCGGGGACGGTGCGCGCCGGGTGGGCGACGGGGGTCCAGGCGAACGCGAGCGCGGTGTCCGTCGCCACGTCGCGCAGGTAGTCCAGCGGCTGGGCGGCGATGGCGCGCAGCGCGAAGGCGCGGGCGCGTTCGTTGAGCGCGGCGTGCCCGCCGGGGAGCCGGTTGAGGGAGGACGCCCCCGCCCACACGTACTCGCTCGCGGCGTCGAGCGCGAGGCCGTTCGGGCACAGCGGCGCGAGGTCCGGCGGAGGCCGGACGACCGCGCAGTCCGCGAAGGTCATGGTGCGGGCCCACAGCGCGACCCCGTCCCCGCCGCCGATCGCGAACCTGCCGTGGACCCCGGCGTACCATCCCGCGTACGCGGCGACCGGCAGCAGCCCGGACAGGGCGAGCACGGCCAGGCGGCGCCAGGGGACGCGGCGTACGGCGAGCACCAGCACGGCGAGCAGGATCAGCGGCAGCGCGATCGTCCGCGTGAGGGCGGCTCCCGCGAGGAGCAGGCCGGCGGCCGCGGCGGCGCGCGCGGACGGCACCGGGCGGCGGACCAGCAGGGCCGTGGCCGCCACGACCAGCAGGACGAACAGCGAGTCGGACAGAACCGCGTGCTCCAGGCGGAGGAACGACGCGTCGAACAGCACCGGCGCCGAGGCGGCCACGGCGGCCCAGCCGGGCGCTCCCCTGCCGCGCAGCGCCGCGTAGACGACGACGCCGGTCGCCAGTCCCATCGCGTGCTGCACGGCGACGACCACCTCGACGCTGTGGAAGGGCAGGAGGGCACGCAGCAGCAGGGGGTATCCGATCGGGTGGAACCCCTGCTCGGGCCGCAGGTGGACGGCGTTGTGCAGGTAGGTGAACGAGTCGTACCAGTAGAGCCGGGCGGGCGGGTAGCCGAGCATGGTGACCGTCCGGAGCGCGGCCGCGATCGTCAGCGTGACCGTGAAGGCGCGGTGCCGCCCGGCCCGGGCGAGGACCGGGAGCAGGCGGTGAGCGTACGCGAGAATGGCGAATCCGATCGGGGAGGGGAGACGGGCAGGCGTCATCCGCGCACGGCGCCAGGTGGCCCGGTTCCGTGATCGCGGCGGGAGGTCGGTCGCCTCGCCGAGCCGCGTGGTTCAGCGCGGACCGGCGGCTCGGCGGCTCAGGGGTGGGACGGTGACCCGGCGGCCGCCGGGCAGTAGGCGTCCCTGGCGCGTGGCCGGGGGTTGGGGGCGGGGCCGACCAGCAGGAGCGCCTGTCCGTCGGCGACCATGATCCCTTCGTGGACGTACCAGCCGGCGGGGGCGGTCAGCCGGGCGCCGTGGGCGGCGTAGGAGGTGAACTCCGCTCGCACGCCGTGCTCCCGCAGCAGCGGCAGGACCTCGACGACGGTCCTGTTGAGGAAGTCCACGCAGTGGAAGGGCCGGCCCTCCATGTCGATGTGCTCCATGAGGCCGTACCGCTCCCCCGGCCGGGCGGCGCGGCCGATCAGCACCTCGGCGTGCCCGCGGAAGTCCACCGGGATGCGGAACCCGGCCGGGCAGCCGGCGAGGCGCGCGCACAGGCCCGACGCCGGGATCGCGGTGATGGCGCTGTTGTCGCGGGTGCCGTCGACGTAGAGCGCCCGTCCCGCCGAAGCGGGCGCCGTGGGCACGATCCGCACCTCCACGTCCAGGCCGCGCTGGCGCAGTTCGCGCTGGTACGTCGCGGGATCGGCGAACAGGTCCCGCACCATGACGACGTAGTGGCCGCCCTCCCGCCTGATGTCGAGCGCGGCGGAAGCGGGAGCGGGGCCGAGTCCGGCCGCCCCGGGGACGATCCACGACACGGCGAGCAGGACGGCGGCGAGCGGGAGGACGACCGCCGCCAGGCGGAGCCGGAGACTCCGGACGGCCCCGCCGGCCGCGCGCCGGAACCGGTTCCCGCGACCGTGCGCCGGAAGCGGCTCCGAGACGATCTCGTCCAGCAGCTCCATGGCCGGCGGTGTCAGCCCCGGCCCGGGGTCGGGGGCGATGCCGGCGACCAGGCGGCGCAGGTCGTGGTCGCGCGCGGGGTCCTGAGCGCGGCCACGTGCTCGGTCGTGTACGCGGTCGCACGCGGGGTCCTGAGCGCGGCCACGTGCTCGGTCGTGTACGCGGTCGCACGCGGGGTCCTGAGCGTGGCCATGTGCGCGGCCGTACGTGCCGCCGTGAGCGTTGTGGTCCATCACGCCTCTCCTCCCGCCAGTACCGCCATCCGGACCCCGTACCGGGCCATGTCCACTCCCGCGGAGCTCAGCTCCGCGGCGAGGCGTTTGCGGGCCCGGTGCAGCCGGAGGCGGGCGGCCCCGCGCGAGCAGCCGAGCACCGTGGCGATCTCCGCCGACGCCAGCCCTTCCCAGCTCGCCAGCGCCAGCACCTCGCGGTCGTCGGCGCCGAGCCGCCGGAACGCCCGGCGTACGGCGTCGAGCTCCCCGTGGTCCGGCGGCCAGGGCGGCTCTTCCCGCCGCCGCGCGTCCCACAGGGCGAGCTCCGCTCCGAGCCGCTCGACGAGCGCGCTCCTGCGAGTCTCGGCCCTGCGGCCGTTGGCCAGCACCCGCCGGGCCACGCCGTACAGCCACAGGCGGGCCGCCGGACCGGCGGGGACGTCGCCGATGCGCCGCCAGGCCGTGGCGAAGGTCTCGGCCAGGGCGTCGGCGGCGTCCTCGGGGGACGTGGTGCGGCGCCGGACGTAGGCGAGGAGATCCGCGTAGTGCGCCACGTAGATCTCCTCGAAACGGCGCCTCATGTCCCCGCGGCCCACCGCTGCTCCCCCTTCACCGTTTTTCCCGCCATCTCGTACGTGTCCGGAAGGCCGGAAGTGTTTCACCCCCGTCTCCGCGGAGCCGTCCGTGGAGATCACCGCTCCGCGGCGTTGGTACGTTTGGGCACGTGGCCCATTACTTCGAGGAGCGTCCCGAGGCGGACAGCCGGCCGGGGACGGTCACCCTGGTCCTCCCGGATCTGCACCTGCGCCTGGAGACCGACAGCGGGGTGTTCTCCCCCGAGCGGATCGACGCCGGGACCCGGGTGCTGCTGGAGACCGTGCCTCCGCCGCCCCCGGAGGGCGACCTGCTCGACCTGGGCTGCGGCTACGGCCCGATCGCGCTGACCATGGCGTCCCGGGCGCCGGGGGCGACGGTGTGGGCCGTCGACGTGAACCGCCGTTCGGTGGAACTGTGCCGCAGGAACGCCGCGAGCGCCCGCCTTGACAAAGTAAGGTCGGCGCACGCCGACGAGGTGCCGGAGGACGTCAGGTTCCGGGCGATCTGGTCGAACCCGGCCATCCGGATCGGCAAGGCCGCCCTCCACGCCATGCTCACGCGGTGGCTCGACCGGCTCACCCCCGACGGCAGCGCGTACCTCGTCGTGCAGAAACACCTGGGCTCCGACTCGCTGCAGCGCTGGCTGACCGAGCAGGGCTGGCCCGCCTCGCGGCTGGCCTCCCGGTCCGCCTACCGCGTCCTGCGGGTGGACGCCCGCCCCGCACCCTCCCCCGCGCCCTCCACTGTGCGCGGCTCTTCCGGCGACCAGGAGCGATGAGCGCCCCGATGAACACGACCAGGACGACCA
Organism: Microbispora triticiradicis; assembly: GCA_003260025.2. Taxonomy (GTDB): domain Bacteria; phylum Actinomycetota; class Actinomycetes; order Streptosporangiales; family Streptosporangiaceae; genus Microbispora; species Microbispora triticiradicis. The sequence continues at coordinate 28,847 of QFZU02000010.1, read as the reverse complement.
CGACCAACCCGCGCAGGCAGCTCAAGCCGACCGACGTGAAGCGGCTCAACCGCACCTGGCGCCGCAACACCGAGGGCCGGCTGGCGCTGATCCTCGAATCCGTCACGGGCCCCTTCAACATCGGCTCGATCTTCCGCACCGCCGCCGCGTTCGGCGTGGAGACGATCTGGCTGGCCGGCAACGCCACGCCGCCCACCAACCCCAAGGCGCAGAAGACCGCGCTCGGCACCGAGCGGCTGGTCGAGTGGCACGAGCCGGTCCCGGTGACCGACGCCGTACGCGCCGCCAGGCAGGAGGGCTACCGGGTCGTCGCCGTCGAACTGACCGGCGACGCCGCGCCGCTGCACGAGGCCGCGCTGGACGGGGACGTCTGCCTGGTGCTGGGCAGCGAGGACCACGGCTGCTCCCCCGCCTGCCTGGAGGCCGCCGACGCCGTGGCCTACATCCCGCAGGTCGGCAGGGTCGGGTCGGTGAACGTGGCGGTGGCCGCGGCGATCGCGATGGCCGAGGCCAGGCGACGGGAATGGGCGTCGTTGGGCGCCTCGTGACCCAAATGTTCATGTCCGTGCGCTGACGCACTCTCCGAGACCCGGCATACTCCTTTCGTGCACCGCCGTTTCGCGTTCCTCGACCATCCCGGCCCGCTCGCCTTTGCGCACCGCGGCGGTGCCGCCGAGGGCCGGGAGAACACCATGGAGGCATTCTCCAGGGCCGTCGGCCTCGGCTACACCTACCTGGAGACCGACGCCCACGCGACCTCCGACGGCGTCCTGCTCGCGTTCCACGACCACACGCTCGACCGTGTCACCGACCGCGCCGGACGTGTCTCCCGCCTCCCCTACCGCGAGGTGCGGACGGCCAGGATCGGCGGGCGGCACGAGATCCCCCTGATCGAGGACCTGCTCGGCACCTGGCCGGACGTACGGTTCAACATCGACGTCAAGGAGAGCGCCGCGATCGCGCCGCTGGCCCGGGCGATCCGCCGCACCGGCGCCCACGACCGGGTCTGCCTGACGTCGTTCTCCGACGCCCGGCTGTCGCGCGCCCTGCGCGCGGTCGACGGGGAGGTCTGCTTCTCACTCGGCCCGCGCGGGCTGGCCGCCCTGCGCACCGCCGCGATGGGCGGCGGGTACGGCCGCCTGCTGTCGGGGCTGGCCCGGGCGGGGGTGCCGTGCGCGCAGGCGCCCATCGGGTTCCGCGGCCTGCGGGTGACCACCCGCGCCCTCGTACGGACCGCGCACGCGATCGGCATGCAGGTGCACGTGTGGACGGTCAACGACCCGGTGACGATGGCCCACCTGCTCGACCTCGGCGTGGACGGCATCATGACCGACAACATCAGCGGCCTGCGCGACGTCCTCAAGTCGCGCGGGCAGTGGCACCCCCGCCCGGCGGTCCCGTAACCCGCGGGACCGCCCGGCACGACCGCTCCACAGGCGAGGAGAGACGATGACCGCCCCCCAGGTCGTTCAGGAGGAGCTTCCCGGCGCGCGACGGCGGGAGCAGCGCGGCTGGTACTGGTACGACTGGGCCGACTCGGCGTTCCAGACGACCGTCCTGACCGTCTTCCTCGGGCCGTACCTGACCTCGGTCGCCACGACGGCGGCGGGCGGCCCGGACGGCTTCGTGTCGTTCCTCGGCCTGGACCTGCGGCCGAAGGCGTACTTCACCGCGATGGTGACGATCTCGGTGCTGCTCCAGATCGTGGTCATGCCGGTCGTCGGCGCCGTGGCCGACCACACCGGGCGCAAGAGGCGCATCCTCGGGTCGCTCGCCTTCACCGGCGCGGTGGCGACCTTGGGGTTCTACCTCGTCTCGGGCGACGCGTACCTGCTGGGCGGCGCGCTGTTCCTGCTCGCCAACGTCACCTTCGGCTCGGCGCGGGTCGTGTACGACTCCTTCCTGCCCCAGATCGCCGGCGCGGAGGAACGCGACACGATCTCCAGCAGGGGGTGGGGCTTCGGCTACCTCGGCGGCGGCCTGCTGCTCGCGCTCAACCTGGTGGTCTACCTGTTCGCCGACATCGACGAGGGCCTGGCGGTGCGGATCAGCCTGGCCTCGGCGGGCCTGTGGTGGGGCGCCTTCACGATCATCCCGATGCTGCGCCTGCGCGACCGGCGGGTGCCGGTCCACGAGGCGACCGCGGCGCGGGCGGTCGCCGGCAGCGTGCGCCAGCTCGGCCGCACGATCGCCGAGGCGCGCCGCTATCCCCGCACGCTGCTGTTCCTGGCGGCCTACCTGGTCTACAACGACGGCGTGCAGACCGTCATCGGGTTCTCCGCGACGTACGCCGACCAGGAGCTGGGGCTGGGGCAGACCCACCAGATCGGCGCGATCCTGATGGTGCAGTTCATCGCGGTCGGCGGCGCCCTCGGGCTGGGGCGGCTCGCGGCGGTGTTCGGGACCAAGCGCACGGTCCTCGCCAGCCTGGTGGTGTGGACCGTGGTGGTGGGGGTGGCCTACTTCCTGCAGAAGGGCGCGGCCCTGCAGTTCTACGCGATCGCCTTCGCCATCGCGATCGTCATGGGCGGCACGCAGGCGCTGTCACGGTCGCTGTACTCGCTGGTGATCCCGCCGGGGCGGGAGGCGGAGTACTTCAGCCTGTACCAGGTGAGCGACAAGGGGTCGGCGTTCCTCGGCTCACTGGTGCTCACGCTGGCGCTCCAGCTCACCGACAGCTACCGCACCGCGATCGTCTCGCTGATCGTGTTCTTCGTTCTCGGATTCGTGCTGCTCACGACCGTCAACCTGCCCCGGGCCATCCGCGACGCGGGCAACGAGGTCCCCGACCACATCTGAGAGGACGCGTTCTGGGAGGGATCGTCCGTGCTGCCTGGAGGCATGACCCCCCGACGGGCGGTGTGGCTCGTGCTGACCCATCGCGCCAGGGCTTTCGTTCCCGCCTGGGTGAGGGCCGGCTGGTGGCCACCGCTGCCCGGAGGGTGGGGAGTGCGGCGCTGGACCCGCGTCCCGGGCTGGGTGGACAACGGGCTCGCGCCCGCGCTGGCCGCCGCGATCTCCACGGTGATCGCCTGGCGCCTCGGCCGGCAGGGTGAAGAGCTGATCGTCGTCGCCGGCGTGGTGCTGGTCGCCGTCCGGCTGGTGCCCGTCGTCTGGCCCGCACCGGTGCGAAATCGGCACGTCGCGCGGCGCGCGGACCATCCGGTCCTGCTGGCGGCCGTCGCCGAGGTCGCCGGCGAGCTCGGAGTCCGACGCCCGTCATCCGCGGACCGCGGCGAACGCGGTTCTGCGCGGCGCGCTCATGAGCGCGTCATTCGACTGGTTCGTGCACCGCTACGCCGCGGATCTGCCCGCCCACCGATACCTACCGCTGGACCTCTACCAGGCATGGCGCTGGAAGGTGCACCAGGACGACCTTCTGGCCCGGCTCATGCCGCGCTACCTCGAACTCTCCGCGACCGGCTCACTCGGCCTGGACGCGGCCAGCCGCATGGCGGAGCTGGGGATCGTCCTCGACCAGGCGCCCAGGCCGGCCGCGGACCCGATCCTGTCCACGCCTGGTCTCACCGTCGAGGCGCGGTTCGCCCGCTGCCTGCTCGCCGACGTTCTCGCCTGCACACCGGCCGTGCGCCGCGAACTCACCTTTCCCGACGTCCCGGAAACCGTCTGGGACGAGATCATGAAGCGCCGTCGTGACCAGGTCCTCCGGGCCGCGGCCGAACTCTCCGGTCGTGAGCGCCTGACGCTCGCCGACCTGGTGGAGATCCTCGTGGCCGGGCGCGGTGCGGAGCTCGTCAGGGAGCACAGGGAGGGGGTGTGCACCCACCCGGCAACCGGGGTCTGCGTCCTTCTCCCCGTTCTCCATCACCACCTGCGGATGCAGGGCTACAGGTACAGTCAGGCGCTCCGCCAGCGAGAACTCGTCGGTCCCGGCGGGGACCGGGTCGATGTCGCCCGGCTCGCCGAGGCGATCGAGCAGGGCCACCCAATACCCGAGATGATGCCTGTCCGGTATCGGTCGGCGGTGTGACTCGATCTTGAGGGCGCGATTTATACCGCACAGCTGGGACCAGTGGGACGGAAAAAGCGCGATTGGATCAGGTCTCGGCTGGGAATCCACACACGGTATCAGGCGTTGTACGCGGTGGCGAACGAACCCCCTCGAAGGCGGGGACCTCAGGAGGCTTAAGAACATGGGCGAGCGTGCACTTCGCGGTACCCGGCTCGGCGCGACCAGCTACGAGAACGACCGCAACACCGATCTGGCCCCGCGCCAGGAGGTGTCCTACACGTGCCCGAAGGGCCATCTCACCACCGTCCCGCTCGCCGTCGAGGCCGAGATCCCGACGACCTGGGAGTGCCGTCACTGCGGCAGCCCGGCGCTGCGGGTGGACGCGGAGCAGCCGCAGCAGAAGAAGGCGAAGCCGCCGCGGACCCACTGGGACATGCTTCTCGAGCGCCGCTCGATCGAGGACCTGGAGGAGGTGCTCAACGAGCGGCTGGCCATTCTGAGGGAGCAGCGGCGCAAGAGCGCGTAGGACGCCTGTGACGCCCCCGGCAGCCCTGGTCTCCAGGGCCGCCGGGGGCGTTTCGCGTGTGCCGTCCGCGGGTGCGGGCGAGGCGTCAGGATACCCCGGCCCGCTCCGGGGGCTCGGCGACGGTGAGGTGGTGGCGCAGGCGCTCGCCCTCGACGTCGAGGTCGGGCAGCGCCCGGTCCAGGGCGCGGGGCAGCCACCAGGCGGCGCGGCCGAGCATGGACATCACGGCGGGGACGAGGGTCATCCGGACCACGAAGGCGTCGACGAGCACGCCGACGGCCAGCGCGAAGCCCATCGACTTGATGATGGGGTCGTTCATGAACACGAACCCGCCGAACACGGCCGTCATGATCAGCGCCGCGGCGGTGACGACCCGCGCGTTGTGCCCCATGCCGTTGATCGTCGCCTGGCGGGGAGCGTCGCCGCGCACGTAGTCCTCGCGCATCCGCGAGACCAGGAACACCTCGTAGTCCATGGCCAGGCCGAACAGGATGCCGATGAGCAGGATCGGCAGGAAGCTGACCAGTGGGCCCGGCACGTCCACGCCCAGCAGACCGGCCAGGTGACCCTGCTGGAAGATCGCCACCGTGATGCCGAAGGTCGAGCCGACGGTGAGCAGGAAGCCCAGCGCGGCCTTGACGGGGACCAGGATCGAGCGGAAGACGAGCATCAGCAGCAGCACCGACAGGCCGACCACCAGCAGCAGGTACACCGGCATGGCGTCGGCGAGCTTGTCGGAGACGTCGATGCCCACGGCCGTGGCGCCGGTGACGGCGATCTCGGCGCCGCCGATGGCGGCGACCTTGGCGCGGATGGCGTGGACGGCGTCCTCGGTGGCCGCGTCGGTGGGCCCGGCCTTGGGGATGATGGTCAGCAGCGCGGTGGTGCCCGCGGCGTTCGGCTGCGGCGGGGCCACGGCCAGCACGCCGGGGGTCCGCTGGATCAACTGGGCGGCCTGCCCGGCGGCGGCGGTCGTGGCCGCGCGGTCGGCGGCGGAGACCACGGCGATCAGGCGGGCGTTGAAGCCCTCGCCGAATCCCTCGCTGGTCAGGTCGTACGCCTCGCGGGCCGGAGTGCCGGGGGCGGCGGTGCCGGCGTCGGGCAGGGCCAGCCGCAGATCCTGGGCCGGCAGCGTGAGCGCGCCCAGGGCCAGCACGCCGGCCACGAGGATCGGCACGCGCAGCCGGGTGACCACCCGTCCCCAGGTGTAGCCGAAGCCGCGGCCCTCCGCGCCGGCGTCGTCTCCGGTGCGCTGCCTGCGGGGCAGCACGCGGGCCCCGGCGTACGACAGGAAGGCCGGCAGCAGCGTGAGGGCGACCAGGACGGCGACGGCCACGGTGCCCGCGGCGGCCAGGCCCATTACGCTGAGGAAGGGGATGCCGACCACCGACAGGCCGGCGAGCGCGATGACCACGGTCGCCCCGGCGAACACGACCGCCGATCCGGCGGTGCCGACAGCCCGGCCCGCGGCTTCCTCCGGCGCCACGCCCTCGGCGAGGAACTGGCGGTAGCGCGAGGTGATGAACAACGAGTAGTCGATGCCGACGGCCAGGCCCAGCATCAGTGCCAGCACCGGCGTGACGGAGGTCAGCTCGACGACGCCGCTGAGCGCGAACAGCCCGCCCATGCCGGCGCCCACGCCGATCAGCGCGTTCAGCAGGGTCATGCCGGCGGCCACCAGCGAGCCGAAGGTGACGATCAGCACCACGGCGGCGATCAGGACGCCGAGCCCTTCCGACCCGCCGACCTCCGGCGCGGCGTTCAGGACCTCGCCGCCGTGCTCGACCCGCAGCCCCGGCGCCGAGGAGCCGGCTTTGAGGTACGCCGCGCGCTGGGCGTCGGTCACGTCCTTGGCCGCGTGGGCGAACTGCACCTGGACCAGGGCGTAGCGGCCGTCGGGAGAGACGGCGCCGGTCTTGAACGGGTTGAGGGCGGCGACGACGCCGGGAACGGCGGCGGCCTCCTTGACCACGGGCGCGACCGCGGCGGGCTCCAGCTTCCGGCCCTGCGGAGCGGCCACCACGATGGCTCCGGTGGCACCGCTGGCCTGCGGGAACTCCTTGGCCAGGGCGTCCAGCGCCCGCTGTGACTCGGTGCCGGGCATCGAGAACTTGTCGCCGGCCGGGCCGTGGAAGGCCGCGGCGGCCAGGCCCAGGACCACCAGCAGGAGCAGCCACAGGGCGGCGACGCGCCCGCGCCTGCGGAAGGAGAACCGGCCCAGCCGGTACAGCAGGGTTGCCACAGCAGATCTCTTTCTTGGGGAGGGTCAGCCGGTCGGCAGACCGAGCGTCCGCAACGCGCCGCGGGTGAGTTCCGCGCGCAGTGTCTCTTCGGGGATCACGCATTCACTGGCGCTGGTCAGGATGATCCCGAGCATCGCCATCCAGGCCCAGACGCGGACCTCGGGGGCGTCCGAACGGCCCGACAGGGCTTCGGTGAGCCGTTCCACGATGTGGTCGGCGTCGGGCAGCTCCGGCCGGTTGATCAGCGCGTCGACGTCCTGCAGGAGGATCTTCACCTGGAGCCGGAAGCGCAGGGACAGGTCGACGAGCCCGGTGACGGCGGCACGGGCGGCCTCCTCACCGCGCAGCCCGGCGAGCCGCCCTTCCAGCTCGGCGAACTCTGGGCCGACGGGCGCAAGCAGCTCGGTGAGGATCGCGTCCTTGTTCGTGAAGTGGTACAGCAAGGACGCCTTGGAGCAGCCCGCGTCCGTGGCGATGTCCTGCAGCGAGGTGCCGCGGAAGCCGTGGGCGGCAAACAGCCGCACGGCCGAGTCGAGGATGTCCGCGCGCGTCGTGGTTGCGCGTGCCATGCGGAACACAATAGCTGACCGATCGGCCAGTATTTGACCGATCGGCCAGCTATGTGATGGATCTAACGGTGGGCGCTTGCGCGAAGAGGCGGCGTCAGGGGCGCAGCAGGACCTTGACGGCCCGGCGCTCGTCCATGGCCCTGTAGGCCTCGGCGGCCTCCTCCAGCGGCAGTTCAAGGTCGAAGACCTTACCGGGGTCGATCTCGCGGTCCCAGATCAGCCGGATCAGCTCCGGCAGGAAGCGGCGCACCGGGGCCGGGCCGCCGTGCAGGTGCACGGCGGAGAAGAACAGCTCGATGCCGGGCAGCTCGACTTCGTGGGTGACCCCGACGTAGCCGACGTGCCCGCCGGGACGAGTGGAGCGGATGGCCTGCATCATCGACTCCTGGGTGCCGACCGCCTCGATGACCGAGTGCGCGCCCAGCCCACCGGTCAGGTCCTTGAGCCTGGCCACGCCCTCGTCGCCGCGCTCGGTGATGATGTCGGTGGCGCCGAACTCGACGGCGAGCTTCTGCCGGTCGGCGTGCCGGCTGAAGACGACGATCCGCTCGGCGCCCAGCCTGCCGGCCGCCAGCACACCGAGCAGGCCGACGGCGCCGTCACCTACGACCGCGACGGTCCTGCCGGGACCGGCCTCCGCGGCGACCGCGGCGAACCAGCCGGTGCCCAGCACGTCGGAGGCGGCCAGCAGGCTCGGAATCAGGTCCGCGTCGGGCATGCCGGGGGTGGCGACCAGGGTGCCGTCGGCCAGGGGCACACGGGCCCGCTGCGCCTGGGTGCCGATCGCGCCCATCGGCACGGCGCGCACACAGCGGGACTGGTAGCCGGCCCGGCAGATCTCACACGTGTTGTCGGAGGCGAAGAACGAGCCGACCACGAACTGGCCGGGCCTGAGATCGCGGACCTCGCTGCCGACCTCCTCGACGACGCCGACGTACTCGTGGCCCATCGGCGCCGGCCCGTCCTGCCTGGTCACGCCCCGGTAGGGCCACAGGTCCGAGCCGCAGACACAGGCCGCGGACACCCGGATGATCGCGTCGGTCTGTTCGAGGATCCTGGGGTCCTCGCGCTGCTCCACCCGGACGTCACCGGGGGCGTGCATCACTACGGCTCGCATCTCATCCACTCCTTGAAGCGTCTCTCAGCGGCCTGCCTGCCGGCCGCCGGTCAAACCATCGGGTCGGGGCGTGGTCATGACCCAGTGAACACGCTGGTCAGAGGGCACGAACCGCCGCGGCGAGATCCGCGAGTTCCCGGCCTCCCGCCCGCTCCGCGGCGTGCGGCACCGCGGCTTCCCTGTAAACAGACGCGATCTTGACTACATGTCGCCGCCAAGTCATCATCCTGCTGTTTCCGGTGCAAATTTGATCGTATTCACAGCGTATGGCGGAGGTGCTTCGCGGTGAAGAAGGCCGCCATTCCATGACAACGACCGCCGAGGACACATGAAAATCGCGTGGAACACCAGAGACATGGCCGTCCCGGATCGGTTCACCTTCTGGAACGACACCATGTCGAGGACTCTTGTGCCGGTGCGGCTGGCCACCGACCATCCCGCCCGCTTCGACGGATCAGCGCAGGTGTTCGGCCTCGGCGCACTGCAGATGTCGCTGATGAACCACTGCCTGCTGCAGGCGAGCCGGCCCGTGAAGCTCATCCGCCAGTCGGATCCGGAAGTCTTCCAGTTGCATCTCATTCTCCGCGGCCGTGGCCGCATGACGCAGGCGGGACGGGATGCCGCCTTCCAGGCGGGACAGCTGCTCCTCATCGACTCCTCCCGGCCGTTCGGGGGGTGGCGGGGATCCGCCGACGATCCGGCCAGGTCACTGATCGTCCAGTTCCCCCGGGCCGCGCTCGGCCTGCGGTCCGACATGGTCGGGCAGCTCACCGCCGCGCCGATTCCCGTACGGAACGGCATCACCGGCGTCCTGGCCGGGCATCTCAAGCACCTGGCGGAGAACGCCGACGGTCTCACATCTCGTGACGCGGAGACGGTGGCCGCCGTCACCTTCGACCTGGTCGCGGCCGCCTGCGCCGACCGGCTGGAGGCCACCACCCTGCTGTCACCGGAATCGCGACGCCAGGCCCTGCTGTCGCTGATCCACGACTTCGTCCGGCAGCGGCTCGGCGACCCCGGCCTCACTCCTCAGACGATCGCCGCGGCACACCAGATCTCCGTCCGGCACCTGTACAAGCTCTTCGAGGAGCAGGGCGTCACGGTGGCGGCCTGGATCCGGCGATGCCGGCTGGAACAGTGCCACCGCGATCTCGCCGATCCCCGGCTGCGTTCCCGTCAGATCCAGGCCATCGCCACTCGCTGGGGCTTCACCGATGCCGCCACCTTCAGCCGGGCCTTCCGCTCCGCGTACGGCATGTCACCCCGCGATCACCGTAAGCTGGCGGCGGGCGACGACCCTTCGGAGAATCCCGGGGTCGGTTAGAGGTCGAGCAGGTCGGCCGACACCTGCCAGAGCAGGGTGGCCGCCTCCGGGTCGAGTGCGTACTCGGCGACGCCGCGCCGGGTGCCCGGGCGATGCGGCCCGGCCTCCTGGCAGTCCTCGAAGTAGCGACCGGTGACGCCCTCGACCAGCGGCGAGGCCGCGAGCAGCACGGAGGTGGCCGCGCCCTGCTCGACCGTCTTCCAGGCGGGGCCGTCGCCGCCCATCTGGGTGCGCATGCGCTCAAGCTCCTCCTCGGTGACGTGCCGCTGGAGGTTGGTCGGGATCGCGCCGGGCATGAGCGCGTTGACCACGATGCCGTCGCCGGCCCAGCGCCTGCCCGCCTCGACCGCGAACAGCACGTTGGCGGTCTTGGACTGCCCGTACGCCAGCCACGGGTCGTACGGGCGCTCCCGGAACTGGATGTCGTCGAAGACGACCGGCGAGCGCAGGTGGGCGCTGGAGCTCACCGACACGACGCGGGCGCCTCCGGCCGCCGCGAGCGCCGGGTGCAGGCCGACGGCCAGCGCGAAGTGCCCGAGGTGGTTGGTGGCGAACTGCGACTCCCAGCCCTCGGGCGTGCGCGCCTCGGGCGAGGCCATCACGCCGGCGTTGTTGACCAGGATGTGCAGCGGCCCCTCCCAGGTCGCGGTGAACGACGCGACGGACGCCCGGTCCATCAGGTCGAGCGGCGCCACGCGCACCCGCGCGTTGCCGGTGCCGAGGGCGAGGTCGTCGGCGACCCGCTTGCCCGCGCCGAGGTCGCGGACCGCGATCGTCACCTCGGCCCCCGCGGCGGCCAGCGCCCGCGCGGTCTCGACGCCGATGCCGGACGCGCCGCCGGTCACGACGGCCCGCCGCCCGCGCAGGTCGACGCCCTCGATCACCTCGGCGGCGGTGGACCCGGCGGTGAACGGCGTGGTGACGCGCGTGGTCCGAGTCGTGTTCCGAGTCATGTTCGTTCCCCGTCCCGTACGGCGGCGCGGGCCCCTGGGAGTCCGGGCCGCTACAATCAGAACAAACCGGAGGAACCTCCGGTACGCTTGCGACTCTAACCGGAGCTTCCTCCGGTTAGCAACCCGTGCCGTGGAGGAGCCGTGTCCACCCCCGGACCCAAGCCGTTGCGCGCCGACGCCCGGCGCAACCGCGAGCGGCTGCTCGACGTCGCCGTACGGGCGTTCTCCCAGGATGGGCCGGACGTCACGCTCGACGCGATCGCGAAGGAGGCGGGCGTCGGCATCGGCACGCTCTACCGCCACTTCCCCACCAGGGAGGCGCTGATCGAGGCGGCCTACCGCAACGAACTGGCGAAGCTGTGCGACGCGGCGGCCGGACTGCTGGAGGAGATGCCTCCCGACGTGGCGCTGCGCACCTGGATGGACCGCTTCGTCGACTACCTGGCGACCAAGCGGGGCATGGCGGACGCGCTCCGCGCGGTGATCGCCACCGGCGCCAACCCGTACGCGCACAGCCGCGACCGGCTGGTCGGCGCGATCGGCACGCTGATCGAGGCGGGGGCCGCCGCGGGGGTGTTCCGGCGGGACGTGGCGGCCGAGGACCTGCTCACCGGCATGAACGGCGCCTGCCTCGCCGCGGGTGAGCCCGCGCAGCGCGAGCAGGCCGGGCGGGTGATCGACCTGCTCGTGGACGGCCTGCGCCACGGCGCCGACGGTGCCGGCTGACGCGCGAAGCCGGCCCGGCGGAGCCGGCGAAGGCCCGTCGGCCGTCTCCGGCGCCGTGGCTCGCCTCCGTCCCGGTCATGCGTGACCGCTCCTGCCGACCAGGTGATCCCGCAGCCGGGCGTGCCGGAACTCGTACACCCCTCCCGTCTGCCGCAGAACGCCCCGCCGATGGGCGTCGTCGAGGAACCGAATCAGGCGCAGCGGTGTCCGTCCGGTCAGGGCCAGCCAGATCCGGGCGACAGTGAACGCCCCCCAGGCTCTGGACGACGCCACGGTCAGCCCGACCGCGAGTCCGAAGACACCCCCCGCCGCGAGCCCGGTGGCGAGCGTGCCGGCCGGCGTCATCACCTGGCCGCCCATCACGGCGGCCGCGAGCCCGTAGGTCACGCTGCCGAGACGCCCGAACAGGGAGCGGCCCAGTATCGCCGCCGCGATTCCGGCGGGCACGGCGAGTTCGAGGTCGAAGACGCCGCCGAGGACCGGAACCGCCCGGATGTCCCGGCTGAAGGTGTAGGCCGTCGCGTAGAACAGGCCCAGTGTCACCGCGATGGACAGCGCGAACCACAGGGTGGCGACGCGGTCCTGCCTCAGGATGGCCGACGGGCTGGACGCCCGGGTCGCGTCAGCGGGGATGTCCAGCCACACATGCGACCCTGTCGCCAGGCCGAAGACCACGCAGAGCATGAGCGTCAGGCCTGACGGCAGCGCCCAGCCGAGCCCGAGCGCCACACCGATCGTGAGGCCGATGGCGAACCGGCTCAGGAAGCGTCTCGCGGTGCCGCGGAACCGGACCTCGACGCGTACCGGCCCCGGCCGCCCGCCACGTGCGTTCGCGACGACGCCCGCCAGCCCGAACGACAGCCCGTAGACGAGCCCGATCACGGGCCCGGCCGCGAGGCCGCCGGTGAGTGCGCACAGGACCGCGGGTGGAAGTCCGAACACCACCCCTCTGGTGCGGTGCGGAACGGTGTCGGCCAGCCGCCACCACTCGAAGTCGTGGGTGTGCCTGCGCCCCAGGTGACCGGCGAGGAAGGTGAGCCACCGCAGGGCGTGTTCGCTCCGGTACCGGGGGGACGGGTGCGGCCTGGTGCCCGGCGCCGGCGGATGGTGCCGGTAGACGGCGGGCAGGAACGCGTCGAGAAGGTGGTCTTCGATCTCGGCCGGGCCGGGGAAGCGGGCGACGTCCAGCAGCTCGGTGGGGTCGGCGGCGGCGTCGGCGTAGGCGGTGCGCGTGAGGTCCACCATGAGAGGGGTGGACAGCGCGGAGGCCAGCGGTCCCCGAGGGTGTGCCCGCAGATGCTCCGCGACGGGGTCCCAGCGGTCCTCGCCGAGCCGCCGGCGTGCGGTGAGGTAGGCGATGGCGTCCTCGGCCTCCACGGGCTCGATCTCGACGACGGCCGCCCTGGCCAGGATGGCGCCTCCGCGCCGCACCGCTTTCTCGTACTCGGTGCTGCGGCAGGTGACCACGAGAGGGCGGCCACCGGCGACGGCCTCGTCGAGGGCGTCGATCGCGGCCGCGTGCAGGCCGGGCGGGGTTTCGTCGAGGCCGTCGAGAACCGGCAGCACCCGTCCCGTGCTCACCAGGCGCGCCGCGGCGTCCGGTCCGTACGCCGCCTTGTTGGCCAGCCCCGGGTATTCCTCGACCAGCTTGCGGGCGAACCAGGTGTGCAGGTGCTCGCGTCGCGGGCTCCAGGACGAGAGCGGCACCAGCACCGGTGTGGGCTCGCCTGGCCGGGCGGTGCGGAGCAGCCCGAGAGTGAGCAGGATCGCCAGCACCGTCTTACCCGCGCCCGGCTCGCCGAGAATGACCAGCTGACGTGCCGGGAGCCGCCGGAACGCGTCGACCAGGTCGTCCAGGTCGCCGCGGAGGTCCACGCGATCGTCGCGGCCGGTCGCGTCGTCGTCACCCAGCACCGCGGACGCCGTGGCGGCGATCGACCGGCCCGTGCTGGACCAGCGCAGCCGGACGGGTGCCGGACGGTGCAGGTACCGGGCCGCGGCCTCCGCCGTCCACTGCTGGGCGACCCCCAGCGCGAGTTCGAGCGCCGCCCGGTCCAGGCGATGCGCGCCGTCCGGGCCGACGGGCTCCGGGCCGCCGCCCGGTCCCTGGGCGAGGGGCCGCACCGTCATGGGCGCGGGCCCGTCCAGCTCCTTGTCTCCGCGCAGGATCCGCTCATGCAGGTCCCGCAGTTCCGGCCCGGGATCGATGCCCAGCTCCTCCGCGAGCAGCCGGCGGACGTCGTGGAACGCCGTCAGGGCGTCCGCCTGACGGCCCGCCCGGTACAGCGCGAGCATCAACAGCCCGCGAAGGCGTTCCCGCAGCGGGAACTCGTCGATCAGCCGCGTCAGCTCGGCGATGGCCGCCGTGTTCTGGCCGAGTTCGACTCTGATCGTCGCCCGCAGTTCCCCGGCGAAACCGTGCCGCTCATGGAGTCTCCGTCGCTCGGCCTCCAGCCGGGGGCCCTGAAGGCCGCCGAAGGGCTCACCCCGCCACAGGGCCAGCGCCGCGTCGACCTTCCCGGCAGCCGCCGCGAGGTCTCCCTGTGCCCGCAGGTCCTCCGCCGCCGTGAGATGCCGCTCGAAAATCGCGACGTCCAGTTCCGACGGGTCGCCGCGCACCTGGTAGCCGGCGTCGGAGGAAACCAGCACCGCGTTCCGCGCGGTCGACGCCCGGCCCGGTTCCACGACACGACGCAACCGGCTGACATATGTCTGCACGGTGCTGCGGGCGTTACGCGGCGGATCGGCGCCCCACACCGCGTCGACGAGCGCCGTGACGGACACCGGCCGATTCATCTCCAGCAGCAGCACCGCCAGAACCGCCTGCTGCCTGGCCCAGCCCAAATCCAGTTCCTCCCCGTCCCGCCACGCTTTCATCGGGCCGAGCAGCGAATACCGGACCCTTCCAACGGCTTCCGTCACGCCACCTCCCAGGGCATGCCCCTGCGAAACATACGCTAGCCCGTCCACCCGACGCGCGATCGCCGCAGATCCATACAAACAGCCCTGACCAGCCACTAAGGCGTCATGAAAGCGGCACTAACGCAGCGGTTTGCACACTCGGACCAGTTCCGTAAATGGACAACCCGCGAAGAAGGGGAAGCGAAATGGCACGCACGAGAATCATCGCGGTCGCGACGACGGCGGGGCTGCTGGCCGCTCTGGCCGGACTCACCGCGCCGGCCCGGGCAGGCACCGGCGCGGCCGCGGGAGTGAACGCCGCCACCGCCCGCGCCGCGTCGACGAGCGGCTCCTGCAGCAGCAAGGGCGCCTTCATCAACTTCAACGCCTACTACCACAACAGCAGCCGCTACCACGTCTTCACCTCCTTCGACTGGAGCATCGGCGGCAGCGGCGTCCGCAACAAGAACAACGTGGAGCTGCGGGTCAAGCACCACAACACGGCGGGCCACGACACCATCCACTGGACCTGGATCTCGCTGGACAACACCCGCAAGGGCTACTCGAAGCTGACGTCCGCGAACGCCTACCGCCCGGTGCCGAGGAGCGGCGTCAAGGTGGCGAAGAACAAGAAGGCCTACGTCGAGTTCAAGGCCGTCTTCGACAAGAAGGGCACCGACCCCCGCTGCGGCAGCCACACCCAGAACATCTGACCACGGGCCGCCCCGCCCGCGGGGCGGGGCGCCGAACCTCCTGGAGGGCCGATTCGTGTTCCCGCGCCACGCGACGCTCGCCCTGGGCACGGCCGCGGCGGTGATGCTGGCCGCCTGCTCCGGCCGCGGTCCCGCGCCCCCAGCGGCTCCGGCCACACCGTCCCGGGAAGCGTCGGCCTTGGGCGTGCCGCGGGGGCACGCGCCCGTGGCACCGGGCCTCGAAGCGGGCCTCGAACCGGGCGCGGCGCCGGGCGCGGTGGTCCTGGCCGCGTCGTCCAGCGGGGCCGTCGTCGCCGATCCGGCCACGAGGTCCTACCGCGGTTACACCTCCGCCGGCGAACTCTCCTGGATCGACCGGGACGCCTACCGGAACGACGCCGAAGTGGTCTGCGCCGCCCGGTGCCCGGACGCGGTGATCACCGCCGCCGGGCGGGACGGGACGAACCGCGTCCGGCTGCGGACCGGGACGCGGGCCCGCCTGATGGCCCCGGCCCGGGCGCCCGTGCAGCGCGTACTGGCCGTACGGGGACCTTCCGACGCGGTCCTCGTCGAGGACGGCCGCGGCGGGCGGGGCGCCCGCATCCGGGTGGACCGCACCGACCGCACCCGGGTGCGTGTCGACGTGGCCGACACGGCCGGCGTGCTGTGGGTGGAGGACGCCGGCCGCTCGGCGGCCCTGGCCGTCTACCGGGGACCGGGCCACGCCGGAACGAGCGTGCTGGCGTTCCGCCGGGACGGCCGTGGGTGGCGTCCCGGCGGTCCGCCCCGGCCGGTGGCGGAGGCCTGGGGCGGCTGCCTGGGTGGCGTGCGAGGTCCGGCGATCCTGGCCGGTCCGCGCGGAACGCTGCTGGCCCACGGCACACCGGCGCCGCTGACCTCGGACCTGCCGCAGGTGGGGGAGTGCGCCGCGGGCCGGGACGGCGCCGTGCTGCTGGCCCGATGGATCGACGCCGGCGGCACGGCGCACACGGCCCTGCGGGGCGTCGACGCCACCGGGCGGGAGACGTGGGCACGTGACGTTCCGGCAGAGGTGGAGGTGGCGGCTCATCCGTCCGGACGGCAGTTCGCGCTTTCCGGCCAGGCGGGCCTGGAGATCGTCGACCAGGCCGGGCGCACCCTGGTGCGCGCCGCCGGAGTGTCGTCCGCGCGCTACACGGAGACGGGACGCCTCGTGGTCGTCGACGGCGCCGGGACGCCTCGGTGGGCGGAACCGCCCCGCGACGGGTGATCGGCCGGCCAAGGGCGCCGCCCGTCACCTGCGGCTACGGCAGAGGCCGGCCGCGCGCTTCGCCGCGCGCGGCCGGCCCCAGGGTGTTCCGGCGAATCCGCTCACACCCGGTGCCAGCGGGCCTCCGCGAAGCAGTAGACGGCGAACAGCACCAGGCCGATCGCGACCACGACCAGCAGCCATGGACCGGCCGGGGTGTCGGCGAGCGCCTTGAGCGCGTCGTCGATGCCGGCCGCCTTGTCCGGGTCGTACGTGAGGGCCGCCTGGCCGATCAGGGCGCCGGCGGCCAGGGCGATGACGCCGCGGGCGATGTAGCCGGCCTTGCCGAGCTTCACCACGACACCGCGGGTGCGGGGCTCGGTCACGTGCATGTCGCGCATGAACTTCTCGGTCCAGCCCTCGTAGATCCAGTACACGCCAAGGGCGATCACGCCGAGAGCCATCAGGCCGACCAGGAACTGCCCGGCGGGCAGGTCGAACAGCGCCTTGGTGGCGTCCTCCGACTGGCTGTCGGACGAGGAGGCGCCCTTGTTCCGCGTGAGCAGCGCCACCATCGAGTACACGAGGGCGGCGTAGACGACGGCCCTGGACACGGCCTCCACGCGCTCCCTGGCCTCGGGCCGGCCCCAGACGGCTTCGGAGACCTGCCAGATCACCAGCGCGGCCAGACCGACGGCCATGATCCACAGCAGGGGGTCGCCCAGGGGCGAGTCGCGCACGATCTGGAGCGCGCTGCTCTTGTCGGCCTCCCCGCCGCCGCCGAAGGCGATCTGCAGCGCGACCAGTCCGATGATCGCGTAAAGGACGCCCCGGGCGGCGAAGCCGACCTTGGCGAGTTTCTCAAGAGCGGGATGGTCAGCCGCCCTCCGGGCCGCGCCTTCCAATCGCCGGCCGGTCTGATGCGCGGTCGTCATCACAGTACCTCTCCCTCTGGAGGCGGATCGATCTTCCCGCTGACCCAGACGAGGAGGATTAAACGTCCGCCTGCTCAGCCGGACAGGCGCAGGGCCTCGGCGGCGATGGCGTGCCGCAGGTCGCGGATGCCGGGCCGCCCCCGCAGAGGATGGACGTTGTTGGTGAGCAGCACGACGGTCAGGCGGCGGGCGGGGTCGACCACCAGCGACGTGCCGGTGAAGCCCGAATGGCCGAACGCGCCGGTGAGCGGGCCCACGATGGCCGGGTCATCGATCCGCACCCCGAGCCCCTGCCGGAAGGCGGCGCCCGGAACGCCCTGGTCGCGCAGCATCTCGGCGGTCCACTCGGGCGAGAGGATCGGGCCGCCGCCGGTGCGGAGCGCCTCGCCGAAGCGCACGAGGTCGGCGGCCGTGGAGAACAGCCCGGCGTGGCCGGTCACGCCGCCCAGCGCGTGGGCCGTCTCGTCGTGCACCTCACCTCTGACGCAGCCTCCGGCACACCGCTCCCGCTTGAACTCGGTCGCGACGGCCCGCCCCGGCTCGACCGGCCCGTACGTCGTGGCGCCGAGCCCGAGCGGCCCGGTGACCCGCTCACGTACGAGCACGTCCAGCGGCGCGCCGCCGGCGGCCTCCGCCACCCGTCCGGCCGTGATCATGCCGACGTCCGAGTAGAGATGCGTGCCCGGCGGCCCCTGCGCGGGGGTGGACAGCACCAGGTCCCAGCGGGCCTCCTCCGGCTCCCTCTCCACCCGGCGGCTCGCGGGCAGGCCGGCCGAATGCGTCAGCAGGTGCCGTACGGTGATCTCGGGCCGGTGCCCGTAGAACCGGGGCAGCCGCGCGGCCACCGGCTCGTCGAGGCCGAGCGCGCCCTCCTGGGCCAGCGAGACCACCACCGCGGCCGTGAACATCTTGGTCAGCGAGGCGATGTCGAAGAGCGCGTCCGTCACCACGGCCGGCCGCTCGGGTAGCGGTTCTCCGGAGGGTCCGGCGTACCGCACCGCCTCCCCCACGGCGGCCGCGGCGACCGTGCGCCCGTCCAGGGCGATCACGGCGACCGCCGCCGAGGCGACCTCGGGCACGGCCGCGCGCAGGACCTCTTCCAGCACCGAGCCACGCGCCTTTACAAAGTAAGACATCGGGTCGCCTCCGGATCCGCCGGGTTCCTCAGGCGCCGCGCAGCGCCGGGCCGAGCCGGTTGCCGTGCGCGGCGAGCAGCGCCCTCGCGTCGTCGGCCCCGACTCGGCGCTCGATCATCACCACGGCCGTCTTCACGTCGCGTCCGGCGTCCTCCAGGACCTCCCGCGCGTCCGGCACGTCCGCGCCGGTGATGTCGGAGACGATGCGGGCAGCCCGGTCGACGAGCTTGGAGTTGCTGGCCACGACGTCGACCATGAAGTTCCCGTACGTGCGGCCCGACCTGATCATCGTGATCGTGGAGATCATGTTGAGCACCAGCTTCTGGGCCGTGCCCGCCTTGAGCCGGGTCGAGCCGGTGACGACCTCCGGCCCCACGATGACCTCGATCTCCCGTTCGGCGGCCCGGGCGAGCGGGGTGCCGGTGTTGCAGGCCAGGCCCACCGTCAGCGCGCCGCGCCGCCGGGCCTCCTCGACCGCCCCGACGACGTACGGCGCGCGCCCGCTGGCGGAGATCCCGACGACGGAGTCGAGCGGGCCGACCTGCTTGTCGCGGATCACGGCGGCGCCCGCCCCGGCGTCGTCCTCGGCACCCTCGACGGAGCGCACCAGCGCGGCCTCACCGCCCGCGATGATGCCCTGCACCAGGTCGGGGTGGGTGCCGAAGGTCGGCGGGCACTCCGAGGCGTCGAGCACCGCGAGCCGCCCCGAAGTGCCCGCGCCGACGTAGAGCAGCCTGCCTCCACCGGCCATCCGGGCGGCGATCGCGTCGACGGCCGCGGAGATCGCCGGAACCGCCCGGCCCACCGCGGCCGGGACGGCGGCGTCGGCGGCGTTCATCAGGCGCGCGATCTCCTCCGTCGGCAGGGTGTCGATTCCGCTGTAGCGGGGATCGCTCTGTTCGGTGGCGAGAGCGGCGAGTGAGTGCGTCATGATTCCTCAGCTTCGGAGTGCCTTGTACTGATGGATCGCGTGCGTACGGGACTGGAACGGCTGACGGCCACGCCGCGGCCCGGGCGGGAGCGGGTGGGTCTCGTCACCAACCCCACCGGAGTCCTGCCCGATCTGACCCCCGCCGCACCGGCCCTGCTGGCCGCGGGAACGCGCGTGACCACGCTTTTCGGCCCCGAACACGGGTTGCGCGGCACGGCGCAGGCGGGCGGCGGCGAGGCCGCCGCCGTCGATCCCGTCACCGGCCTGCCCGTGGCCGACACCTACGGCCGTACGGGCGCCGAGCTGGACGCGCTCGTCGCGGCGTCCGGCGTGCAGGAACTGGTCTTCGACATGGGCGACGTGGGCGCCCGGTTCTACACCTACGTGTGGACGATGTGCGACCTGATGGGGTCGGCGGCCCGCCTCGGGCTGCGGTTCACCGTGCTCGACCGGCCCAACCCGATCGGCGGCGCGGTGGCCGAGGGCCCGGTGCTCGACCCCGCCTTCGCGAGCTTCGTCGGCCGCGCCGCGCTGCCGCTCCGGCACGGGCTCACGGCGGGCGAGATCGCGCTGTCCGTCAACCGCGCGGCCGGCGCCGCGCTGGAAGTCGTGCCGATGGAGGGCTGGCGCCGGGAGTGGCACTTCGACCGGACCGGGCTGCCCTGGGTGATGCCGTCGGCGAACATGCCGACCCTCGACACCGCGCTGGTCTACCCCGGCACCGGGCTGCTGGAGGGCGTGAACGCCGCGGAGGGCCGCGGCACGACCCGGCCGTTCGAGCTGGTCGGCGCACCGTACGCGGACGGGCGGCTCGCCGCCGCGCTGAGCGATCTCGGCCTGCCGGGCGTGCGCTTCCGCGACACGTCGTTCACCCCCGCGTCCGGCAGGCACGCGGGCGTGCCGGTGCGGGGGGTCCAGCTGCACGTGACCGACCGGGAGACCTTCCCGCCGGTGCGGACCGGGGTGTCCCTGCTGCACGTGCTGCGCACCCTGTATCCGGGTGACTTCGCCTGCGACCCGTTCCTCGACCTGCTGTGGGGCTCGGACTCGCTGCGCGCGCACCTGGAGGCCGGACGCGACCCCCGCGGGCTGTGCCCGCCGCCAGGGCCGCCGGAGGGAGACCTGCTGTACGGCTGACCCCGCCCCGGCGATCGGTCCGGGCATCGGCGCGGACATCAGCCGAGGCGGCGGCGGTAGAGCCAGAAGACCCGCTCGGCGCGGGCGGCCACCGCCCGGGAGTAGAACCGCAGCGGGCCCACCCAGCCGATCTGCGCCGAGGTCAGCCCGGCGGCGGCCTGCTCGGCCAGGCAGCGGCGCAGCAGCACCCGGCCGACGCCGAGCCCGCGGGCGGCCTCCGCCGTCCCCATCGGGCCGAACCACGACGGCCTGGCGCCCCAGGCGGCGAAGCCGAGGATCTCCCCGGCGCGGGTGGCGTAGTGCAGCCCGGTCGCCTGCTCGGCCTCCCAGGCCCACGCGTCGTTCCACTGCTCGCGGACGAAGGCCACGACGTCGCCCCGCTCCCCCGCGGGCGCCGCCGCGACCGTCACCCCGGCGTCGGCGAGCCTCGCCAGGTCGGCCTCATGCTCGGCGAGGTCGAACCGCGCCGGCAGGTCTGCCGTCATGTTCCAGGCGACGCGGTAGCGCTCGTAGCCCAGGCTCTCGGCCAGGCAGGCCGCGGGGGTGTACCGCACGTCGATGCCCGGCCAGGCGTAGCAGGGCGGATTGCCGGCGAACCTCGCCTCGGCGGCGCCCTTCTCCCGCATCCACTCCTCGGCGGCGGCCACCAGCGCCCGGCCGATCCCCCGGCCCCGCGCGGCGGGGTCGACGGCGATCAGGTCGACGTGCCCGGCGCCGTCCGCACCGATCGACGCGAACACCGCCCCCCGCGGACCCGCATCCTGCGGAGCCTCACCCTCCAGACCCGTGCCCTCCAGACCTGCGCTCTGGGGACCCGCGCTCTGGAGACCGGCCGGCTCAGAGCCGTTCCCCTCGCGGCCGGACCCTTCGATGCCCGGCACGGCCAGGACGGTCCACTCACGGCCCGGCGGCGGGTCGGCGAGCCGCCGTACGAGCAGCGCGGCGTCCCCGGCGTCGGCCCACAGCGCGGCGGCGGCCAGGCGCTCCAGCCGCTCGTCCACCTCGACCGCCTCCACCTGGGCCCGCGTCACTCACCCACCCCCACCGGGATCACGCTACGCCGCCTCGGGTGGAAACAGGCGTGCTCCTGCTCGGTCTCCTGACCGGGCCCGCCGTCGCGGCCCAGCACGGGCGTCTCCCGCTCGCAGCGTTCGGTGCTGAACGGGCACCGCGGGACGAACAGGCACCCGCCCGACCGGCCCTCCCCCTGAGTCTCCCCTCGCGGCTCCTTCGGCACGACCCGCTCGGCCCCGGGCCGCTCCAGGCCGTGCAGGACCGGGATCGCCGACAGCAGCGACTGCGTGTACGGGTGGACGGGGTCGGCGATGATCTTCTCGGTGGCGCCACGCTCCACCACCTGCCCCCGGTAGAGCACGTACAACTCGCCGTCGTCGCCGATGTAGCGGGCGGTGGCGATGTCGTGGGTGATGAACAGCACGCCGACGCCGACCCGCTCGCGCAGGTCCTTGAGCAGCGCGAGGATGCCCAGCCGCAGCGACACGTCGATCATCGAGACGGCCTCGTCGGCGACCAGTACCTCGGGGTCCATGGTGAGCGCGCGGGCGATCACGACGCGCTGGCGCATGCCGCCGGACAGCTGGTGCGGATAACGCGGCAGCACGTAGCCGGGGTCGATCCCGACCATCGACAGCAGCTCCTGCGCCCGGCTGTCGATCCACGACTTCGGGCGGCCGGTCTGGCGCGCGCGCAGCGCCAGCGGGGCCTCCAGCGCCTGGTGGACGGTCCGCGTGGGGTTGAGCGCCGAGTAGGGGTCCTGGTGGATGAGCTGGACCCGGCGGAAGTACGGCTGGCGCCGCCGGTGGCTCAGCGACGACATCGGCACACCGTCGATGACGATCTCGCCGGCGTCGTGGGTCTCCAGGCCGGCGATGATCCGCCCGAGGGTGGTCTTGCCGCTGCCCGACTCGCCGATGAACGAGACGGCTCCGCCCCTTTCGACGGCGAAGTCGACGTCGCGCAGCGCGGGCACCTCGCGGGCGCCGAGCACGCCGCCGCGCTGGCGGAAGGTCTTGGAGATCCCGGTTCCCGTGATCACACCAGCTCCTCTCGTCCGACCAGCTCCAGGGGGCGGCCGGTGGCGTGGCAGGCGACCGTACGGCCGTCCCGGGTGACGGCGGCGGGGTCGTCCGTCTCGCAGACGTCCATGCGCCGCTCGCAGCGCTCGCGGAACACGCAGCCCTGCGCGGGCAGCGTGCCGAGCGTCGGCGGGCGGCCGGGCAGCGCCCGGGCGAGGGACAGGTCGCCCGTGAGGCGCGGGATCGCCCGGATCAGGCCCCGCGTGTACGGGTGACGGGCGTCGCCGAGCACCTCGGTCACCGGCCCGTGCTCGACGACCCGCCCGCCGTACATGACGGCGAGGTCGTCGGGTCGTGGGTGATGACGAGGGTGGTGAGCGCCCGCTCCTCGTGGACCTCGCGGATGATCCGCAGGATCGTCGCCTGGGTGATCATGTCGAGGGCGGTGGTCGGCTCGTCCAGAACGACGACTTTGGCGTTCAGGACGAGCGCGAGCATGATGCCGACCCGCTGGCGCATGCCGCCGGACAGCTCGTGCTGGTAGGAGTCGAGCACCCGGGCGCCGTCCATGCCCATGCGGGCGAGCAGGTCCCTGGCGTCGCGCACCAGCGCCCGCAGGTCCTCCACGTCGTGGGAGCGGCCGAGGTCGAGCAACTGCTTGCCGATGGTCTTGAGCGGGTTCAGCGAGTTCTGCGCGGCCTGGAAGACGTAGCCGACCTCGCGGCCGCGGGCGCGGCGCAGGTCCTCGCCGCGGAGCGCCAGCACGTCGCCGAGCCCGTCGATCTCGACGCTGCCCGCCGCGATCCTGCCGGGCGGCTGCACGGCGTTGAGCAGCGAGAACGCGAGCGTCGACTTGCCCGAGCCCGACTCGCCGACGACACCGGTGATCGTGCCGGGGGCGAGGGTGAGGTCGACGCCGCGGACGGCGGGCAGCTCACCCGCCGGCGTCTTGTAGACGACCGTGAGGTCCCGGATGCGGACCCCCGGTGCTTCCATGTCACGTGCTGCCATGTGACGTGCGGCCGTGTGAGCGGTCATAGGGGCTATTCCTCCCGCAGACGGGGATTGAAGATCTCGTCCATCGCGTCGACGATCAGCACGATGCCGAGCGTGAGCAGCAGGATCGCGATCAGCGGGGCCATCAGGTACGGCAGCGCGGCCGGGGTGGTGAGCGCCCCGCCGTTGAAGACGGCGAGGTTCAGCATCACGCCCCAGTTGTTGGACTCGAACGGCAGCACGCCGAGGAAGAACAGGCCGACCTGGGCGTACACCGCGCCGGTGACGGCGATGAGCATGTTCATCGCGATGTACGGCGCCATGCTCGGCAGCAGCTCGCGGCCGATGATGTGCCGGGTCGGCAGGCCGAGCCCGCGGGCGGCCTCGATGAAGCCGCGCTCGCGCAGCGACAGCGTCTGCGAGCGCACGGCGCGGGCGATGCCGCCCCAGCCGAGCACGCCGAGCACCAGGCCCATCTCCAGCGGGCTCTCGAACTTCCACACGGTGGACAGCACGAGCAGCAGCGGCAGGCCGGGGATGGCGAGGTTCATGTCGGTCAGCCGCATGAGCACGGTGTCCCACCGGCCTCGGTGGAAGCCCGCGAACAGCCCGATGGCGGTGCCGAGCGCGACCGTGATGACGGCCGTGGCGAGGCCGGTCAGCAGCACGTACCGCGCGCCGGTGATCACGAGGGCGAGCACGTCGGTGCCCTCGAAGTCGGTGCCGAAGGGGTGGGCGAGGCTCGGCGGCGCGTACAGCGCGTTGTCGTCGCGCGGCAGCTGGGCGGGGTAGAGCAGCGGCCCGGCCACGCCCATGAGCGCGAACAGGGCGACGATGACCACTCCGGCCATCCGGCTGGGCTTGCGCCGCAGCACCCGCCACACGCCGCGCCAGAAGTTGCGCCGCAGCGTGGCCCGGGTGGTCTCCGGGGGTGCCGCCGGAGGCCCGGCGGGGTCGACGATGACGGTCATGCCGCGCCTCCGCTCCTGACCCGGGGGTCGATCACCGTGTACAGCAGGTCGGCGACGATGTTGGCGACGACGATGCCCACCGTGATCACCAGGAACGTGCCGCCCATGAGGGCGTAGTCACGGCTGCTGATGCTGTTGACGAGCAGCAGGCCGAGGCCCGGGTAGTTGAAGATCTGTTCGATGAAGATCGAGCCGCCGAAGAGCATGCCGATCGACAGGGCGAGGATCGTGAACAGCGGCAGGATCGCGTTGCGCGCCAGGTAACGGAACACGATGCCGCGCCGCAGGCCGCGCAGTTCGGCCGCGAGGATGAAGTCGTCGCCGAGCACGGCGACCACGTTCGACTTCATGGCGAGGATCCACCCGCCGTAGCTGGCCAGGGTGTACGTCACCACCGGCAGCACGGCGTGGTGCACCAGCGAGCCGATGTATCCGGGGTTGAGGCCGGGGACGAACTCGACGTCCACCGGCCCGCCGGACGGCATGATCGGCCACAGCGTGGCGAAGATCGCGGTGAGCAGCAGGCCGATGACGTACACGGGCACGCCGTGCAGCAGCGAGCCGGACAGGGCGAGCGCGTCGCCGAGCCTGCCGGACCGCTTGATCGCGGCGTACACGCCCATGGTCACGCCGAGCAGGAAGCTGAGCAGCGTGCCGGCGAGGACCGGCAGCACGGTCCAGCGGGCCGCGTGGCCGATCAGCGTGGTCACCTCGACGCCGGGTGTGCTGAGCGAACGCCCGAGGTCGAAGTGGAGCAGCGAGCCCAGGTAGCCCACGTACTGCTGCCACAGGCTGCCGGTGGGCAGGAAGCCGTACAGGACGGCGGTGGCCCGCTCGGCCTGCTCGGGCGACATGCCCTTCTGGATCAGGCTCTCGTACTGCCCGAGCACCGGGTTGCCGGGAATCTCCCGGATGATGACGAAGCTGATCGTGGCCACGGCCCAGATCATGACCAGGCCGCGTACGACGTGGCCCGCGACCTTCCTGGCGATGGCGGCGGCCCGGTGCCGCCCGGGGACCGTCTGCGTCATACCCGCCCCTTCTCCGCTTTCCTGATCATCCCGAGCTGCATCCACACGCCGGACGACAGCCGCAGGGCCTGGTCGTCGTCGGGCGGGAACGCGGTGTAGCGGGAGGTGTTGACGAACTGCGTGTTGACGTAGTCCCAGAGCTGGACGACCGGCAGCTGCTCGTTGGCGACCTTGGCCAGGATGCCGACGATGCGCTTCTGCTCGTCCTGCGAGGCGTAGTTCAGCTTGCCGGTCAGCTCGCCCGGGTCGACGACCCCGGCCGCGCCGGCGTCGACCTTCTCCGGGCCGCCCATCCAGTTGCCCTCGGTGCCGGGCGCGACGTGCCGCAGCCGCCCGCCGAACATCTGCCAGCCGTTCGCCTGGCCGAACAGCCGCTGGAAGATGTTGTACGGCGACGGGCCGAGGCCGATCAGCCACAGTCCCAGGTCGTACTTCCCGTCGGCCAGCTCGCCCAGGTAGAGCGTGTAGTCGGCGGCGGTGACCACGCTCGCGTCGACGCCGTGGTCGGCGAGCTGGCTGCTGATCGACTTGGCCGCGGCGACCCAGTCGGAGAACGACGCGGGCACGTGGATGCGCACCTTCCAGGGGCTGCCGTCCGGCATGGCCCACCGGCCGTTGCGCTTGGTCATGCCCGCCGCCTTGAGCTCGGCGTCGGCCTTGGCGGGGTCCATCCGGTACTGCTCCAGGCCGTCGAACCCGGAGCCGAGCCAGGCGCGGGCGGCCTGGGCGTGGATGCCGGAGGTGGTGGCGGCGGGGGTGCCGCCCTCCGGGGAGGCGATCCTCGTCACCTGGGCGCGGTCGATCAGGTAGGCCAGCGCCCGCCGCACGTGCACGTTGTCGTACGGCTTGTGCGCCTGGTTGAACGCGAGCGATACGGCGACCGGCGAGTAGCCCTTGATCACCTTGCTGCCCCGGGCCTCGCGGATCCGGTTCATGACGGCGGTGGGCACGGAGGTGAAGGGGGCGTTGTCCAGCCGGCCGGCGATCAGGTAGTTCCAGATCTGCTCGTTGCCGGTGTAGTTGAGGATCTTCACCTTGTCCGGCGCGATCTTCTGCCGGTCGTAGAAGTAGGGGTTGCGGGTGAGCAGCGCCGCGCCCGGGTTGACCCGCTCCAGCACGAAGGGCCCGGCCGACACGTCGTGGCCCGGGTCGAAGGCGATGACCTTCTCCGCCAGCCCGGTGATCGTGTTCTTCGCCTTGTCGGCCGCCGCGCCCTGACCGTGCTGGGCGGTCTTGAGCAGCTGCCAGAAGTCCGCCGGGAGGAGCTTGCCGAAGACGTGCGCGGGCACGACCACGGTCGAAAGCAGGTTGGCGAGGAACGTCGAACTGCGGTTGGCCCCCTGCGTGATCCGCACCGTCGTGGGGTCGACGACCTGGATGTCGGCGGCGGCGCCGGCCGCCTTCGGGTCCAGCGCGTACGCCGTGCCGCCCTGGGTGTAGGCGAGACCGATCGAGACCCGCACGTCCTCGCTGGTCACGGGCACGCCGTCGGACCACTTGGCGTCTGGGCGCAGGTGGATGTCGACCTGCGACCGGTCGGGGGACGTCGTCCAGCTTCCGGCGATGGCCGGGTAGAACTGGTTGGGATCGGTGGGGTCGTTCTTGGGCCACGCCAGCGCCATGCCGTTGTATCCCGAGAAGACCGATCCGACGGGGTTGAACGGGTTGATCGGCGCGCTCGCGTTGATCTGCTTGCTGCCGTCGATCGTGGTGAACACGCCGCCGCCCGTGCGGGCGGTCTCCGTCGTCCCGGTAGTGCCGCAGGCGGTGGCCGTGGCGATCGACGCCACTGCCATGATCGCTGCGAGTCGCTTCATGGGCTGCTCCTGGTTCCCGATTGCCTGGACAATACGGGCGCACTCGCGACCCGTCAATTTTTTCCATGCCTGGACACCGCTATGGAGTTAATTTTTACCGACGCCCTGACCTGCGGGAACACCCTTCCGGTTGCGGTCACTGCGACCGGCCGGCGAGCCAGCGGGCCGCCGCCCGCGCCGACGCCGTCGAGTTGCCATGGGTGGCGAGGTACAGCCGCCCGGCGGGCGTCCCGGGCACTCCCGTCTCGACCACCACGGCGTCCGGCCGGGCCCGCAGCGCCTCCTCCAGCAGGCGCCGCATCCAGGCGTGCCGTACGGCGTCGTGGACGGCGATCACCAGCGGGCGCCCGGTGTCGCCCAGCGTGGCGAGCAGGCCCGGCGCGTCCTCCTCGTCGTTCACCTCGGCCGTCGTGGTCCCCGGCAGGATCTCCGCCAGCGCCTGGCCCAGGGTGAGGGGGGTGACACGGCCCACGGCCTGGCTGGGGCGCGCCGTCATGCTCACCACCAGCGGCGCCCGGGTCAGCACGCCCGGCCCCACCGCCGCAGGTCCTGTGGGTCCTGGGGTCACCCGCAGCGCGGCGGCGGCCGCCGCGAGCCCGAGGCCCTCGTCGGCGTCCCCGGCCGCCGCCGCCCTGGCGTCCGCCCGCGCGTCGTACCAGGCGGCCAGGTCCCGGACCCGGCCCGCCGCCTCGGCGAGGCGGTCCTCCTTCAGCCGCCCCTCGCGGACCGCCGCGGTGATCGCGTCGCGCAGCGCGTACACGCTCTCTCCTCTGGCCGAGGACACCCCGACGCAGATCGCGTCCGCCCCGGCGGCCAGCGCGCGCACCGCGATCTCGCCGGGGTCGTGCAGGGCGGCGACCGCGCGCATCTCTATGGCGTCGGTGACCACGAGCCCGCCGAACCCCATCTCCTCGCGCAGCAGACCGGTCAGCACGGCCCGGCTCAGCGTCGCCGGGAGCGCGTCGACGGCGGGGACGAGCAGGTGCCCGCACATCACCGCGCGCACGCCAGCCGCGATCGCGGCCCGGAAGGGCGGCAGATCGCGCCGTTCGATCACCTCCCGCGCGGCCCGTACGGCGGGCAGCGCGAGATGGGAGTCGGTCACGGTGTCGCCGTGACCGGGGAAGTGCTTGGCGCAGGCGGCCACGCCCGCGCTCTGCAGGCCCTCGATCCACGCCGCGCCGTGGCGGCCGACCGCCTCGGGATCGGAGCCGAACGAGCGCACGCCGATGATGGGGTTGCGGGGGTCGGCGTTGACGTCGACGACCGGAGCGTAGTCGAGCGTGACACCGGCGGCGGCGACCATCCTGCCGATCTGCCGCCCGACCCGCCGGGTCAGCGACTCGTCGTCCGCGACGCCCAGCGCGAGGTTGCCCGGCCAGGAGCTTCCCGTCGCGGCCTCCAGCCGGGTGACCGAGCCGCCCTCCTCGTCCACCGCCACGACCACGTCCGGCCGCTCCCGGCGCAGCGCGGCGACCAGCGCACTCGTCCCGTCCCCTGCACCATCCCCTGCGCCGCCCACTGGACGGTCCACTGGGCCGGGGCCGCCCGCTGCCCCGGCGCCGTCGCCGTCGCCGCGGGGCGCGGTGCCGGCGCCGTCGCGAT